>JBEKBS010000021.1:0-48416 GCA_050015275.1 Candidatus Aminicenantales bacterium | reverse complement strand
GTCGTCCTGCTCCTGTTCGCCGCCTGGCTGGTCTCGCCCTTCTTCCACCTCGACCGCTCGAGCTACGGCCGCGCGGAAGAATACGGCTACCGGCTCGCCGTCGGGGTCACGATCATGATCGTCTTCGTCGGGAAATGGGCCTTCGACGCCCTCGCCCCCCAGGGGCTGGCCCGGAAAGTGTCGAACACCAAGGCGGTCGCCTTGATCCTCCTGAGCCTGGTCGTCATGGGATTCGTCGTTTTTGTCGTCGCCCAGGCCGCGTCCCTCTACCTCAGGACCGCGGCCCGGGAAGCGCAGCAGCAGTCCGAAATCAATCAGCGGCCCTGAACCGCGCCGCCTTTTTAAATTCATGAGATTAGCCGAGATCATCCAGAAGTACAGGCGGCCCTTCTTTTTCGCGGTCTCTCTCGTCCTCATCGAGAAGCTGGCCTGGATCGTGGAGCCGACCCTGTTCGGCCGCCTTCTCGACCGGCTCATCGCGTTCTTCGGGTCCAAGGACCACATCTCCTACACCGTTCCCCTGGTCCTCTGGATCGGGGTCTTCGCGATCAATTCGGGGGTTGGCGCGGCCCGGCGATCGATCGATGAGAAGATCTATCTCAAGATCTTCACGAACATCGCCGTGGAAGCGACCGAATCGAGCCGCGAGAAGGGCCTTGACGTCGCCAAGACAGCCGCCCGCGTCGAGCTCTCCCGGGACTACGTGACCTTCCTCAAGCGCCGCATCCCGGACTTCATCGAGCAGGGCTTCGACCTGGGCGGCACGACCATCGCCCTGGCCTTCTTTGACTGGCGGATCTCGCTCACCTGCATGTTCATCGTCATTCCGCTCGCGGTGATCAACCGTTTCTACAGCAGGAAGGTGATGGGCCTTCAGAAGGAGCTCCATGACATGCGGGAGGGCGTCTTCGAGATCTTCGCCCGGAAGGACATCCGCGAGGTCCGCGCCTACTACGATGGCATGGCCCGGCCCCAGAGGAAGATCGCCAACCTGGGGGCGCTAAACTTCGGAATGATCAGGCTTTTCCTCCTGGGCATCTTTCTTGTTGTCCTCTTCATCGCCATCGACATCGATAACTTCTCGACGGGGCAGATCTACTCCGTCGTGGCCTATCTCTGGACGTTCGTGACGAGCACGGAGTACCTGCCGGACCTCATGGAGAGCTATGCCTCGCTCAAGGACATCCAGGAGAGGGTCAAGAGAGAGATCCCGGGCGGGGCCAATAACCATGTGGCATGAGGGCGGGCGTCCGGCTTTCGTCCGGGCCATCCTCGGCGCGGCTTTGGCCGCGGTCGTCCTCATGGGAGGATGCGCCGCGGGGCCGGGCGCGCGCGTCCTGCCGGCCTCCGTCCCCGGGAAGCCGTATCTGAGGATGGCCGGCCGGGCCGAGGGGTTCGACGTGTGGGTCGTCAACGGTCAATACGTCCGGCAGAACATCGACGAGGAATTCACGAATTTCGGCCAGCACTACAGGTTCCGCTTCATCCCGGCCGGTGAATTCTGGCTCGACGAGGAGAACGCCCCGGGCGAGGAACGGTTCTTCATCGACCATCTTCTCGTCGAGAACAGGCTCATGGCCCGGGGTGCCGCCTACGGAAACGCCATTGACGAAGGCGACAAGGTGGAAAAAACCGAGAGGCTCGGAACGGCGGCGGGGCGCGAGGGGGCCGCTCTGGCGGCCGCGCACCGGACCGGCGAGGTCATCGCCCGCGTCCATAAAAAACTTCTCGAGGAATGGAGCGACGAGGTCAAGGTCTGGGTCGTCGATGGCGAGCTCGTCCGGGACGTTTTTTACATCGATTTCACGGAGGGCGGGCACGACAAGGTCTACGGTTTCATCCCGGCGAAAGAGGTCTGGATCGACGACGACGTCAAGCCGGAGGAGCGCCCGTTCATCCTGCTCCACGAGCTCCACGAGCGGCGGCTGATGTCCGGGGGATGGACGTACGCGCGGGCCCATAAGGACTCGAGCCGGCTCGAATCCCATTACCGGAGCCATCCCGCCGGCGTGGACGCGGCCCTCCGGGCCGAGATCGCGAAAAACGAGCCCCGATAGCCGCGATCGAGCTCCAGGAAAACCGTGGTGTAGAGGCTTTTTTACGAAATCTTGACATCTTCTTGACAACTCGGCCTCCCGGGATCCCCATATTATGGGCGGATGGGGGGGTGAGCCGAGATGAAAATCCAGTTGATCTATCCGTCGGCGCGCCGGTCGCGGTCGACGTCCTTCCGCAGGAACCAACCCAAATCCCAACGCTATCCGGGCCTGGGGTTGACGATGGTCGCGGCCCTGTGCCCTCCGGACGCCGATATCTCCATCGTCGACGACGAGCGCGAGGCGATCGCCTACGGCGCCTCCGCCGACCTCGTGGGGATCTCGCTCCTGACCTCCAACGCCAACCGGGGCTACGAGATCGCCCGGGAATTCCGGGCTCGGGGGGTCCCCGTCGTCCTCGGCGGGATGCACGTGACGGCCTGTCCGGAGGAGGCCGGGCGCGAAGCGGACGCCATCGTCGTCGGCGAAGCCGAGGACACCTGGCCCGGGCTCCTCAGGGACTTTAAGGCGGGCGCGCTCCGGAAGGTCTACCGGTCGTCGAACAGCTCCGACCTGGCCGGCCTGCCGGTCCCCCGGAGGGACCTGCTCCGGAAAGAGGATTACATCACGGTCAATACCGTCCAGGCGACGCGGGGCTGTCCCTTCAGCTGCGAATTCTGCTCCATCACGGCCCTCTTCGGGGCCCGGACGCGGTGCCGGCCCGTCGAGGAGGTCATCGAGGAGATCCGGGGGCTCGACGGGGACACCTTCGTTCTCAACGACGACAACGTCGCCCAGGAGACGGATTATTTCAAGGAGCTTTTCCGGGGCCTCATCCCGCTCCGGAAGACGTGGGTTGGCAACGCCTCCTGGAATATCTCCAAAGACGGGGACATGCTGGACCTGATGGAGAGGAGCGGCTGCGCCGGAGTGTTCGTCGGCTTCGAGACCGTTGTCGCCCAGGCCCGGCTCACCAAGCTCGCCCGGGGCGAGAACCGGGCGGCCGTCTACATGGAGACCGTCCGGAAGCTCCACGCCCGGGGGATCTGCGTCATCGGGGCCTTCATTTTCGGCTTCGACAACGATGACGGAGCGGTCTTCGCACGGACCCTCGATTTCGCCCTGGAGAGCCGGATCGATACCGCCCAGATCAACATCCTCGTCCCGTATCCCGGGACACCGCTCTACGCGAGGCTCGAGAGCGAGGGCCGGCTCGTCGAACGGGACTGGAGCATGTACATGACCGACCGCGCCTGTTTCGAGCCGAAAAACATGTCCCGGCGGGAGCTCATCGAAGGATGCGCTTGGGTCAGGAAGAAGTTCTTCTCCTACCCGCGGATCGTTCAGCGCGTCGGCCGGGCCTCGCTGCGGGCCTCGCCCCAGGCCACGGCGGCGGTCCTTGCCGTCAACCTGGCGTTCAGGGGCGGGGTCAAGGATATCCGGATGCCGCCGGTCGAGCTCGCCGGATCGGTAGATCAGAGCGCGTCGCCGCGGATGGGCCTTTTCGGAAGGGCGAACATCCGCTGACTTGCTATTGGCGGGGAGGTGTGCTACTCATAACCCGAAACCGATGTGCGATTTCTGCCACCAGCACGGGGAAGGGAAGAAGTGGTACCTGGACGCCCGCAACTACTCCGAAGACCTCCTCAGCGACGTCCGGCGCAGGGGGTTCATAGAGCGCTTTTTTGAGTCGCCCGACCGCCTGGCCAAGGGCGTGCGGACGCTCGACATGCTCGATAAGATCCCATCGTTCTTTACGCGCGGCATCCGCAAGAAGATCACCGCAAAGCAGAAAGTCATGCACTTCGGCCAGGTCGTGCCCATCGAGGACATCGAGAAGATCCTGGGCTTCACGACCTCGGTCGTCCGGCTGGCCTGCATCTGCCGCCACGTCGCGTTCGGGCCCGAGCACCGCTACTGCTACGGGATCAGCCTGGCGCCTCAGGGCGGCGAGCTGCTTAATATCCTCCGCGGCATCGACCCCGCCTACCTGATCGGGCCCCAGACGGGCGGCCTCGAGTTCCTGCCCAGGGAGGAGGCTTTGGCCCTGATGCGGGAGAACGAGGAGGAAGGGCTGTGCCACACGGTCTGGTCCTTTGTCACTCCGTTCATCGGCGGCATCTGCAACTGTTCGCTCCCGGGCTGCATGGCGATGAAGGTGTCCCTGGCTTACAAGACCCCTGTCATGTTCCGGTCGGAATACCTGGCCCGGGTTGATGAAGTGAAGTGCAGCGGATGCGGCGAGTGCGCCAAGCTCTGTCCGTTCGCCGCCTTCCTGCCCCGCAAGCGGAAAACTAAAGCTCTGGTCGATTGGAAGAAATGCTACGGCTGCGGGATCTGCCGGAACGCCTGCGCCAGGGGAGCGCTCAGCCTTGTCGACCGCGCCTCCGTGCCGCAAGCGGCCTCGCTCTGGCTTTAGAACATGTTCAAAGACTTTCCTCAGGCAATGGCAGCCAGGGCGTGTTCGTGTGCCGGCGGATTTAGCTAAAACGGGGACGAGGGACCTATTTCCTTTTTTTGACGGGCGGGACCCAGTTCTCGATGAATCTCTTCTCTCCGCTGTCGCGCTCGTCGACCAAGGCCTGAAAGATCGCCCTCAGGTGCTGGTAGGGGAGCGTCCCGATGATCATCCGGTTGTTGATGATCATGGTCGGCGTCGAGCGGATGCCGTGCGAAGAGCTGTCGGAGGTCTTCTCGTATTCGGCGCCGGTGTTGATGATCTTCTCGACGAGGTCGCGGACCTTGAGGTCGGCGATGGCCCCCTCCGTGCCGTATTTTTTGGCCAGGGCCCGGCGCCATTCCGGGTTCCGGACGGACCGGAAATTGGCCCAGATCTCGTCGTTTATCTCGGGGAAGCGGGCGAGGTTCCCGGCCGCGATGAAGGTCATCTCGCAGGCGCCGGGGTGGAGGTTGGCCTTTTTGGGGGGGAGGACCGTATTGCAGATGCCCTCGAGCGGGAAAAACTGGACGGCGACGTTGATCTTGCCGGGGAACTCCTTCTTCAGCTTGTCCAGCTGCTGGGCGAGGTAGAGGCAGTCGGGACAGAGAAAATCGGCGTATTCGACGATCTGGATGGCCGCGTCCTCGAACCGCTCCGTGGACTTTACGGACCAGTAGGGCGAGAGGAAGCTCGGTGACGCCACCTTCGGAAGCTCGTAGAACTGCCTGACGATGTTCGCGGCCATGCCGGCCTGGGCCTCCTTTTTGGCGTCGTGATACTGGATGAAGCCGTAGGCCCCGGCCGCCGCGATGACCGCGAAAACGGCCAGGAGCTTGACGGACGGCCGGACCCAGCGGGCGGCGAGGTTCCGCTCCTCGCGGCCGGTCCCGTGGACCCAGAAGAGGACGAAGCTCAGGATCGAGAACAGGTAAAAGCCCGAGCAGAGAAGGCACAGGCTGCCCATGACGAACACCGAGTAAAGGAAGAGGCCGATGACGCCCAGGACGTTGAGGAGGGCCAACGATTTATTGGTCCGCTCGAAGGCTTCGGACGGGATGACCGCGCCGAGCGCCACGAGAGCGCCCAGGAAGAGGCCGAAGAAGCCGAGCGGGACGCCCAGGACCTGGGAGATGGGCGAGAAGGCCGAGCTGTCGCAATTGAAGAAGGCGCTGATGTCGCAGAAGGAGCCGGTGAAGATCGTGGCCGGGTAATTGGCCAGGGAAAAGTGGCGGATGGTCAGGGCCGAGGCCGCGATCATTCCGGCGCCCGAGATCAAGCTCAAGATGCGGGGGCCCGTCCAGCCGCCGAGCGTCAATGTCCTCGTTTTGGGGTTTTCCAATTCGTCTCTCCTCACTCGCCGTTCCGGGTCAGCGGGCCCGGGATCAACGAATTATAGAGTTATCGGACTCCGGATTCAACTCGAAGCACATGACTTCCCGGCCATGCCCGGATCAGGCGGCCGGGGGGACGGCGAGTTTCCGGCGGGGCGGGCGGCGACGGCGGCGGCGGCGCTTTTCCGACGGCCGTTCCGCTCCGAACCGGGCGCTGTAGAGCCGCTCGAAGGGGTCCTCGCCCTCGCTGAACGTGCCCTGGACGAGGAAAGCGCAGATCTTGGAGGCTCCGGGATAGTGGGCCCGCTTTTTCAGGGCCCAGCGCATCCGGCCGGTGGACAGGGCCTCGAGCATGTGCTCGACGATGACAAGCGTCTGAACGGCGTTGAGGAGGATGCTCTTGGGGACCTGGGTCGCGGGCTTCGCTTCCCGGAAGGCCTCATAGAGGACCTTGGGCTTGTCCCCCAGGGTGTCGGCGAGGATCGTCTTGGCCCAGGGCCAGATGAGGAGGGCGTACGTGAGCTCCGGCGCGGGGGGGGTGCCGCGCCCGACGGCGGCGTCGATGGCGGCCAGATACTCGGCGAGGCGGGCGAAGGCGTCGCCGGAGCGCTGGTAGAAGTCGCCGATCGCGCCGAGGATGACGGGGAGAATGGAGCGGCGCCGGGCCAGCTCGAAGAACGGGCGGGATTGGCCCGACTTCATGTCCTTGTTCAGCTCCTCGAACAGGCGCGATCCGGCCGCCTTGGCCAGGAGGTAGAGATGGGTCGGAATGGCCCGCTCGGTCCGCTCCTCGATCGTGAAGTTGAGGCGGGAGGCGTGGCGGATGACCCTCCAGATCCGGACCGGGTCCTCCGTGTAGCTTTCGTCGGGGTCGCCGATGATGCGGACGCGGCCGCGGCGGAGGTCGTCGAGGCCGCCGACATAGTCGATGACGGAGTAGGTGGCGATATCGTAGAACAGGGCGTTGATCGTGATGTCGCGCCGGAAGGCGTCTTCCTGGGGGGTGCCGAAGGCGATGGGCTTGAGAGGGGGGCGGCCCGGGATCGGGATGGGCTTCCGCTCAAGGGGAGGCGGAGAGGGCTCGGGCCCGGTCTCCGGTTCGCCCGGCTGTTCGAGATCGGATGCCGGAGCATCCTGCTTAGGAGCGGGAGCGGCTGGGATCTCGCCCTCGGATGCCATCGCTGTTGGCGCGTCAGAGGAGAACTCATGTCCGGGGCTATCGGCGGCGTCGTCGCGGGCCCGCTCCGCTTCCGATGCCCTCATCTCCTCTTCGCGCTCGGCCCGCACTTCCTCCTCGTCGGGCTTTCTCCGGAACGTGGACACCTCGATGACCTTCCCGCCCTGGAACTTGATGTGGGCCAGGCGGAAGCGGCGCCCGATGAGGAAGGCGTTCCGGAAGAGCTTCTTGATCTGGTTGGGGTGGGCGTCCGTGCCGATGTCGAAATCGGCCGGGCGGCGGCCGAGGAGGAGGTCGCGCACGGCGCCGCCGACGAGATAGGCGATGAAGCCGTGGCCGCTGAGGCGGTAGAGGACCTTGAGGGCGTCGTAGTCGATGTCGCGCCGCGAGATGGAATGGTGGGACCGGTCGAGGATGACCGGGCCTTGGAGGTCGGGGTCGGGCAGGGTTCTATCGTCCATGGAAGGGGGGAAGGAGGGGGTCGCGGGGGATGTTGGAGATGAACAGGATAAGAGCGATGAGATGATTGGGCCTTGCCGAATCGGCGAAAATGCTAGTCATAGATGAACAGAATAAACCAAACATGCCGGCGAATCAATAAAGATAAGAGGCGAACACATAATTCGGTGATAATTCGGTGACACACAACTAATTACCGAAATTATTCTTTGTCCCAGTGACTTACAATTGACATACAACTAAATATCCAAATTATTTTCCTGAAGCCTCCGCGGCTAATTCGGTAATTAGTTGTGTGTCACCGAATTAGCCCTCAGTTCCTCCAGGACCTTCGTGAACGATTCGGGCGCGGGGGCCTCGATCTTCAACCGCTCGCCCGAGGGCAGGTCGAACTCGATCTCCGTGGCGTGGAGCATCAGCCTCGGGAACTTTTCCTGCGCCGCCCGGTCGCCGTACTTCAGGTCGCCGACGATCGGGTGGCCGAGGCTGTAAAGGTGGACCCGGATCTGGTGGCGCCGGCCGGTGAGCGGATAGGCCCGGACGAGGGTATACGCCTTCAGCCGCTCGTACACCTTGAATTCCGTCGACGACGGCTTGCCCAGCTTCACGTCCACTCCCATCCTCCCCGACCCGAACTCCCGGATGGGCTTGTTGACGATGCCGCGGTTGCTCTCCATGACCCCGTGGGTCAGGGCCAGGTAGGTCTTCCGGACGGACCGGCGGTCGAACTCGCCGTTCAGGTGGCGGTGCATTCCGGGGTCTTTGGCGAAGACGATGACTCCGCTCGCCTCCCGGTCGAGGCGGTGGACGGGGTAAAGCTTCGCCGGGTAGACATCGCGCAGCAGCTCGGGAAGGCCGCCTTTTCCCCCCTCGGCGAGCGAGACGACGCCCTCCGGTTTGTCGACGGCCAGGATACCGCCGTTCTCGAAGAGGATTCGGACCGCTCGCGCGGGCGCAGCCGTTTCTCCGGTTGCTTCGCGGGCCGAGTCCTCGTTGGCTCGTTCCGTCACTTCTTGTGGAATTCCTTGGCCTTGAGCTTGTCCTTGGCCATGACTTTTTCCTGGGCCGTTTCCGGGATGAGCTTCGGGTCGGGCTCCATGGCAATCACGAACTCGAGCTCCTCCCGCGCCTTCGCGACATTGTTGAGGGCCAGGTAAGTGTCGGCGAGATAGATCCGGGTCAGGCCGACCCGCGGGCCCAGCTCCTTGGATCTCAGGAGGTGCTCGAGGGATTTCTGGTTGCTGCCGCCGAAGAACCCGGGGAGCTCATAATAGACGCGCCCCAGCACCCTGTCGGCGCCGCCGTCGTCGAAAGTCTTGTCGATGGCCATGACCCTGTGCATCTCGTCCTTGATGGGCGAGACGAGCGACAGGCTCTTGAGGACGCCCTTGGCCTCGCCGTAGCTGCCGTAGTTCACGCCCAGCCAGTAGTGGCCCTCGACCTTGTTCGGCTCGAGCGCCACGGCCTTCTTGCCGTAATAGACCCCCATCCCGAAGACACTTTTCTTTTCGTCGTTGTTGGCCGCGTGGTCGCCGATCCAATACTCGATCCGGGCCATCCTCCAGTAGACCCCGTAGGCGTCCTCGTTCTTGAGCAGGGCGTCCCGGTATTTCTCGAGCCCTTCCTTGGCCCTGGCCTGGTCGCCGCGCTGGTCCCAAAGATCGTCGCCCTGCTGGGTCAGCGATTTCGTCTCCTGCGAGAACGCGAGGAACGCCGGCAGGAGGACGAGGAACGCGAACAAGAGAAAGACGTTCTTTCGTGATTTCATTCCCGCACCTCTCTTCGAGCGATATATAACACAAACGGGGCCGCCGAATAAAGCGCGACTTGACACCGGCGCCCGGGGCGAATTACGATTCCGGCTGCCCGGACGTTTCCCGACATTCATTCCGCCAGGAGGACCGCATGACCCTCAGCCCGTCGCCGGCCGCCGCCCTGGAAAAGCTCGCCGTCCCCAGGCTCGACCATATCGACCTCGTCACCGTCAAACTGCCGTTCGTGGCCCCGTTCGGGACGAGCGTCTACGTCTGGACCGACAAGGAAGCGATGCTCATGCGGCTCGAATCCGGCGGCGCCGCGGCCTGGAGCGAATGCGTCTCCGACCCCGACCCGTTCTACTTCTACGAGACCAACGGCACGGCCCGCCACATCATCAAGGACTTCCTCCTGCCGCTCGTCGAGCCGGGGATGACGCTCGGCGACCTCGAGGCGCGGTTCCGCCACGTCCGCGGCCACGGGATGGCCAAGGCGACGATCGAGAACGGCCTCCTCGTCCTGATCGCGACCCAGAGCGGGGTCCCTCTCCACGCGCTCCTGGGCCGGCCGGCGAAAAAGATCATGTCGGGGATCAGCATCGGGCTCAAGGAAACGCCGGACGCTCTCCTCGCCGCCGTCGGGAGCGCCGTGGCCAAGAAATACCACCGGGTCAAAATGAAGATCAAGAAAGGCCAGGACGTCGATTGGGTCCGGGCCGTCCGCGACCGTTTCCCCGACGTCCGGCTCATGGTCGACGCGAACGGCGACTATTCGCTCGCCGACGCGCCCCGGCTCCGCGAGCTCGACGCCTTTGACTTGATGATGGTCGAGCAGCCGCTTTCCTATAACGACATCTTCCAGCACGCCGCCCTCCAGAAGGAGATGAAGACCGCGATCTGCCTCGACGAATCCATCCACGGCCTCGACGACGCGGCCGCCGCTATTTCCCTCGGCGCCTGCCGGGTCATCAACATCAAGCAGGGGAGGGTCGGAGGCCTCATGGAGTCCATGAGGATCGCCCGCTATTGTGCCGACCGCGGCGTCGATGTCTGGTCGGGCGGGATGGACGAGACGGGCATCGGCCGGGCCGTCAATATCCACCTCCAGACGGCCGAAGGGTTCACCCTGCCCGGCGACACCTCCGAAACGAGCAATTATTTCGACGAGGACATCGCCGAGCCGCCCGTCCTCCTCGGCCCCGACGGCTTCATCGACATCCCGGACGGCCCCGGCCTCGGCGTCCGGGTCATGCCCGACCGCATCCTGAAGCGCGCGGTCCGCATGGAGCGCCTCCGCTGATGATGCGGAGAGAAAAAGCGGCTCAGTTCCCCGTCCTATATTCTTGAAGGAAAGAGCCCTCCGGCTTGACTTCCCGTCGTTCATGTAGTAGATTGTAATACAGGAGGGCCGCCATGAGAGCCGTGATTTCCGTCAGCTTTCCCCAGGAAATGGCCAAGGAACTGGACAGGATCGCCAAGGCGTCGGGGCGAACGAAAAGCGACCTCATCAAGGACGCTCTCCGGGCATATCTCTGGGAAGACCGGTTCTCGCGCCTCCGTTCCGGCCTGAGCCGGAAGGCCAAAGACAAGGGCTTGGTCACGGATGAAGATATTTTCAAGGCGGTTTCGTGAAGGCCGTCTTCGATACGAACGTTCTTGTCGCCGCCTTCGCCGCGGACGGCCTTTGCGCGAAGCTCCTCAGACGCGCCAATGCCCATGAATTCCAGCTCTTCGCCTGCCCCCACCTCATCGGCGAGTTCAAGAAAGCCCTGAGGGACAAGCTCGACGCTTCCGGGACGGAGATCGCGGAGGCCCTGGAATTGCTGGGAGGCGTGGCGAAAATTGCCGAACCGCCCGACCCTACGAAACGTCCCCGCGCGTGCCGCGACCGGGATGACGATTTCGTTTTGGCCTGCGCCGTCGCGAGCCGCGTGGATTATCTTGTCTCTGGCGACAAAGACCTTCTGATCCTCAAGGAACACGAGGGCATCCGCATCGTCAGCCCGCGCGATTTCGAATTGCTTTTCCGTTAGTAGCATAGAGCGCCTGCGCTGAGGGGACGGATCCAGAGACCTGACAACGTGCAACGGCGTTGATGAAGGACGCTTGAATGGCGCCGTCACGTTATTTACGGCGAGCTTTAGAGCTTGAATCGACCTCTTTCCGGTAATCCCCGGGACGGTCGATATCCTTGAGGACGGACTCGTCGGGGACCGCGACCTCCAGAACGTCCTCCGGATGGGCCCGCAGGAGCTGCCTCAGGCCGACTGCCGGGTCGAGGCCGAGGACCTCATCCCTGTATTTCGTGCCGACCAGGACAGGATGGCCGCGTCTCCCACTATGGACCGGGACGACGATCCCGCGGCGGCTTTCCCGGTAAGCCCGGATGAGGGCGTCGAGGACCCCGGCCGGGATCGCCGGCTGATCGCCGAGCATGATGACCGCGGCCTCCGCGTTGTTCGGGAGGGCCTTGAATCCCGCCTGGATCGATGAGAGCATGCCCAGCCGAAAATCCTCGTTGACCGCGAAAACCAGGGGATAAGATTTGAGCAAGCCCCGGACCCTCTCCCTGTCGGCCCCCAGGACGACGACCGTCCCGTCGGCCTCCGAATCGAGCGCGGTCCGGACGATGGCCTCGATGACCGTCGTTCCGCCGAAGGGGAGGAGGAGCTTCTGCGTCCCCATCCTCCGGGATTCTCCGGCGGCGAGGACGACGGCCCAGATCATGAGCCGCCCGGCCCCTTCAGCCCGGCCCTGACGAGGACGAGCTCGGCGGCGATGCTGACCGCGATCTCCTCGACGGTCTTGGAGCGGATCTCGAGCCCGATGGGGGCGCGGACGCGCTCCCATTCCTCCTCCGTCGCCCAGCCTTTCTCCAGGAACTCGCGCCGCACGAGGGCGATCTTCGTCCGGCTCCCGATCAGGCCGAGGTAGGCCGCCGCCCGGCCGATCGAGGCCCGGAGGGCTTCGGCGTCGTGCCGGTGGCCGCGGGTGACGATGACGAAATAATTCTCGGGCGAATCGGGGATCCCGCGGACCGCCGCGGCGATGTCGCCGACGATGACGGTGTCCGCGTCGGGGATATTGTCCTTGTTCGCGAACTCGGCCCGGTCGTCGATGACGGTGACCTCGAAATCGAGGAGGCCCCCGAGGTGGGCGACGGCCTTGCCGACGTGGCCGGCCCCGGCGATGATCAGCCGGGGAAGCGGGCAGACCGGCTCGGCGAAAACGGAGAAATCCTCGCGCTTGAAGAGCCTCGGTTTGCCGGAGGCGAGGACGTCGGCCAGCTCGGGCTCCTGGACCAGTCTGCCGGGGGACTGCGACGGCTCCGGAAAATCGCTTTCGGCGAGCCAGTCCCGGGCCGCGTGGACGAACCCGCCCTCGAGAGGCCGGATCATGGTCAGGAGGACCCCGGGCCGGCGCTTCCTGAAGCCCTGGAGGGCCCGTTCGAAGACGGGCCGCGCGTCCATGACCAGGGGGTCGACGAGGACCGACACGGTCCCGCCGCAGATGGCGCCCTCCTGATCATCCGGGTCGGCGTCCAGGCGGAATTCCACGAGGCGGGCGCGCTTGTCCTTGAGGGCTTCGAGGGCGGTCTCCTGGGCCCGGCCTTCGACCAGGCCCCCGCCGACCGTCCCTGCGACGAGCCCGTGGGCCGCGAAGATGGCCATGGCGCCCGGGACCTGGGGGGTCGAACCCGAGGCTTCGACGATCGTCGCCAGGACCAAACCCTTGTCCTTGATCAGGACCTCGAGCAGCTTGGGGAAACTGTATTTCATCGATGGTTCCCGGCCGGGAGCAGCCGGCCTGGTTCAAACCAGTCTCAGGAGCGTGAGGGCGGCCAGGCAGAGGACGAAGGCGGCGGGTGAGACCCAGCCGAGTTTCGCGGGGGCGGACGGCGCGAGCCGCGTTTCGAGAGCCGCGACCCTCGCCCCGGCCCAAAATCCGGCCGGAACGGTGAGCATCGAGACAGCGATGGCGATCGGAGCGTAATAGAGAGAAAGGGGGATGGCCGTGCCGGGGACCTTGCAGGCCGCGATCCCGGTGGCGAACTTGACCAGCGGGAAGGCGTTGACGGCGAGAAGCGCGGTCAGGCCTCCGGCGAGCCCCCGCCCCGCGGTTTTCGCGATCAGGCCTTTTTGAAGGACGCTGATCAGGAGGGCGAATGCCGCTCCCTCCATGATGATGGCGAAGATCGGGTTGGCGATGGCGCCGTGGAGGACGGGGAGGCCGAGGAGTATTGCGTCAAAAAGCTTGAAGAACGAAGCCAGGGCGACCATCCCGGCGATGGCCTGATAGCGGGGCGAGATCGCCCAGGCGGCGGCCAGGAAGAAAAGGGCCGCGCCGGTCATGAGCGAGCCCGAGACCGTCGAGGCGCATTGGCGCAGATACATGCCGAGGGCCGCCTCGGACAAACCCCAAACGCTTCCCAGGACCAGGATGGGGCCCCAAGCAGTTTTGGCGGGATTCATGGACATCGTTCCCTCCGGGTGTTGGGATTGCCGACAGACATCGTCCCCAATCATACGCCGTCCGTGAACGGGACGTCAATCCTCCGCTAGACGACCGTCCGCTTCCCGGCCTTGCGCAGGGCGAACTGCTCCTCGATCCAGGCGTAGGTCCTGGCGATCCCCTTGCGGAGCGGGGTCGAGGGCTCCCAGCCCAGGACCTCCTTGATCATCGTGTTGTCGGAATTGCGGCCGCCGACGCCCTTCGGCGCCGCCGGGTCGTAGCTCCTTTTGACCTTGAAGCCCGCCGCCTCCTCGATGATCGACAGGAGCTCGTTGACCGAGACGAGCTCGCTCGAGCCCAGGTTGATGGGCGTCGCGACGAGCCGGTCGCAGTGCATGATCATGTCGATCCCTTCGACGCAGTCGTCGATGAACTGGAAGCTCCGGGTCTGGCTCCCGTCGCCCCAGACCTCGACCGCGAAGCTCCCGTTATCGCGGGCCTCGAGGACCTTGCGGCAGAGGGCGGCCGGCGCCTTCTCCCGGCCGCCGTCCCAGGTCCCGTGCGGGCCGTAAACGTTGTGGAACCGGGCGATGAACGTCTGGAATCCCCGCTCGGCCCGGTACTCCTGGCAGACCATCTCCGAGAAGAGCTTCTCCCACCCGTAGCCGCGCTCGGCCATGGCCGGGTAGGCGTCCGACTCCTTGAGGGCCCGGGAACGCGTGTCCTTCTGCAGCTCGACGTTATAGGCGCAGGCGGAGGAAGAGAAAAAGTAACGGTCCGCGCCGGCCTTGTCGGCGGCTTCGATCATGTGGGTGTTGATGAGGACGCTCCGCAGGCACTCGACGCGGAAGCGCTCGATGAAGCCCATCCCGCCCATGTCGGCGGCCAGCTGGTAGACCTCGGCGGCCCCCTTGCAGGCCCGGACGCAATTGTCGCGATCGCTCAGGTCCAGGCAGAGGTCCTCGACGCCGGGCGTCCTCTGGTACCAGTCGGGGAGGGGCTTCTTGTCGACGGCCCGGATCCTGTGGAAGCCCTTGCCGTGGAAATAGCGGATCAGGGCCCCGCCGATGAAGCCCCCGGCGCCGGTGACCACGAGAAGGTCGTCTTTCTTTCGGAAATCCTCGATCTTCTTTGGCCGTGCGCTCATGGTGCCATCATCCTTTCTTTTTTGCTGAGGTCATTATAACCGAATTCCCGCCACCCGCGCCAAGTCCGGAGGGGGAATGAACCTTTTCCGCCGGGATTTCGTTGCCCATCCCCGGATTTGCTTTTCCCGCTTTTTCGGCGAAAATGGAAGAGGTGGCACGCATGGCAGCGGGCGACGGGAGGAAACGGCCGGGGCGTATCCTCATCTGCGCTATCCTCCTTTCGGCCTGGGGGGCGCAACCGGCCATCCTTCGCGCGAGCCTGGGCCGGACAGGCCGGCAAGTTGCCGCCCTGCCGTCTCTCGAGGACTTGGAGAAGGACCTGCTCCTCGTCCTCAACAGGGAGCGAACATCCCGGGGCCTCCCGGCCCTCGAACCGTTCTCCCCGCTCACGGCCCTGGCCAGGAGACATAGCTTGGAAATGGCCCGGCTCGATGTCCTCATGCATACGTCCGCCTCGGGAAAATCCTATACGGACCGTCTTGTCGACGCCGGGATCCTTTTCGCCGCCAACGGTGAGAACGTCGCCCGCAGCGGGACCTCCGTCCCCGAAGCCATCCATGAGACGTTCATGGCCAGCCCCGGCCACCGTGAGAATATCCTGAATCCCGACTTCGGCCAGGTCGGGATCGGAGTCGTCCGGGGAAGCAGAGGCGCTTATTTCGTCACGGAGGACTTCGCCCGCGGCCTGGTCAGGCGCGACGAAAAAGAAGCCCGCGGCATCGTTCTCGGCGCCCTGAACGAGCTCAGGCGGAAGACGAACCTGCCGCCGCTCGTCCTGCTCGACACGCTCAACGAGACGGCCCAGAGCTGCGCCCTCAGACGGGCCGCCGGCCGGGAGATCCCCCCGGCGCCCGCCTTCTTCGGGGAGGTCCTCATGCGGTTCGCTACGGGGGCGGACCTGGACGATATCACGGCGGCGCTCACGAACGCGGACCTGCGCCGGTACCGACGGGCCGGGATCGGCGTCGGGTTCGGCCGGAGCCGCGAGTTTCCGGGCGGCGCGTATGATGTCTGCGCCCTCCTCGTCGCCGACGGATCTTCAGGTGGGCCGGACGACCTGGACTGCGTCCTGATCGTCCTCGCGGCCGCGAACGGGGTCAGAGAGCGGATCGGCCTCCGGCGCCTCGAGCTCGATCATGAGCTCTGCCGGCAGGCCGACCTTATGATCAGCGAGCGGAAAAAGGGCGGGGCCTCCGGTCCTTCCGCGACGCGGCCGGGCGAGTCCTTCTTCTTCATGTTCCAGACGCTCGACGGGATTGGGGGGCGCCTCCGGAAAGAGCTCAAAGACGCGACGCTGAAGCGGATCGGGATCTCCACGCTGCCGGTCAAGGCCCATGGGGACACGTCGCTTCAGTACGCCATCGCGGTCATCCTCGGCCGCTGATCTCCCGGCCTGGGTGACCTTAGAACAAGCCCTTCAGAAGCTGGGGGAACAGGAGGGCGATCCCGAAGCGGACGAACCGCCCGGCCAGCCCGAAGACAAGGAAGGTGATGAAGTTCAGCTTGAGCATCCCGGCCAGGATGCTGACGACGTAGAGCGGGGGGAAGCCGGTGCTGGCGCTGACGAAGATGAAGAACCCCGACCCGTAGCGCCACGCCTCGAGCTTCGCCCGGGCCCGCTCCAGCTTGTCCGCGTATTTTTGGGGCGGGCGCTGGAAGGACGTCCGGGCCACGGAATACATGGTGCACTTGGCCGTCATCTGGCCTAGGGAGGCGAGGGCCGTGACCATCAGGAGCTGGGATTTCGTGAGAAGGGCCGACGAGATGATGACCAGGAAGGCCTCGGCGTTGACGAAGGGAAGGAGGCCGCTCGCGAAGCAATAGACAAACGTCGCGGTGGGGAGCCCCCACGTGTGGACCAGGGCCGCCGCGTCCAGCTTCATTTTGCCCGGACCTGGCGCTCGAGCCGCTCGAACTCGTCGCGGATCTCGGAGGGCAGGCGGTTGCGATAGGGCTTGAGGAAGGCCCGGATGTCGTCGACCTCCGGCTTCCATTCCCTCATGTCGACGGCGAAGAGCTTCTCGAGGCTGTCCTTCGGCAGGCTGAGGCCGGTCATGTCGAGGTCTTCGACCCGGGGCACGAGGCCGGCGGGGGTCTCGCGGGCCGGCACGGCCCCGTTCACCCTGTCGACGACCCACTTGAGGACCCGCATGTTGTCGCCGAAGCCGGGCCAAATGAACTTGCCGCGCCCGTCGACGCGGAACCAGTTCACGGAGAAGATCTTCGGCGGCTGGGTCAGCCGGTTCCCCATGTTCAGGTAGTGGCGCCAGTAGTCGGCCATGTTGTAGCCGCAGAAGGGGAGCATGGCCATCGGGTCGCGCCGGACGACCCCGACCTGGCCCGTGGCCGCGGCCGTCGTCTCCGAGCCCATCCGCGCGCCCAGGAACACGCCGTGGGCCCAGCTGAAGCTTTCGACGACGAGGGGGATGAGCTGGGTCCGCCGGCCGCCGAAGATGATGGCCGAGATGGGGACGCCCCGGGGATTGTCGTACTCCCTCGAGAGCATCGGGGAGTTGATGAGCGCGGCCGTGAACCGCGAGTTGGGGTGGGCGCCTTTCGTGCCGCTGGCCGGCGTCCAGGGTTTTCCCTGCCAGTCGAGGAGGTGCGGAGGGACCGGGCCGTCGATGCCCTCCCACCAGGGCTCGTTCGTGTCCGTGTCCAGGGCGACATTGGTGAACAGGGTCGGGTTGAAGGCGCCGCGCCGGATCGTCCGCATCATGTTCGGGTTGGTCTTCATCGAGGTCCCGGGCGCGACCCCGAAGTAGCCGGCCTCGGGGTTGATGGCCCACAGCCGTCCGTCGGGCCCGACGTTGAGCCAGGCGATGTCGTCGCCGAGCGTCCAGACCCGGAAGCCGGGGAGGGCCGATTCCATCATGGCCAGGTTGGTCTTGCCGCAGGCGCTCGGCAGGGCGGCTGTGACGTAGGTGACGTTGCCGCGGTGGTCCTCGATGCCCATGATGACCATGTGCTCGGCGAGCCATCCCTGCCGGTAGCCGAGGTAGGAGCCGATCCGGAGGGAGACGCACTTCTTGCCGAGGAGGGCGTTCCCGCCGTAGCCCGAACCGACGCTCCAGACGAGCCCTTCCTCGGGGAAGTGCATGATGTAGCGGCGGTTGGGGTCGAGGTCCCCGATCGAGTGGAAGCCCTTGATGAAGTCCTCGCGGTTGCGGAGGATGTCGAGGATAGGGGTCCCGATCCGGGTCATGATCCGCATGCTGACCGCGACGTAGCTCGAGTCCGTCACCATGAGGCAGGCCTTGGCGTAGGGTGAGTCGGGGTGGCCCATCATGTAGGGGATGACGTACATGGTCCGGCCGGCCATGCAGCCGTCCGAAAGCTTGGCCATCACCTTCTTGGCTTTGGCCGGGTCCATCCAGTTGTTGTTCGGCCCGGAGGCGTCGCGGCTCGAATGGCAGACGAACGTCAGATGCTCGGTCCGGGCGACATCGGTCGGGTTGCTGCGGTGGAGGTAGGCCGTCGGCCAGGTCTTGTGGTTGAGCTTCTCAAAGACGGGGCCGTTCAGCCGCTCTTCGTTCAGGCCGATCTCGATGAGGCGCCAGGCCTCGCCCTCGGAGCCGTCGCACCAATAGACGCGGGCCGGCTTCGCCAGCCGCTCCTGCTCTTCGACCCAACGGTCGGCCGCCGAGATCATGGCTCACGTCCCTCCGCGGGCCCGCTGCCGGGCCGCGCCATCTCCATGATTATCAACGCGTTATCCAGAGA
The DNA here is from genome assembly GCA_050015275.1 of Candidatus Aminicenantales bacterium. Classification (GTDB taxonomy): domain Bacteria; phylum Acidobacteriota; class Aminicenantia; order Aminicenantales; family Saccharicenantaceae; genus DATKJS01. The sequence continues at coordinate 29,896 of JBEKBS010000021.1, read as the reverse complement.
AACGAGGAGGGAAGTATATCTTTTCAAAAAGCCGATGTCAAACGGCCGCGGGCCCCGTTCCTCTGCCGGCCGGTCCCTTCGCTCAGGCCTGGATCTCGTAGACCTCGGGGATCCGGTCGAAGAGGAAATGCAGGAAGGCCGGGCCCCGGCATCCCTCTTCCTTCGGGGCGGCGAATACGTTAGAATGTTGGCGTATTTTTTCTGCCCAAAGGAGTCACCGGTCATGAGAAGAACGACGGTATTGAGAAAAGCCATCATGGAGCGCCGCGCCGTGGCCGTCCCCGGATGCCACGACGCCTTGAGCGCCAAGGTCATCGAGAAGGCCGGATTCGAGGCCATCCAGATCTCAGGCTACGGCCTGGCCGGGTCCTACCTCGGGAAGCCCGACGTGGGGCTCGTCCGGATGAAGGACGTCCTGGACCTCTCCTGGAACATCGCTCAGGCGGTCAAGATCCCCGTCATGGCCGACATCGACACCGGCGGAGGCAACGCCGTCAACGCGGCCTGGATCACGGAGCGGCTGATCGCCATGGGCCTGGCCGGGATGAACATCGAGGACCAAGTCTTTCCCAAGCGCTGCGGCCACATGGCCGGCAAAGAAGTCATCCCGGCCGAGGAGATGGCCGGAAAAGTCAGGGCCTGTGCCATGGTCAGGGACGGGCTGGACAAGGATTTCATCATCAACGCCCGGACCGACGTCTTCGCCGGCATGGGGCTGACCGAAGCCGTCCGGCGCTGCAACCTGTATCTCGAGGCCGGCGCCGATCTGGCCTTTATCGACGGGATCAAGAGCCGATCCGATATCGAGATCGCGGTCAAGGCGGTCAGGGGGCCGCTGTCCGTCAATCTCATGGACGCCATCACCGGCATGAAGACCGAGCTCATCCCGATACCCGAGCTCGCGAAGATGGGCGTCGGGCGGGTCTCCATCCCCGTGGCCTCGATCATGGTCGCCCACAAGGCCCTCATGGACTTTTTCCAGGCCCTCAAGGCTTCGCCGACCGGGATCCTGGCCGGCCAGACCCGCTGGGCCACGAGCTTCGAGGAATACACGGATTTCGTCGGGCTCAAAGAATATCGGGCCCTGGAAAACGAATTCCTGCCCAAGGAGCGTATCGAGGACAAATATAAGGGCCAGGGCAAGATCGTCGGCTGATATCAGCGGATGACGAGCAGAGTGAAGGGGAAGACGTAAGCCTGGAGGAAGACGAGTAGCCCCATCAGCACGGCCAGGGCCAGGCTGTGGAAAAACACGTAGCGCAGGATCTTGCCCTCGTGGCCGTACCAACGGGTGGCCGTGCTGGCGACGACGATGCTCTGGGCGTCGATCATCTTGCCCATGACCCCGCCGGAGCTGTTGGCCGACGCCATCAGGACCGGGCTCAGGCCGAGCTGGCCGGCCGAGATCTTCTGAAGACTCCCGAAAAGAACATTGGACGACGTGTCCGAACCCGTCATGGCCACGCCCAGCCAGCCGAGCAGGGTCCCGAAAAAGGGATAGAGGATGCCCGTCCGAGCGAAGGCCAGCCCGAGCGTCGCGTCGAGCCCCGAATACCGGGTGACATAGCCGAGGGAGAGCATGGCGGCGACCGTGAAGAGCGAGAACCGGACCCGCTTGAGGGTTTTCATGTAAGCCCGGACGAGCTCCTTGGGCCTGAACGACATCAGGAACCCCGAGAGGACGGCGGCGGCGAATATCCCCGTGCCCGTCAGGGAAAGCCAGTTGAAGATGAACACGGCGGCCTCGGCCGTGTTTTTGGCGACGACAGGCGGAACCCGGAAGATGAGCCTGTCCAGTCCCTGGACGGGGTAGCGGATGACGGAGATCCCATCAAGAAGGGCCCTGACCTGTGGAATTCCCCAGAGAAAAACGAAGACGCTCAGGACGAGCCATGGCGTCCAGGCCCGGGCGAGCTCGCGGGCCGCATGGGGAGGCCGGACGGCGGCGCCGTGGCGCCCGGTCTCTTCTTCGCCGGCGAAGCCATAGAAGCTCTTGGGCCGCCATTTCAGGAGGAAGACGACCAGCGCGGCCATGGAGATGACGGCCGAGCCGACGCCCGCCAGCCATGGCCCATGGAAGTTTGAGATGAGCCACTGGGGCACGGCGAAGAAGACCCCCGCGACGAGGAGCGCCGGCCAGACCTCCCTCATCTTCTTGAACCCGCAGAAGGCCCAGATGAGCCAGAAGGGGATGAGGACGGAAAAGAACGGGAGCTGGCGCCCGACCATGGCGCCGAGTTTCCGGACGTCCAGCCCCGTGACGCCGGCCAGGGCGATGATCGGCGTCCCGAGCGCGCCGTAGGCCACGGGCGCCGTGTTGGCGATGAGCGAGAGCCCCGAGGCGGCGAGGGGCGAGAACCCGAGGCCGATGAGGATGGCCGCTGTGACCGCCACCGGCGTCCCGAACCCCGCCGCGCCTTCGAAGAACGCGCCGAAAGAAAACGCGATGAGGAGGAGCTGGAGCCGGCGGTCGCGGGTGATGCCGGTCAGGCTGTCCTGCATGACCTTGAAATACCCTTTTTCGACGGTGAGATCGTAGAGGAAGATGACGTTGAGGATGATCCAGCCGATGGGGAAGAGGCCGTAGGCGGCTCCCAGGCCGGCCGTCCGGAGAGCCATCCCCGCGGGCATGGTGAAACCGAGGACCGCCACGAGCAGGGCCGCCGCCAGCCCGAGGAGGGCCGCGACATGGGCCCTGAGCCGGAGCAGGGCCAGCCCGCCGAGGAGGATGACGATCGGCAGGGCGGCGGCGGCGGTCGAGAGCCAGACGCTATGCAGGGGATTATAGACCTGGTGCCACTCCATGGCCCCCTCCTCGCGGCGTTCCCCCCGGCCGGGGTCCGCGGGCCCGCCGTTTACAGGATGCCGTCCGTTTCCCTGTTCAGACGGTCGAAGAAACCGACCATGAACCGGTGACGTTCGGCGGCGATGCGCTTGCCCTCGCGGGTGAAGACCCTGCCCTTGACCCGGCCGAGCTTGATGAGGAACTCCCGGTAAGCGGTGTCGTCCCGGGTGTAGGGCTTTGTCCTGCGGAGGTCGATCCTCTTGTCGTGGAGGCGCGCCCCGACCTCCCCGGCGAACAGGAAGGCCCGGCCGATGCCCACGGCCCCGATCGAATCCAGCTTGTCGGCGTCGAAAAGGACCTTCGCCTCGAGCGTTTTCGGGACAGCCCTTTTCCGGAAACGGTGCGTCCGGATGCAGTGGACGACTTCGCGGACGGTCCCGGCATCGAGCCCGTATGCGGTGAGGAGCTTCCCGGCCATCGCGGCCCCGGCCCGGCCGTGGCAGACCCTTCCTCTCGACCGGTCCTCTTCTCCCCGTCCGATGTCATGGAGGAGGGCGGCCAGCGAGAGGATGCTGAGGTCGGCCCTTTCTTTCTTGCCGATCCTCAGGCAGAGACGGAGGACCCGCTCGGTATGGTCCCAATCGTGGCTGCCCCGGGAGTCGAGGAAGAAGCCCCGGGCCTCGTTCTCGATCCTGGCCAGGAGCGCCGGAGGGACGGGAGGGCGGCGCCGGGACGCCCGGCCCTTTCCCTTTTCCCGGGCAGCGGTGGGAGTCATTCGCCGATCATGTGGACGGCGAGGCCGTCCTTGAGCTTGGGCTCGAACCAGGTGGACTTGGGCGGCATGGTCCTGCCGCTGTCGGCGACCTCGAAAAGCTGGTCGATGGTCGTGGGGAACAGGGAGAAAGCGACCTTGAATTGACCGCTCCGGACTTTGCGTTCGAGCTCGGCCGTGCCTCGGATCCCGCCCACGAAGTCGATGCGCTTGTCCGTCCTCGGGTCGGCGATGCCGAGCACGGGCCCGAGAAGGCTCATCTGGAGGATGGAGACGTCGAGGGATCCGATCGGGTCATGGGCGTCGAACGTCCCGGGCCGGGCTTCGAGGAGGTGCCACTCGCCATCGAGGAACATGCAGAATTCCTTGCTCTTCGCCGGGGCCTTGTGATCGGCCGGCCGCCGGGCGAACCTTTCGTCGACCTTGCCCAGGAACGCTTCGACGCTCAGGCCGTTGAGGTCCCTGACGACGCGGTTGTAAGGGAGGATCTTCATCTGGTTATGAGGAAAAATGACGGCCAGGAAAAAGCTGTATTCTTCCCGCCCGGTATGACGGGGATTCTCCTTGTCGCGCTTGACCTTGATCCGGGTGGCGGCGGCGGACCGGTGGTGGCCGTCGGCGACGTAGAGACAGCCGAGCTTCCCGAACTCGGCCTGGATCCTAGCGATGAGCCCCGGGTCCGCCACGACATAAAAAGCGTGGTGGACGCCGTCCCCTGTCGTGAAATCGTAGTCCGGGGACCGGGTCATGCCCTCCGCGATCAGGTCGTCGATCGCCTGGGCCCGCCGGTAAGTGAGGAAGACCGGGCCCGTCTGGGCCTCCAGGGTCTCGATATGGCGCATCCGGTCGTTTTCCTTGTCCGGCCGGGTCAGCTCATGCTTTTTGATGATGTCGTCCAGATAATCCTGACAGGATGCGGCGGCCACGAGGCCGACCTGGGCATGATCGCCCCAAACCTGCTTGTAGATATAGAAATTCCTCGTGGGATCCTGGGAGATGACTCCCTCCCTGAGGAAACGCTCGAAGTTCTCCTTGCCCTTGGCGTAGACGGCGTCGGCGTAAGGGTCTGTCCCCGGGGGGAGGTCGATCTCCGGCTTGCCGACATGAAGGAACGAGTAGGGGTTTCCCGCGGCCATCTCGCGGGCTTCCTCGGTGCTCAAGACGTCGTAGGGCGGGGCGGCGACGAGGTGGGCGATGTCGCGGCGGGGCCGGACGCCCCTGAAAGGTTCGATGTGGGCCATGTTGTCCTCCGGAAAAGGAATTTCTATAGCAAAGCCCGGCAGCCGTCAAGAGGAATAAGGTCGGACGGGTCCTATCACGGCAGTGTCCCCGAGCGGACTTCGCTCCACCCATCCCTCTTTTGCATCTGTGCCCGCGTCGCGCTCAAATTTTTCTGGAGAAACCGGCCGGAGCAGATTAAAATAGTTTTATGGCAGCGGACATGGGTTTCTGTCGACGTGCCCTATCGGCAAGCGGCCGCGCCATCCCCCTGTTCGCCATATCCGCCCTGGCTTTCCTGGCCGCCGGCTGCGAAACCCGGCAGGAGGCCCTGACCAAGAGCAGGGTCCGGACAGTCGAGCACGGCCTGCTCCGGGCGATCTATCTCAAAGGCCAGCGGCCCGAGAAGCTGTCTTTGGACGCCCGGATGGAATTCTATAAGGTCCCCGGGGTCGGCCTCGCCGTCATGGACAGGAACGGCCTCGAATGGGCCGGAGGTTACGGTGTTCGCGACGCGCATTCCCGGGAGCCCGTGACGGCGGATACGATCTTCCAGGCGGGCGAGCTCAGCCAGCCGGTCGCGGCCGCGGCGGCCCTTGAGCTGGTGGACAAGGGCCGGCTCGACCTTGACGGGGATGTCAGCGCGCGGCTCCGGGGCTCGGGCCTGACCGGGACGGATATCGCCGGAAAGGCCGGGGTCACGCTGCGCGGGATCCTGACCCGTGCCTCGGGTTATAACGTGCTCCCGAAGCTTCTCGAAGAGGTGACCTCTTCCCCCTTCCCCTCCCTGATGAACGATACCGTCCTCGGCCCGCTCGGGATGAAGAACAGCGCATACACGGCGCCGCTGCCCGAGGCCATGAAGATCAACGCGGCCTCCGGCCACGGCCGGGACGGCCGACCGGTCGAGGGGAAATGGACTGACTCTCCGGCCGCCGCCGCGAGCGGCCTCTGGACGAGCCCGTCCGAGCTTCTTTCTTTCGCGGCCGACATCCTGCGGACGGCGATGGGCAAGGGAGGGAAGATCCTGACCGCCGCCCTGGCCCGGGCCATGCTCACTCCCCAGGACGGGAACAGGGGGCTCGGATTCGAGATCGAGGGGACCGGGACGGACATCCGTTTCCGTCTCCAGGGCCGGACCCGGGGTTTCACCTGTTCGCTCGACGTTTATCCCTACAAGGGGCAGGGCGCCGTGGTCATGACGAACAGCGACAACGGCTTTCTCGTCACCGAGGAGGTCCTCCGGAGTGTTTCGGCAGCCTACGAGTGGCCGGATTTCAAGCCTCAAGAGAGGCCCCTCTTCCGGCTGGACCCCTCGATCTACCGGCAGTACGTCGGCCGCTACGAGATCTCTCCGGATTATATCCTGGACGTCAGCACCGAGGACTATTACCTGGTCATCCGGCCGACAGGGCAGGCGCCGACCAGGTTTTTTGTCGAAAGCCAGACCTTCTTTTTCTCCGTCGACCCGTACGTCCGGATCCAGTTCCTGAGCAACCAGAAAGGCGACGTGACAGGCCTCATCCTCTGGCAACAGGATTTCAAGCAGGAAGCGAAAAAGGTCGGCTGACCTTCGCGCTCACGCTTCCGTCGGCGCGGACCCCTGGCCCTGCTCCTGGACCAGGCTGCCGCTGACCTCGAGAAAGTGCTCCACGACCTCGGGGTCGAACTGCGACCCGGAGCACCGGATGATCTCTTTCACCGCGTAGCGGTGGGAGGCGGCCTTCCGGTAGGGCCTTTCCGACGTGATGGAATCGTAGGTGTCGGCGACGGACATGATCCGGGCCCCGAGAGGGATCTCCCGGCCTTTCAGTCCGTCGGGGTATCCGGTGCCGTCGTAATGCTCGTGGTGGGCCCGGACGACAGGGGCGATGTTCTTGAGCTCGATGACCGGCCTGAGAATGCTCTCCCCCCGGGCCGGGTGCTCCTTGATCAGGGCGAACTCCTGATCGGTCAGCTTTCCCGGCTTGTTGAGGATGTTTTCCGGGACGGCGATCTTGCCGACATCATGGAGAAGGGAGGCCAGCTCGAGGTCGCCCAATTCCTTCTCGCTGAAATTCATCTTCGCGGCGATCTTCAGGGTGAACTCGGTCACGCGGGTGGAGTGATGCCGGGTGTACTCGTCCTTGGCGTCGATGGCGGAGACGAGGGACTTGACCGTGGACAGGAACAGGGACCGCTGTTGATCGACGAGGTCGGAGGTCCTCATCTTGAGGTTCCGGTTGGCCAGGGCCAATTGGGATTCCACCTCACGGAACCTGAGGAGGGAGCGGATCCGGGCCTTGAGCTCGACCGAATCGAAAGGCTTCGAGATGTAATCATCCGCGCCGGCCTGGATGCCCTGGGCCAGCATCTCGGCCCCCGTCCGGGCGGTCACGAGGATGATCGGGATGTGCTTTTGGGCCTCGTCGGCCTTGACGGCCCGGGAGAACGCGTGCCCGTCCATCCCGGGCATCATGACGTCGCAGAGGATGAGGTCGGGGCCCTTTTCTTTGACCAAGCTCAGCCCCTTCTCGGCCGAGGTCGTCATCTCCAGGTCGAATTCGTCGCTCAGGAGCATCTTCATCAGCTTGAGGACCTCGGGGTTGTCGTCGATGACAAGGATCAGGGCGTCGTGCGTTTTCGTGCCGCCGCCGCCAGCCTCGATATCCACCCGTTCGAGGTCGACGAGCTGGAGCCGCTGGAAGTCCGTGACGATATCCTGGACCCGCGGTTCCTGGGTGTCCGTCATTCTCCTCTTGAGGCCGACGGGCTGTTCATCCTGGCGCCGGTCGAGGATATCCGCCGGATAGTGATCCTCGCCCTTGAGGACTTCCACGACGAACCGGGAGCCCTTCCCGAGCTCGCTCTCGGCGCGGATCGTCCCCTGATGGAGGGTGACGATCTCCCGGGCCAGGGACAGCCCGATCCCCGTCCCTTCATGGGACCGGGACGTGGACCCGTCGACCTGCGAGAAACGGTCGAAGATGGTTTCGAGCATGTTGGCCGGGATGCCGATCCCCGTATCCTCGACCGCCATGACGATCGTTTTCTCCTTGTCTTCGATGTAGATGGTGATCCTCCCGCCCTTCGGCGTGAACTTGAGGGCGTTGGAGAGGAGGTTCAGGGTGACCTTCTCGAACTGGTCCGTATCGATGGTCAGGTCGAGGGGTTGCGGAGGGTGCTGGAAAAAAAGCTTGATCTCCTTCTGGTCGGCCAAGGGCTTGACGGAGGCGAGGAGAGAGCTCGTGAAATCGATGAAATTCACCGTCCGGATCTTGAGCCTCATCTTCCCTGCTTCGAGCTTGGTCAGGTCGAGGAGGTTATTGATGAGCTTGAGGAGCTTGTAGCCGTTGCGCTGCATGGTCTCGAGCGTGTCCCTCAAGACCGGGGAAGTTTTGCCCATCTTGCCGTCGAGAATGACCTTGAGCGGCGCGAGCATCAGGGTCAGCGGCGTCCGGAGCTCGTGGTTGACGTTGGCGAAGAACTGTGTCTTGAGCTCGTCCAGGGTCTTGAGCTTGGCGTTCGACTCCTGGAGCTTGCCCGTCATCTCCTCGAGCTGGGCGCGGCTGATAAGCTCGCGGCGCCGCAGCCGGTCCATGACGAAGGACCCCAGAGCGCCGATCAGGATGAGGGACGTCAGGAAGAAGAGATTGTAAATGACATCCAGCCAGTGGACCCTGGATAAATTGAAGAAACTGGGAAGGGCATAGCTCAACCAGATCATGACATAGAGGAAGATCGTATCGCGGAACGTCAGGGGGACGGTCACGACCAAGCCGATGACGATGATGTACAGGCCCTGGACATAACTGTTCTGCGACCAGATCATGATGGCGATCCCGCCGACATCAAAAAGGGCCAGGGCGATGGCGATGTTCGCGCAGGTGCGGTTCGTCTTGGCGCGGCTGAGCCAGGCGAAAAGGACGGCGTGACCGACCAGGATGGCCAGGCGGATGACGAGGAACTTTGAAAAGTAAGAAGAGGCGTAGATCGAGTCGAGGATCACGAACAGGAGATAAAGGACTGCGCTCGAAATGATGATCAGCCGGACGCGGCCCCTCAGGTTGTTTTCCCGATATAGCCGTTCTTCGAAGTCGAAATCCTTGCTAGTCATTGGTTTCCCTCGCCTTTGCCAGGACGATATAACCTTGGGGGGGGTCTCCGAAACTCGGGGTCATCCGGATCCTTTTCCAGCCGGATTCCTCGAGCAGCCCGTCGAGCTTGTCCGGGTCGAAGAAATCGAAGGTCCCCGCCTCTTCGAGGTCCGAGAGGGCCTGCGCGTCGTTCAGGAAAGAACGCATCGAATCGAGGAGCCGGGCCTTGGGCCAGTCCCGCGGCAGCGCTTCCTCGGGCATCGTTTCGATCTTCTCCAGGAGCCGCGTGAAGGGGCCGGAGGCGTCGGTATCCGGACGCATGCTCGACAGGACGAGCCGGCCTCCGGGTCTGATGATCCGCCTTACCTCGCGGAGGGTCTCGGCCGGGTCGAAGACGTAGGAGAGGACGAGGCTCATGAGGACCTTGTTGTACCAGCCCGCCTTGAAGGGGAGATGGAGATTCCCCTCGAGAAATCCGGGCAGGGCCAGTCTGCGGAACGCGGGCTTTTTGTTGGTCAGCCGCCGGACATAACGGGCGGCCTGGTTGAAGTCGATGATGGTCCGGTATTCATGAAGGTCGAACTGCCTTTTCAGCCAGTCGTCGGCCGACGGAGTGACGGGCTCACCCCGGAGGATCCTGTGGAGCCGGGGGGAATGGGCCGCCTGGATCTTGATGGCGCTGTCGAGCGTCAAGTTCTCGATCTTGTCGGCCATCTCCTCGAAGCTCCCGATCTCCCCTTCGAGGAAACGGCGGAAAGGCAGGAAGCGGCTCATTTCCAGGTCCAGGCAAAGGAAGTCGAGACGGCCCGGCTCGCCGAGGGCGCCGAAACGGGAGAGGAGCTTCTCGCGGGCCTGTTTCATGGCGTCCGGGATCAGGTCGGCGATGGTGATCTGGGCGGGCAGGTCGCGGCCGCTCTCGGCGAGGTGCTCAACGAAGTTCCCGGTCCCTCCGCCGAGGTCGAGGAGACGGTCCTCGGACTGGAGCTCGAGAGCCTGAAGCTGGTCCTCCATCAGGTGCTGATAATCGTCGGACATGGCCATGATGTCGAAGCCCAGGAGGTTGTTCTCGCCGACAAGATAATGGCGCCAGTAGGCCTTCCGGTTCTTGAGGTTCCGGGAGGGGAGCCTGTCCTTCTCCGCCCGCCGCAGGATCTCCATGTCCCTCTTCGAGGGAAGGATCGGCTGGATCATCGTCGTGTGGAGGGAGCGATGGATGAGCGAGGTGATCGTGCCGAACAACCGGAGGGCTTCCTGGGACGTCCGGGCGTTGTGCCCGATGGGGACGGCGATCACCTCGCGCAGGGCGTTGGCCTGGATGCTCATCACGTCGCGGATGAATTCCGACTTGATCCATTGGTCGTACTGCCCGTAGATCCAGGTGATCGGGAGATCGAAGTGGCGCATGTCCTCCCGGGCCTGCTCCAGGGTCCCGACGGCATTGGCGATGACATCGGCGGCATAGGATTCGTGGCTGATCATGTTGCCCAGGATCGGATAGATGCCCAGCTTGATGCCGAGTTGATACTGTTCGAGGACATCCAACCCGCAGTTGATCCGGTTCATCATGTCCCTGAATTCCAGGGAGCCCATGCAGGAGATCCAATAGCTGATCTGCCGGCGATAAAAGTCATCCCTCAGGACGACCCGGGCTTCCAGGGCGGAGAGGGAGAACGTGACGAGGATGACCGAGCTCGCCCTGAGCTTGGAGTTGAGCTGGAGCCAGTCCAGGACGGTCCTGATGTCCTCGGCGCCCTGGCTGGTGCTGGCCTTCAGCATCTCGTAGGGCGGCTCCGAGGCCTCCGGGTCCTTGTGGCTCTCGCCCTTCCGCCGGATCCCGTCATAGCGGATGACCGCCAGCGGTTTTCCAAGGGCCCGGAAGTTCTGGACGAGGGTCAGGGCCAGGCCGAAGAGGACTTCCTTGGTTTTTCCGAAGGCGGGCGGGACGACGACCACCGGGACCGGCTTGTCATCGAGCGGAAGCGAGGAATTCAGGAGCCCGACGATCTCCTCGCCACGCCGGCTCTCGATCCGGAGGACTTGCGGCGGCATGTGAACGAGCTTGCTGAGCTCACCGACCAGGTTTGTCCCCGGGAGGATCACGGATTGGCCCGGGGAACCTTCGTCAGAATGCTCGTAATTAAGCTCGGGCGCCTGGACGGACTGGATGCTCACCCGGCCGATCCCGAATTGGACCCCGTATTTCATCCCGTACAGGGTCCCCTCCCCGGCCCGTGCCACGTAGCGCACCTCTCCGTTCTCCTTCCAGAGGAGCCGGTTGCCGTCGAGGATGGACAGGGTCTCGAGAGGGGTGCCTTTCAGCAGGACCTGGGCGTGGGAATCGGCGACAAAACTGACCCCCCCGGGGCTGATATCGGTGATCCGGCCCGTGATGCTGCTGTTGAAGGGTGGCGGAAGAGGGATCTCGATCCGGAGGTTCCCGTTCGGGCTGATCCTTTTTTCAGTCCGTTTCTCCGAGTAGAACATGACCCTCGGATAGAGGCAGACGAGTTCCCGGCCGTCCGGAGTGATCCGAGCGATCATCGTCTCGAAGTTGTAGGTGGCATAGCCGATCTGGAAGGAAACGAAGATGAGGTCCGAGGTCTTGAACTTGACGTTCAGGTCTTCGCCCTTCAGGGCGCACATGGAGGGAGGCTTGAGGTTGGAGAACTCGAGGATCTCGGAATTCTTCGATTGGGAATGGATGACGGCGACTTCCAGTCCGGCCCTCAGGGCCTCGCGGATGAGGGACTCGATCTTGTAGGCGTCGGAGAAAAGGACCATCTCGTCGGTCTTGAGGAACGGATACCGGAGCTTGAGCTCGTCAAGGTCCCGGACGGTGACGTAATCGGAAAGGAAGTGGAGGATCGAGCGACGGCTCTGATCGTCGATCGCCTGGAACTCGACGCCGACGCCGCCCTGGTCGATGTCCTGCCGGACGATCCGGCCGCTCACGGGGTAATGCTGGCCGTCGGGGAGAGTGATCGTCAGCGGGATCGAGGCGCCTTCGGGGAAAAAGGACATGGTCTGGAGGAACATCCCGTTCTCGCTGAGGTTGACCACGCGGGCCTCGCCGGGGCGGCCGGTCTCGATCCGGATGTCCGAGGGGCCGTTGAGGCTCACGCGCATGGATGTCCGCTTTTCGTGGGACCTCTGGGCGATGAGGACGCTGACCTTTCTCCGGATCTCGGCCGGGTCGACGGGCTTGGCGCACGTGGAGTCGATGCGGCCATAGCTCGCGAGGTCGGCGACCGTCCCGTTCGACCCGGAATCCGTCAGCAGGATCTTGATGATGGAATCGGACTTGTCGAACATCTCGTGGAGGAAACGGAGGAGCTCGGTCCCCTTCATCCGGGGGAGGTCTTCGTTGACAATGAGGACATGGACTTCGGGCAGCGCCTTGATGACCTTGATGGCCTCGACGCCGCTCGTCGCCGTGTGGACGGTGTAATGGTCCCGGAGGGCCCGCTGGAGCTTCTCGATGTAGGACAAGTCATCATCGACGATGAGGACGATGGGCTTCCCGACCATCGTCTGGGCTCCTGTTTCCGGCTGTGCCATCGACCTCTTATTGTCCGGGGCGAAATCTGTCGTGTAAACTTTTTAGTCGGGCGGGGGCCCGCTCCCCGGAATTTCCCCCGGCGATCGGATTCAGGGGCTTCCGGGCGGGAAGTGGCCTTCGGTCAGGAAACGATGCCGGACGACTACACCAAGATTTGTATGTATCCATAAATATCCACACAAAATGTAGTAGATTCAGCGTGGACTGTCAAGGAGTTCTTCTGAGGGAACCGGCAGCGGCGTCTCTGGAGGCGCGGGCGCGTCAAGCCGGTCTTTTTTTCTTGAAACTCAGCGAAATCCCGCCGCTGGAGGCCGTGTCGACGATAGTCTCCATGGAATCCATGCTGCGGACGTATTCCAGGAAGTCCCGGATGCCCTGCATGAAGCCGAGGCTGACGACGTTGTGGACGGCGAAGCAGCCGCCGATCTCGAGCTTGGGCAGGAGAGCCTTGAAATAATTCAGGGTCCAGTTCTTGTCGGCGTCGATGAAGACGAAATCGAAGGGGCCGGGAAGCTCCTCGATGAGCTCGTGGGCGTCGGCCAGCCTGGCGTCGATGCAGGCTTCGAGCCCGGAGGCCTTGAAATTCTGGACGGCCCGGAGGTGGCGGAACTCGTCGATCTCGACGGTCACGAGCCTGCCCCCGGTCTTGCTGAGGGCCCAGGCCTGCCAGATCCCGGAACGGCCCGTCGATGTCCCGATCTCCAGGGCCCGGGTGTAGCGGCGTTTGAGGATGAGGTCGTAGAGGAACCGGCCGTCGGTCTCGGTGACGTTCTCCTCGCGCCACTGGTCCTTTTGGGACTGGAGGAAGTTCCGGACCCTCTCGTCGAGGGCGGCAGAGTCGCCGGCCGCGGCGGCCTGCCGGGGAGATCCCGCGACGGGCCCCGGCGGGGGAGCGAGAAGGAGAAGGAAGACCGCGAGGAGGGGGATCCAGAACACTGAATGAACGCGGATTCTCATATCATCCATCGCGGCCTGGGAGCCCCAGGGGGGCGGGTCTCGATAACAACCCTCGCCCCACGCCTAAAGCCAATATAAGGGACCGGACGAAGGAAGTCAAACGGGGTGAAAAAAGAGGGACAGTCCCCTCCGGGGGGCCGTCCCTCCTGAGGCTACTTCCTGACCGCCGGGGCCTTCTCCTTGGCGATGGCGTCCTTGATGTCCTTGACGAGCTTCTCGTACTGCTGGGTGGAGAAGCCCTCGTATTTCACGGCCATGGGCCTGACGAGCTCGACCGCCTTCTCCGCGGACTTCAGGGCCTCGTCATACTTCTTCGTTTTGAACAGGATGTTCGCCAGCGTGTAATTGTTGTAGTAATCGGAGGTGAGCTCCACGGATTTCCGGGCGGCCTCCAGGGCGCTCTCGAGGTTCTTCTCCTGCCGGCTCCAGAAGGACGCGTAGCTCGCCAGAACGCTCTGGTCCCCCGTGTTCTTGTTGATGAACTCGGGCCCGTAGACAGCGAGGGCTTTATCGGTCTTGTTCAGCTTGACGTAGATCCCGGCCACGGTCTGGAGAGTGTACCATTGGGAGGCGGGGGCCATCTTGACGGCCAGGTCGGCGGCAGACTCGGCGCTCTCCAGGTTTTTGTTTTGTTCGAGCCAGAAATTCGCGTAGCCGGTCAGGGCGTAGACCGCGTTCGAAACGTAACCCTCGATGAAGTCCTTGCCGTATTCCTCGTCGGCCTTGGCGGGGTCGCCTTTGAGGACATAGAGCTGGGCCAGGTTCTGCTGGTAGTTCGGGTTCTGCGGATACCCGGCGATCTCCTTGGTCTTTTCCGCCAGCTCGATGCCTTTGTCGAGAGGCTCCTTGTCCTTGATGATCCGCTCGACATAGGAATTGAGAGCCGAGGCCTCTTGAGGGTACTTCGCGGTATATTCGTCAAAGAATTTCGCCGCGTCTCCTTTAGCGGCATAGTACTGGTAGTAATTTCCGAGGTATTCGTAGGCGGACTTGACAAGCGGACTCTGGGGATACTTTGTGATAAAGGCCCGCAGCGGCGCCGGGTCGGGCTTGCGGCCGAAGGCCACCATCCGGCCCAGGTTGTACTCGGCGGCTTGCGTGTAGGGCACGGTTGCCTTCAGATATTCGAAAGTGGTGGCGCCGGCCTTGCCCTCGGGATCAAGGGCCACGATCTGTTTGTAGAGGTCTTCGGCCTTCTTGGTCAGGTCGGGGGAGTAGCGGCTCTCGTCCTTCTCGGCGAGCTTGTAGAGGACCTCGACATTCTTCGGCTCCTTGGCATAGCGCTCGTTGAGGGCCTTATAGGTGTCGATCCCCTTCAAAGATTTCTGGACCTTTCCCAGGAACTTGTCGGGCGGCGGGCCGTAGCCGACGATCCAATCCACTTCCTGGCCGTCCTTGTCGACGAAAAGGGTCGTCGGTGTCGCGTTGATCTTGAACTTCTCGAAGATGGCGTCCCCGATTTTGTCGCCGCGCGAAGCACGGTAGAGGACGACGTTATTGTTAAGGAAATCGGCGTACTTGGGGTTGTTGTAGAACTGCTGAACCAGCAGTTTACAGCTCCCTCAGCCACTCGAGAAGAAATCGAGGAGGATGAGCTTGTTTTCCTTTTTGGCCCGGGCCAGCGCCTCGTCGAAGGAACCGCTCATGACCTTGGCCGTCTGGGCCGAGGCCATCGAGGCGATGAGGAGCAGGCTGGCAACGGCGGTGAGCTTTTTCACGCAGGCCTCCTTGTGACTCGGTCGGAACGCTCGAACGCATCATATAAGAAATGCGGCGGGAATGCAACGCTGTTTATTCCGGGGCGGGGATAAAGGTCATCCTTATCCCCCGGGCCCCCGGGAACGGCAGGGAGCGAATTCTGGGGAGCGACCGGCAGAAGTGCTGCGGAGCAACTCGGAGCTGCACTTCTGGTAAATATCTGACATGAGTTTTAGCTCTTCATGATTGGCGGATTCCCCCCTCCGCTACGGGGGCTTTCGGATGACCTTTATCCCCGCCCCGGTAAAGCTGAGATTAGGACGGTTCCGTCGCTCTCAGTACCCGGCGTCGTCGAGGCCGACTTTCCCCTTGAATACTCGGAAGGCGTAGACCGTGTAGGCGATGACGAGCGGCATCCCGACGATGGCGATGATGAGCATGATCTTGAGAGTCAGGGCGCTCGACGAGGCGTTCGTGATGGTGAGGCTCAGGGAAGGGTCGGCCGCCCGGATGAGAGCGGGATATTGGACGGCCCCGACGACGCCCCAGAGGCAGAGGAAAACCGCCGACGAAAGGGCGAAAGCCAGGCCGTCCTTCCCCTTTTTGATGACCGGCCGAAGGAGGACGAGGGCCGTGACGACCAAAGCCGAGAAGGTCCAGGCCGGAACCCTCTTGAGCGCTCCGGGGAGATAGATCCGGACGGCGAAAAAGGAGATCAAGAATAACGCCCCAAGAGCCACCGTCATCGCCCGGCCGATCTTCCTGGCCCGCGCCTGGAGCTCGCCCGTGGTCTTGAGTGCCGCCCACGTGCTCCCATGAAGGAGGAAGGCGGCCAGCCCGAGCAGGCCGAAGACGAGCGGCAGCGGCCGGAGGAGGGTGAAGAAATTCCCCGCGTATTCCATCCCCGCGTCGATGGGGATGCCCACGACCACGTTCCCGACAGCGACGCCGAAGAGCAAAGCCGGAACGAAGCTTCCAGTCACGAAGGCCGCCTCCCAGAGCTTTTTGCCCCCGACGGCGTGGCTCCGGAACTCGAGCGAAACGGCCCTCAGGATGAGGGAGAAGAGGACGAGCATCAGGGCCAGATAGAAGCCGCTGAAGACAGTTGCGTACGCCTGGGGGAACGCCGCGAACAAGGCGCCCCCGCCGGTGAGCAGCCACACCTCGTTCCCGTCCCAGACCGGGCCGACGGACCGGACCAGGGATCTTTTCTCGTCTTCGTTCTTGGCCAGAAAAGGAAGGAGGATGCCGACGCCGAGGTCGAAGCCGTCCAGGGCGGAATATCCGGCGAGAAGGACGCCGACGAGGATGAACCAGATGTTCCGGAGCAAGTCCCAGGTTTCCATCAGGCGCCTCCTTGCGGCCCGGCCGCCGGGGGTCCATCGAGCCCGTGCCTGGCGAGCTTGAGGATGATCGAGAGTCCGGCCGCGGCGATGAGCGCATAAATGGCCGTGAACAGGGCCAGCGAGAAAACGATGTCACCGGCCGGAACGACCTTGGACACGGCGTCAGCGGTCCTGAGGACCCTGAAAACGGCCCACGGCTGGCGCCCGACCTCGGCCGCGATCCAGCCGAATTCGTTGGCGAGGAAGGGCAGGGGAATGGCGAAGATCAGGAGCTTGAGGTACCAGCGGGTGTCCGGGAGCCTTTTCCGGCCGAACAGGATGACCCCCAGGCCTGCCATCAGGATAAAAAGGAGGCCGAAAAGGATCATGAGGTGGTAGCCCGCGAAAGGCAAGAACACGGGAGGGCGCTCCTCCCTCGGGAACTCATGGAGGCCGAGGACTTTGGTCTCGGTATCGAAGCCGGCCAGAAAGCTGAGCAACCCGGGGATGCGGACGGCCAGGCGCGTCTTTTCGGCCTTCTCGTCGGGGATCCCGAAGACCGTGAAGGGCGCGCCCGTCCGGGTCTCCCAGAGCGCCTCGAAAGCGGCCATCTTTTCCGGCTGGGTCCGGGTGACTTGGATCGAGTGGGCGTGGCCGCTGCCGAGCTGAAGGACGGCCGCGATGATGAAGACCGCAAGCGACACTTTGAGAAGGAGGCCGGCCTTCTCCCGTACCCTGCCCCTCAGCAGATACCAGGCCCCGATCCCCGCTGCCACGAGCGACCCGGTGATCCAGCCGCCGAGGATGGTGTGGACGAAACGGACCACGGTCGAGGGGTTGAGCGCGGCCCGGAAAAAGTCCGTGAGGACGGCCCGCCCCGCCTCCATCCTGAATCCGGCCGGAGTCTGCATCCACGAGTTGGCGATGATGATCCAGAGCCCGGAGAGGTGGGCGGCGAAAAAGACGAGGAAGGCCGAAAGCCGGTACGTCTTCGGCGAGACGCGCCGCCTTCCGAAGACGAGGATGCCGATGAAAACGGATTCCAGAAAGAACGAGAACACGCCTTCGGCGGCGAGGGGGGGGCCGAAGATATCGCCGACCGTCCGCGAGTAGGCCGACCAGTTATTGCCGAAGGCGAACTCGAGGGCGATCCCGGTCGCGACGCCCATGACGAACACGACGCCCAGGATCCTGACGAGAAAGCTCGAGACATCCTTGTAGATCTCGGCCTTCCTGCGCACGTAAAGGGATTCCAGGATGAGGATGACGAGCGTGAGTCCGAGTGTCGTCGGCGGGAAGAGGAAGTGGAACCCCGCCGTGAGCCCGAATTGCAGCCGGGCCAGAAAGACCGAACTCATGGAGCCCTCCTTCCCGGCCGGAGTCCGCGTGAAAGGACGTCACCGTGGGTTGCTGTCGCCGGGCGGGCAAAATATAGACGAGGGAGGGACGAAAAGTCAACCGGAAGCGGCGTCCCTTCCGCCCTTTGCCCGCCGGGGCCGGATGTGGTAAAATGGCGATCCTACCGAGGTCTTGATCCACCGTGACCGGCAACGATCCAGCGGCCATCGAGTTGTCCGTCCAGGAAAAGAAATCCGCCGCCGCGAACTCGGTCTTCGCGGCCCTGGGCCTGACCGGGATAAAGATTGTCGTCGGTATCCTGACGGGGTCACTCGGCATCCTGGCCGAGGCCGCCCATTCGGGCCTGGACCTGGTCGCCGCCTTCATCACCTACCTGGCCGTCCGGGTCTCCGACCGTCCGGCCGACGTGGCCCACCCCTATGGCCACGGCAAGATCGAGAATTTCTCCGCGCTCATCGAAACCCTGCTCCTCGTCGTGACCTGCGTTTGGATCATCTACGAGGCCGTCGTCCGGATCTTCGTCCGGCACGTCGAGATCACCCCCAACGCCTGGGCCTTTCTCGTCGTCATCGTCTCCATCGCGGTCGACATCAGCCGGTCGCGGATGCTGTCCAGGACGGCCCGCAAGCATCACAGCCAGGCCCTCGAGGCGGACGCCCTCCACTTCTCGACGGACGTCTGGAGCTCGGCCGTCGTCCTTGCAGGCCTGGGCCTCGTCTGGCTCGGCCGGCACGTCCTGCCCCGGCAGGCTCCGATCCTAGAAAAAGCCGACGCGGCCGCTGCCATCGGCGTCGCCTTCATCGTTCTTTACGTCAGTTATAAGCTGGGGAAGCGGACGGTCGAAGCCCTCCTCGACAGCGCCCCGGACGGTCTGCCGGAAAAGATCAACGACGCGGCCGCCCGCGTCGACGGGGTCATCAAGACGGGCCAGGTCCGCGTCCGGCGGTCCGGTGCGCGCGTCTTCGTGGACATGAACGTCGAAGTCGACCGCAACCTCAGTTTCGAGCTGACCCACGCCATCGCCGAGGCGGTCGAGGCCCGGATCCAGGCCGTCGCGCCGGCCGCGGACGTCGTCGTCCACACCGACCCGCGCGAGAGCGAGCGCGAAACGATCGCCCGGCGGGTCCGGGCCGTGGCCGACAGGAACCTCATCCCCGCCCATAACATCAGCGTCCACGACGACAGGGGCCAGCTCTATGTCGACCTCCACCTGGAAGTCGACGACCATCTTCTCCTTCATCAGGCCCACGAGCTGGCCAGCCACATCGAGCAGGACCTCCGGACGGACATCCCGGCCATCAAGGAGGTGAACACGCACATCGAGTCGCGGGGGACGGGTGTCGGCAGCGGCGTCGACGTCACGGCCCAGGAATCGGGGCTGGCCGAGACCGTCCGGAGGATCGTGGACGGGATCGTCGGCCGGTCGTGCTGCCACGACGTCATGGTCCGGCGCCAGGGCGGCAGGCTCGCGGTCTCGCTCCACTGCGGGTTCGACCGCGACGTGCCGATCATCGAGGCCCACCAGATCTCGACGCGGATCGAAGAGACCATCAGGAAGGAGATCCCCTCGGTCGACCACGTCATCGTCCACGAGGAGCCCGAGGCCCATTGAGGACGGCCGGGGAGGCCCATGTCTAAAGACAAGACGCCGATGACGCCGGCCGTGCGGGCCCTGAGGCAGGCCGGCGCGGAATTCACCGAGCATCCCTATCCCTATGTCGAGCGGGGGGGGACGGCGGCCTTCGCCGCCCAGTTCGGCGTGGATGAGCACCTGGTCATCAAGACGCTGGTCATGGAGGACGATGCCAAGCGTCCCTTCGTCGTCCTCATGCACGGCGATCGCGAGGTCTCGACCAAGGAGCTGGCCCGGACGCTCGGCGTCAAGACGGTCCAGCCCTGCACGCCGGAGACCGCCCAGAGGCATTCCGGCTATATGGTCGGCGGGACCTCGCCGTTCGGCCTGCGCAAGAAGATGCCGGTCTACGTCGAGGAGACGGTCCTGGAGCTCCCGAAGATCTACATCAACGGCGGCAAGCGGGGGTTCCTGGTCGGGATCGACCCGAAAGAGCTGGCCAAGATCCTCAACCCGGCGCCCGTCCGCGTCGCTACCCCCTAGCCGGCGTCAGCGGCGCCGGACGTTCAGCCCTGAGCTTCCCGCGCTTCCCATTCCTGGATGGCCCTCAGGGCTTCCTCGGACGTCATGGCCGACCGGAGGGCTTGCATCAGGTGCCTGCTCTGCGCAGCCCGGCTCGTCAAACCCAAAAGCTTAACCTGGGTCTCGGGAGCCTCAGCCGGAGACAGGATGAGGAAGACGAGCTCGATGGGTTTGTCCGTCGCGACATCGGAGACCCCCTCTTTGGTCAAACCCAAGGCGACGGCCGGAGCGGGCAGTCCGTCCACGCGGACATGGGGGAAGGCCACTCCCTCGTTGAAAAACGTCGAGCCTTGCTCTTCCCGCTTCATGATGGAGCCGAAAAGGGCTTCCTGGTCCTCGATTCCGTCCGCTCGTCCGAACGTCGCGGCCAGTGTCCGGAGAACGGACGTCTTCTCCACGAGATCGGCCCAGATGGCGATCCGCTGAGGCGAGATCCATTGGCTCAACAGGGAACGGTCGGCTGCCTGGGTCCCGGACCCGGCGGCCGGGACAGAAACCGTCTCCTCCTCGGGGATTTCGGGCTGCGGCCGTACGTCGACAGGTAGATCCTCGCAGGTGTCCAGGACGATGATCGTGGCGCCTCTGGAGTTTTTGATCAGATCTTCGACGACCGCCTTATTGCGGCCGATCCTTTTCCATAACGGCCTCGGACGGGCCTTGCCCACGACGATATGGCCCACGCGGTATTCCCTGGCGAACCGGAGGATCGTGTCGGCGATATCCTCTCCCTTGTAGGTGAAGACCACGGCGCCGAGCTGCTTGGCCAGAGTCAATGTTTCCGAGAGATGGCGCTGGGTCCCGGCGTCGATGACCGTGGCCTCTTCGGCCGGGGTCTGCACATAAACCGCATACCAGTTCCGGTTAAATTTGCCCGCCACCCGGGATCCGTAGCGCAGCAGTTTTTCGCTGTTGGGCCCGTGGGAGCTCAGGCAAACCATGATCTGGTCCGACGAGGCCCCGCCGTCCTCGCCCTGGGCTTCGCGCCGCCGCAGGTCGATCTGCGAGGCCAGTTCGCGGAGGGTGAGCTCGCGGAGCTTTTCCAGGTTGGACGGCGTGAAGAAGTTGGCCATGGCCGTTTCGATGCGCTCTGCCGGGTAGATCTTCCCTTCCTCGAGGCGCCTCCGGAGGTCCGCCGTCGCCAGGTCGACATCGACGATCTCGTCCGCTTCGGCGAGGATGGAATCCGGAAGCCGCTCACGGACCTTGACCCCGACGGCGTTCTCCACGACGTTGTAAAGGCTCTCGAGGTGCTGGACGTTCAGGGTGCTGATGACGTGGATGCCGGCCGCCAGGATGTCCTGGACGTCCTCATATCTCCTGGCATTCCGGCTTCCCGGGATGTTGGTGTGGGCGAGTTCGTCGATGAGCGAGACCTGGGGCTTGCGGGCCAGGATCGCGTCCACATCCATCTCTTCGACCGTGATGCCGTGGTAGTCCTGGGCTCGCCTCGGGACGACCTCGAGGCCCTGGGCCAGCCTGGCGATGTCGGCGCGGCCGTGCGTCTCCAAAAGTCCGATGACGACGTCGAGGCCCTCGGCCTTGAGCCGGTGGCCTTCCTGGAGCATCTGGTAGGTCTTGCCGACGCCGGCCGAGTAGCCGAGATAGATCTTCAACCGTCCGCGCTGGGAACGGCGGATCATCCGCAGGAAGGCGTCGGCCCTATCTTCCGGCATCACGAACCGCGTCGAGGGCCAGGTTCAGCCGCAGGACGTTCACGCGGGGTTCCCCCAGGATGCCCAGAGTGCGTCCCTCGGTGCACGTTTTGACCTTCTTCCGGACGTCTTCGTCGGCCAGGCCGCGGGCGCGGGCCACGCGGGGGACCTGGAGCAGGGCGTTTGTCACGGAAATGTGGGGATCGAGCCCGCTCCCCGAGGCCGTGACGGCGTCGGCAGGCACCGGTGTGCTGTCCGGGAGCCCGTTTTCCGCGCGGTACGCGGCTACCCGCCTCGCGACCTCATCCACCAGATTTTTCGATAAGGGGCCAAGGTTGCTTCCGCTGGACTGCGTGGCGTCGTAGCCCCGGCCCGCGGCTGACGGACGCGGATGAAAATACCGGGGGGACGAAAATCCCTGGCCTATCAGGCTCGACCCCAGAACGGCGCCGTCACGTGTGATCAGGGAGCCGTCGGCTTTCCCGGGGAACAGGCCGTGGACGAGGACCCACGCAGTCAGCGGGTAGAGGCCGCACAGAATGACGGCCAGGGCCAGGACGGCCAGAAACGATGTCTTGAGTTCCGCGATCCAGGTCTTCATCTCCGCGTGTCCTCTTTCATATTATATAAGATGCAAGGCGTTGACGATAATGTCCACCAGTTTGATCCCGGGGAACGGGGCGATCAGGCCGCCCAGGCCGTAGATCAGGAGATTACGGCGCAGGAGCGGGGCCGCGCCCATGGGACGAAAGCGCACGCCGCGCAGGGCCAGGGGGACCAGGGCGACGATGATCAGGGCGTTGAAAATGACGGCGCTCAGGATGGCGCTCAGAGGCGACCGGAGGCCCATGACGTTGAGGGGAGCGATGACTGGGAAAACGCCGACGAGCATGGCCGGGATGATGGCGAAATACTTGGCGACGTCGTTGGCGATGCTGAAGGTCGTGAGCGCGCCCCGGGTGATGAGCATCTGCTTGCCGATCTCGACGACCTCGATGAGCTTGGTCGGGTTGGAATCGAGGTCGACCATGTTGCCGGCTTCCTTGGCGGCCTGGGTCCCGGTGTTCATGGCGACGCCGACATCCGCCTGGGCTAGGGCCGGGGCGTCATTCGTGCCGTCGCCCGTCATGGCCACCAGGTGCCCCGCCGCCTGCTCCCGGCGGATGAGCGTCAGCTTGTCTTCGGGTTTGGCCTCGGCGATGAAATCGTCGACGCCGGCTTCCCGGGCGATCGCCGCGGCCGTGAGCGGGTTGTCGCCGGTGATCATGATGGTTCTTATCCCCATGGCCCGGAACCGCTCGAAACGGTCTTTCAGACCGCCCTTGACGATGTCCTTGAGCTCTATCGTGCCCAAGATTCTTTTTTCATCAGCGACGAGGAGCGGGGTCCCGCCCTGGAAGGCGATTCGGCTGACGGCGTCTTGGACTTCGATGGAAAGATCCTTCCCGACGAAGGCCCGGACCGCGTCCGGCGCCCCTTTCCTGATGCGGTGGCCGTCGGTGTCGATGCCGCTCATCCGGGTCTGGGCGGAAAAGGCGATGAAGGCGGCTCCGGGCCATTCGGAGATGGACCGCCCCCGCAGGCCGTATTTTTTCGCAAGGACGACGATGCTCCGCCCCTCGGGCGTCTCGTCCGCCAGGGAGGCGAGCTGGGCGGCGCTGGCCATTTCCTCGACCGTGACTCCCGGCGCCGGCAGAAACGCCGTCGCCTGACGGTCGCCCATGGTGATCGTCCCGGTTTTGTCGAGGAGGAGGACGTCGATGTCGCCTGCGGCCTCGACGGCGCGGCCGCTCATGGCCAGGACGTTCTTCTGGACCATGCGGTCGATGCCGGCGATCCCGATGGCGCTGAGTAGGCCGCCGATCGTCGTCGGGATCAGGCAGACGAGCAGGGCCACGAGCACGGTCGTCGTCAGGTCGACCCCGGAGTAATGTCCGAACGGTTTTAACGAGATGATGACGACCAGGAAAATGATCGTCAGGGCGGAGAGCAGGATGGTCAGGGCGATCTCGTTCGGAGTCTTCTGGCGCCGCGCCCCTTCGACGAGGCTGATCATCCGGTCCAGGAAGCTCTTGCCCGGGTCGGCCGTGACGCGGACCTTGATCCGGTCGGAAAGGACCCGCGTCCCGCCGGTGACCGCGCTCCGGTCCCCGCCCGCCTCGCGGATGACCGGCGCGGATTCGCCCGTGATGGCGGATTCGTCCACCGTGGCCGCGCCCTCGATGATCTCCCCGTCGGCCGGGATGATCTCACGGGCGGAAACGATAACCAGGTCCCCCTTGAGGAGCCGCTCGGCCGAGACGGATTCCACCGAGCCGTCCGGCCTCAGGAGGTTGGCCATCAGGCAGGTCCTCGTTTTCCTGAGTTCGTTGGCTTGGGCCTTGCCCCGCCCCTCGGCCATCGCTTCGGCGAAATTGGCGAAGAGGACGGTAAACCACAGCCAGATCGAAACTTGGAGAACGAAGCCCGCTGGTTCGCTCTTTGACCGCGTGACCAATCCGAGCGTCGTCAGCAGGGCGCCGACTTCAGTGACGAAGATGACGGGATTCTTCAGTAAGTGAACGGGATTCAGCTTCCTGATGGCATCGAGCGCCGCCCGGCCGATGATGTCCGGGTCAAGAAGCCTGCGGGTCGTTGCGGGCACGTTGTCCTCCTTTAATACAGGACCCCGGATCCGGTCATCAGGAGATGCTCGACGATGGGGCCGAGGGCCAGGGCGGGGAGAAAGGTGAGCGCGCCCACGATGAGGACGGTCCCGATGAGGATGATGACGAATGTCGGGCCGCTCGCGGGGAAACTCGCTTCGCTCGGCGGGACGAGCTTTTTCCGGGCCATGTTCCCGGCCAAGGCCAGGACCGGCACCATCATAATGAACCGGCCGAAGAGCATGGCCAGGGCCAGGGTGATGTTATAGAAGGGCGTGTTGCCGTTGAGGCCCGCGAAGGCGCTGCCGTTGTTGCCCGTGCTGGACGAGAAGGCGTAGAGGATCTCGCTCAGGCCGTGCGGGCCGGAGTTGCCGAGGCTGGACAGGCCCAAGCGGCTGACCGTGGCCCAGGCGGAGAAACCGAGGATCGAGAAGATCAGAATCAGCACGGCCAGGACGGACACCTTGACGTCATAGGACTCGATCTTTTTGCCCAGGTACTCGGGTGTCCGTCCCACCATCAAGCCGGTGAGGAAGACGGCCAGGATAACGAAAACCAGCATCCCGTACAGCCCGGGGCCGACTCCGCCGAAGACAACCTCGCCGAGCTGGATGTTGACGAGCGGGACCAGCCCGCCCAACGGCGTGAAGGAGTCGTGCATGGCGTTAACCGCTCCGCACGAGGCTGCCGTCGTTACGGTGGCGAACAGGCTCGAGTTGAAGACGCCGAACCGGACCTCCTTGCCTTCCATGTTGCCACCGGCCGGGTCGACGCCGAGGGCCTGGAGACGGGGATTGCCGGCGCTTTCCGCCCTCCAGCAGACGAGCACCGCGGCCAAGAAGATTATCGCCATGGCGCTCCACACGGCCCAGCCGTGCTTCTGGTTCCTGACCTTCCGCCCGAGGTAATAGGTGAGGCCGCTCGGGATGAGGAAAATTGAGAGCATCTGGATGAAGTTCGAGAGGGGCGTTGGATTCTCGTAGGGATGGGCGGCGTTGGCGTTGAAAAACCCTCCGCCGTTTGTCCCGAGCATCTTGATGGCGACTTGGGAAGCCACCGGGCCCTGGGCGATGGTTTGGACGGCCGCGGCCTTGTCCGTTGTGGTTCCGGCCGTGCTCTCCACGGCCGCCGCCCCGACGTAAGGCTTGAAGTTCTGGACGATCCCCTGGGAGGTCAGGAACAGGGAGAAGATGAGCGAGAAGGGGAGAAGGAGATAGAGGCTGACACGGACGAGGTCGACCCAGAAATTCCCGATCGTCTTGGCCGAATGCCGGGCGATCCCCCGCACCAGGGCCGCGGCTGCGACGATGCCCACGGCCGCGGAAGCGAAATTATGAAAAACGAGGCCGACCATCTGCGAAAAATAGGACAGGGTGGATTCCCCCGCGTAATTCTGCCAGTTCGTGTTGGTGGTGAAGCTAGCCGCGGTGTTGAAAGCGAGGGCTGGCTCGACGGGTCCGAATTTCTGGGGATTCAAAGGGAGGAGATGCTGGAGCCGGAGCACGGCGTACGTGAACAGCAGCCCGGCCAGGCTGAAAATGATCAGGGACCGGGTGTATTGCCTCCAATCCTGCTCCTTTTTCGGGTCGACGCCCAGGACCCGGTAAAGCCATCGCTCGACGGGTCTGACGGGGCGGTCCAGCCAAGTTTTCCCTTCGGGCTCCAGAACCCGGACGAGATACAGTCCTAAAGGTTTTGTGACGAGGAACAAGATCCCCATAAAGAGCGCTAATTGAACCCAACCAAAGACGTCCATTGTGATCATGCCTTTAGAATTTTTCGGGCCGCAGAACGCTCATCAAGAGGTAGCCAATCAACAACAGCCCGATGATGAATCCGATGATGTCCGCCATGGTTAGAGCCTTTCACAGGCCCGGGCGTAGAGATCGCACAGGCCGAAAAAGAGAAACGCTAATAAAATAAAAAGCAGGTCGATCATGGCCGGACCTCCTCCTTTGGGAGCCGATCGGCCCGCCTCAGGGTGAAGGAGAATGACGACCCCTTTCCCTCCTGGCTCTCGACGCCGATCGTGCCGCCGTGGGCTTCGATGATCTCCTTGACGATGGCCAGCCCGAGCCCGGCGCCCCTCTCGTTCTTGCGGCCCGGGACATGGAAAAACGGCTCAAAAATCTTCGGCAGGTGTTGGCTCGGAATTCCCGTGCCGGTATCGGTCACGGTGAAGCGCACGAAATCCTCTTCCTCCCGGGCGGACACCGTGACCTTCCCGCCAGGAGGCGTGTGTTGAAGCGCGTTGGCAAGCAGGTTCCCGAAGATATGCCCTGCCCTGGTCTTGTCGACCCAAACACCGGCGAGGCTTCCCCGAACATCGAGGGTCAAAGCCACGCCCTGGTCCTGCGCCGTCCTCCGGTAGGGTTCGAGGGCGTCCATCGCCAGCATCTGCGGAGAGATGTCCTGGAATTCGAGGCTGGCTTTCCCCGACTCCATCCGGCTGATGTCCAGGAGGTTGTTCAGGATGGCATGGAGACGGTCGCTGTCCTCCCGGGCCGTCATGAGCAGCTCGGCCTGCTTTTCCGTCAGCGTGCCGATCTTTTCCTCGAGGAGGAGATGGATGGCCATGCGGATGGACGTGAGCGGTGTTTTCAGTTGATGCGAGACCGTCCGGATCACGTCGGTCCTCATCTCGTTCTGGTGCTGGAGCTGGGTGACGTCCTGGAGAATGAGGATGGCGCCAGTCGGCTGTTGTTCGGCGGTCAGGATGGGCACAACTTCCGGCCGGAAGAAGCGCTCTTCTCCGCCAATGAACTGCTGGATCACTTTCTGCCGCCCCTTTGGGGGGAAGGGGCGGCCTTCCCGGAGGGCCTCCCGGAAGAGTTCGGCCAGTCCGAACGGCGCGCCGCTGATCGAGGAGCCCGGCCCGAGGCCGAAGACCGTCCTGGCTGGCTCCGTGGACACTTCCACCTTCCCGTCGAGATCGGCCACGGCGATCGCGTCCGCGAGCCGGTCGAAAGCCTGCTGCGTCGCCTGCTGGATGCGGAGAAGCCTGGCCTGGTCCGTGCGCCGGAATTCCCGGAGGCTGACCGTCATCGCGTTGAAGGATTCTGCTAGGTGACCGATTTCGTCGTGCGAATCGACGGGCACCACGAGGTCGAGATTCCCGCGCCGGATCTCGTCCGCGGACCGGATCAGGCGCTGGACCGGGCGGAGGATCCACCTCCGGGCGAAAAGGATGAGCATCACGGCCACGAGTGTCCCCAGGCCCAGGAGAAGATACATCTGCCGCTCGGCCGAACTGGCATTCTTGCGGGCTTGGTTGTTCGCGTCGTTCATATTCTGCTGGTTCATCTGGAGAATATCGTCGGCCGTGGCCTTGATCTGACCGAACAACGGCAGGAGGTTCGCAAAATAGGCTTCGCGGCGGGCCGGGGCCGGCTCGGCGGAGTCCTTGACCTTATCCAGCGCCGCGACATACCGGCCGTAGAGATCCTTGATATGGGCGGCTTTTTCGCCTTCTCCCGGAAGCGTGATCGTGTTCAATTCGACCTGCAGGGCCTTTTCGAAAACGCCTCCATTCTTCAGGATGAGCTCCTCCCCCTGATGACCGTCACCGAGGAGGGTGAAGAGCAGCCCGCTGTCGATGCGTTCCAGCGCCTCCTTCATCTGCTGGCAGGCGATGACGCTCCGGAAGTTTTCCTTGAGGATTACATCGATCGAATCGCCGAGCTTCGACAGGTTGAGGATGCCCTCGATGCCGATGACGAGGATGATGATTAGCAGACCGCTGAACCCGAGAGAGATCTTCTGACGGAGGCCTAACATAGTATTCTCCTACATGCCGGATAATGCAAGTTATATACCAACCCATATCGGCCGTAACTGATTGATAATAAAGTTTCTTACGAAATCCGGCGTTCAGGGCGGCTTGCATTAATCAAGACAAGTCGTGGATAAAAATTGAAATATGCAAGGCGGAGGTGAGTTTAGATAGGCGGGGCATTATACCCGTGAGGCACTATAGGCCGTACTTCTTTCGCCGCCTCCATAGCGTGGCCTGGTCGATGCCGAGGACGCCGGCGGCTTCCTGGAGGGATTTCGCAGAGGCCAGCACCCGCCGGATGTGCTGCTCTTCGATGGTTTCAAGGCTGACGGCATCTCCGATCCTGACGGCAGTCCCGCCGGGGATGAGGTTCGCCGGGAGGCAATCGGAGCCGATCCAGTCGCCGGGGCAGAGGATCGCCGCCCTCTCGATGGTATTGCTCAATTCGCGGACGTTCCCGGGCCAACGGTACGCCGCCAGGACGCTGAGCGCGTCGTCGTTGAATCGCAAAAACGTGCGGTGGTTGTTCCGCCCGTGGAAAGCCAGCAGTCTTTCGGCCAGGGCGACGATATCACCCGCCCGCTCGCGAAGCGGAGGGATCTCGATCGGAATCACGTTAAGCCGGTAATACAGGTCCTCCCGGAAGCGGCCTTCCTTGACCGCTTCTTCAAGGTTCGAGTTGGTGGCGGCGATCAGCCGTACATCCGCCTTCCGGGTGATGCTCTCGCCGATGCGCTCGTATTCCTTCTCTTGGACGAAACGCAGAAGTTTCGGCTGGAGGGGGAGGGGCAGGTCGCTGATCTCGTCGAGGAGCAATGTCCCCCCTTCGCTCGCGAAGATCCGGCCGGGGTTGTCGCGGATCGCTCCCGTAAAGGCGCCTTTGACATGCCCAAAGAGCTCGCTTTCCAGGAGTTCAGGCGGGAACGAAGGGCAGGAGATCTGGCTGAAAGGTTTGGCCGCCCGGCTGCTCCAGGAGTGGATGGCCCTGGCCAGGACGGTCTTTCCGGTCCCGCTCTCTCCGCGGAGAAGGATCGTGGCCTCGGCGGCGGCCGCCTGCCGGGCCAGGTTCACGGCCCTTTGCATCGCCAGGCTGGTGCTCGAGAAAACGATCTCGGGATGCTCCCGTCCTAGGTCCTCCTGAAGGGCGGCGACCCGCCGTTCGAGGGTCCGCACCTCGAACACCTTGCGCACCGCCAGGGTGATCTGGGCCGGGGTGAAGGGTTTGGGGATATAGTCGCTGGCGCCCCGCCGCATGGCTTCGACGGCGGTATCGATGGAAGCGTAGGCGGTGATAACGATGATTTTCAGCCCGGGGGTCGCGGCGAGGAGGGCCGGGATAAGGTCAAGGCCGTCGTCCGTGCCCAACCGCAGGTCAACGAAGGCCAGATCGAACGACCTCCCCGAGGCCTCGGCCTGAGCCTCCTTGATATTGCTGACGGCGGTGACCACATGCCCTTCCGTTTCGAGACAGACGGAGAGCGTTTTGCGGATGTTGACCTCATCGTCGACGACCAGGATTTGGAGGGATGGGTTCACGGCCGGGATTCTTTTTTCGGGGCCCATAGGACAATCCGTTTCTTGTCTAGAGGATAAAGGACAATCGGGCGAATTGCAACCTGCAGCCCAGCGAAGATTCCCATTTGCTGCGAATCGGACCACAAAGAAGATATTACCATGAAAGAAACGGGTTTCTCCCTGGAGGCATCATGACACTCAAGAAAATACTGACCCTGGGCTTGTGATTCTTATCCCTTATCATCTTTGTTTTAGGGATTTTCTGTTCCTATTATATCGGTCAGCTCTCGGAGGTTTTTGGGCCGGGGTCGGACCGCGGGATTCTTGTCGATTGTGATTCTCAGCCCTCTCCTAGAGCTTGACGAGCAGAGCGAGGTTAATCCGGTTCTCTTGCTTGCGAAGATC
>JBEKBS010000020.1:0-48775 GCA_050015275.1 Candidatus Aminicenantales bacterium | reverse complement strand
TCGGCGCCGTTTTCAGCAACCTGAACTCGTCCAACACCAACGACCAGCTCCAACAGATCGCCAAGGACGTCGCCCCCAAGCTGGCCAAGCACGCCGACGACATCGCCCTCGACGCCGGCCTGTTCGCCCGCGTCAAGACCGTCTACGAGGGCCGCGGCAAGCTCGGCCTGAACGCCGAGCAAGGCCGGTTGCTCGAGAAGACATACAAGGAGTTCGTCAGGAACGGGGCGAACCTCGCTCCGGACAAGCAGGCCCGGCTCCGCCAGATCAATGAGGAGCTTTCTGTCGTGACCGTGAAGTTCGGCGAGAACATCCTCAAGGAGAACAGCGCCTTCGAGCTCGTCCTCGAGAAAGACACGGACCTCGCCGGCCTGCCCCCGGCCGTCGTCGCCGGCGCGGCGGAGACCGCCAAGGAGAGGGGCACGCCCGGAAAATGGGTTTTCACGCTCGCCAAGCCGAGCCTCATCCCGTTCCTCCAGTACTCCGAGAAGCGCGACCTCCGGGAAAAGATGTTCAAGGCCTACATCATGCGCGGAAACAACGGCAATGAGCTCGACAACAAGGCCAACGCGGTCAGGATCGCTACCCTCCGCGTCGAGCGGGCCAATCTCCTCGGCTATAAGACGCACGCCGCCTACGTTCTTGAAGAGAACATGGCCAAGACCCCCGAGGCCGTCTACGCTCTCCTCGGCAAGATCTGGAAGCCGGCCATGGCGAGGGCCAAAGCCGAGGCCGCCGAAATGCAGGCCATGATCGACAAGGAAGGCCGAGGCTTCAAGCTCCAGCCCTGGGACTGGTGGTACTACGCCGAAAAAGTCCGGAAGGCCAAGTACGACCTCGACGACAGTGCTTTGAGACCCTACTTCCAGCTCGAGAATGTCCGCAACGGCGCCTACGAAGTGGCCCACAAGCTCTACGGGATCACTTTCACCGAGCTCAGCGGCATCCCCAAATACCAGGAGGACGTCCGGGTCTTCGAGGTCAAGGACGCCGACGGCTCTCACCTGGGGATCCTCTACGTCGACTACTACCCGCGTCCGAACAAGGAAGGCGGGGCCTGGATGAGCAACTACCGCGAGCAGTCCGTCCGGAACGGCGTGGACATCCGGCCCGTCATCGTCAACAACGGGAATTTCTCCAAGCCGACGGCGGGCGAGCCCGCCCTGATCAGCTTCGAGGAGGCCACGACCCTTTTCCACGAGTTCGGCCACGCCCTCCAGGGGCTGCTCTCGAAATGCACCTACGAGAGCCTCTCGGGGACGAACGTCCGGGGTGATTTCGTCGAGCTCTGTTCCCAGGTCATGGAAAACTGGGCCACCGATCCCGCGGTCCTCAAGATGTACGCGAAGCACTACAAGACCGGCGAGCCCATCCCCGACGCCCTGATCGAAAAGATCAACAAGAGCAAGTTCTTCAACCAGGGCTTCGAGACCGTGGAATACGTCGCGGCCTGTTACCTGGACATGGACTGGCACAGCCTCACGGAGCCCAAGGAGATCGACCCCTTGAAGTTCGAGGCGGATTCCATGGCCAGGATCGGCCTCATGCCGGAAATCGTCAGCCGATACCGGACGACCTATTTCAACCATATCTTCAGCAGCGGGATCGGCTATTCCGCCGGGTATTATAGTTATATCTGGGCCGCCGTCCTCGATTCCGACGCCTTCGAGGCCTTCAAAGAGACAAGCCTCTTCGACCAGGCCACGGCCAAATCCTTCCGGACGAACATCCTGGAGAAGGGCGATACGGAAGATCCAATGGTCCTCTACAAGCGCTTCCGCGGCCGCGAGCCGCGGATCGAGCCGCTGCTCAAAAAAAGAGGGCTGGACTAGGCCCCAGGTCAACCCGGCTGAGGGCTCGTGTGCTTCGGCGGTCCCCTCTCCCCGGTGGACGGGATCGCCTGCCCTATGATATAAGACTTTTGAGGCAGGATGATGAGCGGCAACGTCTTTGACGAGCTGAAGGAGCGCGGCTTCATCGCCCAGGTCTCCGATGAGGCCGCGGTCCGGAAGATGCTCGGCGGCAAACCCGTCACGTTCTACGTCGGCTTCGACAGCACCGCGACGAGCCTCCACGCCGGGAGCCTCGTCCCCATCATGGCCATGGTCCACCTCCGCCGGGCCGGTCACCGGGCCATCGCCGTCGTCGGCGGCGGGACGACCATGGTCGGCGACCCGAGCGGCAAGAGCGAGATGCGCCAGATGCTCGACGAGGAGACCATCCTCGCCCAGGGCCGGACCCTCCAAATCCAGCTCGCCCGCTACCTCCGGTTCGACGGCGCCGGGGCCATCGCCGTCGACAACGCGGACTGGCTGCTGCCCCTGAACTACATCCAGTTCCTCCGCGATATCGGCCGGCATTTCAGCGTCAACCGGATGCTGGCCACCGAGGCCTACAAGCTCCGGCTCGAGAAGGGGCTGTCCTTCATCGAATTCAACTACCAGCTCCTCCAGGCCTACGACTACCTGACCCTTTTCCGGCAATACGGCTGCACCCTCCAGATGGGCGGGGACGACCAGTGGGGGAATATCCTGGCCGGGGTCGACCTCATCCGCCGGATCGAAGGAGCGACGGTCGAGGCCCTGACGTTTCCTCTCCTGACGACCGCGTCCGGAGCCAAAATGGGCAAAACGGCCCAGGGAGCGGTCTGGCTGGATTCCGAGCAATTCAGCCCTTACGATTTTTACCAGTACTGGATCAACGTTGACGACCGCGACGTCGGCCGTTTTCTCCGTCTCTTCACCCTGCTTCCGCTCGAGGAGATCAAGGAGTTGGCGGCACTCAAGGACAGCAAGATCAACGAGGCGAAGCGCGTCCTGGCCTTCGAAGCGACGAAAATCACCCACGGCGAGAAGGCGGCGGACGAGGCCAAGGCGGCGGCCGGCGCCGCTTTTTTGAACGGGACGGCCAACGGAAAATCAGGCGCTGGAGGCGATATCACCATGCTCCCGACGACCGCCATCGCCCGCGCCCGCCTCGAAGCGGGGATCAGCCCGGCCGAGCTCTTCACCGAGGTCGGCCTGACGCCGTCGCGCCGGGAGGCGAAACGGCTGATCGAACAGGGCGGGCTCTCCGTCAACGAGGAGCGGATCGGCAGCCTCGAGCGGCTCCTGACGATCAAGGACATCGGTCCCGAGGGCATGCTGCTCAAGGCCGGGAAAAAGAAGATCCACCGCGTCGTGGTCAGCTGAAGCTCGCGACCGCAAGACTTTCGATTTTCTCGTTCCATGTGTTGACAAGGCCCCGAAACGCGGGCTATATTGCAAAAACGAGCCGGGATCAATAACGAGAAACGACCATGCGAGGATCTGATGAAGGCCCCAGTCGAAGCTCCGGCTGTGCGCAAGCGGAGCATCGGGATCGTCCCGCGGCTCTACTATCGATACCGCCGAATCGCTAAGTGGGTGTCCATATTCCTGGCCGTTGCCGGGCCGGGGATCATCGTCATGGTGGCCGACAATGACGCCGGCGGGATCACAACCTATGCCGCCACCGGGGCCCGTTTTGGGTATGGCCTGATCTGGTTCCTCGTCATCCTGGGCCCCGCCGCGTATTATGTCCAGGAGATGACCGTCCGCCTCGGCGCCGTCACCAAGCGGGGACACGCCGAAGCCATTTTCGAGACGTTCGGCAAGTTCTGGGGCTGGTTCTCGCTGACCGACCTCGTCCTCACGGACTGGCTGACCCTGGTCACCGAATTCATCGGCATGACGGCGGCCATGAGCATTTTTCACATCCCGCCCTTCGCGACAGTGATTGCCGTTTCCATTGTCATGGGCATCATGGTCCTGCAGGGCCGCTACTGGACGTGGGAAAAGGTCGCCCTGATCTTCTGCGGGATCAACCTGATCTATATTCCGGGCGCGTTCATGGTCCACCCGTCCGTTTCCGCAGTCCTGCGCGGGGCGCTCATCCCCGGCTTCCCCGGCGGATTCAACAACAACATCTTCTTCTTCCTGATGGCGAACATCGGCACGACCATCGCGCCCTGGATGGTCTTCTTCCAGCAGAGCGCCGTCGTCGATAAAGGCATGGACGAGAAGGACATCCCCTTCGGCAAGGTCGACACCTTCGTCGGATCCATGTGCACCGTGCTCGTGGCCGTTTTCGTCCTCATCGTCACGGCCACGGTCCTCAAGGGCGTCCAGATCGACAGCGCCGCCCAGGCCTCCCAGGCGCTGATGGGCATCAACAAATACCTGGGGACCTTGCTGGCGATCGGCCTTTTCGACGCCGGGTTTCTGGGTGCCATCTGCATTTCGCTGGCGAGTTCCTGGGCCTTCGGCGAGATCTTCGGCTGGGCCCATTCCCTGAATAACAAGATCAAGGACGCGCCCTGGTTCTACGGCAGCTACTTCATCCTGCTCCTCTCGGCGGGCATCGTGGTCCTGATCCCGGGCGCCCCGTTGATCATGATCACTCTCTTCGTCCAGGTCATCGCCGTGACCCTGCTGCCGGCCGCCCTGGTCTTTTTGATCCTTCTCCTTAACGACGGCGAGCTCATGGGGAAATACAGGAACACCCGCGCCCAGAACATCATCAGCGTCTCGATCGTCGTCATCATCGTGGCCCTGTCCACCCTGTACGCCGTGAGCGCGCTCTTCCCCAATCTGTTTCGATAGAGGAGAATAAGGGAGAGACCGACGTGAAGAACTTTTTCCGGCCCCGCTTCAGCAAGATCCGCGAGATCAACGAAAAATACTCCCATCCCCGGGTCAAGATGACCAAAGGCGTCAAGGTCGCCCTGTTCATGCTGAGACTCTACCTGATCCTCCTGGTCGGGATTCTCGTCCTGAAATTCATCTCCATGGTTCAGAAGTGAGCGCGCCATGAACGAAAAAGAGAAAAACCGGGGTCCGGCGGAATTCTTTTTCATCAGCCAGCTCATCGGCGACAAAGTCGTTCAGGAGCCCAAGGTCGTGATCGGCCGGCTGCGGGACCTCGAGATCAAGCACGGCGGCCTGTATCCCGAGGTCGTCAACCTGATCGTGAACCGCACCTTCGGCCGCCCTCCGCTCGCGGTTCCCTTCAGCTGCGTCCGGGCCATGGACTATCGCAGGATCGTCCTTAACGTCCCGGAGGGCCTGGCCCTCAAGGAATTCAAGGGCGAGCCCGAGAGGATTCTGATCAGGGACATGATCCTCGACAAGCACATCATCGATACGGACGAATACGAGGTCGAAGTTGTCTACGACATCCACCTCCTGCACATGGAAGGCCGGTTGTTCATCGTCCACGTGGACGTCAGCAAGGTCGGGATGCTGCGCCGGCTCAGGCTGCGCTGGCTGGCCCGGCTTCTCGGCGGCAGCTTCAAGGAGCCTCAGCTCCTTCCCTGGCGTTACGTCCAGGCCCTGCCCTCGGACTTAAGCCGGTTCAGGGGCGACGTCAAGCTGAACATCTCCTGGGACAGGATCGCGGACATCCATCCGGCCGACCTGGCCGACATCCTCGAGGAACTGAGCGGCGACGAGCGGATCTCCGTCTTCAACGCTCTGGATACTGAGACGGCCGCGGATACTTTGGAAGAAACCGAGCCCAGGGTCCAGCGGCAGTTGGTGGCCTCCGTCCGCCGCGATAGGATCGTCGAGCTCCTGAACACCATGACGCCGGCCCAGATCGCCGACATCCTGGAGATCCTGCCCCGCCATGAGGCCGAGGCGTTCAAGGGCTCCCTCGCCCATGAGGTCAGCGCCAAGGTCAATGAGCTCCTGAACGAGCACGAGATCCACCTGATGTCCCTGGCCACGAACAACTACGTGGCCCTGCCGGAGGCGGCCTCGGTCAACGACGCCCTGACAAGATTCCGGGACAGATCGAAGCGCTACGACATCGTCATGTACGTCTACGTCATCGCCCCGGACCGGACGCTCAAAGGCGTCATCGACATCCGGGACCTGATCATGGCCGGACCAGAGGAAACGCTGGGCAGCCTGATGACGGAGCAAGTCGTCAGCCTTTCGCCCGAGGACACGATCTCCGACGCCGCCCGCGAATTCGCCAAGTACGATTTCCGGTCCCTGCCTCTTGTCGATCACCAACGGAAGCTCATCGGGGCCGTCCGCCACAAAGACATCCTCGCCGTCGAGCAATAGCCCGCCGCCGGTGCGTTTCGGGCTGAGGGAACGGCTCTTGCGCCGCGCCTCGTGCCGGAGCCCCGAGTGGTTTATTGATCCTCCCTGATATATAATGAAATTCGATTTCCGATGCCAGGATCAAGAGAAGCTCGCCCATCCGCCGCCGGCGGCTCGCCAGCTTGATCCCGCAGGATCAGGAGCCTCGGTGGCGGAACGCCATTCCGCTAAGTCCTATCTGATCCGTTGTCGGGGGACGAAGGGAGCGACATGTGTCCTGGCCGCAAGTCGTTCCGGGGATGAGGGGCTCTGATCAAAATGCGCCGCCCCGGACAACAGGAGAAGAACCCGTAAGCACATGCGCCAGTCCATGACAGAAGGAGTCCCGATGAAGCCCTCAAAGATGAATAAGCTGACCGAGATCGTCGGCCGCACCCCCAAGGCGGTCATCGCCTTCTCCGGGGGGGTCGATTCGAGCCTGCTTCTGAAGCTCTGCTCCGACATCCTGGGAAAGCGGAACGTCGTCGCCGTGACCGGAGTTTCGCAGACCTATACGCGGGAGGAAAGGGCCGTGGCCCGGCGGTTCACCAAAGAGCTGGGGGTCCGGCATGTGCTCCTCGAGACCGACGAGCTGGCCTGCCGGAACTTCTCGGAAAATCCGGGCGACCGGTGCTATTACTGCAAGCAGGAACTTTATGGCAAGATCTCCCGCCTGGCCCGCCGGAGCGGGATCCCCGTCATCTTCGACGCCACGAACGCCGATGACCTTTCCGACCACCGGCCGGGGCGGAAGGCCGCCGCGGAATTCGGGGTCGTCAGCCCGTTCATCCTCGCGGCCTGGACCAAGAAAGATATCCGTGATCATTCGAGGCGGCTCGGCCTGGCCTCGTGGGACAAGCCGGCCAACCCCTGCCTGGCCAGCCGGGTCCCCTACGGGACCCGCATCACGGCGGATATCCTCAAGAAGGTCCACCGGGGAGAGACGTTAATCAGAGGCATGGGTTTTCCCGTCGTCAGGCTCCGCCACCACGGCCCGATCGCGCGCATCGAGATCCCGGTCCAGGATTTCCCGCGGATCATGAGGCCCGGGACCCTGAGAACGATCGCGTCGTCGCTCAAGTCGCTGGGCTACTTATGGATCGCCCTGGATATCGAGGGATATCGGATGGGCAGCCTCAACCGGCCGCTGACGGGCAAAGGACCGGAGAGGACGTGAACGTCGCCGTCGGGATGAGCGGCGGGGTCGATTCCTCGGTCGCCGCCCTTCTTCTGAGAAACCAGGGGCATGACGTCTCGGGCATCATGATGAAGCTCTGGCGTGAGCCGTCATCGGCCGGGGCCAGGAAAAGCTCCTGTTACGGGCCCGACGAAGAGCAGGATATCCAAGCGGCCCGGCGGGTCTGCTCCCACTTGGGGATCCCGTTCCATTTATTCGACTGCTCGAGAGATTATGAAGATGTCGTGCTGCGCTATTTCCGCGACGAGTACCTCGCCGGCCGGACCCCGAACCCGTGCGTGCGCTGCAACGCCCTGCTCAAGTTCGGCTTCCTTCCCGACGCCGCCCGGGAATCCGGGGTTGTCTTCGAACGTTTCGCTACGGGCCATTACGCCCGCGTGGCATTCGATGAAACCTCGGGACGCACCCTCCTCAAGACGGCCGCCGATCCGCGGAAAGACCAATCCTATTTCCTCTACCGGCTTTCCCAGGGACAGCTTTCGAGGACGCTCTTTCCCCTGGGTGGATATCTGAAGAGCGAGGTGCGCCGGATCGCCCGCGACGAAAACCTCCCGGTTCACGACCACCCGGAGAGCCAGGATTTTTACAGCGGCGATTGGAATGACCTCATCGGCCAACCCGGCGCGGAAGGCGACATCGTCGACAGCCGGGGGACCATCCTCGGAAGGCACAAGGGGATCTGGAAATATACCATCGGTCAGCGCAAGGGCCTGGGCATCGCCTTCCCCATGCCGCTCCACGTCATCGCGATCGACGCGGAGAGGAACAGGCTGGTCGTCGGGCCGGAGAGCGAAACGTACCGGTCCTCCTGTGTCGCCGCCGACTGCGCCTGGATCGCGATCGGAGGACTGGCCGGAACCCTGAAGGTCATGGTCAAGATCCGCTCGGCCTCCCGGCCCGCCCAGGCCACGATCTCGCCTCATGACGGCGGACGCGTCCTCGTTCGGTTCGCGACGCCCCTCTCCGCCGTGACCCCGGGGCAATCCGCTGTTTTTTATCAGGACGACACGGCTGTCGGCGGCGGGATCATCGAAAATCCGGAGTGATCCCGGTTCAACTCGAGCGGTTGGCCGTAACGGGGCCCCAGGAACTGGCCGAACCGCCGCGCGCTCCTTTCCGGCCCCGAGGACTCTCGCCAAGCCTATCGGACGTAAACGTAAACGGTATGGTCCGTGCCGTTCTCGTCCTTGATGGTGACCGACCGGGACTGTTTCTTCTCCCAGCCGGCGATCATATAGTTGTGCGACACGACCCGCGCCCCGGCCCGGAGCTGTTTTTCGAGGAGGGGCCGGAGGAGGGCGTTCGATTCGGGGAGGAGATAAAGGGTGACGACCGTGGCCGGGGAGACGTCGGCTTTGGTCGCGTCCATGCAGATGAACCGGACGAGCGACCCGACGCCGGCGGTCCGCGCGTTCCTGTCGGACGTCTCGACCATTTTCTTGTCGATGTCGATGCCCACGCCTCTGGCGCCGTACTTCCGGGCCGCCGCGATTACGATCCGCCCGTCGCCGCAGCCGATGTCGTAGAGGACGTCCGTTCGGGTCAGCCGGGCGAGTTCAAGCATCCTGTCCACGACGATCGAGGGCGTCGGGACGTAGGGAGCGAGGTCCACGGCGTCGGCCCGCCCGTGGGCCCCGAGAAAAAGATCGATCGCCGACCCCTGATCGTGACGGAAGGAATAAGGCTTCCCGGGTTCGAGGGAATAAACGACATCCTTTTCGCCGGTCGAGAACTCGACCGCCAGCGTCTCGGCCGTCCTGTACCGGTCGATGGCATTGGGCGCGATCTCCCTGGTCTGAAGAGATTCGGGGTGACGCACGGGATAGACCTTGTACGTGATCGTCCGGTCGGTGACGTTCCGGAGGGTGGTTTCCTTGGCTGGAGCGGTTCCCAGCGCCTTGGCGGTCGGCGCGGGTCCGGCGGGCCCTGAGGAGGTGCCGGAGAGGAGAACGAACCCTGCGACGGCGAGAACGAGGACGACGGCGAGGCCGATCCCCGCCTTTTTTCTCACTCCGTTCCTCCTATGTTTCCTGATTCTAGCCCAAAAGCCCCGCCGGGGCAAACGCCCCCGGCCGGGAGGGGCTCCGGGTATTCCCCGCTTTCCATTTTCCTGTTTCCGAATATAATACCTGAAGATGGCGCGGCCACTCCGGCGAGGATCCGGACACGACGAGAGGAGGCGGACGACGCGGGAACTGATTGTTTTCACGGCCTGCCTTCTCGTCTTCTTGGCCTACCTCGTTGAGGAACGGCTCCGCCTGGGACGGGCGCTGCGGAGGATCCCGCTCCGCATCGCCGTGAGCGGGACGCGGGGCAAGTCCGGCGTCACGAGGCTCATCGCCGCCGGCTTGAGGGAAGCGGGAGCCAGGGTCGTGGCGAAAACAACCGGCTCGCGCCCGAGACTCATCCTCCCCGACGGGACGGAAGAGGATGTCTCCCGGCCGGGCGGGAATCCTTCGATCCGCGAGCAGATCCGGGTGGTCGGCCGCGCGGCCGGGATGAAGGCCGAAGCTCTTGTCGCGGAGATGATGAGCATCGGCGAGGAATGCCTCTTCACCGAGTCCCGCCGGATCGTCCGGCCCGGCATTCTGGCCCTGACCAACGTCCGGCTCGATCACCTGGACGCGATGGGCCGGCGCAAGAACGACATCGCCCGGATGCTCTCGGCCGCCTTTCCCGAAGGCGCAACCGTTTTTTTCCCCAAAGAGGAGTCTTATTCCATCTTTGGAGAAACGGCCGCGCGCACAGCGTCAAGGCTCCATCCGGTGGACCCTCCGGCCGCGGTCGAAGGTCACGGCGAGGGCGCGCCTCTGCCTTTCGGCGAATTCGAGCCGAACGTCCGGCTTGCCCTGGCCGTCCTCGGCTCCCTGGGCGTCGGCCGCGACATGGCGCTCCGCGGGATGGGGCGGGCGGTCCCGGACTTCGGCAGACTGCGCGTCTGGAAAGCGGAGTTCGGGGCGCCGCCGCGGACGGCGCTTTGCGTGAGCGCGTTCGCCGCCAACGACCCGGAATCGTCGGCGGCCGTGCTGGAGAAGATCAGGGCCATGCTCCCGGCGGGACCGAAGTCGCTCCTCGGCCTCCTCTGCCTTCGTGAGGACAGGGGGGATCGGACCCTCCAGTGGCTC
Organism: Candidatus Aminicenantales bacterium; assembly: GCA_050015275.1. Taxonomy (GTDB): domain Bacteria; phylum Acidobacteriota; class Aminicenantia; order Aminicenantales; family Saccharicenantaceae; genus DATKJS01. Next base: position 38,342 of record JBEKBS010000020.1, on the reverse strand, counting down.
CGGGCGGCCGGGGCCGGATTTTTTGTGGATTTCGAGCGCGTCGCCGTCGTGGGGAAACCGGCCAGGGCTGCGGCCAGGAAGCTCCGGAAGGCCCGTGGCCTGGCCGTCGAGAAATTTTCATTCTTTCCCGACCCGAGGCCGGCGGAGCTCATGGACCGCTTGCTTTCCCTGGCCCGCCATGACCCCGTTCTCGTCGGCCTCGGGAATATCGTCGGCCCCGGCGAGGGCTTCGTGCGGCATTGGGAGACGACGGGGACGCCTTATGGCTGTTGAAACCCTGCTCGTCGGGCTTCTTCTGGCGCTCCTCTGGGCCGAGACGACGGACGTTTCGCCGGGCGGGATCATCGTTCCGGGCTATTTCGCCCTCTATCTCGGCCAACCCCTGAGGGTGCTCGCCACCTTGACGGCCGCGCTGCTGGCCCTGCTCGCTTACCGGTTCCTCGCCCGCCATCTCATCCTCTTCGGCCGGAGGCGGTTCGTCCTGATGGTCCTGGCCGGCGCGCTCCTTTCCCAGGCCTGGTTCCTCGTCCTGCCGCAGTTTTTCGCGGCGCCGCTTGAGCTCCGGGTCATCGGCTGGGTCATCCCGGGGATCCTGGCCTCGAACCTCGCCCGACAAAAATTCTGGCCGACCCTGGCCTCGACCGTCACGGTTTCCGCCCTGACTTTTGCCATCGTCCGTCTGATTTCTCTGCTCTAGATCATGAACGATAACAGCCGAAGATCGCCTTCCGCGCCGATTTGCGCTGCGGGAGCGGTCAGCCTCGCCTATATTCTTCTGACCCTTTTTTGCCCGTCCCGGCCGACCCGCGTCCGGGGTGAGATGATCGAAGCGGCCCGGTTGATGGCCAAAGCGGAAATCGCGGTCCGGGACTGCCGCGCGGCCAGGGGCTTCCCGGTCGATGAAAGATCGGACCCGAACCGGACCGGGCTCATCGGCCTCGAGACATCCCCCATCACGACTTCTCTTGGGAGCCTGGAAGCCAAGCGGACGACGACCAACCCGGAGTTCGCCGGCCTTCTCGTTCGTCTGCTGAGCGAGGCGGGCGTCCGGAAAGGGGACGCGGTCGCCATTGGAGCTTCGGGCTCGTTCCCGGCTCTCATCATCGCCACGCTGTCCGCGGCCAGGACCATGGGGCTCAGGGCGTTCGTCATCTCGTCCCTGGGCGCTTCGGAATGGGGGGCCAATATCCCCGCCTTCAACTGGCTGGACATGGAGGAATGTCTGCAGAAGACCGGCCTTCTGGATGCCAGGCCCATCGCCCTCGCCGTGGGGGGGGACGAGGACGTCGGGCGGGACATGAGCCCGGAAGGCCGCGAGCTCTTGCGGGCCAGGATCGGCGGGAGCGGGATCCTATTCATCGAGAGAGCCGACCTTCGGGCGAACGTCGAAGAGAGGCTCAAGCTTTATGAAGAGGCTGCTCACGGCCGCCCGATCAAGGCGTTCGTCAACATCGGAGGCAGCTGGGCCAACATCGGCACGAACGGGGAGGTCCTGAAGCTCAGGCCGGGGCTTTTGCGGGACGTGTTCGTCCCGCCTCCCGGCGAGCGCGGCGTCCTCCAGGCGATGGCCGCGCAGAAGGTCCCCGTCATTCACCTCCTGAACATCAAAGGCCTTGCCGAGCGCTACGGCCTTCCCTGGGATTGGAAGGCCGCTTGGAGATCACCTTGAAGGCCGGCACCCTCCGCTATTCGTAGATGATCTTCGCGGGGTCCGCGGCCTTGGGGTCCTTGAGGTAGGCGCCGGTCCCGTTCTTGATGACCTCGGCGTATCTCGGGACCCCGCTGACGACCACCGCCCGGGCCGGGTTGTCTCCCGACCACGTTTCCAGGATCTGGAGAACGGTCGTGCAGTGCCTCCCGACCCGGACGTCGATGGGCCAGCCCTTCTCGTCAATCTTCTCGAACAGGAGCCCCCGCTTTCCCGCCCGGACGATGAACTCGTCCCTTCCGGTGAGGAGAAGCTTCCGGTCCGTCCGGCCGCGGGTGGCGTCGAGGAAGGGCTCCGGGGATTCGAGAAGGAGGGAGATGGCGCCTGAGTGGTCGCCGACCTCCCGGTGGGACAGCCCGCGCAGGGCCGGCGGCGAGGACTCGACCCCGATCGCGAACCCTTCGTTGCTGCTGATCATCATGGAGGCCATCGCTGCCAGGTCGGCCCCTCTCTGGTGGGCGACGATCGTGCTGATGACGGGGTACTGGAGTTCGGCTTCGTGGAGATCGATCTCGATGTCGATCTTCTCTTTCCTGATGAGCTCCATGATGGCGAAGCAGGTCTTCTCGGTCAGCGTCCCGTTCGGCCGGCCCGGGAAGGCCCGGTTGAGGTTCCGGATGTCCATATAGGCCAGCTGCTGACGTGTCGGATAGTGGATGTACACCTCGGGGTCCGGCCATTGGTCCAGGGGGTTGGACCAGCGGTCGCCCGTCCTGAACTTCTGGCCGCCCCAGGCCGTCGGGATGGTGAAGTCCGGGGGATAGGCGCCGCCCAGCCGGGTCGCCGTCGTGGCGCTCCGGTTGGCCGAGAGGATGACGAAGAGCCGTCCCTTGGCAAGGGCCGCATTCTCCGCCAGGACCCACGCCGTCAGGCGTCCCGCCGGCTCTTCGGGGTGCGTCCCGCCCAGGATGAGGACCGACCCGCCCGGCTCTTTCCCCTCGTTGATGTAGACGTTGAGGTCGTTGACGCTCCCCCGGATCGCCGGGAAATATTCGCTGAGCTTGGCCACCCGGGCGAGGCTCGGTCCGGGCACGACCGGCTCCCGGAGGTGCCGGCTCCGGAAAAAGCTCAGCCCGGCGAGAACGGCCAAGACGGCTCCGAGGGCCGCGATCGCGATCTTGCGTAGGGCCATGGGTCTTGGTCCTTCTTCCTCACTTCAAGCGGAGGAGCCGCAGCAGGAAGGGGATGAGGACAATGATATAGAGGACCTCTTCCTGCCACTTTTTCCTTTTGAGGAAATTCCAGACGAGCATGGCGGCGATGTAGGCCGTCAGCAGGTAATAAAGAATCGTGACAACCATCGTCTCTCGCCTCTCAAGGCTTTATCTCCGACCATAACCTCGGCCCGCCGGGCTGGGGCAGCACGTCGGGCCGTGGTTATGACTAAAAGACGGTCAAAAAGGCCAGCTTCTTGCTGAAGACAACCATCAGGGTCCCGACGATGGCGATGATGATCGCCGGGACCAGGCAGTGCCTGAGGAACCTTGAATAAGGCTCTTTCATCCCCACCGTGGCCACGGTCAGCCGTCCGATGATGGCCGTCGGCGGGATGGCGTCTCCAAGGGGCCAGATGATGGTCATCCCGGCCAGGGCCACGATGGGGTTGAGCCCGATCGTATTGAAGAACAGGACGAGCGGGACGCCGAGGACCGGGGCCGACCCCCACATCAGGACCGTCTCGGAGACGGGGAGGGTCAGGAAGAGGGTCAGGAAGACGACGGTGATCGGAAGAGTCACCGTCGTGATGGCGATGAGCCCCCGGACCCCGGTCAAGGTCATGATCTGGACGAGGATCCCGGCGCAGGTCAGCGTCCCGACGAGGGGCAGGAGCTGATGGATGGTCTCCCGGGACGTTTTCCAGAAATCGATTTTCACCGGCGAGAGAAGGAACGCCAGCAGGGCCGCAGCCATGAACATCAGCGGCAGGCCGAGAACGGGAAAGGAGAAGGGGAAGACGCGTCCGGCGGCAAGGAGGACGAAAAACATGATGAAGGGCAGGGCAACGCGGGTCCAGTTCATGCGGGCCGGGGCCTCCGGGAGCTCCCGGAGGGCCTTTTCCAGGTCCACGGCCTTGGCCTTCCGCCCGAGGATGAAGATCGTGACCAGGGCCAGGAGAACACAGGGAACAAGGAGCGGCAGGAAAAAGCCGACGTACGGCATGTTGATGCCTGCCGCCGTGAGCATGGCCCAGAGGTTGACGGGCGGCGCCGCCGCGCTCAGCCCGGCGATGATGAAAATGATGGCCGCGATCTTTGGTCCGGGGATGTCCATGGTGCCCAAGACCGTGGCCACCATGCCGCCCAGGATGAGGACGGTCACGCTGCCCGCGCCGGTCAAGGCACCGGGGACGAGAAGGAGGAGGGCCAGCAGGATGAAGAGCGGGCTCTTCCGGCGGTGAAACCGGCGGATGATGGCCCTGACGACGAAGGCGGCGCCGCCGGATTCCCTGAGCAGGTTCATGAAAAGCGTGGCGGCCACGAAGATCAGGACGATGTCGAAATAGGTGAAGGCCCCTTCGACGATGTGCCGGGCGGGAATGCCGTTCCCGCCGGCTAGGGCCCCGGCCAGAGCGGCCGCGAAGAGCGAGAGCTCGGTCGAGACCTTCAGGGCCCGGGCGACGATGTAGGCCGCGACCATGACGGCCAGGATGAGGGCGGCTGAGGTCGTGGCGTTCATGGGCTGGTCAGATCCGCGTCCGCGAGTTCCCTAATCTAACCGAGACGGAGGAGTTTTTCAAGGCCTCTTTCGGGCCGGAACGTCAGTGCCTCAGGACCGTGATGACCTCGATGCAGGGGTAAGTGGCGGTGGTCGTGATGTTGCGGCAGAGCCCCCGTTCGATGGTCAGGGTCCCGAGCTCATAGTCGTCCCAGCGGTACTTGTCTGCGTCCAGGTTCGAGCCGGTGATGGAGGACAGCTCACGGACGCCCCTCTGGACCGGTGGCAGCCCGACGTAGGCCAGGACCCGGTTGAGCGGCTCGACGTCCGAGATGGTCAGGGATTTCCCCCCTTCGTCCATGCTCAGGACGAGCTCCGGCCCGGGCTCGGCGAACGAATACGTCGTTTGCAGCGCGCCCGCCACATAGCTTTCGTGCTTATCGAAGCGGACGTTGAGCGGCTTGGGGGGAAAAAGATCGTTCTTGATGGCCTTGAAGGTCAGCGTCTGGACCTTGGTCTGGTTGAGATAGTAAAAGGTGACCCCCAGAAGGACCAGGACGATCAGGGCGCGCACGATTGTCGCCATATCGTTCCGGACGATGCAGGCGATGACCCAGAGGATGGCGAGCCCCAAGAGGACCAGGATGACCGTGCGAGCGGTTTCCGTTGCGACCATGTCCGACCTCCCTCAAGACCGTGAAGGCTTCGTTCCGCAGGCCCGATTCTATCACAGCTCGGCGGCCGATGGGAATGGGCTATCGTGCCCGGCCAGGCTCGGCCTGGTCGAGATCAAGAAGTGGAAACCGGATTTATTTGCTGTATAGTTTCTCCAGGGTCGGCACGAGGTCCATCATCTTCTCGAATTCGATGAGAGGGATCCCCTTGCCCTGGGAGATGGCCGTGAAGCGGCCGTCCGCATTTCCCTCTTTGTAAACAAGCAGGAGGTTGGAATTCGGGGCCACGGCGTCGATGCTCTGCTCGTCGGTCGTATCGCCGGCCGCCGCTCCCTGGGACCGCCTCTTCAGGCCTTCGACGTGAGCGGCGATGATCTTGATCCCCTGTTTCCGGGCTTCGGCGATCAGGGCCGAGGCCCGGGCGAGCTCGTCGTCGATGGAGATCCCCGCCGCCCCCATGCCTTTGAGACTGGCCCCCATGACGATGATCACCGACTTGTACGGCGTCCCAGCCTGAGCCTTGGCCTGAAGTGTGGCGGCCGTCGCCAGGGGGTCGATGTCGTAGGCGAGCTTCAGTTTCTGCATGACGACCTTGATCGTGGTGGGCCCGGGGCTCTGCCCGCACGAGGTGATGAGGGCCGGCGTTTCCGCTTTGGGCTGCGGGGCCTGGCCGGCAGGGACCGCCGACCCGCAGCCCAGGATGAGGGCCGCGGCGAACAAGACGAGGGGGAATGGGTAGCGCTTGCGCATGACTGGCTCCTTTCGTCCGGGTGAAGGCCCCGTTCCTTTATGTTAGGCCAAAGCGGCTCTGCCGGTCAATCCTCTTCGCGGGATTCCACGGACGCGAGTCCGTAGGGGAATAGCGAACCCCCGCTTCGTGGACAGGCGCTCCAAAGCCCGCGAAAGTTGGATCTCACGGACGTCAGTCCGTGGAGCTTCAGCTTCCCGGGGACGCGCCCAGAAGCTCCCGGAGGCGCCGGGCGTTCCCCACGGCGTGGGCTTGATAATCATTGTTGAAATAGGCGAAAGTTTCGGCGGCGCCCGTCGCCCTGACCACCCCCGCCCATTCCCGGAGCTCCGGTTCCGAATAGTCGTGACGGTAGCCGCCTGTCAGGCCGTGGAAACGGAAGTAGGCCGTGCCCGAGGTCACGATGGCATCAGCGGGGACCTTGGCCGAGGAAACGATGCAGAAGCTGGCCAGGGATGTCCTCAAAAGGCCGTAAACGTCCTCGGCGTACCAGCTCGGGTCCCGGAACTCGATGACGTTCCTGAATTCGGGAGAGAGGACCGCGAGAAAATCGCGAAGGAGGCTATCGTCCCGCCCAATGGCCGGCGGGAACTGGTAAAGGATGCAGCCCAGCTTGTCGCCGAGGTTGCGGGCGAGATGATAAAAAAAGCTCACCTCGTGCCCGACGTTCCGCAATTTCTTGACATGGGTGATTTGGCGGTTGGCCTTGAGGGTGAACAGGAAGCCGGCCGGGGTCAGGTCGGACCATCTCTGGAGGACCTCAGGCTTGGGCAAGCGGTAAAAGCTCATGTTGATCTCGACCGCGTTGAAGCTCCCGGCATAGAAAGGGAGCCAGCCGCCCGAAGGCAGGCCGGCCGGGTAAAACCGTCCTCGCCATCCCGGGTAGCTCCACCCCGACGTGCCGAGGTGGAGGTTGGGAACGCCGCCGCCGTCCAACGGGTGCACAGTCCTTCCCTCCGCTCGTTCCAAAATAACCCAGGGCGCCACGAAATTCAACTTTCTCGAGAAGGAGGGGCGGCCCCCTCTGGCGAGGGCTGTCCCTCTTTTGCCCCCTTGTGTTATATTGAAGGCACTGCGCATGGACACGACCTCAGGCGGGCCGGCAAAGATCGGGCTCATCGGGACGATCACCAGGGACCGGATCGTCCATGAGGACGGCCCGACATTCGACGGGGTCGGCGGGATCCTCTACCAGGCTTCCGTCCTGGCGGGCCTGGGCGAGGAAGTTTTTCTCTTCGGCCGCTGCGGCGAGGACCTGCGGCCCGAGGTCGACCGCCTCGCGGCTGATTGGCCGTTGGTCCGGACAGGCGGGGTCGGCTTCGTCCCCCAGCCCGCGAACCTGGTCAATCTTTTCTATCCGCGGGCGGGCGAGCGCGTCGAAACCCTGGATTGGGCCGTGCCGCCCGGCGAGCCCGACGCCGTCCTCGCAAGCGTCGGGTCGTGGGACGCCCTTCTGTTCGTCCTGAATTCCGGCTTCGACATGACTCTCGACGGCTGGCGGGAGATCCTGACGGCGGCTTCCTGTCCCGCCTGGCTGGACATCCATTCCCTCGTTCTCGAGCCCTCGATCGGACGGCCGCGGCGCCCCAGGGCCGTTCCGGATTGGCGGGGCTGGGTGAAGGGCGCAGCCTGGATCCAAGCCAACCTCCAGGAACTGGCCTGCCTCTGCGGGCACCCCGAGCGGCTTCCCACCGACCCGGAAACCTGGGAATTCGCGGACCGCGCCTTCGATCTAGGTGTCCGGGCGGTTTTCGTCACATTGGGGCCGGGGGGAGCCATGGTCCTGACTCCCGGGCGCCAGGAAAAGCTCGGGGCCGTGCCGGTTGGCCCCATCCTCGACGCCACGGGCTGCGGCGACGTCTTCGCCGCCGCCGCGCTGACCCGCCTTGTCCGGGGCGAATCCCCGTCAGATGCCGCCTCTTTCGGCACGGCCCTCGCCTCCGAAGCCGCACTCGCCGCCGGGGTCCGCGCGGCCTGGGCCGTGGCCGCCGCCCACGGACAGGGCCGGCCCCACGGCCCGCACATTCCGATTCCGGTCGGGGAGGAGAGATGAAAGCTCACCAGGCCCAGGTCTTTTTCGTTCTCGCCGCCGCCGGGCTCGGCCTCTGGTCCTGCCAGGGGTCGAGGAGCCGGGTCGAGCCGGTCACGGTCAAGGAGATTGAAAACCACATCCGGAACCTTTCCGACGACCGGCTCGAAGGCCGGGCCGTGGGGAGCAAGGGCATCGAGATCGCCGCCCGCTACCAGGAGGACTACTTCCGGACCTTCGGCCTCGAGCCGGCCTTCGGCGGAAGCTATCGGCAAACGTTCCCGCTGCGCGGCGACAAGCCCGACCCCCAGGCGTCCCTGGAGATCAGCTCGCCGACCGTCAAGATCGCGCCCGTCCTCCGGGACGAGTTCCTCGTCAGCACGGAGCGGGAGGACGCCCCGGCCGAGGCCGGGGGAGACCTCGTCTACTGCGGCTACCTGATCCAGGCCCCCGAGCGGAGCTGGGACGACATCAAGGGAGCCGAGCTCAAAGGCAAGGTCCTCCTGGTCGAGATCAACGAGCCGGGCAACCGTCCGGGCGGGATCTTCGACGGCGAGGACATGACGTACTACGGCCGCTGGACCTACAAGTTCGAAAAGGCCGCCGAGCTCGGCGCCGCCGGGATCTTCATCATCCACAACACGAAGGGCGCGACCTACGGCTGGGAGGCGCTCCGGAACGCCACGGCCGGCGAGAGTTTTTTCCTGCCCGACAAGAAGCCCCAGCTCTTTTTCCAGGGCTGGGTCAGCGGCGAGACGGCCGAAAAGATCTTCAGCGCCGTCAAGATCGACCGGAAGGCGCTCCTGGCCCGGGCCGAGACCCCTGATTTCGCACCTGTCCCGCTCGGGCTGACCGTCAAGGTCCGGCAGAAGCCTGCCTTCCGCACTGTCGACGGCTTCAACGTGGCCGGGATCATCCGGGCCAGGCATCCCGACGCTCGGAAGCGGACGGTCGTCATCTCCGCCCATTACGACCACCTGGGCAGGGACGAGACGCTCCAGGGCGACCAGATCTTCAACGGGGCCGTCGACAATTGTTCGGCCACGGCTTCGATGCTGGCCCTGGCCGGCTACTATGCCCAGAGGCCGGAGAGGCTCAAGGACGACCTCTGCTTTGTCGGGGTCACGGGCGAGGAGAAGCTCTTCCTCGGCTCGGACTATTTCATCCGCCATCTGCCCTTTCCGAAATCCTCGGTCGTCGCCGACATCAATTTCGAGATGACCAACGTCTGGGGGGAGACCGAAGACGCCTTCGCCATCGGGGCCAGGCACTCCGAGCTCGACGAGGTCTGCCGGCAGGCCGCGGTGAAGATCGGGCTCCGGTATATCCCCGAGCGGAACAGGGAGTTCGGGTTTTTCTTCCGCTCGGACCAGATCAGCTTTGTCAAGGCCGGGATCCCGGCCGTCTGGCTCCACCAGGGGATCGTCTCCAAAGGCCCCGACAAGGGCTTCGTCCAGCGGAAATTCGAGGATTACCAGAAGACGAAATACCACACGGTGGCCGACGAGATCCAGCCCGACTGGGACCTCCGGGGGACCCTCCAGATCATCCGCTGGGCCGAGGAGATCATCTCCATCCTCGGCGACCGCCCGGCCCCGCCGCAGTTCCTCCCGACGAGTTCCTTCAAGCGGACAGATTGAGCTTGCTTTTGGAACCCGTTGTGCTAGAATGACCGCAAAATGGAGATCAAGAGCCTTCCCAAGAGTTTTTATTTTTCCGATTATCTCAAACCCCCTCAAGTCATCTTCGACCTCAAGAGCAAGGACAAGGTCGAGGCCATCGAGGAGCTCCTGGGCATTCTGGCCAAGCAGAAGCTCATCGAGAACAAAAAGGTCATTCTGACCCGGATCATCGACCGGGAGAACCTCGTGTCCACGGCCATCGGCTCGGGCGTCGCCCTTCCCCACGCCCGCGTGGATACCGGCGGCGAAATCGCCGTGGCGGTCGGCCGCTCGGAGAAGGGGATCGACTTCGAGGCCCACGACGGACAGAAGGTCCATCTCATCATCCTCGTCGTCTGGAACCCGTCCATCCCGGGACTCTTTAACCACCTCTTCGCCGGCCTGGCCCGGTTCCTGATCCGGGCCGACAACCGGCACCGGATCTTCGAGGCCAAGGACAAGGCCGAGCTTTACGGGATCCTCTCCCAGATCGAGTTCAAGTTCGTCCACGAGGAGAAGATCGTCAGCCGGGCCAGTCTCCTCCGGAAGCTCCAGGAGATCGAGATCAAGAGGAAGAGGGCCTCCAAAGAACAGCAGAAGGAGCTCGGCAAGCACGCGGCCATGATCCGGGAGGAGCTCGACCGGGACCTGGTCGGGCGCTTCGACCGGCTGATGGAGCGCTACGGGTTCGCCGTCGCCGACGTTGTCGAAGGGGTCTGCCAGGGCTGCAACATCAACATCTCGACGCAGATGAATTCGGCCATCGAGGGCTCGAATGACATCTACGTCTGCGAGAACTGCGGCAAATTCCTGGCCTCGGTCAAGAAAAAGAAAAAGTGATCAGTCCAAGCCGTCGGCCGCCAGGTTCTGAGGAGTGAAGAGCTTAAAAACGGGATAGGTTTCGACGCCCCGCCCCCACTCCCGGGCAATGTACTTGTCGAAGGCGTTCCACACGAGCAGCCCGTCGTCGCTTTCCGGCTCGAGGAGATAGGCCGCCAGGTTCCCGAGCGGCTGGGCCATCCGGACGAGGAGGGTCCCCCTGGGAAATTCCCTTTTTTCGACGGCATACTCTCCCTTGACCGTGTTGGTCCGATGGCCCTGGTAGAGGCGGTCGGCTCCCTTGACCTCTTTCAAGCGATAGGCTTCGACCTCGAGGGTCGCGGCCTCCGTCAGCTTCTCGACGGCGAGACCATGCCTGAGAAGTTTGTCGAGGACGTCGTCGTCGAAGACGGGGATCAGGTAGGCGGCGGGCAGCCGGACGGTCCGCTTCGGGACGAAATCCGCGAAGTAAGGCAGGACATAAGTCTTCTTGCGGTCCGTCCTCTTGAGCTCAGGAAAAGGACTGCCCTCGCGGGACGTGACCTCCACCTCGTAGCCGCGGACGGTCACTTTCTCGGGCAAGGGCTGGACGTCGATATCCAGCCCGAAGGTGTCCGTCTCGCGCGGGGCGAGGCCCCTTTGGACCGTCCTCTGGTCCGCCTCGGCGACGAGCCGGCTGAGTTCATCGGCGTGCGTCTGGCAATAGTCCAGGATGGACTTGAGAAAGTCGTAGCAGCCGAGGACGCGCGTCTTGAAATCGGCGTAATTGTAATTCTCGTCGAGGATGGACAATCGGTTCCGGAGGCCGATATAGTTCGTCGTGTAGCGGGGCTGATGGCCGAAGGTCTGCCAGCCCTTTTCCATGTCGCGGAAATCCTTCGGGTCGCCGTAGGGGACGGAAAGCGTGTGGTATCTCTTATCGAGGGTCGCGGCCACGGCGGGCAGCATCCTCTCCCGCGTGTACTTGATGATCGACGGGTCGCCGTTCGGGCAGAGGGGCCAGGAATAGGTCACCGGCTCCTCGTGGTAGGACCCGTCGGTCGTATGACAGTCGACGAGCAGGAGGGGGTCCCAGCGGACGAGGACGTTCCGGACAAGGCCCTGCATCTCAGGGCTCTCGAGCTTCATGGCGTCGCGGTTGAGGTCGAGGTTCATGCCGTTGTGGCGGACCCCGGCCTTCTCCGGGCCGTTCTGGCCCCGGCGGTTGTCGGGGCTCATCTTGTCGTTTCCGTCGGCGTTGAAGATGGGCGCGATGAGGAGGACGATCTTGTCGAGATAGGGAAGTTTCGGGTCGAGGAGGATGTCCCGGGCGAGCATCAGGGACGCTTCCTTGCCCTCGACTTCGCCGGCGTGGATATTGGCCTGGATGTAGACGACGATCTTCTTTTCGGAGCGGAGAGCCAGGGGCTCGAGGGGCGTGGGCTTGCCGATGACGAGCAGAGGCACGTTTCGCCCCTCCGCCGTCGTGCAGACCCATTCGAGGTGGATAAGCGGGCTGAGCTTCTGGAGTTCGCGGACATAGGACATCACCTCGGCGTAGGTGGACGTGGCCGCGTATTCCGTGGATTCGGCGACCGTCTTGGGGCCGGTGGCGGAGGCGGGTGCTTGGGCCTGGGCGGCTCCACGCGCGGGAATGCATACGAAAAGGCCGGCCGCGATCCATAGTGCGAACCCCATCAGGATCCTCTGGAATGGTCTCATGGCTTCTCCTCCCAGGCCTTGACGCCGGAATGGCGACGAGCGCAAGGAACGACGATGATCAGGAGAGCAGTCTATCCCTTTCGCCTCCCGCCCGTCAAATTCCCGACCGCTGTTTTTTTGACTTTTTCCTTCACCGATTTTAAGATGGGTCCGGAGCGAGGACGACGGCATGGCGACCTTCGGCGTAAGCCCCGAGAAGGAGCAAGCCCTGGCGGAGCGGATGGAGAAGCTCGGCCTCCGCGAAGAGGATATCCTCGAAAAGTTCATCAGGTCGGGCGGACACGGCGGACAGAATGTCAACAAGGTCGCGACCTGCGTCTACCTCAAGCACCTGCCTTCGGGAGTCGAGGTCAAGTGCCAGCAGGAGCGCTCCCAGGCCCTGAACCGCTTTCTGGCCCGCCGCATCCTGACCGACAAGATCGAATCGGCGATCCTGGGCAAGCGAAGCGAGGAAGAACAGCGGATCGCGAAGATCCGGCGCCAGAAAAGGAAACGGTCGAAACGGGCCAAGGACAAGATGCTGGCCGACAAGCGCCACGTCTCAGAGAAGAAGAAAGGCCGGACGTTCAAGCCGGACCTCGCGGAGGGCTGAGCGCCCGGCGGCCGCGCCCCGCAGGCCTCAGGCGCGGCTTATTGCTTGACCCTTTTGGCCGTCCACTCCATGTCACCCATCTCTCCCAGGCTGACCGTGCCCGTCATCGTGTCGCCGTCCACTTTTCCCTTGTTGGTGATGGACATCTCGCCCTGCGGCCCGTTCACGGAGAACGTCCATTCGATCTCGTTGTCCTTGATCTTGCCCGTGCCCTTGATCTCCTCGCCCTGGAAACCCTCCATCTTCACCTCGAGGCTTTCCCCGGTCTGGACGAAGCTGATCTTCATCGTCCGCTCTCCCCGGGGGGATTGGACGGTCATCTCCCAGTCTCCAGTGACGTCCACGGGCTTGGCCAAGAGCGCCGCCCCCCACAGGGCCAGACCCGCAAAAAGCAGGACGCTGACGGATTTCTTTGACATGAAGACCTCCTTGGATGTCACGACTTAAAACGGCCTGCGCAGGCCGCTATCGATCGATGTCAATTTAGACAGGCCTCTCGGGGTTTTCTTCCGTCCGGGGCCCGGCCCGGCTATTCCTTATGAAGTGGTTTCCCGCACTCCACGGCCGTGCCTTTCAGGACGTCGATGCCATGGGGAAGGGCGTCCATGATCGCCTCGAGGCTTTCGCGGGCTCCCTTTTCGCTCCCGGGGAGGTTGATGATGACCGTCGATTTCCTGATCCCTGCCGCCGCCCGGCTGAGCATGGCCGTCGGCGTTTTTTTCATCCCCGCCTGCCGGATGGCTTCGCTGATGCCAGGGGCCTCGCGCTCCAGGACGGCCTTCGTCGCTTCCGGCGTCCAATCGCGGGGGCTGAAGCCCGTGCCGCCGGTCGTTAGGATCAGGTCGAGCCCTTCTTCGGACCACTCGATGAGCGCCGCCCTGATGGCCTCCTGTTCGTCGGGCACGATCCGGGCGCGGACGACCTCTGCGCCCGCGGCTTCCATGATCTCCCGGATGGCCGGGCCGCTGCGGTCTTCGCGCTCGCCCCGGGCCCCTTTGTCGCTGACCGTGAGGATCCCGACCTTCATGTCAACCTCCGATCTTGAACATGTCGCTCGAAAGGGCGTCCAGGCTGCCCCGCTCCCATTTCTCCTTGTCGCGCAGGGCGGTTTGGATGATCGCCTCGATCTTGCGGCCCCCCGCGTGCCGCACGCGCAAGGCCATCTTCATATCGACCCCTTCCTTATCGAAGAGGCAAAGCTTGAGCCTGCCGTCCGCGCTCAGACGCAGCCGTTCGCACCCCCGGCAGAAGGGTTCCGAGACGGGAGTGATGAAACCCACCCTGGCGCCGGACTTCAGGTGGTAAACTCTCGCGACGCCGCCAGGACTTGGCGACAACTCCAGAGCGCCGAAGGCCCCGGCGATCCCGGCGCGGATCTCCTCGCCCTTGACGAAGAGCGACGGCCGCCAGCTTCCGAGTTCCTTGCATTCGGGGCTGAGGCCGCTCGTCGGCATGAGCTCGATGAACCGGACCTCGACCTTTTCCAGCTCCGCGAAGCGAACGAAGTCCACGATCTCGTCGTCGTTGACGCTCCGGATGACGACCATATTGATCTTGATGGGAGCAAGGCCGGCGCGCTGGGCCGCCTCGATTCCTTCTAGGATCAGGTCGAACCCCGTCCTTCTCGTGATCGTTTCGAAGCGGTCCTTCCGGAGCGTGTCCAGGCTGATCGTGACCCTCCGGAGCCCGGCTGCCTTGAGGTCCGCCGCCATCTCGCGGAGGTGGAGCCCGTTGGTCGTCAAGGCCAGGTCGTCAGGTTCCAGGCGGGCCAGTTCTTCGACCAAGGCCTTGATCCCCCGGCGGACGAGCGGCTCGCCGCCCGTGATCCTGAACCGTCGGACGCCGACGGTCATGGCCGCCCGGGCCACGGTCTCGATCTCCTCGTAAGTCAGCAGGTCGGCAGGCCTGACGAGGGTGACGCCGGATTCCGGCATACAGTAGATGCAGCGGAGGTCGCAGCGGTCCGTGACCGAGATACGCAGGACCCTATCGTTTTTCAATCCGGTCTCCGGCCCTGACCGTCCCGCCCTCGAGCACCTCGCAAAAGATCCCGAGCCCGGGCATGATGCAGTTGCCCGCGAGCTTGTAGATCGCGCACTTCGTATGGCACTCTTTTCCGATCTGGCTGACCCGTAAACGGACGGCTCCGACTTTTCCCCGGACCAAGAGCTCATCGCCGGTCTTGAGGCTCTTGAGGTCGATGCCGCGCGTCGTGAGGTTCTCGGCGTAGGCGCCAGGGCCGATCCCGGTTTCCCGCCCGCCCCCCAGCCGGGCGGCCTGCTCCTCGATGCTTTCGATCATCAGCAGCGAGACCTGCCTGTGCCCGAAGCCCCGGTGGGCGTCCTCCCTGATCCCTTCCCCGGCGATGACCTGCGCTTCCGGGACGGGTGTCTTGGACCGGCCTTTCTTCCGGCTGACGTTGATGGAGGCGATCGTGCCGGAAGCACGCCCGGCCTGCCCGGATTTTCCCCGCTCGCCGGCGGTCATGGCTCTCTCCGGAACACTCCGCTCTTGCCGCCGCTCTTGAAGTCGAGCTGCAGCCGGGTGATCTCGGCGCCCCTCTCCACGGCCTTGACCATGTCGTAGATCGTCAGGGCGGCGACGGCCGCGCCGGTCAGCGCTTCCATCTCCGCTCCCGTCCGGGCCTCGGCCTTGACCCTGCAGCGGACCTTGATCCCCGTCTTGAGGATCTCCGTTTCCACCTCGACCCGGTCGATGGGGATGGGATGGGCGAGCGGGATGAGTTCGAAGGTCCGTTTCGCCGCCTGGATCCCGGCCAGCCGGGCCGCGTTCAGGACCTCGCCCTTGGCGATCCTGTTGGCCCGGACGAGGCGGAGCGTCGCCGGGCCGAGCCTGATCAGGCACGAGGCCGTGGCTTCGCGGCGGGTGATGGCCTTGGGCCCAATGTCCACCATGCGGGCCTTGCCCTCGGGATCGATATGGGTGAGTTTGGCCACTCTCATTCCAGGAAAAGGATCTCCACGACGGTTCCCCTTTCGATCCGGGAGACGTCGGCGGGCACGACGATAAGGGCCCGGCTCCTGACCATCGACCTCAGGACGCCGCTCTTCTGATCGGGGAACGGGTCGACGCGGAGCCCGGGCCCGTCCCCGGCGAGGACGGCCCTGAGAAACTGCGTCCGGCCGGGCTTGAGGGCGATCTCCTTTTCGAGGACGGCCTTCCCGGCGCGCGGGCCAACGATCTTCCGGCCCAGCATCCTGTCGATGGCGGGCCTGACGAAAAGATGGAACGTCACCATGGCGCTTGTCGGGTTTCCCGGCAAGCCGAAGACGAGCTGACGGCCTCTGACGCCGAAGAAAACGGGCTTCCCCGGCTTGATCCGGACCCGCCAGAAGACGGGCCGGACCCCGAGGCCGCGGAGCTCCTCCTTGACGAGGTCGTGATCGCCGACGGAAACGCCGCCGGAGAGAACGAGGATGTCCGCTTTCCGGGCTTTTCGGATCTTGAGCTTCAGGGAGGAGTCTCTATCGCGGGCGATGCCCAGATAATCGGCTTTCGCGCCGGCTTGGAGGGCCATGGCCCGGAGGGCGTGGCCGTTCGAATTCCTGATCTGCCCGGGCCGCGGTTTCCGGCCGGGCTCGACGATCTCGTCGCCCGTTGCGATGACCGCGACCTCCGGGCGGCGCGAGGAGCGGACCGAAGCGTGCCCGAGGGCGGCCAGCATGCCGACCTCGGCCGGCCCGACGAGATCGCCCTTTTCCAGGACGAGATCCCCTTTTTGGACGTCCTCGCCGGCTTCGCCGATGTTATCTCCCTGACCGACAGGGCGCAGGATGCGCACCCAGCCGCCGGCTTTCTCCGTGTTCTCGACCATGACGACAGCGTCGGCGCCTCCCGGCAGGGGGGCGCCGGTCATGATCCGGACGGCCCGCCCCGGGCCGATGTCCCTGCGGCAGACCCGGCCGGCGGGAAGGTCCTCGATTACCTCGAGCTCGACGGCGCCGGCGCCACCGGCCGCACAGGTGTCGGCCGCCCTGACCGCATAGCCGTCCATCGTCGCCTTGGAAAATGGGGGGACGGGCTCGCGGGCCAGGACGTCGCGGGCCAGAGTCCGGCCAAGGGCATCCGCCAGGGAGATGGATTCCGCCGCCAGAGGCTTCGCCCTGGCGACAACCTCGCGAAGGGCTTCCAGATAATCAATCATGAGGTTTCTCGGACGGTTCGGAGCCGATGATCTCGACCGCTTCGGGCTTGAATTTTATCAGAACGGGGCGGGAAAGGGAAATCCTCCTGGCCTCGACCTCCCGCAGGGGGAGGGTCACCCTGAACGTCAGCTCGCCGCTGACCCTGACCAGGGCGGACTCCGCCTCGGTCGTTTCCAGGCGGGTGACCCGGCCGCTGAAGACGTTCGGGCCTTCCGCGGCAGCCGCTTGCTCTCCGGCACCGAGGATCTCGATATTGGCCGGATTGATGACGCAAGTGACATGGCCCCTGAACGCTCCCGGAAAAACGATGCGGGTTCCGGGCCCGGGTTCGATCCAGCTGAGCCGGCCGTCCGACCCGGCCCTCCCGCTGAAGCAGTTTTCGTGGCCGAAGGCAACGCGCTTCCCCCCGGAAAGGTAGAGGATTACGTCGGCCAGGCGGGAGGCCTGGGAGAAGTTGTGGCTCGAAAAAACGACCGTCACCCCGGTCTCGCGGCTGATCTCGCGGAAGACGGCCTCGATGCGGAGGGCCAGGCCGGCTTCGATATTGGCCGTCGGCTCGTCAAGGAGAAGGGCCCTGGGTTGGAGGGCCAGGGCCCGGGCCAAGGCCACCCTTTGCGCTTGGCCGGCGCTCAGGCCGGCCGCGGACCTCGACTCCCAGCCGGAGAGCTCGACCAGGGCCAGGGCCGCTCGCACGCGAGCCGGCCATGTGGCTTCAGGGACGCCGCGGACCTTGAGCCCGAAGGTCAGATTGTCGAAGACCGTGCCCTTGAAAAGATATGGATGATGGGTCACCAGGACCGCGTCGCGGCGAGCGAGGAGGGTCCGTGATTCATCGGTCCAGGGATCCTTGCCGAGGAACTCAAGCCTGCCGGGGGCCGGCTTGACGAGGAACGCCAGGATCATCAGGAGAGTCGTCTTGCCGGCGCCGTTGGGCCCGACGAGGGCCAGGCTTTCACCCGCGCCGACGCGGAGAGAATCGATCTCGAGAGCGAAACCAGAAAGGGAGCCGGGGTGGACGTAGCGGACATCGTGCAGGGCATAAGCGGCTTGGGACATCTTAATCCCTGCTCCTGAGCCCGACCTGGACCAGAATGTTGATCCCCAGGGTGATGACGAGGAGGATCGCGCCGAGGATGACGCCGTTCGTGAATTCTCCCTTCGCCGTCTCGAGGGCGATGGCCGTCGTGATGTTCCGGGTCGCGTTCCGGATGTTGCCGCCGAGCATCATGGCGATCCCGATCTCGGAAACGGCCCGGGCGAAGCCGGCCAGGACCGCGACGAGAAGGGCGAACTTGGCCTCACGAAGAACGACCCAAGAGGCCTGGCGGCGGCTCGCGCCAAGGGTGAGGGCGGTCAGGCGGGCCCGGCGGTCGACCTGGCGGAGGGCCGTGTAGGAAAACCCGGTGATGAGCGGCAGGATGAGAAAAACCTGTCCGATGGTCATGGCCGTCTGGGTGTAGAGAAGGCCGAACCGGCCGAGGGGACCGCTCCGGCCGAGGAGAAAGTAGAAGAGGAGGCCGATGACGACAGTGGGCGCGGCCATCCAGGTCTGGTTGATGAGGAGGACGGCGCGCTTGCCCCGGAACTCCGTGCCGGCGAGATAGAGGGCGGAGGGGACGGCGAGAAGACTCGCGATAAGGGCGGCCAGGCCGCTCGTCTTGAGCGAAACCCCGATCGCGAACAGCAAGTCCCGGACGATCATTTGATGAGGTCGACGCCCGGCCGTCCGGCCATGGGTTCGAAGAGAGGTCGGCCGGCTTTCCCCTTGAAATCACCGATCAGCTTCTGGCCGCGGGGAGATGTGAGGAAGGTGATAAAGGCCATGGCTTCGTCGTATCGGGCGGAGGGGATCCGGGCGGGATTGACGGCGATGACGGAATAGATATTCTCGAATTCGGGGGCGTTCTCGTAAAGGGGCCGAAGGCCCTTGAGGCCGGTGAGGCCGGAGAAAGTGGCCGTGTCGGTAAGCGTGTAGCCTTGCTTTTCTGCGGCGATCTGGAGTGTTTGGGCCATGCCTTGGCCGGTTTCGAGGTAGTTTTTCTCCGGAGGCCCCCCCGCGAGGGCCCAGAGGTTGAGTTCGCGGACATGGGTCCCGGACTTGTCCGCGCGGCTGACGAAAACGGCGCCAATGCCCTTGATCCGTTCGAAGGCATCTTTGGCGTCGCGGGCCCCGGCGATGCGGGCAGGATCGGCGGGAGGGCCGACGAGCATGAAGGAGTTGCGGGCGATGACGCGGCGGTTGACCCCGAAGCCATCCGTCAGGAACTGATCCTCGAGTTTCTTGGCGTGGGCGATAACAACATCGGCGTTCCCGTCCCGGGCCTGCTTGATGGCCGCGCCGGTCCCGACCGCGATCCATTTGAGGGTGATGCCGGTCTCTTTCTTGAATTCATCGGCGAGGACGTTGAGGAGACCCGTGGCATCGACGCTGGTCGTCGTCGCCAGCATGAGAGTCCGCTCCGGCGCGGCCGGGATTCGAGCTTCGGAGGGTTCGGCTGTCACGGAGCGCGCCCCGGTGGCGGCGTCGACGGCCTTGATCTCCCCGCCGCTTTTCCAGCCCGGCTCCTTCTCGCTCACAGGGGTCGCCAGGGCGGGACAAACGGCCACGAAAACAAGGGCTGCCAGCCAGGAAGGGATCGTTAGGGGAGAACGGAAAGAGGGATGCACGATATCTCCTTTACAATCACGGAAGGAGGAGCCGTTTCCCGCTCCTCCCTGTCGGTCGAAGGGCGTGGCGGCCGGGCTGTAGCGCCTTCGGCTCGGAGCATTCCAAGGAATACCATATCGGGCGGGGCAAGTAAAGACTCGGTGCCTTAAGTCCGCGTTTTTGACCCCTGAAAGAAGGGCTTCAGGCGCATCAAGAGCCATAAATTAACGCCATTTTATTTTGTGATGGTTAATTTGGTCCGACCCCGTAAAAATCATCGATCACGGCTCGCCATTGCTCTTCGGTCCTGACAGCGACAAGGGCGTTCCGGAGGTCGGTCCGGCGGGGATGCATCTTGGCGTACTGGAGGGAGAAATGGCGGAGGATCTTGAGCCCGCGCCTGGGGTCGTAAGCCTCCGAGGCCAGCCGGAAATGGCGCAAAATGAGCTCGCGCTGTTCGCCGAGACCGGGCTGATGGATCTGCCGGCCGGCGGCGAGGTCCCGCGCCTGGCTGAAGAACCAGGGGTTGCCGACTGCGCCGCGGGCGGCGGCGACGCCGTCGACGCCCGTCCCCTCGAGCATCCTCAGGGCGTCGGCCGGGGCATGGACGTCGCCCGAACCGATGATGGTTTGCCCGGGGAATTCACGCTTCACTTCGGCCAGGAATTCCCAGTCGGCCCGGCCCCGGTATTTCTGTTCGACGCTGCGGCCGTGGACGCAGATCGCCGCCGCTCCGGCCTCGAACGCCCCGCGGGCGATCGTCCAAAAGGTCCCGCGTTTTTCGTCGGCCTCGAGGAAGGCCCGTCGGAGCTTGATCGTGACCGGCCTGTCGGGGACGGCCTCGAGCACGGCCCGGACGATGTCCAGCGCCCGTCGCGGGTCCTTCATCAGCGCGCCGCCGCGGTTCCGGCTGATGACTTTCCTGACGGGGCAGGCGAAATTGAGGTCGACGACGTCGAAGCCCATCCCGCGGAGCGCGGCGGCCGCCCGGGCCATCGTGCCGGGGTCGTTGCCCATGATCTGGCCGGCGACCGGATGATCGGCCGGATCGAGACGGATGAGCCTCTTGCGGAGCTTCCCTTCGAGAAGCACTTGCTTGTCGAGCATGGCCTCGGTCGCCGTGTAGGGTGCGGAACAGGACCGGCAGATGAGCCGGTAGGGAAGGTCGGTGTAACCGGCGAGGGCCGCCAGGACCACGGGAAAATCGACGGCGATCGCCCCGATCCGGAGCGGCTTGAGCGCGGTTGTCACGGATGTCAGTATAGCGGGTCTTTCATTTTTTTAATATGGGCTGAGGCGTTTTCTTCCTCTCCGCTCGAACGTGGTGAGGGTTGAAGCGATTTAAATAGAATGCGCAGGGGGTGTTCCCGGAGCTGCCCAAAAGAAAGGTCCAAGACTCGATCGTACTTCTGCCGGTCGCTCCTCAGAATCCGCTCCCTGCCGGAGGGAATCCCCCGAGCTCAACCTTATGCAGAGCGAAAACCGTCACCGAAGCTTCACTTAAGGATTGCATCAAGATTAACATTGCCTTAATATGGCTTTTCTTAACATCCTCGACGGAGGACATGATGTGGAAAAAAACCTTGATCCTGACGGTCCTATGCACGGCATCGGCGCTATCCCTGGCACTTGTCGCCGCGGTCCCACAGAAGGCGGCGTCGTCGAGGGCCTACGTCGGCCACGAGAACGACATGGACATCAACAACTTCATCCGGCAATACCCCAAGGCCGCCGGCACGCGTCTGGACGATTGCCAGACCTGCCACCGGGCAGGTGTCATGGGGACGGACACGGAGCGGGAATATAGCCCCTGCGGCTACTGCCATCTCCTCCAGTATCCGAATCCGAAGTACCACACCGGCGTCCCCGCCGACTACGAGGCCACCCTGAACTCCTACGGCCTGGCCTACGAAAATGCCGGACGGACAGTCGAGGCCCTGGCCGGGATCGCCAAACTCGACTCGGACGGCGACGGGTTCACAAACGAGGCCGAGATCGCCGACCTGCGCTACCCCGGAGACCCGGCCAGCCGGCCGGGTCAGCCCCTGGCGCCGTTCGTCTCCCTCCCGTGGGACGCTATCCGCAAGCTCCCGGCCGTGAAGCAGTTCATGCTGATGAACACGACCAAGGAGCCGACGGACGATTATGTGACCTACACAGGCGTCAAGATCCTGGACCTGCTGGCGGCGGCGGGCGTCAACCTCAAGGGCGTCGAAGGGATCACGGTGTTCGCCCCCGACGGCTACAACATCGATTTCACGATCGACGATGTGACCCGGCCGTTTCCCCGCGGCCATTTCTACGCTGGCCCGGCCGCCTTCAAGAACACGGACAGGGCGTTCGTCAAGTATCCGGAGCTCATTCCTCCCGGAGTGAGCGACGGCCGGGAAATCCCGCAGGTCCCCTGGCTTCTGCTGGCCTTCGAGCGCGAGGGGAAACCGCTCGACATCGCTTCCTACGAAAAAGGGACAGGCAAGCTGGCCGGCGAAGGCCCGTTCCGGCTGGTCAAGCCCCAGCGCGACCTCATGGGCGACCCGTCAAAACCCGGACGTCCGGACAGGCCCCTGAAAGCCAAAACATACGGCGACGGCTGGGATTTCAACCCCAAGATCGATCACAACGCCGGGGCCTGCGTCCGGGGCGCCTGCGTCATCCGGGTCAATCCCGTGCCCAAGGGGTTCGAAGAATACGATTGGAGGAACAG
The DNA here is from genome assembly GCA_050015275.1 of Candidatus Aminicenantales bacterium. GTDB lineage: Bacteria > Acidobacteriota > Aminicenantia > Aminicenantales > Saccharicenantaceae > DATKJS01. The sequence continues at coordinate 16,238 of JBEKBS010000020.1, read as the reverse complement.
CTGGCCCCTCATTACGGACCGCCGGACCGTGATCTACGGCCGCGGCGTTTCGAAGAGATAAGGCCTTATTGGGCCAGGCGGACGAGCGTCCGCAGGAGCAGGTCGGCGCCCTTCTCGAGGTCGTCCCAGTCAATCTTCTCGGCCGGCGAATGGCTGACCCCGTCGGCGCAGGGGATGAAGATCAGGCCCGAATCGAAGGCCGAGGCGAGGATCTGGGCGTCGTGGCCGGCTCCGCTCGTGAGCTTCATCGCCGGATAGCCGAGGGCCGCGCATTCCTCTTCCAGGATCCCGACCAGGCGCGGAGCTGTCGCCACGGGAATCGTCTCGTCGACGACACGGGAAACGAATCCGAGCCCCCTCGTCGAGGCCACGTCCGCTGCGATCGTGAACAGCTCGGACTCGAGCGCCTTAAGGGCCGCGGCATCCGGGCTCCGGAATTCGAAGGTGAAATCGGCCCGGGCCGGGACGACGCTGAAGGCCCCGGGATGGAGGACGACCCGGCCGATCGTCTCCATGCTCCCGTAATGCCGGGTGGCGACATGCTGGGTCGCCTTCAACGCGAAATCGGCGAGACCCAGGAACGCGTCCTGCCTCAGCTCGAGGGGTGTCGTCCCGGCGTGGGCGGCCTGGCCGATGAACGAACACTGCCGGTAATGCTTCCCGGCGATCCTTTCGACGATGCCGAGGGACACGCCTTCGTCTTCGAGGACAGACCCCTGCTCGATGTGAAGCTCGAGATAGGCCTCAAGGTCCGGCCGCGTCTCGTGCGCTTCGAGGATCGTTTCGATGGAGAATTCCGTGCCCTTCAGGATGTCCTTGAGACCCAGGCCGAAAGCCGTGCGGCCGTTCGTGATCTCGTCCTTGTCGAGGAGCCCCATGAACGCCCGGCTCCCCAGGAAATCGCCGACGAGGTTGCCTTCCTCGTCCGTGAACGATGCGACCTCGAGGGGCCTAGTCCTGGGGATTTTTTCCTCCCGGATCCTCCGCAGACATTCCAGGGCAGCCAGGACGCCGGCGGCGCCGTCGAACATCCCGCCGTTGACGACGGTATCGATGTGCGAGCCGGCCATGACGGTCTTCCCCGCTCCCTCGATCCGGCCGAACTGGTTTCCGGCCCCGTCCTGCCTGTAGAGGAGGCCGGCCGCCTCGATCCTTTTTCTGAGCCAGGCCCGGGCCTCGAGGTCGGCGGGGCTGAACGACGGACGGCTGACCCCGCCCCCCGCATCGCGGCCGATCCGGCCGAGCTCCTCAAGGTCCTTCTTGAGCCGGTCGATATGGATGTGGACGTCCATGGATACTTATTTTCCCCAAAGGGCGAGCATTTCCTTAACCGCCCTCTTGACCCCGACGACCGCCGCCCTGGCGACGATGGAGAACCCGATCGAAAGCTCCGTCATCTGAGGGATGGCGACGATGGGCAGGACGTTCCGGTAATCGAGCCCGTGGCCGCCGTGGATCTCGAGGCCCTTCGACGCCCCGAACTCGGCCGCCCTCTGGACGGCGGCGAGGGCTTGGTCCTGCGGCTTGCCAGGCTTTGACTCCGCGTATTTCCCCGTGTTGATCTCGACGAGGTCGACCCCGAGCTCCGCGGCCGCCCCGATCTCCCGGAGGTCCGGGTCGATGAAGATGCTGACACGGATGCCTGCCTTCTTGAGATCCCTGATAGGCGGTCCGAGGCGTTTCGCATTCCCGGCGACCTTCAGGCCGCCTTCCGTCGTCAATTCCTCGGGCCGCTCCGGGACAAGCGACACGACGTCCGGACCGATGTCCAGGGCGATCCTTTTCATCTCGTCCGTCGCAGCCATCTCGATGTTCAGCTTGGTCTTGACCGTGTCCCTGAGGAGGCGCAGGTCCCGCTCCTTGATGTGCCGCCTGTCGCCCCGGATGTGGCAGACGATGCCGTGGGCGCCCGCCTGCTCCGCGAGCAAGGCCACGAGGACGGGCTCCGGCTCCGTTCCTTTCCGGGCCTCCCGCAGGGTCGCGAAATGGTCGATGTTGAGCGCGAGTCTCATGAGGACCTCCCAAAAGGGGGCATTCCTATTTATTTCTCTCCGAGATGCTTCCGGACGGCCTCGGCCACCATCCCGGCGCAGGCGTCGACGAGGCTTTGCTCCCTGGCCTCGACCATGACCCTGGCCAGGGGCTCCGTCCCTGAATAGCGGAGGTCGATCCGGCCCTCGTCCTTGAGCCGGTTCCGGGCCGCCCGGAGGGCTTCCACGATCTCGGGGAACTCCTCGAAGTCGGGCTTGCGGGAGACGCGGACATTGACGAGGACCTGGGGGTACTCCTCCATCTCCCGGACCAGGGCGGAGAGCGGCCGGGCGTGCCGCACTATGGCCTCAAGCATTCTCAGGGACGTGAGGATGCCGTCGCCGGTCGGGAAGTCGTCGAGGAAGATCGTGTGGCCGGACTGCTCGCCGCCGAGGTTCGCCCCGCGCCCCACCATCTCTTCATAGACGTACTTGTCGCCGACACGCGTCCGGACAAGCCCGATGCCGGCCTTCTCGAGCGCCTTCTCGAGGCCCATGTTGCTCATCGTCGTGGCCACGACCGAGCCCGACCTGAGCCGGCCGGATTTTTTCATGTCCAGGGCCTGGACGAAAAGCGTGTGATCGCCGTTCCTGACCCGGCCGCTTTCGTCCACCCAGACGGCCCGGTCCGCGTCGCCGTCATAGGCGATCCCGAGCGCGGCCCCCGCTTCGACGACCGCCCGGGCAAGCCCCTCCGGATGGAGGGAGCCGCAGCCCCGGTTGATGTTGGTTCCGTCGGGAGCCGCGTTGATCGAGGTGACCTCAAAGCCGAGATCGCCCAGGACGCGCGGGGCGACGGCCGAGCTGGCGCCGTTGGCGCAGTCGAGAAGGACCTTGAGCTTCGTCCCGCCGTTTCCCGCGGCTCCGAAACGGCTCTTGAGATAGGCCGCGTATTCCTCCACGAGCCCCGGGTCGGGGGCGACCGTCAGGGACCCGGGCTTTTTCTCCTCCCGCGTTCCGAGGATGGCCGCCTCGAGCTCCGCTTCCCAGCCGTCAGGGATCTTGACGCCCTCATGCGAAAAGACCTTGATGCCGTTGTCCCGGAACGGGTTGTGGGAGGCCGAGATGACGATGCCCGCGGAGAACGTGTTCTTGCGCGCGAGATAGGACACGGCCGAGGTGGGGATGACGCCCGCGGCATCCGCCTCCCCCCCCGCTTCGAGGATCCCCTGAACGAGGGCCTTTTCCATCCACGGGCCAGATTCCCGGGTGTCGCGCCCGATGAGGACGCGGGGCTCCAGGCCTTTCCCGCGGAGGAGGCGGACCAGGGCGCCGCCCAGGACGCAGATGGAGGAATAGTCCAGGGGGTATTGGCCGGCCACGGCCCTGATCCCGTCGGTTCCGAAGAGCTTTTGCGCCATGGCCTGAGGACGGCTACTTTCTCCCCGGATTGCCCGCTTTCGAATTTCCCTTGTCCGCTTCGACCGTGACCGTGACTCGGACCGTCGTCCGGGCGGATATGAGCCGGAGCTCGGGCTTTGGAAGGATGATGTCCACGTCGAATTCGGCCGTCTGAGCCAAGTTGGTGACGTCGACGGGCGCCGTCGTCACCGCGTCCCGGATCCTGACCTTGCTCTCCGGGCCGCGGACCTCGACCGCTTTCGGCATGACTTCGATCTTCGAGATCCGGAAGCCGGGCAAGACCTTGCCCCGGAGCGAGGGGTGGACTTCGAGGGTCGCATCCTTGGTCAGCTCCAGCTTGATCAGGGCCTTGTTCGGCCTGACCTCGATGACGTCGGCCCCGGGCGGAAGCGAGATCATGGTGTTGTTCAGCGGGTATTCCTGCTGGTAGACGGTGGCCCGCTCGAGGTCGAGCCGGGCCGTGAGGGTGGACGGGCCGATCTCCTTGAGGATCCGGCTGGGGGCCCGGACCGTGACGTCGACCGTGGGCGTCGATTTTTCCACGATCTCCATGCCCTCCGGTGTGTTCCGCGTTTCGAGGGGAACGGTCAGGGTTTTTTCCGAAAGGATCTTGTCCGCGGGCACGAAGATGAGCCAGAGGGCCAAAGCCAGGACGATGGAGACGAGCTTCAGGCCCCAGTTCCGGACGACGAGCCCCTTCAGATACCGTCTCATCGGTCCCTCAAGTACTGGATCAGACGCCTCTGCGTCGCGTCGCTGTCCTCATATCTCTCGAGCCGCCCCTTGATGGCCAGGGAAACGTCGCCCGTCTCCTCCGAGATGATGATGACGGCCGCATCGGTCTCCTCGGAGAGTCCGATCGCGGCGAGGTGCCGGGTCCGGGTCTGGAAGGGACTCGCCAGTTTGTGGGCGGCCGGGAGGGGCAGAAGGCAGCCCGCGGAGACGATATGGTTCCCCTGGATGACAACGGCCCCGTCGTGGAGCGGGGAGTGGGGGAAGAAGATGCTCACGAGAAGGTCCTTGGACAGAAGGGCGTCGACCTTGACCCCGCGGTCGGCGTAGGTCGAGAGGGAGATCTCCTTCTCGATGGCGACCAGGGCCCCGATCCTCTTCTGGGACAGGTAATCGACGGCGAAGAACAGGTCCTCGAGCTTCTCCTGCAGGGACCTGAGGGCGAAGGGTTTGCGGAAGGTCCGGGAGCCGATCCCGGCCAGGAACCTCCGGATCTCGCCCTGGAAGAGGACGATGACGGCGATGATCATGTAATTGACAAAGGACCGGATGATCCGGTTCGAAACGCTCAGCCGGCCCCAGACCGTCAGGAGATAGATCGCCGCGATGAGGAGGAGGCCGACGGCCGCCTGATAGGCCCGCGTGTCCTTGATGAGGAGGAGGACGTAGTAGATCATGAAGGCGATGAGGCAGATATCGAGGATATCCAGCACCGTGGTGTGGCGGAGGATGATCCAAAAATTAGCAAGCATGGGCCGCCTTCATGTCCTTCCCGTTTTTCTCGCCCGCGGACGGGCTGACCGGCGCGGCGAGGATGGCCTCCGCGACGCGGACGGCCTTGGCCACGGCCCCGACGTCGTGAACGCGCAGGATATGGGCGCCCCGGCTGACGCTGAGGACGGCCGTCGCGATCGTCCCCTCGAGCCTCTCTCCCAGCGGCAGGCCCAGGACCCGGCCGATGAAGGCCTTCTGTGAGAAGCCGACACAGACAGGCCGGCCAAGGTCCTGAAAAGCGTCGAGACCGTTGAGGAGGGCGAGGTTGTGTTCCGTGGTCTTCCCGAAACCGATCCCCGGGTCGACGACGATCCGCTCGGCCGGGATGCCGGCCGCTGCGGCTTCACGGATCCGGTCTCGGAGAAACGTCTTGACCTCCGCGAAGAGGTCGTCGTAATGGGGCGACTCCTGCATGCTTCGCGGGACGCCCTTCATGTGCATCAGGATGACGGCCGCGCCGGATCGGGCGACGAGCGTCGCCATCGCGGGGTCGGCCCGGAGGCCGCTCGTATCGTTGACGATGTCGGCGCCGGCGTCGAGCGCCGCCCGGGCCACGGCCGATTTCACAGTATCGACCGAGATGAGGACGCCGGTTTTCGGCCTCAGCTTCCGGATGACGGGGAGGACACGGCCGAGCTCCTCTTCTTCGGCGACGGGAAGGGCGCCGGGCCGGGTGCTCTCGCCGCCGACGTCGAGGACGTCCGCCCCTCCGCAGGCGAGAGCGAGCGCGTGCTCGACGGCGCGGTCCGGGTCGAAGAAAGCTCCCCCGTCGGAGAAGGAATCGGGTGTGACGTTGACGATCCCCATGAGCCAGGTCGTCGGGCCGAGGGAAAAACGACGCCCTCGGATGTCCAGGGGGAACGTTTTTCTTTCCACGGTCCTCAAACCTCTCCGGGCGCCTTGTCCTTGGCCTCCTGGGCCGGGATCGCCGCCGGGGCAGCCGGGAGCGTCTCCGCTCTCGGCGGGGCCTGCCCTTTCGGCTTGCCGTCGACGATCTTGTTGATCTCCTCTGAGGTCAGGACCTCCTTTTCGAGGAGGGCTTCGGCGATCTTGACGAGCTTGTCCTTGTTCTTCTCGATGAGCTCCTGGGTCCGGACGTAATTCCGCAGGACGATCTTCTTGACCTCCTCGTCGATCCGCTCCGAGGTCCGCTCGCTGAAGTTCTTGTTCACGGCAAGGTCGCGGCCGAGGAAGATGAGATCGTCCCGTTCGCCGAACGTCAGCGGCCCCAAATCGGACATCCCCCACTGGCAGACCATCTTCCGGGCGATCTCGGTCGACTTCTCGAAGTCGTTGGCGGCGCCGGTCGTCGTCTTTCCCAGGAAAATGATCTCCGCAATCCGCCCGGCCATGAGGACGGACAGCTGGGCCTCGAGATATTCTTTCGTGTAGGTGTAGCGGTCATCGAGGGGGAGCTGCTGGGTCAGGCCCAGGGCGAGGCCGCGCGGGATGATGGAGACCTTGTGGATAGGGTCGGCTTCCGGGATCAAAGTGGCCATGAGGGCGTGGCCGGCCTCGTGGTAGGCCGTGTTCTTCTTCTCCTCGTCGCTGATGATCATGCTCTTGCGCTCGACGCCCATGAGGACCTTATCTTTGGCGAATTCGAGGTCCTTCATGGTGACCTTGTCCTGGCTGTTCCGGGCCCCCAGGAGGGCCGCCTCGTTGACGAGGTTGGCCAGGTCAGCACCGCAGAAGCCGGGGGTCGAACGGGCCAGGACCTTGAGGTCGACGTCCTCGGACAGCGGGATTTTTCGGACGTGGACGCGGAGGATCTCCTCACGCCCCTTGGCATCGGGCATGGCCACGACGATCCGCCGGTCGAAGCGGCCGGGGCGGAGCAGGGCGCTGTCGAGGATGTCCGGGCGGTTGGTGGCGGCGATGAGGATGATGCCCTCGTTCGAGTCGAAGCCGTCCATCTCGACCAGGAGCTGGTTGAGGGTCTGCTCGCGCTCGTCGTGGCCGCCGCCGAGCCCGGCGCCGCGCATCCGGCCGACCGCATCGATCTCGTCGATGAAGATCAGGCATGGGGCGTGCTTCTTGCCCTGGTCGAAGAGGTCGCGGACGCGGGAGGCGCCGACGCCGACGAACATCTCGACGAAGTCCGAACCGCTGATCGAGAAGAAAGGCACGTCGGCCTCTCCGGCCACGGCCCGGGCGAGGAGCGTCTTCCCCGTGCCGGGCGCGCCGACGAGGAGGACGCCCTTGGGGATCCGGCCGCCGAGCCGCTGGAACTTGCGGGGGTCCTTGAGGAACTCGATGATCTCCTGGAGCTCGTTCTCGGCCTCCTCGACGCCGGCGACGTCCTTGAACGTCACCTTCTTCTGCTGGGCCGAGAAAAGCTTGGCCCGGCTCTTGCCGAACGACATGGCCTTGTTGCCGCCGGCCTGCATCTGCCGCATGAAGAAGATCCAGAAGAGGATGATGAGGAGGATTGGGAACCAGCTCAGGAGGATGGTCAGGAGGGGGCTCCGGGACGCGTCCTTGACGACGATGTCGACCTTGTTCTCGCGGAGGATCTTGATCAGGTCCGCGTATCCGGAGGGGAGAGTCGTCTTGAACGTCTGGCCGTCCTTGTAGACGCCGTTGAGCTGGGTTTCCTGGATCGTGACCTTTTCTACGGTCCCCTGTTCGACCTCGGTCATGAACTGGGAGAACGTGACGTCCTTCTTGGCGGCGGCAGGGGACTGGAGGAAGCTCCAGAGGAGGATGATGAGGATCCCGGCAGAGATCCAGAAGAGGAGGTTTTTCGTCGATCTATTCTTAGGCTTGGGCATTTTTTATAGTCCTTTATCTCCATTATTCTAGCATGTTTTCGGCCGTGAAAAAAGGGGACATGCCCCGCAGGCGGCGCGCCGCCACGATGTCCGTATTGACGGTCGGGAAGGGGCAATGGTATATCAATGGTCGTGACCGGGAAGTTTTCGGGGGACGTGCGTCTCGGGGACACGTCCCTTGCGAATAAGGGGCGCCCATGAGCCTTCATCCGATCGACTTGGGCATCATCGTCGTCTACCTCCTGGCCGTGGCCATGATCGGCGTCGTCGTCCGCAGGCGGGCGACGAAGAAGCTCGATTCCTTCTACCTTGCCGACCGGAACATCCCCTGGTGGATGCTGGGCCTCTCCGGCTGCTCGAGCTACATCGACATCGGCGGGACGATGGCCATGATCGGGCTCATCTTCTACCTCGGCCTCAAGTCGCTGTGGGCCACGCACATCTTCTGGGGCTGGTTCATGATCTGCTTCTACATGGCCTTCCAGGCCAAGTATATCCGGCGGTCGGGGGTCATGACCTTCGCCGAGTGGAACGAGACGCGTTTCGGGGCGACGAAGGACGCGGAGGCGGCCCGCCTGGCGGCGGCCATTTTCCTCCTTGTCCTCATGATCTGCAACCTGATGTTCATCAGCGTCGGGACAGGCAAGTTCGCCGAGGAGTTCCTGCCGCTGCCGCGCTGGGAGGCGACGCTCATCGTCCTCTCGGTCGTCGGGATCTACGTGACCTTGGGCGGCTTCTTCGGCGTCATCCTGACCGACGTCTTCCAGACGATCCTCATCGGGATCGGCGCCGTCATCATGGCCTTCATGGTCTTCGCCAAGCCAGCCGTCGGGACTTTCATCCACAAGGACCCGGCCTGGTTCTCGCTGGCCCCGACGTGGAAGCTCTGGCCGGGGTTCATGGCGGAGACGCCGCCGGCCTACCAGCATTTCGGGCTGTTCGGGCCGATCCTGGCCGCAGGCTTCTTCTGGATGATCTTCCGGGTCCTGGCCGGGCCGAACGTCTGGGACTTCCAGTTCTTCCTCTCGCTCCGGACACCGCGCGATGCCCAGCTCGCCGCCGGGATGTGGACAGTTGGATACAACCTCCGCTGGATCCTCGCCTGCGCGTTCATGGTCCTGGGGATCTACTATCTTGGTTCGCAGGCCGGCTTCGACGCCGAGAAAATCATGCCGCTCGTCCTCAAGAAAATGCCGGTCGGGCTGCAGGGGCTGTTCATGGCCGTGCTGCTCGCGGCCCTGATGTCGACGATCAGCGCCATGATCAACGTCACGAGCTCGGTCGTCATCAACGATTTCATCAAGCGCTATTTCGCCAAGAATCTGACCCAGAAGAAGCTCGTCCGGCTCGGCCAGCTGGCCTCGGTCGTCGCGGTCCTCATCGGGTTCGTCTTCTCGCTCTCGTTCTCCAGCATCGTCACCGCCTGGGAGACCATGGTCTTCGTCGTCGTGACGGTCATCCTCGTCCCGGCGACTCTGCGCTGGCATTACTGGCGGTTCGGGGCCAAGGCCTTCGTCTGGAGCATGGGGGTTTCGGCCGGCCTGATCACGCTGCGGCTCATTCTCCTCAAGGGGCTCCATGCCTCGGCGTCGCTGGCGATCGACATGGGGCTGAGCCTCGCGACGACCGTCGTCGCGGCGGCGCTCGCGAAGCCTGCGGACATGGAGGTCCTGGTCAAGTTCTACGCCAAGGTCAGGCCTTTCGGTTTTTGGGGGCCCGTCCGGCGGGAGTGCGTGCGGCGCGGGCTCGTCCCGGCGAGAGACAAGATGCCCAAGATCGACATCCTCAACGGCCTGGTTACGGCCGCCTTCCAGTTCTCGCTGGCCATCCTGCCGTTCTACCTCTTCCTGCGCAACTGGAAACAGTTCGGCCTCTGGGCGGCGGCCGCGGCGGCACTGGCCCTCGTCCTCTATTTCACCTGGTACAAGAATCTCCCCAGCAAAGACGAGGTGTAATCGTGGAGCGCCAATTCGGTGACACACAACTCATTACCGAAATTTTTTTCATGTCCGAGCCGACAGAATGGACTCCAATGACGTCGGAATATCTGTCGCAGGGCAGAAGGCGAGCCATTGGCCAAACAAATAATTAAGGGATTGAGTTGTGTGTCACCGAAATTGAAGCCGGCGGTCCACCTCATCTGCAGCGCGCACCTGGACCCGGTCTGGCAGTGGCGGTGGGAGGAGGGAGCGTCCGAGGCCCTGGCGACGTTCCGGAACGCCGTCGATATCCTCCGCGAGCATCCCGACCTCATCTTCTGTCATAACGAAGCCGTCCTCTACCAGTGGGTCGAGCGGTACGACCCGGCGCTTTTCAAAGACATCCGGAGCCTTGTCCGGGCCGGCCGGTGGGCGATCTCAGGCGGCTGGTTCAGCCAGCCTGACGTCAACCTTCCGGGCACGGAATCGCTGATTCGCCAGATCGCCGAGGGCCGGAGGTATTTCTCGGAAAAATTCGGGGCCGCGCCGCGCGTTGCCTACAACTTCGACTCCTTCGGCCACAGCGGCGGGCTTCCGCAGATCCTGCGGCTCGCGGGCTACGAGATGTACATCCACATGCGGCCGCAGGGCCGCGAGCTGGAGCTCCCCGCGGACCTCTACCGGTGGCGTGGCGCCGACGGCACCGAGATCCCCGCCTTCCGCATTTCGGTCGGCCTCTATCACACCGAGCGGGACAATATCGAGGAGCGCCTCGCCGCCGGCGCCGCCCTCGCCCTCGAGCTCGGCCGCGACGTCCCGGTCTTCTGGGGCCTGGGCAACCACGGCGGGGGGGCGACGCGGGAAGACCTCCGGAAGATCGATGCCTTCATCAAAAAGGAAAAGCGCGTCCGGGTCGCCCACAGCACGCCGGACGCTTTTTTCGAGGCCGTCCGCGAGGCCGCGAAGACGGCGCCCGTCTTCGAAGGAGACCTCCAACGGTGTTTCACCGGTTGCTACACGTCGCTCTCGCGGCTCAAGCGTCAGGCCGTCCGCGGCCTCGGCGGGCTCGTCCAGTCGGAGGCCCTGGCTGCGGCCGCCTGGTGGCTTGCGGGCCACGGATTCCCGGCCGGAAAGCTCCGGGAGGCATGGCGCGCCCACCTCTTCAACGACTTCCATGACATCATCGCCGGGTCCTGTGTCGAGCCGGCCGAGGGGGACGCCCTTGACCAATATGGGATGGCCGGCGAGATCGCCCGCGGCATCAGGCTCGAGGCCGTGGCGGTCATCAACCGCGGCCAGGCAAAAAGCCCGGCCCTTCCCGTGACGGTCGCGAACGCCAATCCGGCGCTCACGCGCGTCCCGGTCGAATTTGAATGCATGGCCGATTACCGGCCGTTCTGGAAGGGGGAGTGGCACCTCCGGCTTTTCCGGCCGGACGGACGGGAGGTGGCCTGTCAGGAAGAGCAGCCGGAGGCTCTCCTCCCGTTCAACGACTGGCGCCGGCGGCTCAGCTTCGTCGACGATCTTCCGGGCGTCGGCGTTTCGCGCTACGAGCTCAAGGCCTTTGAAGGTCCGGCGGGCGGGGCCGGGTCCCGCGGGAAGGCCCGTCGGTCCAAAGGGTCCGCGTCCGGTTCCGCGGGATCACTTTCCACGCCGGCGTATCGCGTCTGCAGCACGACCGGCCTCGTGGGCTCGCTCAAAACCCCCTCCGGATTGGAATGCCTGGCCGGCCCTCTCTTCGAACCCTTGGTCATCGAGGACACCGGCGACTCCTGGGGCACGGACTGTTGGAGCTATCGGAAGATCGCGGGCAGGTTCAGGTCCGAAGGCCCTCCCCGCGTCCTCGTGAGCGGCCCGGTCCGCACGATCAGCCGGTCCGTCCATTCTTTTCAGAAGAGCCGGATCGTCTTGGACATCCATTCGTACCGGGAGTGGCCGGTCATCGAATTCCGCCTGCGCGTCACATGGAACGAGGAGGGGCGGAGGCTCAAGCTGAGGATCCCGACCGGATTGAGCGGCGCGGAGGTCTTCTGCGAGGTTCCCGGTGCCGCGGTCCGTCGGCCTTCGGACGGCCAGGAGCACGTCCACGGCCGCTGGCTCCTCGTCGAAGGCCGGGTGAAAGGGCGGCCGGCCGCTCTGGGTGTCGCGACGGGCGGCCAGCATGGATTCGATTTCCAGGATGGCGAGGTCCGGCTCTCGGTCCTCAGGAGCGCTGCTTACTGCCACGAGCGCGGGTTCGGCCTCGACGCCTCGGGGGCGGATATGGGGGCACGCCGTCATGGCCCATGTCCCCGGGGCTGGAAATTCATGGACATCGGCGTCCACGAAATCCGGCTCCTGGTGACGGCCGGGGACCCTGGAAAGGTCAGGGCCATGGTTCCGGGGCTAGCGGACTATCTGGCCGCGCCGCCGGCGGCCTATCCGCATCTTCCGTCAGGAATATGGGATCATCAAACGGAGTTCTTGTCCTTGACCCCGGTCCATATCCGCCTCCTCGCCTGCAAGCGGTCCTCCGCCGGCGATGCCCTGATCGTCAGGCTCCAGGAGGCGACGGGAAGGGGAACCCGGGCGCGGTTGGGCGTCGCCTTGCCTGTTCGAGAAACAAAGAGCGGTGGGCCGCCCATCCGGCTGGCCTTCAAGCCCTTCGAGATCAAGACGGTGCGCGTCGAGAGGGACGGAACTTGGAGAGAGGTCCGGATGATCGAGGAGGACACGGCGTAGCGCGTCCCTACTTGATCGCGACGCCCATCGTATCGCGGTGCATGTCGATGAGGGTCCTCATATAAGGCCCGATCGAGTCGGCGTCGGCGAAACCGGCCCGCCGCGCGATCGCGTCCCGCTTTTCCTTGGGGAGAGACGAGCTTTCGGCCCAGTGCTGGAGATCGCGGTAGCATCCGATGGTGAACAGGTCCCAGGCGGCTCCCTGATCCTTAACGAAGATCATGTTCTCCGGCCGCCCGTTGCCGACCGCATACATATTTTCCATCTCGCGTTCCTTGAACAGCTCGTCCTGTTTGCCGGGGAGCGCGATGAAGATCTCGAGATGGTAGTACGCCGTGCCCTCGAACGCTTTTTTCACGGCCTCGAGCGGCGGGCCCATCACAAAAACGTCCTCCCGCCAGGATGTGCAGACGTTGAGTTTTTGGGCGAACTCCTTCGGGGAGAGGGCGGAAGCCGATGCTGCTTTCTCGCGCCGGGCGAGCCTCGCTTTCGAATAATACTCCGTGTAGTTCCCCATGGGAAAGAGCAGCATGAGGTCCCATTGGTCGCCCTGCGTGTGGCGCCACCAGAGGGGCCGCTCGTCGCCCGCGGCGTCCATGACGGCCAGGTGGCTTTTGTAGAGGGCGATGAGTTCCAGCAGCTTTCCCGGCGCGGCCCGGACGAAGGTCGTTCTATAAAGGCAGGCCGTTTCCATCGACCGTGGCCCTTCTGCCGTCAACGACGTGACACCCCGGAGTGCCAGGAACATCAAGCCCGCGAAGGCCATGCCCATTTTTCCCGAGCGATTTCTCATGAGTGCTCCTTGAACAGACCGGCACTTTCCAGCCGGGTCCCTCATTATCATATAAGAACCGATCGGTTGCCTAGAGGCGGGGAAATTTTCATGGGTGTTGTAGGTAGAATGAATGGAGGATCCCGCTCCGCCCGTCAGGCCCCCGGCCATCCGAAGGACTTGTCTCGCCGGGAAAGAATCGGAACGCATGACGGCCGGTCCCGGTCCCTTGACATTGGCCGCCGGTCGGCGATAAAGTCCCTCAAGATGGCGCCGAACGATCGAGTCCCCCGACCCATGACCAGCCGCGAACTCCTGAAAGATATCATCGCCCTCAAGCCGGGCCCGCGATGCGGGCTCTGGCTGGGCAACCCGCACCCCGACAGTTGGCCGGGCCTTCACCGGTATTTCGGCACCCGGACCGAGGAGGATTTCCGGCACAAGCTCGGCGACGACTACCGCTGGATCTCGCCGAGCTTCATCGAGTCCACGTTCCATGACCCGTCCTGCCGGCGGCTCTTCGACCTGGGCAAATCGAAGACATCCCACGGCCAGGCCGGCCCGCTTGCCGGGATCGAGGACCCGGCCGGACTCGACGCCTTCGACTGGCCCGACCCTCGCGCCCTCGATTTCAAGGACGCCATCGAGGTCCTCAAGAACGCTGGCCCCTATTACCGGGCGAGCGGGTTCTGGTCGCCCTTTTTTCACGACATCATGGACCTCTTCGGCATGGAGGACTACTTCGTCAAGATGCGCACGAACCCGGCCGTCGTCCAAGCGGTCACCGACCGTGTCTGCGGCTTCTACCATGAGGCGAACGAGAGGTTCTTCGAAGCGGCCGGGAACCTCGTCGACGGCTTTTTCTTCGGCAACGATTTCGGAACCCAGCGCGACCTGATGATCAGCCCCGCCCTTTTCGACGAGTTCGTTCTGCCATGGTTCAAGCGGTTCACGGAACAGGCTCTGGGCCGAGGATACCAGGTCATCCTCCATTCCTGCGGCTCGATCCATCGGGTCATCCCGCGGCTCATCGAGGCGGGCGTCGACTGCCTCCATCCGCTCCAAGCCAAGGCCGCGAACATGGACGCCGCGACCCTGTCCCGGGATTTCAAGGGGAAGATCGCCTTCCTCGGCGGCCTCGACACCCAGGGCGTCCTGAACCAGGGCTCGCCCGGGGAGGTCAAGGCCGAGGTCCGCCGGATCAAGGATGTCCTCGGGCCCTGCCTGATCGTCAGCCCCAGCCACGAGGCCATCCTTCCCGACGTCCCGCCCCGGAACGTGGCCGCCATGGCCGAGGCCGCGCTCGAGTAACGGCCCGACCCGGATCAAGCGCAGGGCAGGTTCAAGAAGGCGAAGCCGGCGCAAGTAAAAGAGGGACAGCTCCCGCCGGGGATTGTCCCTCTGGTTCATATTCTGTTAAAATATCTCCGCCGGCTCGAATTCACCGGGAGGGCTGGATATGGGCCATAGGTCAGCATCGGTCTCGGGGAAGGTCCCCACTTCCCGAGGTCTCCTCTTTGGCATTTTGATCCTCACCCTCACCCTCTCCGGGCCTGCCGCAAGCCAGAGCCAGTCCGACCTTCAGAAACCCCTCCGCTACAACATCAGCGTCACGCTCAAGCTCGTCCAGGTGTATGTGACGGCCAAAGGCGGCCAGCCGGCGGGCGACCTCAGGGCCGATGAGTTCGAGGTCAACGATAATGGCCGGAACGTCCCGGTCACCCATTTCGAGAGACATTTCCTGGGCGAACAGGACGAATCCTCGGGCCTTCCCTCGTCCGGTCCCCGGATGAGCCGGAAATTCTTCCTTCTCTTTGATTTCGGCTTCCTCGACGCGCACGGGGTCCTCAAGGCCAGGAACGCAGCCCTCCACTTCCTCGATACAAAAGTCCAGCCCGCTGACGAGGTGGGACTCCTGACTTATACGTCGCTCCGGGGCCT
This sequence comes from Candidatus Aminicenantales bacterium, assembly GCA_050015275.1. Lineage (GTDB taxonomy): Bacteria > Acidobacteriota > Aminicenantia > Aminicenantales > Saccharicenantaceae > DATKJS01. Next base: position 1,213 of record JBEKBS010000020.1, on the reverse strand, counting down.
TGTTCTCCACGAGTATCTGACAGTCGACCACATGAAGATCCGCCGGATCGTGGACGGCTTCGGGCTGAAACAACTCACCGGGCGGGCCGAACACCTCTCCGACTTCATCTTCACGGTCGACGTCCAGGAAAAGCCCCCAAGGCCGGTCACCGGCGAAACCTCTGCGGAAGATTTTTTTCGACAGCAGGCTAGGCTCCAGACAGGCCAGGAGGTTGACGAAGGGGTCCGCCAGAACTACGTCGAACGGGCCAGACACTTCGTCGTGAGCCTCGATAATTTCGCCCGGGTGATCCGCTATATCCCCGGCTACAAGAACGTCATCCTCTTTTCGGGCGGGCTCTCCCGCCAGGTCCTGTACGGGAAAAAAGGCGGGCCCGCGCCCGTCGGCTGGTCGTCCGTGGATCAGCTGGCCGCGCAGATGAAAAGCTATGACGCCGCTCTGGCCGACACGGGGCTCCGGGGGGACTTCACGGCCATGCTCGAGCAGTTCAAGGCGTCCAACAGCCCGGTCTACGCCCTGGACGTGTCCCGCAGCCAGAAGGAGGCGGACATCACCAATCCCGAGGGGATGAGGGCGGTCGCCGGGGATTTCGAGGGGGCGGATTCCCTCCGGCAGTTCGCCTCGGACACGGGAGGAAGGTTTTTCGGGAACACCGTGGACTTCAAGAAGAGCCTGGACAACATCCAGAACATTACGGGCGCCTATTATGTCCTGGGCTATTCCGTCAATGAGGAATGGGACGGCAAGTTCCATAAGATCAAGGTCCGTGTCACCCGGAAGGGCTGCGAAGTTTTCGCCCAGGGCGGTTATTTCAGTCCCAAGCCCTATACGGAGTATTCGAGCTTCGAGAAGCTGCTTCATGTGACCGACCTTGCCCTGAGCGACAATCCTCAGCTCCAGGTCCCGGACGAGGTCCCGGTGGCGGCGATGGCCGTGACGGTCAAGGGATCGCCGGAGTTCGTGGCCTTTGCCCGGGCCTCGAGCTCCGCCCAGGCCGACGTCCTCGGCAAGAAGTCCGAGGCTTACCTTCTCCTCCTCGATGAGAACGGAGACGTCGCCCTGATCAAGAGGTTCAAGCTTACCCTTCCCGAGAACCAGGCTGGGAAGGAGACCTTTTTCCCCACGTTCCTCCTGAGCGTCAAGCCCGGCCGCTACATCTGCCGCCTGGTCCTCCGCAACATGGAGACGGGGAGAGGCGCCAGGGGCTCGGCT
>JBEKBS010000019.1:0-58083 GCA_050015275.1 Candidatus Aminicenantales bacterium | reverse complement strand
GGAGAAGTTTCCGCTGTATCTCAAGGAGATGGAATTTCGATATAATAATAGGAGGGATAGTATCTTCAACATGCTCGCTCAAAATCTCTGTGGTTCAGTGTCAAATCGTTTATAATTACCTAAAATAATTAAAATTCGTATCTTAGTTATGAGCTAACTAATTAGAAAAACGTTAAAATTACGGAACTGGAGGCTTGTGATGAGGTATTTGAGGCGTATGGGGTTACAGACAGTGGTTTTTCTAACTATTTTTGTCACGTCTGTTGGAGCCTCATCCCCTGGAACTACGATTAACTTTTCTTCACTCGATAAGAATCACCCCCATAAACTGTCAGGGACACTTTACTTGCCGGAAAACAATTCAAGTCCATGCCCGGCAATTGTCGTCATTCACGGGACCATGGGAATCGACTCACGTGGTGCGTTTTATCGGGAATCGATCTTAAAGGCGGGGATTGCGTTTTTCGAGGTTGATTTTAAGACCGGGATTTATAAGGGTCCATTAACTCGACCCTCGCCCGAGGCCATGGTGCCAATGGGTTTTGCGGCGTTAAAGGAATTACGTAAATTGCGTACCATTGATCCCGACCGAATCGGAATCATGGGGTTCTCAATGGGGGGGCACCTGACCGTGACTACGGCTTTTGAAACAAACCGCAAATTGTGGATGGGCGATGAGAAGGGATTCGCAGCCCATGCGGCATTTTATCCGGTGTGCAGACCCTTTTTAAAGAGAGACGATTGCACGATGACCGGAGCTCCGATGATTATTTTTTACGGGACTGAAGACGCCTACGGCGATGGCAAGAACGTTCCGGAGTTTAAACGCTTGCTTTTGGAAAAATACAGCTTTGAGGTGACTACGGTCGAATATGTTGGTGCCCATCATGGGTTTAATAGAAATGAGCCTGCCATAAGCTACCATGACCCGTCTGCCAAAGGTTGGAAAGGCTATGAGGCTTGGGACGCGAAGGCTGCAAATGACTCACTAATCCGAGTCGTGGACTTTCTGCGCAAAACCCTGGCTGCTAAGTAATTGATGTGTTATTGTGCCCAACAGGAGTTAATGGACTACTCAGGCGAGATGGGATTGTTCGTGAACATAGATAAGTCAATCAATAGAATTATCCACGTTGGAAATCAAGCCCGTATCGCCTTATAAGCGGCGTCCCGCACTGCCTGGGGAGAGCCTGAGGAATATGCGACATTGAATGGAGCCGCTGAAGTCGGCGAAATCCGGCACGAAGAGACGAGCAACGATGACTCGCAAAATATTTTTTTACATAAAAAATGGACCTAATCAGGGGGCAGGCTCACATCTTCAAAGAAACTCACATTATGGGTGGACCATTTTCCAGGGATGAGGTCCCGTATATTGGCGGGCAAGTCATATGGGCGTAAATTGCGCGAGTCAATACCCTTAATCTGGGGGTATAAAACGTTTGATGAAAAACTATTATCTTATTACGGCCACAAATAATCTTATTTTCGATTTTTTATTGACTTTTTCCCCTATGCGTGCTAAAAGTGCCGTTTTATAAGGAGGTTTAAGATGACCACAAAGAAGATGCAGTGTCTGGTTCTTTTCCTCGCGTTTATTGCTCCATTGGCCTTTTCGGCTGAGGCGCCCACTGTCGCGTTCAAAGCAGGCGATTTTTATCTCTCTCCCCAATTGCTCGGTGTTACCGCAGGGAGCTCTGGAAAAATCGCGCTGGGTGCGAATGCCGAATACTTCTTATCGAAGGAAATCGCGGTCGGGGGGGACGCTTCTTTCTACCTTCAATCCCCCGGTGGCGTGTCCTTGTTCCCCGATATCGAATATCACTTCAATGTCAACGTCCGGGGCCTCGATGTTTTTGCCGGAGCAGGCCCGTCCCTTTTCTTCGGCTTCGGCACGGATGGAAAAACCTTATTCGGCGGTAAGGCCTTCGGCGCCGCACGCTACTTTTTCACACCCAGCACCGGAGTCTTTCTAAAACTCGGATTCGCCTCTAACAAGGAAGGCACAGCTGGCCTCTGGGCCATTGGCGTCTCCTTCAAACTATAGTCCATCATTCTGAAGAACGGCATGGAGGGCGTGACCTGCCCCCTGATCAGGCCCTCATGGCTTTTGCTAGCATCGCATATTTCTAAGCAGGTTATTCCCGCCGTTGTCTTGAATTGGGGGCAGCTTGGACGTACAGGCGGCAACTAGTACATACGCCCAAAGCGCGGGTTCCCCTGTTGCGGGCCAATGCTCACCGCGAGGCTCTTAACTGCGCTATTTATAATTTCCGATCAGAACGAACGGCGCCCAGTAATACGGATGAGAATAGCCGGCGCTATTTGGCGCAGGTGCTGAGCCCCCCACGATTTTAACGCCGCGATCACTTCCCGTAGGCGAGGACACACCTGGCCCTCGCAGGAAGGCAAGCTGGGCCTGGCGCAGGGCCTCCGCTTTTCCATCGGCCGGGGCCTTGACCCATCTGGCATAGAAGTCGCTCATGATCCGGCTCGTACTCGCGTCGTTCACGTCCCACAGCGTGGCCAGCACAGCTTGTGCATCCTTTTGCTGGGCGATCATCCCCAGACTGTCCACCTCCAGTCCGTCCTTTGCCACGTCGCCTTTCGCCGTGCTGCAGGCCGAAAGGGTCAACAGCCGTGTTCCGTGAAAACTGATGGCCGAATCCTCGAGTTTGGAAAGGGTCAGCGGATATCCATCCGCCTGGCCGGCGTTTTCTCCGCCCAACATCAAGTAGGGCTCTGTTCCGCTGCCCGTTTCCAGGACAAAGTGACTGGCGATGTGGACCACGGGAAAGGTCGATCCGGCGCTGAGCTCCGTTTTCAATGCGTCGTAAGTGAACCGCTCATTTGACAGAAGGATTCCATCCATCGGACCATGGGACTCAGGCACGGCAGGGTCGTGCGCCACGGCATCGAGCTCCGGCATCACACCGGGCAGCGCCGGCAGGCCTCCATAACTTCTCGACAGTCCCATCGCCAGCACCCGCAGGACAGCCTTGTTTTCGTCGGAGGAGGTTGTCATGTGCCCGTAGCTCTCGGGAGTAAAGAGGATATTGGTAAACCGCTCGGCCAGGTAGCGGCTGCCGTCATACATCGCGGCCATGGGCAGGTAGCGCATGGCGCCGTCCAGCGACCAGAGGAGTGTCGGAACACGGCCTTTTTCTTGATAGTTCTTCTCCAGAGCGTTCAGCTCGTCTCCGAATGGAGCGATGGCCATCGCGTAGAGCTCCGCCAGATGCGGTTTGGGATCGGACGAAGGAGTGCGCAGATCGTCCCGAACCTGCAGCACCTTGCTGCGCAACTCTGCCGGAGTCGCCTTGAGCTCGAACTTCTTACGTCCCTGTGCCGTGACAACGATCGCAAACGCACGCTCATCGCCCAGCAGCAGCCTTATGCCCATCACGTGCGGTCCCAGTTCCGCCAGCGTATTCTGCAAACGGCTGACATCCGACTTCTCTTTGCTCAATAGGGCGTTCGCATCTTGCGTTCCCGCCTTCTGCGCCAGTTCCGGATAAAGCGTCTTCCTGAAAAAGTCCGAAACTTCCGCATTTCCCGCTTCGATCTTCGTTTCCAGCGCCTTAAGCCGGGCGGCTTCTTCGGTAGTCCGTGCCGCCTTGGCCTGCAATTCGGCATATTCCGCGCTCGCTTCCATCAGCGCCACCGCCGTCTTCTCCGGGGCCTCAAGGTCGGTCTGCGCCGTTTGCTGTGCGGAGCTCAGCTTCAAAGGCTCCACCCTCGCTTCCGGATTATCCGCCGCTCCCCGAACAACCTCTTTCAGCTCCTGCTCCTTCAGCAGATCCAGGACCTGTTCGGCTTCGCCGAGCCGGTCGGCCTGAACCAGCAGTTCCGCCAGTGTCCGGTAGGTCGCCGACTTCGACTGCGCGAACCCCGTCTGCAGTTCCTTGCCCAGCCCGGAGATGTTCTTCCGTATCTGCTGGTAGCTGTTCACCGCATCCATCCCGAACAGGATCGCTTCTTCCCGGCGATTCTCGCTGCGGAAGCCGATCATCAAGGAAGTTTCAATCCCGCCCTCGATGTCCGGGTCGCCCGCAGCCTTCGCCAGGGCCAGCGCCGCCAGCTTGCTCGCCAACGCCTGGTCCGTATCCTTCTCCGCGTAGTACGCCGAGCCGATGCTGCTCAACGCCAGCGCTTCGCCCCGGCGGTCCTTCACCTCGCGCCAGATGGCCAGCGCCCGGTAATCCAAGTCGAGCGCCTTACCCGCCTCTCCCAGGTCGGACCAGACTTTGCCGGCATTGTTCATCGCCGCCGCCTCGCCGCGACGGGCCCCGGTCTCGCGCCAGATGGACAACGCCTGGTCGAAGTACTCGAGCGCCTTTCGGCCTTGGCCCAGGTCGGCAAAGGCCCGGCCGATATCGTCCAGCGCCAACCCCTCCCCGTTGCGGTTTCCCACCTCGCGCCAGAGGGGCAGAGACTGGTTGTAGTAGTCCAGCGCTGTCTGCTGTTGCCCAAGGTCGTGATACAGCCGGCCCATGTTGTTCAGGGTGATTGCCTCGCCCTGCCGGTTGACGATGGTGCGCCAGATCGAAATTGCCCGGTTGTAGACGCTCAGCGCGTTCTGCTTCTGTCCCAGGTCGGCATAGGCCCGGCCCATATTGTTCAGCGTCAGGGCCTCGCCGCCTTGCTCTCCCTCTTTGCGCCAGATCGGCAATGCCTGGTTGAAATAATCCAGTGCTTCCTTTCCCTGGCCCATGTCGGCATACGTCTTGCCGAGATTGTCCAGCGTGCTCGCCTCGCCGGCGCGGCCGCTCGCATCCTGCAATTTCGGCATCGCATCGTTCATGCGCTTCAGAGCCAGCAGCTGCCCCAGGCTGTGATGCGGCTGGCCCTGCCCGCTGCCGATGGCGCGCCAGATGGACAGGGACTCGTTCAGGTGCTTCAACGACTCCTGCCTCTGTCCCAGGTTGTTATAGGCCCGGCCCATATTGTTCAGCGTGTTCGCTTCGCCCTGGGGAACCCCCAGCGCGCGCCACATCGACAGCGCTTGGTCGAACAGCGCCATTGCCTTATCTTCCTGCCCCAAGTCCGTGTACACCTTGCCCATGGTGTTCAGCGTCAGGGCCTGGGCGAGTTCGTTGCCCGTATTCTTTTCAATGGGCAAGGCCTCGTTCAGGCACTCCAGCGCCTTTTGCATCTTCCCCTCTTGCCGGTACAGATAGCCGAGGGTAATCAGCTCCATCCCTTCATCTTTCGTGCGATGTGCTGCACGTGCCGCGGCGAGCTTTTGCTCGTGCTGGGCGATCTGATCAGGCAACGGCAAAATCTGCGCGCGAGCCGCTGTCGTCGCCGCCAGCAGCCCGATCACCAGACAGGTCACAACGAGTACTTTCTTGGCTTGGTCCATTTTGCTTCCTTTTTCCGGGTGACTGCCGGGCCCGCAACCGCTAAACAGATGATCCGCCGAACGAAACGCCGGGCCGTCGTGGACGCGATGAAGCTGAAGCGCGTTGGATCATCGTGCTCATCTTCCCGAGGAGATGATCGAGGTGGGCTGAACTTCAACCTCGAAGCTGACGTAGGTTACGCCTGGAAGGGTATCGGCAGCGGCGGCGTCGACGTCCGGCCCTTGGGTTTCTCTCTTGACTTCTTGCGGAACGACGCGGCCCTGGATGACGTGGAGATTCTTCAACTGATCCGCGGCGGGCGCCCGATTGGCGGGGATCAGAACGTAGGTCCCGCTTTTCAACATGAGGCCGCTGACGGATTCCGGCGAGCCGGTCTTTTGGAGCGCGTCCTGCGTGGCGAAGACGCGCTGCGGGTTGGATTTGATGACTTGCACAGGGAGAGCATGAATGGCGCCGTAGAGAGCGTTAAAGGATTGGAGCGCGGACATGGCGATCCCCGGCAGTCCGATCATGGGCGCGAATTGGCCCAACCCTCCGATGATCGTTTGGAGTATCTTGTGGAATAGAGAATCCTTCTTTTGGGCTTCGACGTTCAAGGCCCAGCGGCCTTGGCCGCTGGGCAGGATGATATTCTGCATTTTTTGCCAGGTGGGGTCATCCGCGACGCTGACGCTCTGAACGGAATTAGATTTCCCAGTCGAGCCGGATTTCGAGGACGAGCCGGATTTCGCAGTCGAGCCGGATTTCGAAGACGCCCCGGCGGTCGAACCTTTCGGCTTCGGTGCCGTTTTCGAGGACAGCATTCCCGAAACGAACGTGTAAGCCAGCGGTTCAATCACCGATGGGATGATCGCGTTCTTCTGGGCGACGTCCACCCGGATTTGAGCATTTTGAAGACGGTCGAACGTGCTCTGGTCTTGAGGAGCGATTTTAATCGCCGAGGTGTTCAAGCTCACGACGACATCGCCTTGGGTGATGAGCTTGTTGCTGTCCAGTGCGGCGGCGTTCCTGAAACCGTCCTTGTCGTTGAAGTGCCAGAAAACAGGCTGAACATTGCTTTCCCCGCCTCGCCCGCGAGTCGGGTGAGTGATAGGTTCAACATCGGAAGAGAGAAAGCCGGACCAGAAGTCGTAAGCCTTCGAGTCAAAATCGGGATTGATCTCCTGCGCGTTGGACGGATCGGACAACGCGCTCATGACCCGCGCCGCGGCGGGAGAAGCGACAAAGCCCTGGACTGCTCCGATGGCCACCAAGTCCCTAAAAAATTCTCTGCGAGTCTTAGACATGAGAACCCCTCCAGTTGAGAATGGGAATAGCGAAAGGAACCTCGTTTTTCCCCCGAGTGATGAATAGCCGCGCCGGGTATTGCATCGCTTTCTATATCTATAACGTTAATATTATGTGTCTAGTTGCGCGGCCGTGTCAACAGCGGCGCCCGGAGATCATATCCGGACGAGCATTCCACAGAGCTTTCTGGGCCATAAGCTTCCGGCGCCGGAGACCCCAAAACTTGAACGTCTCCCGCTTGGGGGGTATATTAAATAGCGAGCAGTTGAATGCCAAGAAAACGCGTCATTCTCACCGCAGCGCTTTTTATCTTTTGCCTTCTCACAATGTTCCTGACCGCCGGCGCCGAAACGCGGCGGGCGCTCCTCATCGGGATCGACAAATATGATCCCCCTCCGGGCGCAAAGCCCGGTCCAACCAAGGCGATTCACGGCTCCATCAAGAGGGTCGCCGTCAATGGGAATTCCAAACGCCAGCCGTTCGAATCTCTCGACGGCGCCGTGAGCGATATGGACGGGATGAAAATTCTCCTGATGGACAAGTTTGGATTCCGCGAGGGCGACATCAAAACTCTCACGAACCAGGAGGCGACGGCCGACGAGATCCTGAGCGCCATTCAAAAGCACCTGATCGATAGCGCCCAACCCGGCGATGTCAGCCTGTTTTATTACGCGGGGCATGGCTCGCTCATGCGCAATCTCAGTACGCCGAAGCAATCAGGCTACGACTCGACAATCGTCCCGGCGGACTGGTGGCGGGGTACGCCGGATATCCGTGACAAGGAGCTGGCGCGTTTGTTCCGCAAGGCCGTTGAGAAAGGGATCGCCCTTACGGTCATCGCCGACAGTTGTCACAGCGGTTCTCTCCTCCGGGGCGGGTTAAAAATGCGCGAAATTCCCGGAGACGCCGGTTTTTACGTAGAGGATCCTCCCGACCGCGATCAAGCCGGCCATTCCCTTCCCAACCCCGAGGAGGAGGGGGCGCTCGTGCTTTCGGCAGCGCAGGATTACCAGAGCGCGGCCGAGATCGCAACGGACTCGGGCTGGCACGGCGTTTTCACCTGGGCGCTCCTGCAGATATTGCGATATTCCCCGGAGAACGAGCCCATGTCCAGGATATTTGAGCGGGTCCGGGCGTTGGTGCAGTCGGAGGAGCCGGTCCAGGAGCCGGTCATGGCCGGGAAGGGCCGGGCCGAGCGGGGCTTATTCGGGCAGCCGGCGGATTTGACGAGGAGCATAACGGTCGCGGCGCGGAAAGTCGCGGGAAGCATGGTCGAGCTCCAGGGCGGGCAGGTGCTGGGGCTGGCCAAGGGATGCGAGCTGGTGAGAATACCGGGTTCATCCGGCGAGGCGCCGGTCCGGATCGAGATCACGGACGTGACAGGCCTGGGCAAATCCGTGGCCCAGGTCCGTTCGGGGCCGCCGGAGAGCGTCCACCCCGGAGACTTGTTCCAGCTCGACAAATGGGTGCAGCCGGAAGAGGGAATCCTGAGGATTTATCTCCCTCCGACGCCGCCGTCGCTGGCGCGGATCATGGCCGTGGCCAAGTCGGTGGCCGGACTGCAGCTGCCCGGCTGGGTGGAGGACCCGACAACCGCTCCGCCGGATTTCGTCATGGGCTGGAACGGGTCGGAATGGGTGCTGGCGCGCAACGCGCCCGGCGGCGAAGTGGTCCTGCACCTGGGGAAGGAACCGAACACCGCTCAAATCCGCAAACGGATCGCCGATTCCCCGGCGGCCCGTTTTTTCCTGATGCTCCCGCCGCCCGCGGAGGTCGCGGACCAGCTGCGCCTGGGGCCGGGCACGGCGCTCGACGCGATTGTCCCCGTAAGCTCGATGGCGGGCGCAAGGTATGCCCTTGAGGGCCGGTATCGCGGCGCGGGCCTCGAGTTCGCCTGGATCGCGCCCACCGGAAGCGAGGAGGATTTCAAGCGGATGGCCCTTCTGCCCCGGATGCCGCTGAGAACCAAGTGGCTGGCGCTGACGGCGGGGATCGACGCCCCGAGGGGACTCGCGGCCCAGGTCGAGGAATACGCCGTCCGCATCGCGCGGCTTCGGGCCTGGATCGAACTGGAGCCGCCCCAGGCCAGCACTCCCTTTCCGTACAGCCTGGCGTTTCAGGAGACATCGTCGAAGCGGATGGTCACCGAGGGCGAGATGAAGAGAGGAGAGCGGTACAAGCTTTTCCTCAAATCGGACCCCGACCTGCTGGCTCGCCTCGAGCAGGCGAGACAGAAGGTGCCGAGGCGATATGTCTATGTTTTCATCATCGACAGCGACGGCACGGGAACGTCTTTGTTTCCGGGAGCGCAGGGCAATGTCGAAAACCTGTTTCCCCCCGACCGGACCCCGCTGCCTGCCGAGATCCCGCTGTCAAGCCGCGACTATGATCTTGAGATATCGGACCCGCTGGGCACGGACGTGTATTTCATGATTGTCAGCGCCGAGGCCATCGACCCGATGGCCTTCACTTTCGAGGGCGTCCGGGGCGGGCCGGAGGGGATGCGAGGCGGAGGGCTGAGCCAACTGCTGTTCGGGATTGGATCGGGGCAAAAGAGGGGAGGCAAGCAGCCTCCGGCTCCATCTCAATGGTCGATTGAGAAGCGGGTCATCCGGAGCGTCGCCAAGTAGTCCAAGCGGCCGATTTTGGAGAGAACCCAACCGCTTCAGAATCAGTTAATTAGAAAAAAGCCTGCTGCCCTATAATTCAATAACTTAGGAGTTTCCTCGAGGAGACTTCACCCGGAGTTCCCCTTCCATCGTTTTCCATTCTTTTCCGCCGTTTTGAGCATATGAGGTACTCCCCCACTGGGCCACGAGACGTCATTGGCGGCTGAGGCCAAGAATACACTTCCAGGAGACGACCGGACAGATGAAACTTGACAACAAGCCATATAGGTTTATTCTTAGCAGGAGGAACATTTGCAAAGCTCGTTAAAAAGAGGTCATATGAAGAGCGGATTGAAATCGGCAACATTGGTTTTTTCATTTTTAGCGTTGCTATCTGCCTGCGGGAGCAAGAACAGTTCATCACCGCCCCCCCCTCCGGTGTCAACCGTTGAATGGACCTGGGTCTCCGGCAGTAATACCATGAGGCAGGCGGGTACCTATGGGACCCAGGGCACGGCCGCTTCGTCAAACATCCCCGGGGCGAGGGGATATGCCGTATCCTGGCTGGATTCCAGTGGTAAACTCTGGCTCTTCGGGGGATATGGCTTGGATTCGGCCGGCAATTCCGGCTATCTCAATGACCTGTGGAGGTATGACCCGGCAACCCTTGAGTGGACCTGGATCTCCGGCAGTGCTGCCGCAGCTCAGGCGGGCACCTACGGCACCCAGGGCACAGCCGCGTCATCAAACGTCCCCGGGGCAAGATCGGGGGCCGTTTCCTGGCTCGATTCCGGTGGCAAGCTCTGGCTCGACGGGGGATATGGCTATGATTCGGCCGGCACTTCCGGCTATCTTAATGACCTGTGGAAGTATGACCCGGCAACCCTGGAGTGGACCTGGATCTCCGGTAGCAATATCGTAAATCAGGCGGGCGTCTACGGCATCCAAGGCACGGCCGCTCCGTCAAATGTCCCCGGGGCATTGGAATTTTCTGTCTCCTGGCGCGATTCCAGTGGCAAGTTCTGGCTCTTAGGGGGAAATGGCTTCGATTCGGGCGGCAATTTCGGCTATCTCAATGACCTGTGGGAGTATGACCCGGCAACCCTTGAGTGGACCTGGGTCTCCGGCAGTGATGCCGCAAACCACGTGGGCGTCTATGGCACCCAGGGCGCAGCCGCTTCGTCAAATGTCCCCGGGGGAAGAGACGCATCTGTCTCCTGGCTCAATTCCGGTGGCAAACTCTGGCTCTTCGGGGGATATGGCTATGATTCAAGCGGCTATCTCGGGGCTCTGAATGATCTATGGGAGTATGACCCGGCAACCCTTGAATGGACCTGGGTCTCCGGCAGCAATTACGAATTCCAGGCAGGCGTCTACGGCACCCAGGGCACGGCCGCGTCGTCAAACATTCCCGGGGCAAGATATTCGTCCGCATCCTGGCTCGATTCCAGCGGCAAATTCTGGCTCTTCGGGGGGGCTGGCCTTGCTTCGACCGTCAGTACCGGCTATCTCAATGACGCGTGGAAGTATGACCCGGCGACCCTTGAGTGGACCTGGATGTCCGGCAGCAATGCCCGTGGTCAGAAAGGCACGTACGGCACCCAGGGAACAACCGCCTCGTCAAACGTCCCCGGGGCAAGGCAAGGTGCCGTGTCCTGGCTCGATTCCAGTGGCAAGCTGTGGCTCTTCGGGGGATATGGCTATGATTCGGCCGGCAACTCCGGCTTGCTCAATGACCTCTGGAAAAACACCCGGTAAGCGGATCGGCTGAGCCTGGGAAGGAAAGCTTCCGCGACCGCGGAAGAGATCACCGGTGCGTCGACGCATTCACGAGGCATGTCGCCGTCGCCGTCTTCGCCGGGTCGCTTTCCGACCTCGCAGTCAACGTCACCTTCGCGGAGGCGGAGCTTTCCGGACGCCTTGTCACGAAGACGGGGACAGTTGCCGATTTGCCGAACTTCGCCGCCGCCAAAGCGTTCCGCAATCCGGCCGACCAGCCTCGGCCGCTCACCGAGACCGTCAGACGGTAGATATCGTTTTCGATATAAGCCCGGGCGTCCTGTGGGTGAAGCGCGGGATCCGTGGCCGTGCCCTTTCCCGTATTCTGCAGAACGAAGTGGAGTTCGGCGGCCTCTCCCTTCAGGCCGGCCTCGGCCGGCGGCGCGACCCGAACGCCCCGCAACTGCGGACCCGCCGCGTCCAGCGATCGAACGCCGACCGTGTAGGAGAGAATGCCCCTGGCGTCCTTGTGCAGGTCGATCACGTAAAAGTGAAGCCTGTTCGCGGGATCCTCCCATTCGTACTGGCTGCCGGAGTTGAGCCCGGCATGGAAGAGAGCATCATTCAGCTGCCGGTAATCGGCGACCGTGCGCATGACCTTCTGGCCATTGGGCTTTATGTAATCGACCATGTCGATGTCCTCGGGATGTGCGTCGATGACCCAACTGAAGCAATTGAACCCGTTCGGGCCGCCGTTGGTCCCCTCACGATCCTTGTTCTTGGCGATCAACACCCCGCTATCCGGGCAAAAGGAGTCGTACCCGATCCGCTGGACGACCTCCAGCGAGTAGAAATTGTACTTCGGATTGCCGGCAGAAAGCGGATTGGTGGTCGGGTCGTCCACAGGGGTCCTGTCCTGGGGGGCCGCGCCGTCCAGCTTGACGAGGATGCCGGCGAACGAATTGGGCAGCGGATCGACCTCGCGGGCCGTGATGTCCGTGACCGCCAGCCCGGAATTGGCCAGGCCGTTCCGGTTGAGCCGCAAGACCTGAGAGGGGGCCACGAACCCATTGAGGAGCTTGTTGCGGAGCATGAGGCCGGCGGGCATCGAGGCCCCGGCGATGGCCGGCACCTCCCAACGGTTATGGGGCCCGCCCGGTCCGTTGAATGAACCGCGGTCCATCATGTCCCACGGCCCGGAGCCCGCCCTCCGATAGGGCTGCACGTAGGGGTTGTTATTATTGTCCCCGATGCTGAAGGCGAAGTGGCCGAGCTCGTGGGTAATGGTGCCAGAGTTCTCGCCCTGCCGGATCGACGACAGTCCCCATTGCTGGGCGCCGGCCCGCCAGCTCGTCCAAGGCACATAGCGGGTGACGACCCATCGCGGTTTCGTCGGGTCGGGATTGCCCCATTCCCGGGGGATGTCCTCCTTTGTCTGGAACTTCATCTCGCCGAATTCCATCCAAACCCCCGTCTCATCGTAGCCCGCGTAGATGCGCAGGATGGCGTCATAGCGCTTTCGGATATCGCCCTTGTCGGCCATCCACAACGCGTCGCAATCCAGCTCGAGGCGGCCGTTGGCCCCGCTGCCATCGGGCGTCGCGAAATTCTGGCCGAACTCGTTGAGGCCGTATTCCCAAAGAGGCTTGGGAAGGCGGTAGGGACCGAAGGCGTCGAGCTGGGTGATCCCGAACCCGCCGCGCGACTGTTCCATCCAATACCCGTTGATCGTGTGGCCGTGATTCACCGCGCCCGGCTTGAGAAAGAAATCGGCATAGAACTGAGGAACCTGGTCGCGTCGGATCGGGTCGATCTGCGGATTGCCGAACAGGTCGGAGTGCTTGGGGAGTGTGATGACAAAGGGCTGATCGGGGAAATCGACGGCAACGAGCGCCATGTGGAATTCCCGTTGAGGCCTATAGGCCGGGTCGGCCCAGTCGATGCCGGGAATGGGCTGATAGTCGTCCCAGGTCATGACCTCCTGGTCCTCGACTTTTTGGGGGTCGATGGGCGCGGGGGCCGGGGCCCGGTTCTCCGTCGTGATCGCCTTCTCCCGTGAATGTTGCGGGCCATGGATTCCGAGGGCGTTGGGCGAGCCAACGATGAAAACACCAGCCAAGCCTAGGAAAAGGACAATTCCAATCCCGGCGACGCTTCGAGAAGAACGAATCTTGGTCATAGGATGCCTCCGAGAACTCTTCGATGCATCTTATCATAGCCCCATCCCTGACTTGACAACAATCGCTTTTTCCCCGTTGAAACACGGCCTCATTTGTTGGAAAATGATCGATATGACGTTTCGCGAGGAGGCTCCCATGAAACACCGTTCCATCTTCGCCGTCGTTGTTAGTTCGTTTTTGATCTGCGGCATCGCGTTCTCCCAGTCCCAGACTCAGCCGCCGCAAAAGCCGGCGGCGCCGGCGGGTCAGACGCAGCCCGGGGCCGTTGAAGCCCCCAAGACCCCGCCCGCCGAGCGGCCGTTCGCCGTCACGAGGCACACGACCATGATCGACGGCAAGCCCGTCCCCTACACGGCCACGGCCGGCGAACTCATCGTCCTCAAACCGAATGAGCAGCCGGGCGCCGCGATGTTCTTCGTCGCTTATACCCGGGATGACGTCAAGGACCGCTCGGCCCGGCCCCTGATGTTCGCTTTCAACGGCGGCCCCGGTTCCTCCACCGTCTGGCTCCATCTCGGGGGCCTGGGGCCGAAGCGCGTCGCCATGGACGACGAAGGCCGCGCCGGGGTGCCCCCCTATGGCCTCGTCGACAGCGAGAATTCACTCCTTGACGTCACCGACCTCATCTTCGTCGACGCCGTTTCGACGGGCTACAGCCGCCCCCTCCCGGGCGAGAGCGGGGCTCAGTTCCATGGCGTCCAGGAGGACGTGGCGACCTTCGGCGATTTCATCCGCTCCTATGTGACCAAATTCGAGCGCTGGGGCTCGCCCAAGTTCGTGCTCGGCGAGAGCTATGGCACGACACGCGCCGCCGGCCTCTCCGGGTTCCTCCAGAACCGGACGAACGGCATGTACCTGAACGGGATCATCCTCCTCTCGAGCGTCCTCGACTTTCAGACCCTCTTTTTCGCGCCGGCGGCCAACATCCCCTATATCGTTTATCTCCCCCACTATACGGCGACGGCGTGGTATCACAAGCGCCTGCCGCCCGACCTCCAGGCGAAACCCCTCCGCGAGGTCCTCGCCGAGGCCGAAACATTCGCCCTCAACGCCTATTCGACGGCCCTGCTCAAGGGCAATAGGCTGACGCCCGCCGAGGTCGAGGAAACCGCCCGGAAGCTCTCCGCCTATACGGGCCTTAAGCTGAGCTACGTCAAGCAGTCGAATCTGCGCATCATGCACCCGCGCTTCGTCAAGGAGCTCCTGCGCGACGACCTCCTGACCGTCGGGCGCCTCGACAGCCGTTTCACGGGCCGCGACGAGGACGCCGCCGGGGAGTCCACAGATCAGGACCCGGCGAGCTCCGGCATCCAGGGGGCTTTCGCGACGATGCTCAACGACTATGTCCGGAACGTCCTCAACTATAAGAAGGACCTTCCCTACGCGATCTACGGCAATGTCTTTCCCTGGAATTTCTCGTCCATGCCCCCGGAAATGGCCCAGATGGTCCGAGGCGGGAGCCTGACTCCCCCCAACCTCGCCGAAACGCTGCGCCAAGCCATGGCCGACAACCCCCACCTCCAGGTCTTCTGCTGCAAGGGCTATTACGACGGCGCCACCCCGTACTTCGGGACCGAATACACCTTCTCGCAGATCGGGCTCAACGGGGAATTCAGGGACCGCGTCAAGTCGGGCTATTACGAGGCCGGCCACATGATGTACATCCACAAGCCGTCGCTCATCCAGCTGAAGAAGGACTTGTCCGCCTTTGTCCTCGGCGCCTGTCACCGCTAGCCGGACCTGGATTTTCCAGCAGGAAATCCGGCTGATATTTGCCCCAACTTCTTTTAGGACTTAGAGAAGAGGCCCAGTTGATCCAACCCGATGCGAAGTCATGGGCCTTTCGCCTCACGGGCTGGGCTATGATATACTTGTCATTTATAATGTAGTTAAACGGCCGTCCGGGTGAAAGTGCTCACATGCGAAGAGGAGGTCCCCGCAGGATATGGGATAAGCCCGAACGTCCTTGAATCGAACGAGATCGGCCGACCGGTAAGGTCCCGTCGGCCTTGACCGTTGAAAGGTAGACGCCCCCATGAAGAATTTTTCAAGGTGGATTTGGCTGACGGCCCTTGTCCCCTGGCTCTTTGGCAGCGCGTCGCAGGCTCAAAATGCGCCGCCGGACCGGCCCCTGGAAAAGCAGTTTGATTCCCATCTCTCTCCGGCGGATATGAAGGCCAGATTGGAAAGGCTGAGCGCGCGTCCTCACCATGTCGGCTCTCCTTATGATAAGGACAACGCCGAGTTCATTCTTTCCCAGTACAAAGCTTGGGGATTTGACGCCCGCATCGAAGAGTTCAGCACCCTGTTCCCGACTCCCAAGACGCGCCTGCTGGAGATGATCGCTCCCGTCAGGTACACGGCGGTCCTGAAAGAGCCGCCGCTGAAGGAAGATAGGACCTCGGGCGAGGTCGCCGAACAGCTGCCGACCTACAACGCCTTTTCCATTGACGGCGATGTGACCGCTGACCTCATCTACGTGAATTACGGGGTCCCCGCCGACTACGATGAGCTCGAGAGGTTGGGGATCGATGTCCAGGGCAAGATCGTCATCACCCGTTACGGCGGATCCTGGCGAGGGATCAAGCCGAAAGTGGCCGCAGAGCACGGGGCGATCGGCTGTCTGATCTATTCCGACCCGAAAGACGACGGTTTCTACGTCGGCGATGTCTATCCCAAAGGCGCCTGGAGGACCGAATTCGGCGTCCAAAGAGGATCGGTCGCGGATATGCCCCTCTACCCCGGCGATCCGTCGACGCCCTTTGTCGGGGCGACACCGGGCGTGAAGCGTCTTCCCCTCAAAGAGATCAAGGTCCTGACGAAAATACCGGTTCTTCCGATCTCCTCTCATGACGCTCTTCCCCTGCTCCAATCCTTGACCGGGCCGGTGGCGCCGGACCACTGGAAAGGGGCTCTGCCCGTGACTTATCATGTCGGGCCGGGGCCGGCCAAGGTCCATCTGAAACTGGAATTCAACTGGGACATCAAGCCGATCTATGACGTCATCGCCATGATCAGAGGGAGCCTCTACCCGGAGCAATGGATCATCCGGGGAAATCACCATGACGGGTGGGTGAACGGGGCGGAAGACCCTCTCAGCGGACAGGTGGCGACGATGGAGGAGGGCAAGGCCCTTGGCGCGCTGGCCAAAAGCGGCTGGAGGCCGAAACGGACCATCGTCTATTGCGCCTGGGACGGAGAAGAGCCGGGATTGATCGGCTCCACGGAATGGGTGGAGACTCACGCCGACGAATTGCGGCAGAAGGCGGTCGCCTACATCAATTCCGATTCCAACGGCCGAGGGTTTTTCGGTGTCGAAGGATCGCATGCCCTCCAGCATTTCATCAACGACGTTGCCCGGGACGTCCTCGATCCCGAAAAGAATGTCAGCGTCTGGGAGAGGGCGAAGGCCGCCAGGCTTCTGGCCAGCCCTCCCTCGGAGAAAAAGGACATCCGGTCCGCGAAGGACCTGAAGATCGGCGCTCTGGGATCCGGTTCCGATTTCACGCCTTTCCTTCAACACATCGGCATCGCGTCCCTGAATATCGGCTATGGCGGTGAGAGCGAGGGGGGCGTCTACCATTCCATCTACGATTCTTTCGACCATTTTATGCGCTTCGGGGATCCGACGTTCGCCTACGAAGTGGCCCTTGCCCAGACGGGCGGACATGCCGTCATGCGTCTGGCGGACGCCGATATCCTTCCCTTCAACTTCTCGGATTTTGCGGAAACGGTGTCCGGGTACCTGAGCCAGATCAGGGCCCTGACCCAGGCCATGAGGGAAGAGACGCTCGAATTGGACCGGGAGCTCGAGGACAATGTGTTCGCCGAGGTGGCCGACCCGACCAAAACCACCCGGGCGCCCAAAGCCCAGGACCCGGTTCCGTACTTGAATTTCGCGCCGCTCGAGAATGCCGTCAGCACCGTCCGAAAGAACGCGGAGGAATATCAGAAAGCCAGGCATGATCTCGAGGAAAGCGGGCGCAAGCTGGCCGGCGACCAGCAGATGCGTCTGAACGAGATCATCTTCAGGACCGAGCGGGCGCTCACGAAGCCCGAGGGATTGAAAGGACGTCCCTGGTTCATCCACGAAATCTACGCGCCGGGTTTTTACACGGGCTACGGCGTGAAGACACTTCCGAGTGTCCGGGAGGCCATCGAACAGAGACAGTGGGATGAAGCTGATCAGCAGGTGGTCGTGGTCGCGAACACGCTGGAGGCTTATTCCCGGGACATCCGTCAGGCGACGGCTATCCTCCGCTCCGCGCTGAGGTAGAGGGGGCCATCGCACAAGATATCCATGAATCCACGTCCGGCAGATGACCTGACATATGGAACTTGACAATAAGCGATATTGGACTATTCTTGGCGGGAGGGGCATCCGCGCAGCGCGGGAACATAAGGCTTCATGTTTTGTCCGTGATTGCGGCATGACCCGCGAAACCAAAAGATGAGGATGAGCGTTTTAGTATTGACGAAAGAGGGAAGGGAAAAATGCCAGGAATCCATTCATTTCCGAGAGGTCGTATGAACAGCGCATGGAAATCGGCCATATTGGTTTTTTCATTTTTGACGTTGCTTTCTGCCTGCCAGACCAACAAAGGCACGCCTGAGAACACGATCCCGCTGGCAGCCTGGATATCCGGCAGCAATACGGCAAATCAGGCGGGCACCTACGGAAGCCTGGGCCTCGCCGCTCCGTCTAACGTCCCCGGGGCAAGACATCGGGCTGTATCCTGGGTTGATTCCGGCGGCAAATTCTGGTTCTTCGGGGGATGGGGCTACGATTCGGCCGGCAATATCAGCCATCTCAGTGACCTGTGGAACTACGACCCGACGACCCTTGAATGGACCTGGGTATCCGGCAGCAATACTGTGGATCAGGCAGGCAGCTACGGGACCCAGGGCACGGCCGCTCCGTCCAACGTCCCCGGGGCGAGAGACACAGCTGTATCCTGGATCGATTCCAGTGGCAACCTCTGGCTCTTCGGGGGATGGGGCTATGACTCGGCCGGCGATATCGGCCATCTCAATGACCTGTGGAAGTACGACCCGGCAACCCTTGAATGGACCTGGGTATCCGGCAGCAATGCCGTGGACCAGACGGGCACCTACGGGACCCAGGGCATAGACGCCCCGTCCAACGTCCCGGGGTCAAGAGATGCGGCTGTATCCTGGATCGATTCCACTGGCAACCTCTGGCTCTTCGGGGGATATGGCTATGATTCAGCCGGCAATATGGGCTATCTCAATGACCGCTGGAAATATGACCCGACAACCCTTGAATGGACCTGGCTTTCCGGCAGCAATACGGTAAATCAGGAGGGCACTTACGGGACCAAGGGCAAGGCTGCTTCGTCAAACGTCCCCGGGGCCAGAGATGCGGTTGTCGTCTGGTCCGATTCCGGTGGCAACCTCTGGCTCTTCGGGGGATACGGCTGTGATTCGGCCGGCACTCAGGGCGAGCTCAATGACCTCTGGAAGTACGACTCGGCATCCATTGAATGGACCTGGGTATCCGGCGGCAGCACGGTCAATCAAAAGGGCACTTACGGGACCCAAGACACGACCTCTTCAGCAGACGTCCCGGGGTCAAGAGATGCGGCTGTATCCTGGATCGATTCCACTGGCAACCTCTGGCTCTTCGGGGGATATGGCTATGATTCGGCCGGCAGCCTTGGCCATCTCAATGACCTATGGAGGTACGACGGAGCCAACTGGGCCTGGCTATCCGGCAGTAACATCATGAATCAGGCGGGCGCGTACGGCACCCAGGGCACGGCCGCTTCGTCAAACTTCCCCGGGGCCAGAGAAATGTCTGTCCGCTGGATCGATTCCGGCGGCCACCTCTGGCTCTTCGGCGGATGGGGCTATGATTCGGTTGGCAGTCAAGGCGAGCTCAACGACCTGTGGCAATACACGAAGTAAAATATCGACCCCAGGATCAAGCGTTCATTTTTCCGCCGGCGGCAGGGCGTTCCAGTTGAGGAGGGCGTTCCAGAGGAACCGGTAGTCCGAGCGGTTCAGGTCCCGGTGGATCGGTTCGAAGTTATAAGCGATGACGCGGCCCCGCCCGGCCGGTAGGTCGAGGATCGCGGGCCGTCCCTCGAGGTCATCCTCGCCCTTGAGCGCGCCGGCGACGAGCATCTTGACTTCCTCCTTCTTGGCCTGCTCTTTGGTGTCTTTCGGCTTCCCGGCCTCGGCTCCCGTCTCGTCACGGTCCTCCGTGCGGAGCTTCGTCCCCCATTGGAGCACGACATTCCGCCGCCCCGCGACGGCGACGTCAAGTACGGGAAGCATGGTGCGGAAGGCCGACGTCGTCTCCGCATAGCCGTAGGCCAACGGATGGTCGGGCCGAACAAACTTCACCCTGAGCTCGGAGCCGGGCGTAAAGAAGGCGCCCGGCTTGTGATAAACATCCCGGACCAATCCGCCGTCGAGAGGAAGCGTCGAGCCGTTGCCGAGGGTGATGAACAGGCCCCCGTCGGCGAGATACTTTTCGAGGTTCGCCATGCCGGCCCAGCCGATCCCGCCCGTGATGTCCTCGGACGCGTCGGGGACCCCGAGGTTGGGGAATTCCTTGGTCTTCGTGTAGGGCATCGGGCCCCACTTCTTGTCGATCCCTTGGATCTGGTCCTGGAGGCTGAGGTAATTGTGGGGGAAGATGATGATGTCGTAGCGCTCGTGGAGCCGCCCCGCACGGATATCGTCGTCCCGGATGTAGTCGTAGGGGATCTTCTCGCGGTCGAGGACATAGCGGATCCAGCCGGCCGATTCGGTATCCGCCCACATGTGCCAGACAGCGAGGCGCGGCAGTCTCGATTCGTGCCGGATGACCTCGGGGACGGCGGCGGCGCTCTCGAAATCGACGGCCAGCTCGGCCGCGGCCCGCTTTAACGCCTCGGCCAGGCCTACCTGGTCGGCAATGATCCAGGAACCGGCCGGATAATCCGTCGTTCCCGACTTGAAGGGTTTCTCGGCGATCTCGACCTTGAAGGCCGCGAGGCGGTTGCGGAGCGCGAAGAGCGCCTCCTGTCCCGTGTCCTTCAGCAGGTAGACCGGACCGGCGCCGTTCGCTTTCCCCTGGACCTCGAAGCCCGCCGGGAGCAGCGTCGCCGGCACGTCCTTGACCTTGGCGTCGTCGATCCGCCTGGCTTCGAGACCGTAATGGACGGGCAGGGACCAAGACACGTCGTCGTAGGGCTCGTAGGGGGTGTCGGGAAAGAACTGGGGGGTCAGCAGGTCCACGGCATAGTTCCGGTACGGCTGGTCGAGCTTCACGAGATAGGTCCCGGCGGCGAACTCCCCCTCCTCGACCTTGAAGGACGCGCTCGCCCGCGTCACCTCGATCCCCTGCGTTATGAGGAGCCTGACCATCTCGGCCACGCGGCGACGGTCGCCCTGGTCCTCACGGACGGCGAAGGCGTACGGGGCGCCTTTCACTCCCTTCTGCCAGGAGTTATAGCCCTTGCGATAGAAATCGCGGAGCATCTCCTTGGCGTTCTTGGCGACGTAGTCGAGGATGGCCAGGCAGCCGGTCTCCATGTAGTTCGTGTTGTCCCGGAGCGACCAGCGAAACTTCCGGGGAGGCGGCAGGGGCCGGTACCATTCCCGGCTCGTCACGGGACGTTCGACGTAGCGCTCCTCGTTCGGGCGGAGGACGCGGTCCATGGTCTCGGCCGAGGCGTTCCCGTATGTCTCGTACCCGCGGCCCATGCTGTTGTGGTTGACGGCGAAGGAGTCGAGGTAGTGATGGGTCCAGCCCTCGCCGAAGCCCCAGGTCCAAACGCCCGGCATTCCCATGGACGTCAGGGCTCCGATCTCGGCGAAGGCCATCGCGAAGAACTCGTCGATGAGGATCGCGTCGAGGTTGTTGTTGTAGGGGCCAGTGCCGTTCCAGGTGTGGAGGAGCGGGATGGACTCGTGGAGGTCGTGGATGACGGTCGGATGGAAGTCGAAGAACATCCGGGTCACGGCCCGCGTCACCTCGAGCGCCTGCTGGTGCGTATCGCGGTTGTTGTCGTGGAAGACGTAGTGGCCCCAGTAGGGCGGAGAGACCGGCGGCAGGCGGTCGAAATCCGTCTTCCCCTTGAGGTAGCGGTAGAACCAGTCCACCATCTTGTCGCGGCCGTCCGGTTCGGATTCCGGGTTGATGAGGACGATAACGTTGCTCCGGATCCTTCGGATCATCGGCTGGTCGGATACGGCCAGGCGGTAGGCAAGCTCCATGACCATTTCGGGGCTTCCGGTCTCGGTCGAATGGAGGCCGGCGTTGAAGTAGTAGATGGGGCGGGCAGAGGCGACGAAGGTCTCAGCCGCCTCGGGAGTCGTTTTCCGGGGATCGGCCAGGGCCGCGGTCGCGGCTTTGAGCTTGTCGAGGTTGCGGATCCCCTCCTCGTCGGCCACGACGGCCAGGAGGATGTCCCTCCCTTCATCGCTCCGTCCGATAACCTGGACGCGGACACGCGGCGACGTCTCAGCCAGCTTGCGGAAATACCCGTAGATCTTGGCCGTGCTCGAAAGCTCCCCTTCGGCCCCGACAACGTGGCCGAGATACTGCGTCGGCGAGGGCACGGTGGAGGACGCCGGAACATAGGCGACCCAGGGGCTGCCGAAGCGGGCCTCGGTCGTGAACTTGGCGATCGCCTCGACGGAGCCCTTTTCAGGCTTATCCGGGGCGTAGGGATTCTTGTCCTGGGCCGCCGCGGAGACGATCAACGCGGCGCAGAGAAAGGGAAAAAGGAGCCGGGGATGCAGGGAAGATTTTTTCATGGAGGAAGCATATCGCCTCCGCTCGAAAAAAGTCAAGGAGGGGCGCCCCGGGGATCCCTGCGGGAAGTCCGGCTTCCTTGACTTGGACGAGCGGCCGAGGATAGCATCATTTTGAGATCGTGATGGAGTGACGACATGGACATAAAGAAATGGCTCGTGACCCTGTTCGCCTTGGGCATATGCGCATCGGCCACGGGCTGCTGCGCCCGCCCCCCGGCCGACCCCCTGGCCCGGGGATTCGCGTCCCCTCCGGCCGAAGCCCGGCCGTGGGTCTACTGGATGTGGATGGACGGCAACCTGGACCGCGATGGCATAACCAGGGACCTCGAAGCGATGAAGCGCGCCGGCATCGGAGGGGTCATCATCTGCGAGGTGAACGTCGGCGTGCCGCGGGGTCCGGTCGAATTCATGAGCCCGGAATGGCGAAGGCTCTTCAAGCATGTCGTCACTGAAGCGGAGCGGCTGGGCCTCGAGATCGCGCTCAATGCCGGGCCCGGCTGGACGGGCAGCGGCGGACCCTGGGTCAAGCCGGAGCAATCGATGCAGCACATCGTCGCGAGCGCCACGGAGGTCAGGGGGCCGGGACGCTTCGACGTCGTCCTGCCGCTCCCCAAGCGCCGGCCGGCCTTTTTCGGGGACGGCGGCCTCCCGCCGGAGCAGGAAAAAGCGAAGAACGATTATTACCGTGACGTGGCCGTCCTGGCTTTCCCGACGCCTCAAGGCGGAGGCACGATCACGGACGTCGATGAGAAAGCGCTCTACGTCCGGGCGCCCTATTCATCACAACCAGGCGTGAAGCCGTTCCTGCCCTCCCCGGCGGAGTATCCTCCCGTGCCGCCGGGAGCGGCCATCGATCCCTGGCGCATCATTGACCTCTCCGCGCATCTTGGTACGGGCGGTCGCCTGGCATGGATCGTCCCGGAAGGACGCTGGACGATCCTCCGCTTCGGCCGGACCAGCACGGGCGCGAACACCCGGCCCGCGCCCATCCCGGGGCTCGGCCTCGAGTGCGACAAGCTCGACCGGGCGGCGCTCGGCGCGCATTACGACGCTTTCATCGGCAGCCTCCTCCGCGAGGTCGGACCCCACAAGACCCCGGCCGGGGCCGGCTGGACCTATCTCCACATCGACAGCTGGGAGATGGGCGCGCAGAACTGGACCGGCGCTTTCCGTGAGGAGTTCCGCCGCCGCCGGGGGTATGACCCCCTCCCCTTCCTGCCCGCCGTGACGGGCCGGGTCGTCGAGAGCCTCGAGATCTCGGAGCGCTTCCTCTGGGACCTTCGCCTCACGGCCCAGGAACTCGTCGTCGAGAACCACGCCGCGCACCTCAGGGAGCTCGGGCGGCGCGACGGCTTCGGGCTGTCCATCGAGCCCTACGACATGACGCCGTGCGCCGACTTGACGCTCGGCACGGTCGCCGACGTGCCGCAGGGGGAGTTCTGGCTCTATGGCTTCAACACGGCCCACAGCGTCATTGAAGCCGTGAGCGTCGCCCATACCTGCGGCCGGCGGGTCGTCGGCGCCGAGGCCTTCACCTCGAGCGCCGCCGAGGGCTGGCAGGCCCACCCGGCCTCGATGAAGGCGCTCGGCGACTGGGCCTTCGCGGCCGGCGTCAACCGCATCGTCTTCCATCGCTACCAGCACCAGGCCGGGCTCGACCTCCGGCCGGGGATGACCATGGGACCGTATGGCGTGCATTGGGAACGGACCCAGACGTGGTGGGGCATGGTCCCGGCCTACCACGAGTACATCGCCCGATGTCAGTACATGCTGCGGCGCGGGCTGCCCGTCGCGGACGTCTGCTATCTCGCGGCCGAAGGCGCCCCGCAGGTCTTCCGGGCCCCGGCTTCGGCGCTCCGCGGCAACCCGCCGGACCGGCTCGGCTGGAACTTCGACGCCTGCGCCCCGGAGACCCTCGTCGCGTCAATGTCCGTGCGGGACGGGCGGCTTGTCCTGCCGGACGGCATGAGCTATCGCCTGCTCGTTCTCCCGGAACGCGAGACGATGACCCCGGGCCTTCTCAGGAAAGTCAGGGACCTGGTTGCCGCCGGGGCGACGATTGTCGGCCCCCCGCCGCGGAAAGCGCCCGGTCTCGCCGGGTTTCCCAGCTGCGACGCCGACGTGAAGGCGCTGGCCGGCGAGCTATGGGGCGAGTGCGACGGAGTGCGCGTCACGGAAAATTCCCTGGCGAAAGGCCGGGCCATTTGGGAACGCGGATCTCCGGCGGGGACGAGGAACAAGAAAAATATCGAAGGACAAAAAAAGGCGTCCGCCGGGGAGACCCTGGAGGCTGAACTGCGTGCGGGGCCAGCCGACACGACGGGCTCCGGTCCGGATCCGGGCACGCGGCGGGCGGGCCCTTGGGACGTCGGCGCCCCGCCGCTTTCGGAACCCGAACAATACGGCGATTTCGGCATCGTCGCCCGCATCCTCGCGGGCATGAACGTGCCGCCGGATTTCGAAGCGGACGCGGACCTTCGTTACAGCCATCGGCGGGACGGCGACGTGGACATCTACTTCGTCGCCAACCCCGACGACCGGGCCTTGGCCGCCGAATGCGTCTTCCGGGTGGACGGCAAATTGCCCGAGCTCTGGGACGCGGTGACCGGCAAAATACGGGACCTCCAGGAGTTCACGGGATCGGGCGGCTTGACCGGCGTGCCGATGAGATTCGAGCCGCATCAATCCTTTTTCGTCGTCTTCCGGAAGCCGGCGGGCGGCGCGAAGCCATCGGTGAGGGCGAGCGCCGAAGGGCTCCCAGGGTGTCTCGACAGGAATTTCAGCCGCGTCGAGGACACCGGGAGGATCGAGGGCGAGTGGGAAGTCGTGTTCGACCCGAAATGGGGCGGGCCGGAGAGGATCACGTTCGCCGATCTCGAGGACTGGAGCCTTCGCCCCGAGGAGGGGATCAAGTACTACTCCGGCCTGGCGACCTATCGGAAAGCCTTCGACCTGCCGGGGAGGCCGGCGGGCCAGGGTGCCTCCCCGCGCCTCTGGCTCGACCTCGGCACCGTGAAAAACATCGCCCGGGTGCGGCTCAACGGCAACGACCTCGGGGTCGTCTGGTGCGCTCCTTGGCGCGTGGAAATCACCGGGACCGTGAAGCCGAAGGGGAACAGGCTGGAGGTCACCGTCGCCAACCTCTGGCCCAATCGCCTCATCGGGGACGAAAAGCTCCCGCCCGACAGCGATTACGGCCCCGGAGGAAACCTGGCCCGCTGGCCGGAGTGGCTCGAGAAGAGGCTCCCGCGGCCTTCTCCCGGCCGCTTCACCTTCACGACTTGGAAGCACTACGGCAAGGACTCTCCCCTGCTTCCCTCCGGGCTCCTGGGCCCTGTGACCATCCGCGCAGAGAGGCCCGGCCCGACGGCCCGCTAATCCGCGATATTTATCGTATTTACACGGACCAGATGAAACGTCACCATTCCAACCATCCCCCTTCGTCCTTCTTTGAGACCTTCCTGGCCGGCCCTTCAGCTTTATTGTTCCGAATCGAATACCAGCAGCAGGTCATCGCCAACTTCTGCAGCTTTCAACACCACGACAATATCCATGCTTCCATCGCGGGTGGCAACCATGGCCATCGGCGCCTTCGCCCTGGCCAGGAGCGGGATAACGATTTCCGTCCTCAAGGAAAGCGTCCGCGTCCTCAAGATGGACAAGGCGGGGGGCTGACCTTCTCTCGATGAGGCCGGGGCTTCAGACGGTCCAAGGTTCGCGGTGAGGATAATCGAGCAGGCCGTTGGCGGCCTCGTCACCGACGAACTTCTCGGCCGCGGGGTCCCAGGTGAGCTTGCGTCCGACCTTCATGGCGATATGGGCCATCACGCAGACCGAGTTCGAGCGGTGGCCCACCTCGACGGGCGCCGCGGGGTCCTTCCGGCGGCGCATGCATTCGAGGAAGTCCTTCATGTGATCGCCGCTCCGATAGAGCTTGACCTCACCCTGGCCGGGCTTCCAGCGGAGGATCTCCGGATCCGAGGCCTTGATCTCCCCGCGCTGGACGAAAACCCATCCCCGGTCGCCCTCGAAGCGGACCCCGGCGGGGTCCCCGGTCTCCAGGGTCATGTGGACTCCGTTCGCATAGGTCGCTTCGGCATGGAATTTCGTATGCACGTTGAAAGCTCCCCGGTCCGGAAACTCGGCCGTGGCTTCGATCGAGACCGGGCCCGTTCCGTCGGTCGCATTCCCCCACTGGGCGATGTCCACCATGTGGGATCCCCAGTTGGCGACCATCCCCCGGCAGTAGGGCTCCACCTGCATCCATCCGGGGCGGTCATAGCTCAGCTGGGGATGGACGCGGTCCTCGAAATAGGGCGCCGGAGGGGTCGGGCCGAGCCAGAAATCATAGTCGAGATTCGGCGGCACGGGTGTCGGCTGGGCGTTGCCGAAGCCCTGGTCTTCCGGGAGCCGGACGCGGATCGTCTGCAGCCTCCCGATCCTGCCGTTGCGGACGATTTCGCAGGCCATGAGGAAGTGGACGGAGGAACGCTGTTGGGAGCCGACCTGGAGGATCCTCTTGTTCTGACGCACCGCGGCGACAAGAGAACGCCCCTCCGCGATGGTGGAGGTCATCGGCTTTTCAAGATAGATATCCTTGCCCGTCTTGGCGGCGGCAACGGCGATGACCGCGTGCCAGAAGTCCGGGCTGACGATGAGGACGCCGTCGACGTCCTTCCGGGCCAGGAGGTCGCGAAAATCGTGATAGGCGGCAACCCCCTTGGAGGCGCTCGGGCCCAATTCCTTCGCGTAGATCTTTTCGGCCAGCCATTGGGCGTTGTCCAGACGATGGGAATCGATGTCGCAGACGGCGACGACCCGGGCCCCGGCCTCGAGGCCGCGGTAGATGAGCTCCTGCATATCGGCCTGGCCCTGGCGTCCGACGCCGATGCAACCCAGGAGCATCGTGTCGCTGGGAGCGGCCGGGCGGCTGGCCGCCGAGCGTGGGAGGATGTCCGGGGCCACAACCACTGCCGCGGCCGAGGTCGCCGCGGTCTTCAAGAAATCCCTACGGCTGATTCCATTCCCCGTCTTGATATGGGTCATTGACTCTCCCCTTCCGGCGATCGAAGGTCGGCCGGACTTTCCGGGCCCGGACAAAAACTATCATGTGGAAAACGCCGTTGTCAACGGAACGGTTCTTTCTTGCTGAGCCGGCAAAGATAGGGCAGGGCTCGTAATGGTCCGGTTTCAGAGGTGGGTTACGCCGAGGTCCGTCGGCGGAATGCCCGTCAAAGGCCTGGAGAATTCGACCGGAACAGGAAGGATCACCGCCTATCGCTCAGGCTGTTTAGCTGCGACCCCGAATTTCTGGAGGCGGCTGGCGAATTTTTCGATGATGATAACGTTACGCTTGTCATTTACCGCCACGCCGACCGGGTTGGACAACAGAACGCCAGAAAGCCCGGTCCCTCCCCAATTAGAGGGGACCAGCTTGCCGTCGGGAGTGAACTTCTGGATCCGGTTGTTTCCGGTATCGGCCACATAGATAAAGCCGTCCTCATCAATGCAAAGTCCAAAGGGTTGGTTCAGCTCGCCGTCATCGGAGCCTTGTTTTCCGAACTCGGCCAGGTACGTGCCGTCAGACGTGAATTTTTGGATCCTGGAATTCCCGCTATCGACGACATAGATTTCGTCATTGAGGCTTACAGCTATGCCGGTCGGAGAATAGAAATCCCCCGGTCCGGTGCCTTTCTTCCCCCAAGACTTTTTAAAAACCCCGACCGATGAATACTTGACGACGCGGTGGTTCCTCGTATCGGCCACATAGATATCGTTGTTCCTGTCAATGCCGATTCCCGTCGGAGCGTCGAGCTCGCCGTTCCTCACGCCCTGTCGCCCCCATTTGGAGATCTCCCGGCCGTTCCTGTCGAACTTCACCACCCGGGAGTTTCCGTAGTCCGTGACGTAAATGTTATCCTGGCTGTCGAAGGCGATGCCGGCCGGCAGACCCAGCTTCCTGATCGTCAGGCCGGGGTCGCTCCAGATCTGGCTCCCGAATTCCGGGGTATACTTGCGGACCTTGAAATCGCTCTCGTCGGCGATATAGATGCTCCCGGACCTGTCCACGGCCACGGCCCTGGGGAGCCTGAGGAATCTGCCGTCCGGCCCGCCCAATTTTTTGAGCTGAACATAATTTTCGACCGTCATGACGGCCGATATCTGGAGAGGCCCCGGTCCTTCGACGACCTGGCAGGGCGCTTCCCAGTCTGCGTAGTTTTCAAGCGCTAGCTTGAGCCTGTGCTCGCCATAAGGGACGTATGATAATTCGCACTCGGTGACCTTTCCTATATCCTTCCCATCAAGGAGGACCTCTGCGCCCTGAGGCGACGAGCTGACTTTGATCGTCCGGCCGACACTCTGCAGGGAGTAGCTTTTCTCCGAGGCCGTTTCGGTCAGGAAAACGGACTCTTTGACCGCCCCGTACCCTTCTTTTTCGATCTCGAGGGTGAATTGGGGGTTTTTTGTCCTGTGGACATAGGGAGAGCTGCCGACGACCTTGCCGTCGATCCTAACGGTCGCTTCCTTGGGCTCGGTCGAGATCGTGTACGTGTATTCGACGACCAGGCCCTTGTACTGCTTTTCGGCGTTATCGAGGAGGCTGCTGATGGCCGGCTCGGGGTTGTACCGGGTTATCGATTTGGCGAAAACATAATCCACCTCGAACATGTTCCGGAACTCACGGATGGCCCCGGAGCTGTCTCCCAGCCTCGCTTCCGCGACCCCGAGCAACCAATAGATGTCGCAGGCGGTCTGCTTCTGTTTCTGGCGATCCTCGAGGCTGAAAACCTTGGCGATGAGAGGCCGGAGATTCTCGGCGGCCTGGACCAGGTCTTTTTCCTGGTTGATCAACTCCTTGTTTCCCTCGATCTTATTGGTGAGCTGCGCGGCGATTTCCTCCTGGGTTTTGGCCGTATCCACGGGATTAGCGGCCGTCGCAGCCTCGTTTTCGCTGGCTTCCTCGACGACCTCCTTGTGGATGAATCCTGTGATTTTGACCCCGTTTTGTTCCAGGGTCACCTTATAGAATTCCCCTTCTCGGCCCTCGGAATCCAGGATCTTTCCGAGGGCCACGTTGGCCAACTTTTGACTGCCCATGCTCGGAGCCACCCGAATGGCTGAATTATCAATCGTGACTTTCAGCTTGGTCCCGGCGGCGGGAGTGGGCCTGATGAGGACGATCAGGAGGAACACGATTGCTGAGGAGACACCGATGATTCGAGTCTTTCTTGCTGGCATCCCCATTTTCTCCTTCCGTCAGTTCGTCGACGGTATCAACGAATATTGACGATCTTCCAGACGCCGGCTACTCTTTTCAATTCCCAGATTCTCTGCCCCTCAGAGACCATTTTCTTCTTCCCATCCTTCCGATCGTTGCCGTATATCCTCTGAGAGAAGCTGAGGGTCGCGTTCGAGCGGTCGGCAAAAGCGAATGACTTATCATCGTCGATGCGCGACGTGATCCTGTCGTAGCCGTTGAACCATTCTTTGTATCGACGCCGGGCCTCAGAGACCAGGGCCGGCGAATCGAAATGGCTGAGCACGGTAGGAAGGTCCTTGTTTTCCTCCGCCACGCGGTGCTGCTCGAGCATCTCTTGGATAGCTTGTTTTGACAGGGCGGTATCCGCTTGAAACAGGTATTTCCGGGCGGCCCCGTTGTTGCTGTCCAGTTTCAGGACCTTCTCCATGGCCTCGACGCAGGCCGGGAGATCGCCGTTGTTGTAGCTAGCGATCCCCGCCTCGAGGATAGAGGCCACTTGTCCATTGATCCGCTCGGCCCTGGCGCTTTCCCTTGCCTTGTCCAGATAATCCCGGGCCGTCGGATTGGTCGGGTCCTCCGAAAGCATTTTCTCGGCCAGCCGGATCGTTCCTTCATAATCCTTACGCTCCAGACCCTCCTTGAGCTTGGCCAGCTTTTCTTCGGCCGGGGATGCCGCCGGTCCCTGAGACGGGCCCTCCGATCGGGTGCCCGGGCTTTTCTCTCCCTCTTTCAACGTCTGAAGACCTGGAGCGGCCGTCCCGGACCCTCCGCCTCTCCCCCCCGAGAGGATCAAGTAGCCGCCGATGGCCAGGAGGACAAAGACGGCCAGCCCCCCGGCCAGGACGAGCGGCCTCAGCTTTTTGGACGTCGCCTTCTCGGGCTCTCCCATCCCGGACCCGTAGGCCCGGGTCGCCGCGGCGAAGCTATCGGGGTCGGCAAGGGCATCGACGAGCTCCCGGCCGCTCTGGTAGCGCTCGCCAGAGTTCTTGGCCAGGGCCTTCTTGACCACGCCCTCATAGCCCAGGGGAAGGCTGTGGTTGATCTCCGTGACCTGCGGGGGTTCCTCGTTGACGATCTTGTAGACGATCGTGGAGAGGTTGTCCCCGGCGAACGGCTTTTTCCCGGTCAAGAGCTCGTAGAGGATCACACCCAGGGCGAATAGGTCCGCCCGGTGGTCCACGGGGTTTCCCAGGACCTGCTCCGGGGACATGTAGCTGAGCGTCCCGATCGTCTTCCCCGGCCCGGTCATCGTGG
This sequence comes from Candidatus Aminicenantales bacterium, assembly GCA_050015275.1. Lineage (GTDB taxonomy): Bacteria > Acidobacteriota > Aminicenantia > Aminicenantales > Saccharicenantaceae > DATKJS01. The sequence goes on along the minus strand of JBEKBS010000019.1, from coordinate 27,635 downwards.
ACGCTTCGAGGCGGGCCACCCCGAAGTCGGCCAGGAACGGCCTCCCGACCTTGTCGAGCAGGATGTTGGCGGGCTTGATATCGCGGTGGACGATGCCGTTCCGGTGGGCGAAATCCAAGGCCTCGGCGACCGGCCTGAGGAGGTCGATGACCTCCCGAGGCGAGAACCTTTTCCCCGAATCGATCAGGGCCTGGAGGCTCTGTCCGTCCACGTACTGCATGATGATGAAGGTCAGGTCGCTCTCCCGGATGACGTCGTAGATGGTGATGATATTGGGATGGTTGAGGCGGCCCGCCGCCTTGGCTTCCCGGACGACCCGGGCCAGCATCTCCTCTTTTTCCTGGCCTTCGGTGATGGTGTCGAGGCGGATAGTCTTGATGGCCACTTCCCGTTCGATGTCCGGGTCCAGGCCCTTATAAACGATCCCCATGCCTCCTCTCCCGAGGGTCCCGAGGATCTTATATTTCCCAATTTTTTCAGCGGGGGGCCGCTGGTAGGCGGGCAGGTTGCGCAAGGAAGACGACCTCTTCCCCTTCATAACCTGGGTCCTTTCACGCTGATAGGTGATTAAAAAATATAAGAGAGGGCCTTTATTGTCAAGAAGAATATCTGGGGCGATCCCTCGGGATTGACGCTCCTCCCCGTCGGTGCTATCCTTTGGCCAAGGGACCGAAGAAGGGACGATGGCGTTGAACCCCCCCGCATTCATTCCCGCGGAAGGACGGCCCGAAGTCCGATCCATGATCGAAGCTTCCGGGCCAAAGGAGGAGTCATGTCTTTAAGGAAACGAGCCACACTGATTTTGGCGATCCTGCTGACCTCGAGCGCCTTGACGGCCGCGGAGGTCCAGCTGACGGCGTTAACGGTGCCCGAGGGCCAGTCTTTCGATATCGCGTTCAACAGGACGAACCGCGCTCCGTCGAGAGCGGAGCTCCGCGCGTCGATTACCTTCGAAAAGCGGCGGGGTTCCATCACTCTGAGCTTCGAGAAGATGGAGCCTGCGGTCCTCTTCAGCGGCAACATCTCGTCCTACGTCCTTTGGGCCGTGGGCGCCGACGGCACCGCGGACAACCTCGGCGAGGTGCCCATCGACCGGAAGAACTGCTCGGGCTCCCAGCAATACTACGCGAGCAAGAGGATATTCGCCCTGATGCTGACGGCCGAGCCGGTGGTGGGGGTCAGCCGGCCGTCCGCTCTCGTCCTCTTCACTTCAGGCGAGCTCAGAATGCCGAACGTTCTCAACACGCCCTTCACCTTCACCAATTTCCAGGAGGGGGCCAAGCCGGCCCTGGAGAGCATCGCCGGGTTCCAGTACAGCGACGATACGCCAGTGGCTTTTATCCAGGCCCAGCGGGTGCTGGGGGAGGCCGAGAAGATGCATGCGGCCGCGGTCAATCCGGCCGCGATGCGTGACGCCAGGACCGCCTTTGACAACGCCAAAAATGCGGTCCAGGCGAGGAGCGGCAAGAGCGAGATCGCGGCGTTCTCCCGGCAGGCCCTGCAACTGGCCTCCCAGGCCGTCATGGACACGATTCGGGCCGACGAAGCCCGGGCGGCCGCGGAAGCCGAGGCCAAGCGACAGGCCGAAAAAGCGGCCCTCGAACAGCGCGCAAACGCGGCCGAGACCGAGGCCCAGCGGGTCTCCCGGGAGCTGAAAGAAGTGGAGACCCAGCGGGCGGCCCTGGCCCAGGAATCCAAAGAGATGGGCCAGCAGAGGGATGCCTTCGCCGCCGACCGGGACAGGGTCGCGACGGAGCTGAACAAGGTGGCCGCCGAGCGGGACGCCGTGGCGGCCGAGCGCGAGGCGATCAAAAAGGAGAGGGACGACCTGGCCGGAATGCTGAAGGGCGCCCTGTCCAAGGTGGCCGAGACCAACGAGACCGCCCGCGGGGTCATCGTCAGCCTGCCCGGCATCCTGTTCGACGTGAACAAGGCGACGTTGAAATTCCCTTCGCAGCTCACGGTCGCCAAGCTGGCCGGGATCCTGACCGTCTTCCAGAACATGAACCTGAGCATCGAGGGCTACACCGACTCCACCGGCACGGACGAGCTCAACATGAAGCTGTCCGCGGACCGGGCCAGAGCGGTCTATGATTTCCTGCGGGACCAAGGCATCCCCGAAACCCGGATGAAGTACCAGGGCTTCGGCCCGGCCAACCCGGTGGCGCCCAACGACAGCGAGTTCAACCGGGCCAAGAACCGCCGGGTGGAAGTGGTGCTCACGCAGGCCGCGAAAATCCCGTGAGAGAGCGCCGATCGCCCGACCCGAGTTCCTGAGCGAGAGCCGGCTGCCCGAGTCCTGGCGGGCCGCCGCGTTCCGGGAGAAGATCATCGATGAGGTCTTCTACGCCCTCGGCCTTTTGAGAACGGGCCCGGGACGCCGCCTCCTGGGGCCCCTTCTCAGGCCCGTGGCCAGCCGCTTCGGCTTGATCGCCGCCCACGCCGACGGCGAAGTCCCCTCGTCGGGCTTGAGCGGCGCCGCCCGCCGGATCCTGCCCGACCTTTCGCTCTCTCCCGCCCCGCGGGGCGCGGAAAACATCCCCCGGGACGGGCCCCTGCTTCTGGCTTCGAACCATCCCGGCGGGTTCGATTCCGTGGCCATCCTGTCCTCCATCCCCCGGAAGGACGTGAAGGTTTTCATCTCCGATGTCCCCTTCACTCGGGCGTTCCCATTTGCCCGGCAATACTTCATCTATACGCCCAAGAGCGTAGGCGGCGGCCAGGCGGCCCTGCGCTCGGGGGTCGAACATCTGCAGGCCGGCGGGTCGCTCCTGATCTTCCCCCACCACGAGGTGGAGCCCGACCCCGAGCTGGGGCCGGGCGCGGCCGAGGCCATCGGGGATTGGTCCCGGAGCATTGAGATCATGCTGCGCCGCGTCCCGCAGGCCCGGCTGCAAGTGGCAATCGCGAGCGGCGTCCTCATGCCGAAGTTCCTGCGGAATCCCCTGCTCAGGATCCGGAGAGAGCCCGCCCGGCGACAGAAGCTGGCCGAGGTCATGCAGATCGTCCGGCAGATGCTTTTCCCGCGGAGCGTCCGGGTCAACATCCATGTCTCGTTCGGCCAGCCCGTCGAGGAGACAGCCCGGGCGCAGGACGGGTTGATGGCCGATGTCATCCGGATGGCGCGCGGCCTTTTGGACGACCACATGGCCTCCCTGAAGATATCGCCTTGACCCTGAGCTGCGTCCCGTTCGATGGTCCCTCGAGGCTGACGGGGACGGCCCGGAATAATTGTGAAACCGGGGCGTTCGGGCTATAATGGGCGGCTTGAGCGATCCCGCCCAGGTCCCGTTCCGGCGACCGGCCGGGTCGCTCCGGAAAGAATAAAGAATGGAGATCGATCGTTGAAGGGCGTGGTCATCGCGGCCGGCAGGGGCAGCCGCTTCCAGGGAACTCGGGAGAGCAAGCCCTTGTGCCCTGTGAACGGCAGGGCCCTCATCGAGTGGGTCATCCTGGCGGCCCACCAGGCCGGGATCCGTGATTTCGTGGTGGTGACCGGGTACGCCCGGGAAAAGCTCGAGCCTCATCTCGCGAAATTTTCCCGGGAAAAGAAGATCCCGATCTCCTTCGTTTTCAACAACGAATGGAAAAAGGAGAACGGGCTGTCCGTCTACAAGGCCCGGGAGCTCGCCGGAGAGAAGTTCGTCCTCCTGATGTCCGATCACATCTTCGACCCGGAGATCCTCGTCCGGCTGATAGGTCGGCCCATCGGGGAGGACGAGGCCATCCTGGCCGTCGATGCGAACGTCGCGGATCACCCCACAGTGGATCTCGAGGACGTGACCAAGGTCCTGGTCGAGGACGGGAGGATCGCGGCGATCGGGAAGACGATCGCGGCCTATAACGCCTTCGACACGGGGATCTTCCTCTGCACATCCGCACTCTTCCGGGCCCTCGAAGAAAGCCAGAAGAAGGGGGATTTCAGCCTCTCGGGCGGATTGAAGACGATGGTGGAACGGCGGAAGGCCAAGGTGATGGACGTTGGCCGCGCCTTTTGGATCGACGTCGACGATGAGAGGGCTTTGGAACGAGCGGAGAACCTCCTGGCCCGCCGCGGGGATCACGGGGTCGGGGCCATCCCCGCCGTCACGGACCGGAAGACCGATGGCCAGGAATCTTAGATCGCCCCGGACCTGGATCAAGGCCGGCTTGACGTCCGTCGGGATCCTCCTCTTCATTTATCTCATCCGTCGCGTCGGCCTCCGGACGCTCGAGTCCAATCTGGCCCGGTTCGGCCCCTGGTTCCTTCTGACATCCCTGATCGCCGCGGGCTGGCTCCTGTGCCAGGCCAGCGCCTGGTGGTTCATCCAGGACGCCTTCTTCCAGAGAGTGCCGCTCGGTCTCCTCTTCCGCATCAAGATCATCAGCGACACATTCAACCTGATCCTTCCCTCGGCGAGCCTGGGGGGGGACGCCATGCGGGCCTTCATGATCAAGGAGGACGTCCCCCTCAGAGATGGGATCCCCAGCGTCCTCTTCGACAAGACCATCGAGTTCATCGGGTCCCTGATCTTCCTGATCAGCGGCCTTTTCCTGGGCCTTGTATCGCTCCGCCTCCCGAGGACCCTGACCATTTCGGTGGCTATCAGCCTGTGCCTCATGGCGGCGGGGATCATCATCATCGTCATCGTCCAGAAGAGGGGCCTGACCCTGACCCTGACGAATCTGGGCCGCCTGATCCCCCGGGCCAAGAGCTGGGCCCTGAAACATGAAAGGCAATTCGCGGCCATGGACGAAAGCTTCCGGCTCCTGTACAGCCGCTCGAATACCCGGGCCGTCCTGCCCATCTTCCTTCAGGTCCTCGCCCGCCTCATCGGCACGGTCGAGATCATGGTCATCCTAGCCGTCCTGAAGGCCCCGGTCAGTTTCGTCCAGGCCCTTTTCATCTCCACGGTCGTGACGGCGGGTAATTTCGTCTTTTTCGTCCTCCCCGGCCAATGGGGCGTGATGGAGGGCGTCCACGTCATCGTCCTTCAGAGTTTGGGATATCCGGCGGCCATCGGTCTGAGCCTGTCCGTCATCCGGAGGATCCGCAAGCTCCTGTTCGCCGGCCTGGGATTGCTCCTGTTCGCTTCGCTGAAGAAAAAGCCGTCCGTAGGCGGCGGGTCATGATATCCGTGGACCGGGCCGTCATTCCCCTTTCCCGGGAAGGGCTGGCGTCCTCACGCTTGAAGGAGCCAGCCGCCGGGAAACTTTTCGGGCTGACGTTTCTCGAGCGGGTGGTCCTGACCGCCTCCCGATCCGGGGTCAGGGATTTTATCCTCGTCGGAGACGCGGGGACCGATGGAGAGAAGACGGTCGCCGGGCTGAGGAGAGACGCTCGGGTCAGGGGCCTGGATCTCCGCCTCGAGCTCGTGCCCGTCCCGGAGATGGGCCGGTTCGCTGACGAAGGAAGATCCGACCGGCCTTTCTGGCTGATCCCGGCGGACCTCGTTTTCGATCCCCAGGCGCTCGCGGGCGCGGCCCAAGCCGCTCCCGGTGACGGCCTTCTTCTTCATCTGGTGGACGGCCAATCCCGGGCCGGCCGCCAGGGCGACGGCAGGATCGGCCTGATGATCGATGAAAAGACCGGCCTGGCCCTGGCTTTCGTCGGGGGCTCCGAGCCGCGTTCCGCTGTCTACGCGGGGATCAGCCTTTGCCCGGCGGCGGTTTTTTCAAGGCTGGGCGTCGTCTTCGCCGACAAGGGCGGCATCCGCCTGGATGCGGACACGCTGAACAAGGCCCTCCTGCCTTCGGGGTCCCGCGTCGTCGATGCCGGCGCCTTCTGCGGCAGGGTCGCGACGGGGGCCTCCCTCAAAGAAGCCCGGCGTTACCTGACCGGCACCGCCAGGAAGCCGACGGACGCCCTGATCGCCCGCTATATCAACCGTCCCATCTCCCTGTTCATGACCCGGTTTTTCCTTCGGCTGGGGATCACCCCGAACCCGCTCAGCATCATCTGCCTTGCGATCGGGCTCGCCAGCGGCTGGATCATCGCCCAGGGCGGGTATCTCCATTTTCTCGTGGGTTCGTTCCTGTTCGAGTTCGCTTCGATCTTCGACGGCTGCGACGGCGAGGTCGCCCGGCTGACATTCCGGACCTCCAAGTTCGGCGGCTTCCTCGATATGGTCGGGGATGCGGTCATCTTCGTCCTGTTCTTCCTGTCCCTGCCCGTCGGTCTTTTCCGGAGCTCCCATCGGCCCGTCTGGCTCGTCCTCGGCGTCCTGGCCCTTCTGTCGATGGGGTTGTTCTATCTCCAGCTCGCGGCCTTCATGAAAAATGCGAAGCTCGGGAACCTGGTGGTCGGAGTGGTCAAGGACATCGAAGGGAGTCCGGGCCGGCCCGGCTTCACCGGCCGCCTGGACGCGGCGGCTGCCAAGATCGCCTTCATCTACCGGCGGGATTTCTTCTCCATGGTCGCCTTCATCGTCATCGCACTGGGCGGGGCCGCGGTCCTCATGGGCCTGCTGGCGATCTTCATTCCCCTAGAGCCCCTCTACATGTATTTCTATTCGAGAAGGCGCTTCCGGGCCTAGAACCGGCCCCGGGCCGGCCCCGGCGCGTTCGGGTCGAAGAATTTCCTCGGCATCTTCTCGTCCCGCATCGCCGCATTGTAGACGAACCAGGCCATGACCGTCGCCGCCTGCATCAGGTCCCCTTTCGACACGTGGTCGTAGACGTCCATGTTCGAATGATGGGTGAGCGAATCATATTCCAGGACATCCTGGATGAACTGGAAACCCGGCAGGCCGATCCCGTCGAAGGACAGGTGATCCGTGCCTCCCGTGTTACGGATCGTCACGGTCGACGCCCCGAGATCCCCCATGGGTTTCAGCCATTCTTCGAAAATCGGAACGGCAGCGTTGTTGCCCTGGGCATAAATGCCGCGGACCTTGCCGCTGCCATTGTCCAGGTTGAAATACGCCGAGAACTTGTCGTATTCAGGCTTCTTTTCCTTCTTGGCCCGGTCGAAGAAATGGTTCGTGACATATCCCTTCGAACCGATGTACCCCTGTTCTTCGCCGTCCCACAGGGCGACCCGGATCGTGCGCCGGGGCTGGATGCCGACGGCCTTGAGGATCCTCACGGCCTCCATGGCCACGGCGCTGCCGGCGCCGTTGTCCGTGGCCCCGGTGCCCGCGTGCCAGCTGTCGAAATGGCCGCCCAGCATGACGATTTCGTCCTTCAGCTTCTTGTCCACGCCCGGGATTTCCGCGACGATATCGTAGCCTCGGAGGTCATCCTCGGTGAAGCGGGCCTGGACCTCGACCTCGAGAGTGACCGGGACGTCTTTCTGGAGGATGCGGACGATCCGGTTGTACTGTTCGACCGAAACGACGACCGACGGCAGAGCGGCCGGAGCGTCCTTGGCCTGAGATCCTCCGCTCGCGACAAAAACCGTCCCGTCCTTCCCCCGGCTGGCCTCGAGAAGCACGGCCGCCCCCTCGTCCTTCAGGAATTTATTCACCGCCTGCTGGAGCTGCTGGCGGGCCATGAACTCTTCCATTCGGGCGGCGAATGGCGACCGCGCGCCCGGCTCGGGGGCCATGGCCAATTTTTTCAGCTCGTCATCCGTCAGCCTTGAGGCGGCGGGGTCGAAGGAGATATCGAGCGGCTGTTCGCCCTGGGTGAGGACGATGGCGTCCTTGAGCTTGCCCTTGTACTTATCGAGGTCGGCAACCTTCTTGACATCGAGCAGGACCGGATTCCCCTTGGCGACGCCGTTCGTTCCGGGCGTCCAGGCCTTCGGATAGGCGATAAACGGCATGTACTGGGGAGCGGTCATGGCGGCATAGAACCTCTGGAGCTCCCAGCCCCGCCCGTATGTGCCGTACGGCTCGAGCTTCGCGTTGGCCAGGCCGATCTCCTTGAGCTTTCCCACGGCCCACTCCGCCGCCTTGCGATACTGGGGGGACTCCGCAAGACGCGGGCCATAAATGTCGCAGAGATAGATCAAAAGGTCGGCTATCTTGGAATTCTCGAGACCCTCTTTACGGATGCGTTGCACGACCTGGAGGTCGAGCTTTTCCTGGGCCGCGGCCTGGACGACGAAAAGAAGAGCCAGGACGGCGACGACCGCCAAGCGTCTCATCGGTTTTTGATTCATCGATACCTCCTTGGCATCAAGGCGCCATCTTACATCAAAAGTCCACCGCCGGCCAACATCTCCAACCGGCCCGGCGATGGGCGGACACGTTCAGCCCTTTCCCGGCTTCAGGATGAACAGCGAGTAAGAATCAGGGACGATGAGGACTCCGCCGCCGAGGCGGACGCCCGCAGGTTCGCCCGGGGTTTTAAAAATGGCGACGGGCTTCGGCGCGGCCGGATCACTGATATCAAATGTCCTGACGCCCGACGTTTCGTCCGAAATGTAAGCGGTGTTCCCGTCGACGGCGACCCCGGTGGCAAATCCCTCGAAAGCGGCCTTCCCCACCGTCTTCAACCCCTGAGGGTCCCGGACGTCGAGGACAAGGAGGCCCCCGGGGCCGTCGGCGACAAAAGCGAAATTCCCCTTCAGGGCGACGGCGCGAGGCTCACCCGCCGTCCGGATGCCGCCGAGGGTTTTCGGTTTGGCCGGGTTGGAGATGTCGAGCACATGAAACCCCGTATCGCTGTTGCAGACATAAGCCCGCTCCCCCTTAAGACTCAGGCCGTAGGCGAATCCGGGCATCTCGAGAGATCCCGCGATTTTCATGGCCGACGGGCTGCTGATGTCGACGACGTGGAAGCCGGAGTGGTCGGAAGTCAGATAGGCGTAGGGCCCCCGGACCACCACGGCCCGGGGAACCCCCGGAAGCGCGAGGGTCCCGGCGGCATTGACCGCAGGCAGCCTCGTGATGTCCATCATGTGAAGGCCCCAACGGTCCGTCACATATGCGTAGTTCCCCTGGACATCGAGCCCCTGGACTCCGCGCGAGACGGCCGACGCGCCGATGCAGCGGGGATGCGACGGGTCGGAGATGTCAAAGATCTGGAGACCGGAAAGCTCGCCGATGGCATAGAGGCTGTTGCCCTGGACGGCCGCGGCGACGATCGAGCTCGGCGTCGCGAACCGGCCGACGATCCGAAGCCTCTTGGGGTCGGAAATATCGACGATGTGGATGCCGGCGAAATAATCGACGACATAGGCCAGGCCCGTTTCCAGGGCGATCCCCCAGGCCTCGTTGTACATCGTATACTTGCCGATGTTCAAGGAAACGGGAGCCGCCGGTTTCGTGATATCGAAGAGCTGATATCCGCCGTCGTAGAGCGTCCCGACGGCCAGGACTCCCTCCCTAGCGGCGACGCTGTTGGCATAGCTCGACGTCGGCAGGGCGACCGTGAGCTTCGGCGTGGCCGGGTCGCTGATGTCGAGGACGGCCAGGCCGGCCGGGCCGTTGGCGACATAGGCGACATTCCCGGAGACGGCGATCTGGCGGGCCTTGCCCTGAGTGTTAAGGGAACCGGCCTTTTTCGGGGCGGCCGGATCCCGCACATCGAGGACCAGGACCCCCTCGTCGCCGACAGCGACGAGCGCATTGTTCCCGTGGATCGTCACCCCTTCCGCCTCGCCAGGGGTCTCGAAGGAGGCGATGAGCCGGGGCGCGGCCGGAGTCGAGACGTCAAAAATCAATAGCCCGGATCCTCCGTCGGCGACGAAGACGCGGCTGCCGTCGACCGCCACCGCTTTGGCGACCCCGGGAGTCGCCGCCTCACCCTTCAACAGAGGCGTCCTTGGATCAGAGACGTCCACGACCTTCAAACCCATCTTGCCCGCGGCAATGAAGACCAGGGTCCGACTCTTCGCGACCCCGAACCCGCCGCCGAGGGAGAGGCGGGAGATTTCGGCCGGGGCGCTTTTCACCCTGAGATCGAGGATCACCAGGCCGTTGAGGAAAGCGCAGTAGCCATAATTTCCCTCGATGGCGATGTCATAGGCCTTCGACCAGAGGATAGAGCTGAGGAACTCCGGGCGATCGCCCGCCGAGGGCGTGAGAGATGGGGCAAGGGCCCCGAATGCAATCAGAAGAAGAATCGCGGTTCTTGTGGCACGGACCATGGTCACTCCCCTTCCCCTTTTTTGCCCGGCCTCAGGGCCGGCCTAGACCAGGGTATCCTCGTTCCAGCCGAGCTTGATGAGCTCGATGGCGTTGATATCGCTCGTCCCGATGCCGTGCCGGGTATCGGCCAACTGGATGTGCTTGGGCACGGGCGGCAGCTCCTGGGCCTTTCCCAGGACCTCCCGGCGCTTGGCCATGATCAGCCGCAGCCCGATGGTGTCGACCGCGACGGGGTCCAGGCCTACGATCATTCCCTTGTAGCTCCAGACGTACCGCCGGTTGAAATTGTGGGGGCCGCGGCCGTGGAACTGGGGGGTCAGGACGCAGAGTACATTGAGCCGCGTCTTGCCCTTGACCTGCGGCAGCTTGAACAAGGAGCCCAGGTCAGCACAGCTGTCCGGGTGATAGGCTGGCTGGGACTCAGCGAACATGATGTAGTTCTTGATGCAGCCGCACACCCCGGCCAGGTAATGCGTCCGGAGGGGCGCGACGTTGATCAGAGACGTGGCGTTGACGAAAAGCGGGTTGGTTCTGACGGTGTGGTCATCGAGGCCGATCCTGTCCGGGGCCACCCCGGCGTCGATCACCCGGCGCTTGATGGCGGCCTCGAGCTCGGGCGGGGTCGGCAGGTAGGACCAGACATTCGTTTTGATGCCGACCATCTCTCCCGGCTTGACCAGCTTTCGGAAGGCTCTGACGGGGTCGCTCTCGTCGAGGAGCTTCATCACGGCTTCGTCCAGCATGCCCTGGAGGATGTCGGGATTGATCTTCGAGTTCTCGTCGAGGACGTCACGATGCCGGATGAGGACGACGCGGGATTTCTTCTGCACAGCCTTGTTCTGGCTGAATCCCAGGGAAGCCCCGAGGACGGTGACGGTCGTGCCCCTGAGAAAATCGCGGCGGGTGAGCGGAGAATTCATGACCACCTCATTTCGCGGGGAATTTGACGGACGTGCCGAGTTTCTTGGCCGCATCCTCTGACGGCGCTTCAAAAACGACCGTGAGATAATTTTCCCGGACGGACGCCGACACCCACTTCCTGCTATCGGTCCGGGCGATCCCCTCCGGGCCGGCCTCGGGAAGGTAGGAGGCCAGGAATGACTGGCGGGCCGAGCGCGCCCGGTCCCCGTCGGGATAACGGATAAGGAGGAGAATGACAGGCTCGGCCCCTCCCGCTCCGTACTCCCCGATGACACAGTCGGTCGAGCGGTCGAGCCGGAGGAGATTTTCGCTGGCCACGAAAAAGCGGTTGTTGAGGTTGACGACGCTGTGGAAATAGCTCGTCCGCTCCGGCCGGAGGGCCGCGGGCGGCAGGAACGCGACCATGTCCGGCTTCGCGCCCGGCGGTCCGAGGGTCTTCACCGCCTCCTTCCCCAACCCGAGGACGGCCCCGGAAGTGGCCGGATCGTCCGTGGAAGCCGTGATCGCCACGAAATAGCGTCCCTGCCAGAACCGCAGGAGTCCCCCGCCGTATTCCGATTCCTGACCGATCCCGGCGCCGGGGTCTTGCCGATCGCAGGAAAAGGCCCCGAAGGCTTCGGCCGGGGAGCCCATGTCGTAAATGTCCAGGGTCATTTCCCGGCCGTCGGAGCCGGCATATTTCCGGGTCCAGACCTCACGGAAATCAAAGGCGAGGTAGACCTCCGCGCCGCCGTCCATATAGTCGTACAGTCTTTCCCGGTTGAACGTCCGGTCCTTCCCCGAGGCCGCCCAGCCACCGATCTTCTTGGGGATCTTTTCGCTGAAATCAGCCACGGCCCCTCCATCGGAAATGAGATATGCCGCCGAGGCGGCCAGGAGGACCGCCGCGACGAAAAAGAGCCTCCGTCTTCCGGTCACCTTCATCTCCTCAACACATTCCCGGAATCGCCCGGATCGAAACCCGAGTTTAACCAAATGGGTCCCATTAATCAACAGCCGGGGCCGGTCCAGCCCGAGCTCAAGCCTCTCCGCTGACCCGCCGGTCGGCTGCGGTCTCGTGCTTGCCCAGGAAATCGTAACTGATCGCTCCGTATTCGCACGAGCTGACGCATTTCAGGCAGCGGACGCAGTCGGGGCTATTGGCCGACTCATAGATCTTGATGTCCACCGGGCAGTCCTTGTGGCACGCGTCGCAGAGCGTGCACTTCTCGTCATCCACGGCCATCCGGAAAAGGCTCCCCTTGTTGAAGAGTCCCAGGATCGCGCCCAGCGGGCAGACGGCCCGGCAGAAGGGACGCTTGCTGACGGCCATCCAGCCCAGGAAAAGGACGAGGAGGCCGATTTTCCAGAAATACATGAAGCCGACGAGCCCCCGCAAGCCCTCGTTCAGGAGGACGAGGGGGACCCCGGCCTCCAGCGTCCCGGCCGGGCAGACCCATTTGCAGAACCAGGTCTGGCCGAAGCCCATCGTATCGACGATGAGGAGCGGCAGGGCGACGACCAGGACGGCCAGGAAGACATAACGGAAAGAGGAGAAGAACCGCGGCACCCGGAGTTTGGGTGTCGGGATCTTGTGCATGAGTTCCTGGAGCAAGCCGAACGGGCAGAGCCAGCCGCAGGGCATGCGGCCGATGATACTGCCCACGACCCCCAGAAGCCCGATGACATAGAGACCGAACTTTTTTTCGGCGACCGAGAGGTTGAAGCGCAGGCCGCCGAAGAAGGTCTGGATGGAGCCGATCGGGCAGGCTCCCAGGGCCGAAGGACAGGAGTAGCAGTTCAGGACGGGGACGCAGACCCCTTTGATCTTCCCCTGGAAAATCTGTCCGGAGAGCCAGTTCGGGAGCCAGGCGTTGATGGCCAGGGCCCCCAGGGCCTGGTACCAGACCCTTTTTTGCCGCGGCTTCGTCAGGAATCCCACGGTCCGGTCCTCAGCCGATCCCGATGCAGTCCAGGCAGACCGTGACGGCCTTCTCCAGGACCATCTTGTATTCGCCGAGGAGCAGGCCGGCGACCATCAGCGCGAGGAAGATGGTCAGCAGGACCCAGGGCAGCTTGCGCTTCATCCTTTCCCTCCGGCCAGGCAATTCTTCACGGCCGTTTCGAGCTCGGCCATGTGTTCCGGCTTGAAGCCCTGATGGACATGGACGATCGTCCCCGTCGCGTCGATCAGGTAGACGACGGGGATGGTGACGGCGTCATAGGGTTTTTTCATGCCCTGGGCCGTGCGCAGGACCCCGTCGGTGCCGGGGCCGGACGTCGGGTCGGCGAGCATCGGATAGGTGATCTTGAGCTTTTCGTAAAAAGGCCGGACGACCTTGGACCCCCGCTCGTCCAGGGCGATCCCGAAGAGCCTCAGGCCGCCCTGTTCCTGGTCCTCGCCGGGCTTGTATTTTTCGTGCAGCCGCTGCATGTACGGCATGGCTACCCGGCAGGGCACGCACCAGGTCGCCCAGAAATCGATGAGAACGGCGGCCGGGTGGGTTTTGCGGACCTGGCTCTTCCCCGCCACGGTCTCGCTGATGATCAGGGTCAGCCGGCCGTCTTCCATTTTAACGGTATATTCCTTGTCGTCGATATTTTTCAGGGAGAAAGGGAGGAATTTTTGGCCCGGCTTCATGAGGGCGGGAGCGGAAGGGGCCGCCAGAAGCAGGACAACAAAGCCGGCCGCGATTCTCAGGCTCGTTCTCATCGGCGCTCCTCTGATGCGACTAACGGAAGTTTAGTTTAGTCCGCAAGACGTGCATTTTCAAGGGATGGTTCTGAAGGAGGCCGCTCATAACCGGACGGCGAGGCCGAGCCCGCCCTGGATGCCGCCCAGGTCGGTCGTCAGAGCATCGGACCCGCTGGCTTTATTGCGGAAGGATGTATAGCGGCCATGGAGGTCGACGGACAGCGACCGCGTGATCCTGACGAGGAGGCCAAACTGGACCAGCAGGCCGATGTTCGAGCCGCTGACCGTGCCGATGACGTTCGTTTCCTTGTACAGGAAGTAGCCCGCGGCAAGACCCACATAGGGCCTGACCTTGCCGGACGCGGACTGAAGCTTGAGCCCCGCGAACAGAGGAATGACCCTCAGGGTCGTGTCTTCCAAGGTATAGGTGAGCATTCCGTTTTTATGATCATCATCGGCGCCGGCCCAGAGGCCGAGTCCTTTCCATAGGGGGACCGTGAAGTCCGCGCCGAATACCAGGCCGTTCTTGTAGACGTCCCGGACGTCCTGTGAATTCGGCCGGAGATACCCGACCCTCGCCTCGACCGTCACCGCGGAGCCCCAGGCCGTCCCCGCCAGCCAGATCAACGACATCGCAGGGCCGACCCAGGCCGCGATCCTCTTCATGCGCTTCTCTCCTCCGCGCGAACGCTGCCAGCTCCCCCCCGGTCCGCGAACGAGGCTTGATTCTAGGAGAGTTCTCCTGCCGGTGTCAAGGCGGGCCGACGTTGACAGCCCTCCCGCGGTTTCTTACAATTCGATCACGGACCTTATTCCAAGCGTCTGAGGTGAAAGATGTATGCCGTCGGCATTGATTCCGGAACGCAGGGCACGAAAGCCCTGGTCGTCGATTTCGAGACCGGGCAGGTCCTGGGCCAGGGGCATGCCCCCCACGAAATGGTGCCCGGCCTGCCGCCTGGCGCAAGCGAACAGGACCCTGAAACCTGGGTGACGGCCATGGAGATCGCGCTCGCGGCCGCCCTCAAGGAATCCCGGGCGGACCCCAAGAAAGTCCTCTCCCTTGGCATATCCGGCCAGCAGCACGGGTTCGTCCCGCTCGATCTCCGGGGCCGGCCCATCCGGCCGGCCAAGCTCTGGAACGACACCTCGACGATCGAGGAGACGGAGATGATCGTCGGCCGCCTCGGCGGGGCCAAGGAATTCATCCGCAAGCTCGGGATCAGCTTGGCCGTCGGTTTCACGGCCTCGAAGATCCTCTGGCTCAAGAGGCACGAGCCCGAAAACTACGAGAAGCTCGCGACCGTCCTTCTGCCCCACAACTATCTGAACCACCATCTGACCCGGCGGCCTCACATGGAATACGGCGACGCATCCGGGACCGGCCTCATGGACGTCCGGAACCTCCGCTGGAGCCCGGAGGCCATGGCCGCCATCGACCCAGGTCTGGCCGGAAAGCTCCCGGCCCTCAGCCATCCCCGCGAGCCCGTCGGCTTCGTCCGGAAGACCGTCGCCGCCCGGTTCGGACTGGGCAGGGTCCTCGTCTCGGGTGGCGGCGGCGACAACATGATGGGCGCCATCGGGACGGGAAATGTGACGCCCGGCGTCTCGACCTTGAGCCTCGGCACATCGGGAACGATCTATTCCCACTCCGGGGAACCGTTCGTGGACCCGGAGGGCGAGATCGCCGCTTTCTGCGACAGCACCGGTGGCTGGCTGCCTCTCCTCTGCACGATGAACGTCACGAACACGACCGAGCTCTTCAAATCGGTCTTCAAGCTCAACAACCGGGCCCTCGAGGCCCTGGCCGCGAAGGCCGCGCCCGGCTCCGGCGGGCTCCTCTTCCTGCCTTTCGTGGACGGCGAAAGGGTCCCCGTCCTGCCCTTCTCGAGCGCCGTCTTTTTCGGCCTCAACCGGGGGACCTTCGACGCCGCCCATCTGGCCCGGTCGGTGATGGAAGGGACGATCCTCAATCTGGGCTATGGCTTCGCCAGGATGCGGGCGCTCGGGCTCAAGCCGGACGAGATCCGGGCCACGGGTGGCGGCTCGAAAAGCCGGGTATGGCTCCAGATCGCGGCCGACATCCTCCGGACGCCCGTCGTAACCCTGAAGGAACAGGAGGCGGCAGCCTACGGGGGGGCGCTCCAATCGATCTGGTGCTGGCACCTCGAAAAGGGCGAAAAGGTGAGCATCGGGGAGATCACGGGACCGCGCGTGACCCTGGACAGGCTCGCGGCGGCGCCGGACGCGAAGAGCTCGGGCGTATACGAAGCCTTGCAGGAAAGGTTCAATTCTTTATGGAAGACCCTCGAGCCGGAATTCAGGGCCCAGAAAAGGGCGTCCGCCAGATTCTGATCCTCCGAGGTCACGCGGGCCCGCCGGGGCCGATCAGTGCTTGTGAAGGTCCTTGTGCATGATCTTGCGGATCTCGTAGAGCCGGTCGTGGGCCGGAAGCCCCGCCAGCTGCCTGTTCATGAATTCGTCGTTCTCAGCCTGGAGCATGCGGGCGATGTAGTCGATGACGACCGGCGGAAAAACGCCGTCCCGCTCGTAAAGGTCCCTCTTTTGGAGGAGCAGGCGGCTCGACTCGACACAGCTTGTGGGCAGGACGGGGAGCTTCTTGAGGAGCTCCTTTTCCAAGAAGATGTTCCCCTTGACGTAGAGCTTCTCCGCGAGCTCCAGGGGTCCGCGCTCCTTAAAGAGGGAATGGTCACCGCCGAAAGCCCAATTCGCGGCCATGGTGATGCCGGCCAGCACGAGATGGATGAGGGCGCTGCCGTCGGGGCTCCTCAGCTCCACCGTCTGCCGCCCGCCCGGGACGCCCTTGAAATCCTCAACCTGCCGTGGATTGACCTTTTTCGCCAGGTTGGAGAGGTTCGTCCAGCCTAGCGGGACCCGGATCATCGCGCTTCGGTTCAGGTCGCTCCAGCACACGCGGGTCGGGGCCTCGTGGTTCGGGACCAGCCGGAGGTAGGCCGAGGAGACGGTGTTTCCGAAGGCCGTCAGGGAATCGGCATATTCGCACACGCCGCCGATGAGCTTCCTGGCGGCCTCGGATAGCCTGCCGTCCGGACCGGTCATGAGGCCTTTCCCGTCCTTTTCGAGCTCGAGATGGAAATGGAGGCCATTCCCGGCGATGCCCTCCTCGAGCTTCGGGGTGAAGGTGGCCACGGAGCCGTGCTGGTACGCCGTGTTCCGGATAATCCAACGGCCGATAACGAGGGCGTCGGCCATCTCCTCCACCGGCTTAGGCAGGTACTCGATTTCAAGCTGTTCGGCGCGCCAGCCCTGGATCTCTTCGATGTCGCTGCGGACGCTTTCGATGAGGCCGACCTCGCTGTGGGCATACTTGACGGCCCCGGTGACCTGGGTGATATGTCGCACCATCTCGTTCAGGACCGGCCCGCTTCTGATGAACGGCGTGGAGCCGTGGTAGCCGCTTTGGCCCGGGACCGTATAGGTTTTCCCGGCGGGCGGGCTCAGGAGAAAGAACTCCAGCTCCCCCAGGGCGTTGAGCTCGAAGCCCGTGGCCGAACGGAAGAGGCCGGCGGCCCGGGCCAGGATGTTGTCCAGGGTGAAGGGGGCCGGGCTCCCGTCCTTGGTGAGGTAACGGCAGACAAAATCGAGGCTTCCTTCGTCGAATGGATTGAGGAAGGCCGTGCTGTACTGAGGGACGATGTAGAGGTCGGACAGGGCCATGTCCACCAGCCCCTTGAAGAGCGAAGACCCGTCCACCCTCTCGCCCTCGGCCAGGATCGTCTCGATTCGGGAGCGGGTCGCCGCCGGGATCTTAAGCTCCTTGAGCTTGCCGTCCAGGGCCGTGTAGTGGAACGTGAGGCGCTCGACCTGCCGCTTCTCGATGACCTTCAGGATGTCGGCCCGGAGGAAATCCCGGGGGGATTTGTCGAGGATCAGGGACAAGGGATTGGCCAGGGCTAGCGGCGAGGGCTGGTTTGTCATCGCGTATCGCTCCTTCATCGGGAGGCGGCCTCCGCCCGGAGGACGGGAGGGCACCCTTTCTTCACCGGAAAGACGTTCATTTTAAAGGAAAAAGACGGCCAGGTCAATAAAGGAGATAGGGCTTGCGGAGCCCGTCGAAAGCGGCCAGCCCGGGCCCGAATCCCTCGACGATCGTCCGGACCGCGGTCCCGGCCTCGATCGCCTCGCGGACCCGGGGCGTCCCCATGACCTTATCGAAATAGTCCTTGTGGAATTCGAACTTGTCCGGGTACGCGTCGCGAACGGCCTTGAGGATATGCAGGGACGTCTCGAAAGACCTGTAGCGGGTGCGGTCGGTCACGTGGATTTGGCAGCCCCCGCAGAGCTGACCCTGGAACTTGGAAAAGGCCGGCGTGAACCAGGCTTCCCGGAAGACGACGCCCGCGAGACCGAGGGCGTTGAGCTTCGCCGCGAGCGCGGACCCGTCGATCCAGGGCGCACCGAAGAGCTCGAAAGGCCTCGTCGTTCCCCGGCCCTCGGAGACGTTGGTCCCCTCGAGCGCGACCTGGCCGGGATAGACGGTCGCGGTCTCGAGGGTCGGCATGTTGGGTGACGGGATGATCCAGGGAAGACCGGTCTGATCGAACCACATCGTCCGCCTCCACCCTTCCATCGGGACGACCGTCAGCTTGGCCTTTCGCGGCAGGAACCTGTCGTTGAAGAGCCGGGCCAGCTCGCCCATGGTCATCCCGAACCGTTCGGGGATGGGATAGAGGCCGATATAGGAACTCGAGCCGGGAAACTCGAGGACCGGGCCTTCCATGTCCGCTCCGTTGACGGGGTTGGGCCGATCGAGGACGATGAAGTCGACGCCGCTCTCGGCGCACGCCTGCATGGCCAGGGCCATCGTCGCAATATAGGTATAGACCCGGGTGCCGACGTCCTGAATATCATAGATCATGACGTCAATGTCCTGGACCATGGCCCTTCCGGGCGCCTTGCCCTCGGACTTGATGTCGAAGGCCCGCATATAGGCATCGATATTTTTGAGCATCCCGGGCTCGGGCTTCATCGACTGGCCGTAGAGGCTGAAAACCGGCAGGTTGTACTTCTTGTCGTAAGAGAAAGGGACGTATTCTCCGGCTTGGGCGTCCCCGCGGACCCCGTGTTCCGGCCCGTAGAGGGCGACCAGCTTGACCTTCGGGTTGCCGGCCAGGAGGTCCACCGTGCTCCGGAGCCGGCTGTCGGCTCCCGTCGGGTTCGTGATGAGCCCGACTCTTTTCCCCTTGACCAGATCGAGATGCTTCTCGAGGAACACCTCGAGGCCCGTCTTCACCCGTCCGTCAGCGGGAGGCGTCGCGGCCCGCCGGCCCGGCGAACAGGCCGGCCCCGCAAGGGACACTGCCAAGGCCAAGAGGGCCGGCCAGACCAGAAGGGTCCTCGACGATTTCCGGAAAACACGCGTGGCCTGAGTCATCATGGCTCACCATCCTGGGGCAGGAAATCGGACATGAAGAAGAATAGCAAGGCCTTCGGTCGTGAGTCAACCGGCAGAGAGGCCTGGCGGAGAAATCATTGCGTCCGGAAATTTCAGGTTGATTCCTGCCGGGAAATGGTCTATAAAGGAAAAAACGGTGTTCTTATCAGAAAAGGGCAGGGAAACCTTGAGGCATAACCGATCGCTGATCCGGGTCCTCACGGTCTCGGCAGCGCTTTTCGCGTCCGTCCTCCTCTCCCCCGCCGCGGACACCCCCTGCGTCTGGAGCGGCGTCGAGAAGATCGTGGCCGTGGGCGATCTTCACGGCGACTATGACAACTTCGTCCTGATCCTGAAAGGCACCGGGCTTGTCGCCGACGACCTTCACTGGACGGGGGGGGCCACGCATCTCGTCCAGATCGGCGACATCCTGGACAGGGGGACGAGGGCCAAGGACATCTTGGACCTCCTGATGCGCCTCGAAAAAGACGCGGCGGAAGCCGGGGGGATGGTCCACGTCCTCCTCGGCAACCACGAAGAGATGAATATCGACGGGATCGCCCTGAGTTATCCCGACTACGTCAACGTCGAGCAGTTCGTCTCCTTCCTCCCCGAGGGTTACCGAAAGGCCCGGGAAAAGGAGTATCTCTCCGGCCTTCCGGCCGCTGAGCGGGCCGTGGCCGAAAAGAATGGTTTGGACCTGGCTTTGGACAGCGGCTTGCGTTTCTTCTGGACGACCCTGAAAAAGGAGGATGCGGCCAAGCGCGCTTACGTCAATGGCTTCAACGAGACCTACGGAAAATGGCTGCTTCAGAAGAACGCCGTCATCAAGATCAACGATGTCATCTTCGTCCACGCCGGCATCAACGAGGAGTTTTCAACATGGAAGCTCCAGGATATCAACGCCACTCTCCGGTCGGAGCTCGAATTCTTCCGGGGTCGGATGCGGAATCCGCAATCCGTCCCCAGGGCCTTCAAGCCGAAGATCGTCTACAATCCCGATGGACCGCTCTGGTACAGGGGTCTGGCCTACATGGACGAAACGTCGTCCCAGAATGAGGTCAACCATATCCTCGCCAATCTGGGGGCCCGGGCCATCGTCGTCGGCCATACCTATAGCCGTGCCGGCGGAAACAGCCCGACCGTCTCTCGCGAGATCGGAAGCGTCAGCCGGTTTCACAACAGGGTTTTCATCATCGACACGGGCATCTCCAGTGTCTACGGGGGCGTTCCCTCGGCCCTGATCATCCAGGACCGCCGTTTCAGCTTGTGGGAGCCGCCCGAGGAAATGGACATGAAAGGTCCCGACTACACCCCGACGGTGGCCGGTCCTTTGACGGCCGGGGAACAGGAGAAGTTCCTCAGGGAGGCCGCCGTCGTCAAGGTCCAAAAGGGGGCCGTTGCGGGACGGACGGAGCCCTGGAAGGTCACCTTGGAGGATGGGGGCATATCCCGGAAGGCGCTCTTCAAGTATATCGACCGCCGGCGGCCGGAACTCATCCCCGAAAGCTATAAGTACGAGCTGGCGGCCTATGCGCTCTGCAAGTATCTCGGTCTCGATTTCATGCCCCCTATCGTGGAACGGGAGATCGACAGTCAGCCGGGATCGCTCCAGATCTTCGTCGAGAACGCCCTCAAAGAGGGTGAGAGAAAAGCCCGGAAGCTCCTTCCGAAAGATCCCCAAGCCTTCGACCAGGCCATGGCCGACCTCACGGTCTTCGAAAACCTCGTTGATGATTCCTGTACCAACGACGAGGATACCCTGATCAGCCAGGACGACGGAAAAGTCTACAGGGTCGATTTCGCCCAGGCCTTCGAGCCGCAGAAAAACACGGTCCGGGGTTGCGAAATCCTCCACTGCTCGCGGAAGCTCTACAGGAAGCTTCTCGATTGGGACACCGGCAAGGTCACGGCCCTCCTCTCCCCCTTTATCAACGGGGAAGAGCTGCGGGCTCTGGACTCCCGCCGGGGGGCGATCGTCTGGACGATCAGGAGGCAGATCGAAATGCAGGGGGAACGCGCGGTCCTGTTCTGAAAGTCATCATCGTCGCGGCCTGGATCCTCCTGACCATCCTGGTCGGCCGGGAAGACGAGAAGATCGAGGCCCGGGCCGACCGGGAAGTCAAAGCCGGCTTGATTTTTACAAAAATGCGGCATATGCTACGGCCAATCGGGAAATCTGAGGGGGAGATCCTCATGAAGCGTTGCGCGGCCATCCTTCTTTTTTCTCTGACGTTGTCTTTCGTCCAAGGGCTCATTTTTGGGCAGTTCCAGGCGGAGGAGATCGCCCGTCGCGGCGAGATGGAAACGTTCCTCCTCACGGCCGAGATCGTCCGGTTCGAGCCGGTCGGCGAGGGCGTCACCCATCCCTACCGGCTCCACCTGAAGAAAGGCGATTTCGAGACGACGGCCTTCTGGAAAAACCCCAGCGGGATGATGAACGGATATTTAGAAGGCTGGCGGTACGAAATCGCCGCCTACCGGCTCGACAAGCTCATCGGGCTCAACATGGTCCCGGTCACCGTGGAGCGCGAATTCCAGGGCAAGAAGGGCGATCTGTCGCTTTACGCCAAGCATAAGCACAGCCTCCTCGAAGTTGCCGAAAAAAACATCCCGACGCCCGACGACGCCCTGGATCGGGTCAATAAAGCGAAGTGGCTGACCCGGGCCTGGGACAGTCTGGTGGCCAATGACGACCGGACCCAGCAGAACATCCTGGTCACAGAAGACTGGCGGACAATCCTCATCGATCACTCCCGGGCCTTCCGTTCAACGGAGGAGTTCACCGAGCGGCTCATGTACGGGGCCAACGGGATCAAGAGATCCCAGACCGGAAGCCTTTTCCTCTTCCGGCGTCTGCCGCGCTGGTTCGTCGAGAAGATCAGAGGTCTGACCTTCGAGTCCATCAAAGGAGCCGTCAGCGAAACGCTGACGGACGCGGAGATCCGGGCGATCCTCGTACGGCGCGACCTCCTCATCAAGGAGATCGAAGCGCAGGTCCGGCAGCAGGGCGAAGCCAACGTCCTCTACGACTGATACGGCCGAAGGCCGTCTGAGGGATAGAGAGATCCGAAAGGAGGGACACGATGGGAAAGATGAAAAAAGGGCTGATCATTCTGGTCCTTTGCGGCCTGGCCGCCGTGGAGGCCCCGCGGCTTCTGGCCCAGTTCACGGCCGGGGAGCTGGCCCAACGGGAGCAACAGGAAGACTTCCTGAAGACGGCCCAGATCATCGGTCAGAAACAGCTCACCGGTGAAGAAGCTGTCACGAACCCCTGGGTCCTGACGCTCAAGAAGGGCGACCTCACGCACCGGGCTTTGTGGAAGAATGCCGAGGGACGGCAAAAAGGGTATGTCGAGGGCTGGCAATGGGAGATCGCCGCCTACCGGCTGGACAGATTTCTCGGCCTTAACATGGTGCCGACGACCGTGGAACGCAGGTTCCAGGAAAACCGGGGCTCCTGCCAGTACTGGTCCGATGATTGTATCACGCTCAAGGAAAAAGAAGAGAAGAAGATCAAAACGCCCTCGTACAAGGTCTTCCCCATGAACCGGAGCATTTACCTCCAGAGATTCTGGGACAACCTGATCGCTAACGAGGACCGGCACCAGAACCAGATCCTGCTGACCAAGGACTGGCGGATGATCCTCATCGACCACTCCAGGACCTTCAGGACCTCGAAAGAGTTCACGAAAAAGCTCATCTTCACGGAGAAACACCCGGAAGGCCCCAAGCTCATGAGCGAGCTGCCCCGCGTGCTCGTCGAGAAGGTCAAGGCGCTCACCCACGAGAGCATCAAAGCCGCCGTCGGCGAATACCTGACGGACGAAGAGATCAAGGCCGTCTTGATTCGCCGGGACCTCATCCTGGCGGAGATCGACAAGCTCATCAAGAAAAACGGAGAGGATCAGGTCTTGTATTGACCGGCGTCGCCGGGCCGGGGCGGGAGCTTCTTGTAGATCGTCAGGATGTTCTCTCCGCCGGCCCTGCGGTACGAGAACCCGTCCATCAAGGTCTTGAAGAGGTGGACCCCGAACCCTCCCTTCGTGCCCCGGCGGATCTTCTCGTCGAGGTCGGGAGGCGGCCAGGCGACCGGGTCGAAAGGGACCCCCCGGTCGCGGATCTCCACGTAAAAGGTCCCGGCGTCGTCCCAGACCCGGACCGACATCTCTCCGGCCGCCCCCGGGTAGGCGTGGAGGGCGATATTGACGAAGATCTCGTGGAGCGAGAGCTCGAGCTTCAGGAGGTCCTCCTCGCCGAGCGGCAGGCCGTGGAGGCTCTCGCGGAGGAACCCGCGGACCCGGTCGATCTCGGCCAGGTCCGCCCGGACGGTCAGCTCTTTCGATCCGGGGGCGTTCAAAGGTTCCTCCTCAAGGCCGGCCCTCAGCTTTTTCTCCTGACGATGACCAGGGTCATATCGTCCGTGGATTCGTCGCAGCCGGCGAAGCTGATGACCTCGTCATAAATCCTGTCGATGATCTCCCGGGCCGGGAGCCCGGCCGATTCACGGATCTTCGCGGCCAGCCGGTCTTCCCCGAATTGTTCTTTCTCTCCGTTCACGTGCTCGACGATGCCGTCCGTGAAGAGGCAGAGGATCTCGCCGGGCTCGAGCCGGGTCGTCCGTATCTCAAAGCTGACGGACGGGAACATTCCTAGACAAAAACCGGTGGACTCCAGATAACGTGCGCCGGCGGCCGGGTTCACGATCAGGGGCGGGTTGTGGCCCGCGTTGACGTAGGCGACCTCGCCGGCCTGGCGGTCCAGAAAGCCGAAGAAAAACGAGATGAAAGAGTGGCTGTCGGAGCTCATATGGACGAAATCATTCAGCTTGGCGGCGAGCAAGGCCAGGTCCTTGGTGACCGGGATCTCAGCGTGGAGAGACGCCCTCAACGAGGCCATGAGCAGGGCGGCGCTGACCCCCATCCCGGAGACGTCGGCGACGACGAGGCCCAGCCGGGCCGGGTCGACGGGGATGAAATCGTAATAGTCACCGCCGACGTGGCGGCAGGCCCGCATGCTGCCGCTGATTTCGTACGGGTCGAAAACGGGATCGTTCTTGGGCAGGAAATTCTTCTGGATCACCGCCGCTGTCTTCATCTCCTGATCGAGCCGTGCTCTCTCGAGATCCTTCTCGATGAGCTTGGCGTTCTCGATCTTGTTGGCGGCCAGGTTGGCCAGAAGCGTCAGCAACTTCAAGTCCTCTTCCGTGAATTGCCCGAGGAGTGCGGCCCGGTCGCAATAGATCAGGCCGATGATCTCCTCGTTGCTCCAGAGGGGGACGCACATGGCCGAGTGGATCTGGGCCTGGATGACGCTGACTTGTCCCCTCAGCTGCTCGTCGCTCTGGATGTCGGAGATGAGCACGGCCGAGTTCTTGTCCAGGGCCGTCCGGATGATGCTCTTGCTGACGAGGATGCTCAGGTTCCGGAGCGGACCGTCGTGGATACGGACGACCTTGTGGACGAGCTGTCCGCCCGGGCCCTCCTTCAGCATGAGGACGCCCCGGTCCATGGGGATGTACTGGATGATGAGGTCCATGATGTGGTCGAGGAGAGGCGGCAGTTTCATGTGGTAGATGAGGGCCTGGCTCACCTCGCTCAGGACGGCGGAGAACTTCTGGTCCTGCTGGAGCCTGGCCATATCCGGGCCGCCCGGCGCCGGCTTGAGGAAGACGGCAGTCGGGGGTTTCTTCAGGATGTCCTTGATGTTGATGATCGTGTTCGAGCTGTGAGTGAAGGTCGTGCCTTCAATGATCTTGACGTCGGGCTCGTATTCGCGGTCGAAGAAGATGTCGGTCTCTCCGATGTGGATCTTGTCCCCCCTCGTGAGCACGACATCGCCGGTGATCCGCGGACCGTTGAGGAAGGTCCCGTTCTTGCTGGCCTGGTCCTCCAGGATATATCCGCCGTCCGTGGCGGAAATGGTCGCATGGCAGCCCGACGTGAACTGGTCGGGGAGAACGATGTCGCTCGTCGGGGAGCGCCCGATGCTGACTTTCTTTTGGCCCAGCGGGAATTTCCAGGGATCTCCCTTCTTGGGGTAGATAAAAAGGTCCGTCATCTGGGCTCCCTCATCTCATTCTAATGGACACGGCGGACGATTTCAACATCCGTCAGGGCCGGGCTTGCCCCAGGCCGCCGGCCAGCTTTTTCAGCCGGCGGATCCTCTCGTCCGGCGGCAGGTCCTCGATGAGCGGCGAGAGGTATGTTTTGAGGTCCCGGTCCAGGATGTTGTCCAGGAGCTCAAGGGAATAATCTCCGGACTTTTTCGAGCCTTGAAGGATGTTCTGGTAGGCCTTGACGATGTCCTCGGAGGGATGGATGAGCGCCAGGAGGTCGAAGATCCGCTTGGTCCGAAGATCAAGGACGGCCTTCATGTTCGGCCCGGAAACGGAGCGGCCCTCCCCCTCCGCCCGGCCGTCGCCCTCGGCGAGCAGCGCCTCGTAATTTCTCCTGATCAGCGACAGGATCGCGGCCTTGATCTTCGCGGGCTTGAAGCGGACTTTCGGCGCGCTCGAACGGATCTTGTAAAGGGCGTCGATGAGCTCCTGCTCCAGCTCCTCCTCGCCCCGGCCGAGTTCTCCCGTCAGGACATCGGCTGCCTTCTGGTCGCCGATCCGGGCCAGGACCTCGGGGATGGCCTGCCGGACCTCCAGCCGCTCCCCGGCGTCCTGAAGATGTTTCCTCAAGACATCTTCGATCCGCGGGCCGTAGGCTTCGAGCGCATCCTGGGCCACCTGGCGGTTCATCGGGTTCCCGAGGAGCGGGATGATGAGCGGCACATGCTCTTTCCGGAGGTGGACGGCCGCGCTGCCCAGGGCGTAGTTGAGGACGTCGGGCGACGGGTCCCGGAGGAGATCTTCGAGGGGATGATAAATGTCCGGCGAAGGCTCCATCTGGCCGATGAGCCTGGCCGCCTCCATCCGCTCGACCTCGGTGGCGGTCTTTTTCCCGGTGATCTCGGCCAAACGCTTCCCCATCACGAGCTTGAACGAATCCAGGGCCATGATCTCGCCGACCTGGACCTCGAACTCCTTGTCGCTCAATGTCTCTCCGACGCCCCGGAAGAACGCCTCGCCGCCGACATCTAGAAGGGCGTCCATGGACCGCGCTTTCATCTCGTTCTCCTGGTAATCGAGGATCTCCATGAGCTCGGGCGTCAGTTTCTCCCGTTTGACGAGCTGGAACAGGTTCATGACATAGAGCGTCGAGCTCTTCTCGCGCGCGTCACGTCCATGTCCACGTGCTGCTTGACGACCCCGTGCGCGTCCTGCCATTTTCTCAAGAGGTCCCTCTTCACGGCGCCGAGGTATTCGGCATAGATGATCCAGACGAGGATGATCCAGATGAGAGTGAATCCGACGACAAGGATACCGAGGTCCCGGATGGGGACGCCGATGTTGGATCCCGGCTGCTGATACGTGGCGAAGAACAGCGCATGATAGCAGAGGAAATAGAGGGCGGCGCCCAACCCTGCGCCGAACTTGTTGACGAACATATCGATAAACATCTTGGCCTTGTATTTGATGTCCGCCGGGACGGGGATATAAAGCAGTTCCCTGACGGATTGGCTGATGGTCGTGTCGAAGGCTCGTTCGCTCCCCCTTATCAAGCAGGCCCAAACGAGGAGCCCGGACACGGGAATGAGAAACACGGCCAGCGAGCCCAGGAGGAGCACCGACGGAGCGATGAGCAGGGCCAGCCGGATGCCGAACTTTTTCAGGACCTGTCCCGTGGTCGCCAGATGGAAGACCGTGGAGAGGACCAGGATGGCCAGGAAAAACGTCGCGAGGAAAGAAGTCTGCGTGCTGTTGTCCCAGCCCTGGGCCTTGACCATGAAGTTGAACTGGTACTTGACGAGTTGCCCGATGACCATGGCTGAGGCGAGGACCCCGGCGAGGATTCGGAGATAGCGGTCGCCGAGGACGGCCCGGAAACTCTCCAGATATCCGATCCCGGCGCCGGGCCTGGGCTGATACGCTTCCGATCCCGCCCGGGTTGTCTCCCGCTCCTTGTGCAGGAGGTTCACCAAAAAGAGCATGAGCATCAGGATGACCGGGCAGACCAGGATGAGGTTGACGGGATTGATCAGGTGGGCCAGGCGCGAGGTCAGGAGAGAGCCGCCGATCCCTCCCAGCAGGCCCCCGGTCACCAGAAAACCGATGATCCGTTTGGCCTGGTGGGGGTTGAAGAAGTCGCTGACGCCGATCCAGAACTGGGTGACGGACATGGCGATAAAAATGTCCGACCATAAGCTGAAGATGAACACGAAGGGGACATAGCTCAGTTGGGCCAACGGAAGAAGGGAGCTGATAGGGAACGTCTTCTGGGGGGTGTTCAGCCAGAAAACGAACCAGAAGAAGACGAGATTCGAGGCGAAGAAGATGAGCGTGGAAGAGGCGTATTTTCTCCGCGGCAGGCGGGCGAGAAGCCTGGCGTTGAAGGCGATGACGAAGCCGATCAGGACGGCCGTGATGAGGTCCGCGAAGGGCCACCAGGCGGGGTTGACGCCGATGACGAAGCTTTCCTTGACCGCCTTGATGATATAAAAGGTGAACGTGATCAGGAAAAACTGGAAGAAGAGGAAGAGGGCGGGCCGGACCTCGTCC
>JBEKBS010000018.1:0-57532 GCA_050015275.1 Candidatus Aminicenantales bacterium | reverse complement strand
CCGTAAGGCGCAGGCGTTGCAGCCGGACAATCCCGTCGCCATCGGGGAGCTCTTCGTCCTCTATTGGGCCAAGGGAATGGACAAAGAGGCTCTCGCGGCACTGAAAGACTGCTTCAAACCTCTCAGGGGGAGGCGACGGGGCTTCTGATACGGCGCTCGACCGATGAAGAAACCAGCGGCAGATCCCCGATCTGGATTCGGCTCTGTCCCGGGGATTCGCCGCGGCCGGCCTCCCGGGAGCGGCAAGGGCTGGCGCCGAAATCCTGGCCGCCCACGTCCGCGATAATCTGGCCTCTCCGACCGAGATCGCGGAACTGTATCTTTTTGCCGGAGACAAAGACCACGTCCTGGAGTGGCTCGAGCGGGCCTACGAATCTCGCGACCCGAATCTGCCCTATCTCAGATTGCCGATGTACGACCTCGTGCGGTCCGAACCGCGCTTTCAGGATCTTTTTCGCCGCTTGAAACTCGAAAGGAATGAGAAGAGATAAGTGTATCCGACCGCCAGCGGGAGGCCTTCATTCCACGGCCTGAGGGCTTTGAGCCTTCTCCTCTCCGTTTGCCAGCCCGGCCGGTTTCTGCTATAAAGTCCTTTCGCTTTTCGCCTGAAACGGAGCCCGTTCGCCCATGATCCGCACAGTGATCTCAGACCTGGGACGCGTCGTCCTCTGGTTCGACAACAACATTTTTCTTCGGAAGCTGGCGGAGCTGGCCGGCCAGCCCTTCGATAAGGTCAAGGCGGACATCCACGGCGACCTCGAGCTCATCCGTCGATTTGACGGCGGGGCCCTGACGCCGGGTGAGTTCTACGAACGGGTCATGCGCGCCTCCGGAGCTTCCGTCTCCCGTGATGTTTTTTACGAGATCTACAACGATATTTTTTCCCTGAATCCCGCCGCGGTGGACGTCCTGGCCCGGGTCAAGGCGGCGGGCTACACGACCGTCCTCCTTTCGAACACCGATCCGGAGCGCTTCGGTTTCGTCCGGCGCCGCTTCCCGGAGATCCTCTTCTTCGACGACTATGTCCTTTCCTGCGAGCTCCGGCTCCTCAAGCCTGACCCTGCCATCTACCTCGAGGCCGCCCGCCGGGCCGGGAGCCTCCCCGCCGAGTGCGTCTTCATTGACGACATGGAAGAGAACGTCAGGGGCGCCGTGGGCGCGGGCCTCAAGGGCATCCATTACCGGCCGGAGACGGACCTCGAAGCCGAGCTCCGAAAGCTCGGTCTCACCTTTTAGGGCGGCCCTTCGGCCCGCAATTCTAGAACGCATGTCATAGAGATGACCTCTAGGTGATTAGGCGGCGATAGAGGCCGGGCTCTTGTTCAAAGGGGGAATCCGCTAATCAAGAAGCCGCAAGACCCGTTTCCGAGATTTACCAGAAGTGCAGCTCCGAGCCGTTCCACCGCACTTCTGCTGGTCGCTCCTCAGAATCCGCTCCCTGCCGTTCCCGGGGGCCGGGGGATAAGGGCAGGTTCCATTGCCGCCTATCCGATGCTAGATGACTTTGATCCAGACCTGCCGGGTCCTCGGCCCGTCGAACTCGCAGAGATAGATCCCCTGCCACGTGCCCAGCCGGAGGCGTCCTTCGGCGATGATGACGCTCACCGATGACCCGACCAGGCTGGCCTTCATGTGGGCCGGGGAGTTCCCCTCGGCATGGGCGTAGGGGAGGGCATCGGGCACCATCTTCCCGAGCGTCATCAGGATGTCCGCTTTGACGTCAGGGTCGGCGTGCTCGTTGATCGTGACCCCGGCGGTCGTGTGGGGGACATAAACCAGGCAGACCCCTTCCCTCCGTCCCGCCGCGGCCACGACCCGCGAGACCTCCCGGGTCAGATCAATGATCTCTTCCCGCTTCTTGGTCCCGATTTCGATGGTATCCATAGCGACCTCAATAACTTAAAAAAAATCGGAAAAAACGCTTGACAAGCCTTTTTGCTGGGTGTACATTCGAGCCAGAAAAATACAACATTTAGTATTTTTCCCCCGATAGCCACACAAGATATGGGATAGGGCCTGAAAGGTACTTTTTTTTGGCCATGGCTCGAAAACGGGTTGATTTTAGCATGTCCCCCGCGAAAACGACAGGCATATAATCCCCGGGGAAAAGGAGGTTTTTCATGGTGAGCACGATCGCCCGGATCAAGAAGAGGGACGGGACCGTCGCGGATTTCAACCAGGACAAGATCACCAACGCGATCCACAAGGCCATGCTGGGCCTGGGCATCAAGGACCGGGCCGTGCCCAAGACCGTCTCCGACATCGTGACCTTCATGATCGAGGAGAAGTTCGGCGGCTACACCGTCCCGTCCGTCGAGCAGATCCAGGACATCGTGGAAATGGTCCTCATGAAGCAGGGCTACCACGATGTCGCCAAGGCGTACATCCTCTACCGTGAAAAGCACAAGGGCATCCGGGAGGCCAAGAAAACCGGCATCAACCTGGAGCGGCTGATCAGGGACTACATCGACAACGCCGACTGGAAGGTCCGGGAGAACTCGAACGAGGGCGTCACGAGTTTCTCAGGCCTCAACGCCCGTGTCTCGGGCGAAGTCCTCTCGAATTTCGCCCTCAACCAGATCTACACCGAGCCCATGAAGCAGGCCCACGAGGAGGGCGCGTTCCACATCCACGACCTCAGCTACCCGATCGTCGGCTACTGCGCCGGCTGGTCGCTCGAGAACCTCATCCGCCGCGGCTTCGGCCACGTGCCCAACCAGGTCCATTCGAACCCCGCCAAACACCTCGACACCCTGACCCTGCACATGGTCAATTATATCGGGACCATGCAGGCCGAGTTCGCCGGGGCCCAGGCCTTCTCGAGCGTCGACACGCTCCTCGCGCCCTTCATCCGCCACGACAAGCTGAGCTACGAAGACGTCAAGCAGGACATCCAGAAGCTCATCTTCGGGCTCAACGTTCCCTGCCGCTGGGGCTGGCAGACGCCCTTCTCCAACCTGACCTTCGACTGGACCATCCCCGATGACATGAAGAACAAGAAGGTCGTCGTGGCCGGCGAGGAGCTCGACTCCTGCTACGGCGACTACCAGAAGGAGGTCGACTGGATCAACCAGGCCTTCCTCGAGATCATGATCGAGGGCGACATGAAAGGCCGGGTCTTCACCTTCCCCATCCCGACCTACAACCTGAGCCAGAGCTTCGACTGGGATTCGCCCAAGGCCAAGCTCCTCTTCGACGCCACGGCCAAGTACGGCATCCCGTACTTCCAGAACTACATCGGCACCCACCTGAACCCGGGCGATATCCGGGCCATGTGCTGCCGGCTGAACCTCGACCAGCGGGAGCTCATGCGTCGGCCCGGGAACATCTGGGGGCCGGGCGACTCGACCGGATCCATCGGGGTCGTGACCATCAATCTCAACCGGCTCGGCTTCGAGGCGGCCTCCAAGGAGGACTTCTTCGCCCGGCTCAGGGAAGTCATGGTCTTGGCCAAGGACAGCCTCGAGACCAAGCGCGAGATCGTCAACAACATCCTCGCCCGGGGCATGATGCCCTACACCAAGGTCTACCTCGGCCACTTCGACAACCACTTCTCGACGATCGGCGTCTGCGGAATGCACGAGGCCTGCGTGAACTTCCTCAAAAAGGGCATCGGCACGCCGGAAGGCCGCGAGTTCGCCTTCGAGACCCTCATGCATATGCGGGACGTCCTCCGCCAGTTCCAGGAGGAGACCGGGAACCTCTACAACCTCGAAGCGACGCCGGCCGAGTCCACCTCGTACCGCCTGGCCCGGCTCGACCGGCAGAAATATCCCCGGATCCACACCTCCGGCACGGAGAAGCACCCCTACCTCACGAATTCCACCCAGCTCAACGTCGACTCGACGCGGGACATCTTCGAGGCCATCCAGCACCAAGCCGAGATCCAGGCCCTCTACACCGGCGGCACGATCTTCCACGCCTTCCTGCCCGAAGCCATCGACGGCGAGACGTGCAAGAAGCTCGTCCAGCGGATCGCCCAGACCAAGCTTCCGTACTTCTCTATCACCCCGACCTTCAGCGTCTGCATGAACCACGGGTATATCCGGGGCAAGCATTTCAAGTGCCCGGACTGCGGCGACGAGACCGAAGTCTACAGCCGGATCGTCGGCTACCTGAGGCCGATCCGGACCTGGAACGACGGAAAACAGCAGGAGTTCGCCGACCGGACCCCCTACACCAAGCTTGCCTGAGGGACCGATGGACTATTTCCTGTTCACCTACCCGAACTGCCAGAAGTGCGAGAGCTTGAAGAAGTCCCTCGGGGACAACGGGATCGCCTACGGCGAATACAGCCTGGTCCAGATAGCGGGCAAGGCCAAAATCCGGGAGTTCATCCGCCACGTCAAGCGCGACGCGACGGGCGGGATCATCCTCCCGACGCTCGTCCTCAACGACCAGGGCATCGTCCGGGGGGTCCTGAACTCCGCCGAAGAGCTGGACCAGTGGTTGAGATCAAAGGGATAGAGAAGTTCTCGAGCCGCGACTTCCCCGGCCACATCTCGTCGACGGTCTTCCTCGGCGGCTGCACCTTCCGCTGCCCGTACTGCCACAACGCCGACCTCGTCCTCCGGCCGGAGGCGATCCAGACCGTCCCGGTCGACATCTTCCTGTCCTATCTTGATGGCCGCAAGGGCTGGCTCGAGGCGATCTGCCTTTCGGGCGGGGAGCCGCTCCTCCACGACGATCTCGAGGACCTCGTCCGGGTCATCCGTGACCGGGGCCTCCTGGTCAAGCTGGACACCAACGGGTCGTTCCCGGACCGGCTGGAGAAGTTCCTCCGGGACAAACTCCTGGACTGGGTGGCCATGGACGTCAAGGCGCCGCTCGAACGCTACCGGGAGGTCACCCGTTCGGAGGTCGATGTCGAGGCCATCGTCCGGAGCGCCGACCTCATCCGGGCCTCAGGGGTCCGGTCGACCTTCCGGACGACGGTCGTCCCGGGACTCATCGGCCGGGAGGATATCGTCAGGATCGGCGAGTGGCTCAGGGGAGCGGAGAGCTACCTCATCCAGCAGTTCGTCCCTCATACGACGATCGACCCGGCCTTCCTCGAGAAAAAACCCTACGGCCTAGAGGAACTGGAAGCCCTGGTCGAGGCGGCGAAGCCATTTTTCAAGGAGGCCCGGATCGAGGCCCCGTAACGGCAAGGCCTGCACGAGCATGGGACAGACCCTGCCGTTACGGGGCTGCCCGCAGAGGGGGACGACCCTCCAGGCGGGGCTGGCCCCCAATGATAGGGATTGAAAGGTGACGGCCATGGAGCTCAAAATCAAGCGGATTCACCCCGACGCGAAAGTCCCGGTCTACGGGCATCCCGGAGACGCCGGCATGGACCTCTTCGCGGTCGTCGACCGCACCCTGGCGCCGGGCGAGGTCTTCGCGGTCCCGACCGGGATCCAGGTGGCCATCCCCGCGGGGTCCGTCGGCCTCATCTGGGACAAGAGCGGCATCTCGCTCAGGGGCGTCCACCGGCTGGCCGGGGTCGTCGACGCGGGCTACCGCGGCGAGGTCCAGGTCGTCATGATCAACCTCGGGAAAGAGCCCTTCGCCGTCAAGAAGGGCATGAAGATCGCCCAGATGCTCATTCAGCCGGTGACGGGGGCCAGGATCGTCGAGTCGGAGACGCTCGATGACACCTCGCGCGGCGAGGGCGGCTTCGGCTCGACCGGCCCCTCCTGATCATTCTTCATGATCATCAGCGCCAGCCGAAGGACCGACATCCCGGCCTTTTATGCCGGATGGCTGATGAACCGGGTCCGGGCGGGGTTCTGCACCGTTCCCAACCCGGTCAATCCCAGGCAGGTTTCCCGCGTATCGCTTCGGCCGGAGGACGTCGACGTCATCGTTTTCTGGACGAGAGACCCGAAACCCCTCCTCGGGAGGCTCGCGGAGCTGGATGAAAGAGGGTTCCGTTACTATTTTCAATACACCATCCTCGCCAACCCAAGGGTCCTCGAACCAGGGACTCCACCGGTCGAAGTGGCCGTGAACACGTTCAGGTCCCTGGCCGATCGGATCGGGCCCGACAGGGTCGTTTGGCGATATGACCCCGTCATCATCACGGAGAGGACGCCGGAAGCCTATCATCTGGACCGGATGGCCTCGATCGCCGCGACCCTTCGGGGATACACGAAACGCCTGGTCATCAGCCTGGTCGACATGTACCCGCATGTCGAAGCGCGCTTCCGCTCCCTCGGGGAAAAGGGGAAGCCCATCACCCTCTCCCGGGAGCCGTTGGCGGACGACGGGATCAGATTGATGGCCGGGATCGCCGAGGCGAACGCCATGGAGATATCGAGCTGCGCGGAGGATATCGCCTGGGCGGAGCAGCGCGTCCGGCCGGGCCAATGTGTCGATGATCAGCTGATCGAAAAAGTGTTCGGGATCAGCGTGACCCACCAGAAGGACCCTCATCAGCGTCAGGCCTGCGGTTGTGTGGTCAGCAAAGATATCGGCGCGTACGATACCTGCGCGTTCCGCTGCCTCTATTGCTATGCGACCAGGAACGCCGGGGCGGCCCGGCGGAACCGGCTCAAACACGACCCCGAGGCGCCTTCGTTGATTGGCGCGGACGGAGCGGAAACTGGCCGCGCCCCCTCTCCCAGGCTTCCTTCGGCGAGCTGAACTTCACGGTCAGCAAGACCGTCTCGGGACATCTGCAGTGGGACCATTTCGAGCCGGGGGATTTCTACAGGCACGGCGCGGCCGTCTTCAGCTGGCTCCGCTTTGAGTTCTTGTTCAAGTATTGGTCCAGCCGTCGCCTTGGGCTCGGTGTTTGGGGGTTGACAAATGATACTAAATAAGTATCATTATAGCGGAGGGAGCGACGATGAAGCTGATCAACCGGGACGCGGACTATGCGATCAAGGCACTGCTGGCCGTGGCCCGCCGGGCCGGCAAGGTCACGGCCGTCCCCGAGCTCGCCGTAACGCTCGGCATCCCCCGTCCCTACCTTCGGAAGATCATGCAGACCCTGGCCCGGGCCGGCGTCGTCCGGTCGTCCAAGGGCCGCGGCGGCGGGTTCGTCCTCGGCCGGCCGGCCGGGAAGATCTTCCTGGCCGACGTCATCCGCGTCTTCCAGGGCCCGGTCAGCCTTCATGACTGCCTCTTCAGGAAAAGGATCTGCCCGGACGTCGGGACTTGCCCGCTGCGGGAGACCATCGGCCGGCTGGAACGCCGGCTGGTCAAAGATCTCGAGACGTTGTCCGTCGCCTCTCTCCTCGGTGGAAAGAAGGGCCGGAAAAATTCTCGGAAAGGATATTTCAAGGGCGGGAGTTCCCCGCGGCCCGCCCAAAAAAGGAGACGACGATGAAACCGACACATGAACTCAGCCAGGAGCACCAGGCCATCCTGCTGATGATCACAATCCTCGAAAAGATGGCCGACAAGCTTACGGCGGGCGAGGCGGTGGATGCGACGCATCTCGAAAAGGCCGTTGATTTTATCAGGGTTTTTGCGGACAAGTGCCACCACGGAAAGGAAGAGGACCTGCTCTTCCCGGCCATGGAGAAGGCGGGCATCCCCAGAACCGGCGGGCCCCTGGGCGTCATGCTCCACGAGCACGTCGAAGGCCGCGGCTACGTCAAGGCCATGTCCGAGGCCCTGTCCGGGCTCAAAAAAGGCGATCGCCGCGCGGCCGCCCTCTTCGCTGAGAATGCCCGGAATTACGGCGCGCTCCTCACCCAGCATATCTTCAAGGAGGATCACATCCTCTACCCCCTGGCCGACGCCCGGCTGACGGCCGCTCAGCAGTCCGAGCTGGCCGAATGTTTCGCCGGTGTCGAAGAAAAGGTCATCGGCCACGGCAAGCATGAGGAATTCCACCGACTCCTCAAAGAGCTCGAATCGGCCTATCTCGCATGAGGCGGGGAGAAGAGGATTTTCTAAGACCATCCGGAAAACCGCGCGGCGGGCGGCCAGGCGCCGGTCGGTTGCCCTCGAATTTTCAAAACCGGCCTTCTTTTGATATGATGATGAGCTCATACGGCCATGTCAGAATCAGGGACCGGCGATCCGGGAAGACCGCCGTTGGACGCGAGCGCCGCGTTTGACGTTATCGTCATCGGCGGGGGGGTCGTCGGCTGCGCCGTCCTCCGGGAGCTCTCCCGCTACGACCTGCGGATCCTCCTCCTCGAAAAGGAGGCGGACCTGGCCGAGGGCATCAGCAAGGCCAACAGCGGCGTCATCCACGGCGGGTTCAATGTCCCTCCCGGGTCGCTCAAGGCCAGGACCAACGTCGCTGGCCTGGGGAGGATCTACGGACTCGCCTCCGAGCTTCACGTTCCCCATCGGAAGACCGGAAAGCTCATCATCGCCCTGACGGACGCGGAGCGCCCCCGGCTCGAAGAGCTCAAGGCCGACGGCGACCGGAGCGGCACGCCGGACCTCGAGGTCGTCGGCGGGAGCGAAATCCGCGGGATCGAGCCCCTGGCCCGCGGCCGCTGGGCCCTTTACTCCCCGCACACCGGCATCATCTCCCCCTATGAGTTCACCATCGCCCTGGCCGAGTGCGCCCGCCGTAACGGGGCCCGGGTCCTCCTCGAGGCCCCGGTCGGGTCCGTCGAGTCCCGGCCCGGGTCTTTCCATCTCGGGACGCCCCGGGGGGTCTTCGCCGCCCGCTGGGTCATCAACAGCGCGGGCCTGTTCGCTGACGAGGTCGCCCGGCTGGCCGGCATCACCGACTACCGGATCTTCCCCTACCGCGGCGAATACCTCATCACCGACAAGGACCCGGGCTTCCGCCTCCGGCTGCCCCTCTATCCCGTTCCGCCCAAGGACGATCCCGGGCTGGGCATCCATATCACGCCGACCATGGAAGGCAACGTCATCCTCGGCCCGAGCGCCGAGGCCGTCGGCGACAAGACGGACACCGCCTCGACCCGTCCGGTCACGGAGCGGCTCAAGGATGAAGCCGGCCGGCTCATGCCGGAGCTTGGACGCGCGCTTTTCATCCACAGCTACGCCGGTATCCGCCCGAAGCTCGTCGACCCGAGAGGCCGGGAGAAATTCCGGGATTTCGTGGTCGAGGAAAGCGGCCTCCGGCCCGGCTGGATCAACCTCCTGGGGATCGAATCGCCCGGATTGACGTCGGCCCCGGCCATCGCGGAGATGGTCGCCGGGATGATCGGCGTGAAGGAAGGCCTGCGCCTCAAGCCGGATTTTACCCCCGAGCTTCCGGCCGACGCCCGCTTCGCGGCGCTCGACGACAGCGACCGGGCCACGAGGGTCGCCGGGAACCCCGACTGGGGCGAGATGGTCTGCCGCTGCGAGCACGTGACGCGGGCCGAGGTCACGGCCGCCCTCCGCAACCCGCTCGGCGCCCGGACCATGGACGCGGTCAAGCGCCGGACCCGCTGCGGCATGGGCCGGTGCCAGGGCGGCTTCTGCACGCCGCGGATCGTCGAGATCCTCCAGGAGGAGGGCGTACCCCTCGACCGGATCACGAAGAGGGGAGGCGGCTCCCGCCTCTTTTACGGACGGATCAAGAGCTGAGCGATGCGAGCGATGAGCGACGAAAAACGCCAGGACGTGGAAGATCGGGGACTGTCCCCCCGCGAGGGGGCCGCCCCTCTTTATGACGTCGTCGTCATCGGCGGCGGCCCGGCCGGGCTGGCCGCGGCCCTGGGCGCCCGGCGGGCCGGGGCCAAGGACGTTCTCCTCATCGAACGCGACAAGCGGCTCGGCGGCATCCTCAACCAGTGCATCCACGACGGCTTCGGCCTTTTCCTCTATAACGAGACGATCACCGGCCCGGAATACGCGGAACGTCTGATCGAAGACGTCGCCAGGGAAGGCATCCGATGCGAGACGGGGGCCATGGTCCTCGACCTTAGCGCCGATCGCGTCCTGCGCGTCAACGCCCGCTCCGGCTACCGGATCATCAAGGCGTCGAGCGTCATCCTGGCCATGGGCTGCCGCGAGCGGACCCGGGAGATGATCGAGATCCCGGGGACCCGGCCGGCCGGGATCTTCACCGCAGGCTCGGCCCAGAGCCTCGTCAACCTCCAGAACATCCGGATCGGGAACGAGGCCGTCATCCTCGGGTCCGGGGACATCGGGCTGATCATGGCCCGGAGGCTGACGTTCGAAGGGATTGGCGTCAGAGGCGTCTTCGAGCTCCTGCCCTGGACGAGCGGCCTCGAGCGCAACGTCCGGCAATGCCTGATGGACCTCGGGATCCCCCTCGAGCTTTCGTCGACGGTCGTCGAGGTCAGGGGCCGGGACAGGGTGGAGAGCGTCGTCGTGGCCGGGGTGGATAGGGACCTCCGGCCCGTCCCCGGCTCGGACCGCGAGGTCCCGTGCGACACGCTGCTTCTTTCCGTGGGGCTCATCCCGGAGAACGAGCTTTCGAAGAGGGCCGGCCTCGAGCTCTCTCCGCTCACGGGCGGGGCCGTCGTGGACGAGACCCTGATGACTTCCGTCCCCGGCATTTTCTCCTGCGGGAACGTCCTCCACATCCATGACGTCGCGGATTTCGCCTCCCATGAAGGGTTCGCGGCCGGGGCGTTCGCGGCCCGGTTCGCCCGGGGCGAGCTCCTCCCCTTGGCCAAAGTGCACATCGCCCCGGGTCCGAATATCCGTTACGCCCTGCCCCAGCTCGTCCGGCCGGGAACGGCCGACGTCGAGCTGAGCTTCCGGGTGACCCGGCCCGCGCGGGGCTGCCGGGTCGTTGTCCGCGGCCGGAGCTCGGGCAGGGCTTATTTTCAAAAAAAGTACGGGCGGCTGCTTCCCTCGGAGCTCCAGAGGATCAGGGTCCGTCCGGCCGTCGAGGAGGACCTGGAGGTCGACTGCCGTGAGTGACCGTTCACCGTTGGACCGCTTGACCTGCATCCTCTGCCCGGTCGGCTGCGAGCTCGAGGTCCGCCGGGCGGAGAGGGGCCTGGATATCCAGGCCCACCAGTGCGAAAAAGGGATCGAATTCGCCACGGAAGAGGTCCTCTACCCCAAGCGCAACCTGGCGACTTCGGTCCCGATCAAGGGCTCGGCCACACGGCTGGTTTCCGTACGCCTGAGCGACCGCGTGCCGAGGGAGATGGTCTTCCCGATCCTCGCCGAGATCGCCAAGCTCAGGCCCGAGGCGCCCGTCCGGCGCGGCCAAGTCCTCATCGCCGACGTCCTCGGCACGGGCGTCGACGTCATCGCCACGCGGACCGTCGAATAGTCCGGCCGCTATTTCCACTTGACGGCGGGCGGGGTCCTTGGATACGATGGACCGCCATGATCATCATCCTGAAATCCGCCCTCGGGTTCCTGGCGTCGCTCTTCGGGCTCTACTACCTGACGGACGCCTTTGAACACAGGGCCTCGTTTTCGCCGACGCCCTGGCCACGGCTGGCGGGGACGGGATTCATCACCAATTTATTCGATACTCTGGGGATCGGGAGCTTCGCCCAGCAGACGGCCCTGTTCAAGTTCTTCAAGATGGTCGATGACCGGCTGATCCCCGGCACGATGAACGTCGGCAACACCATCCCCACGGTCACCCAGGCTTTCATCTTCATGACCGTGGTCAATGTCCATCCCGTGACCCTCGCGGCCATGTCCATCGCCGCCCCAGCGGGAGCCGTCCTCGGGGCTGGGGTGGTCTCCAGGATGTCGCGGCGGAAGATCCAGCTCGGCATGGGCTTCGGGCTTCTGGCCGTGGCCCTCATCATCCTTGCGGGCTTGCTCAACTGGTTCCCCGTCGGCGGCGTGGCCATCGGGCTCACGGGCTGGAAGCTGGCCGTGGCCGTGATCATGAGCTTTGCCTTCGGCGCCCTCCAGACGATCGGGGTCGGATTCTACGCGCCCTGCATGGCCACGGTCTATGCCCTGGGCATGCACCCCAAGACGGCTTTCCCGATCATGATGACGGCGACGGCCATGCTCATGGCCGCGGGGAGCGCCCGTTTCGTCAAGGAAAAAGCCTACGACAGGAAAGCGGCCATCGCCCTGACCGTCTTCGGGATCTTCGGCGTGCTCCTCGCCGCCTTTGTCGTGAAGTCGCTTCCCCTGACCGTCATGAAATGGGTCGTCCTCGGCGTCGTGCTCTACACGTCGGTCTGGATGTTCATTTCGGCCGCGTCGAAGGGGGAAGAGCCGGGCCCCAAGGCCTGACCTTTCCGGCCGGGCGGTCAGCGGGAAATCATACCCTCGTGAAGCCTATCGGGCCAGCACGGCCAGGGTTTCGAGGTGAGGAGTGTGGGGGAAGAAATCGAAG
This sequence comes from Candidatus Aminicenantales bacterium, assembly GCA_050015275.1. Classification (GTDB taxonomy): domain Bacteria; phylum Acidobacteriota; class Aminicenantia; order Aminicenantales; family Saccharicenantaceae; genus DATKJS01. The sequence continues at coordinate 45,330 of JBEKBS010000018.1, read as the reverse complement.
GGCGCGATCGTTTCGATCTTGAAATCATGGGCGATGAACCGCTTCAGGTCCTTGGCCAGGGCCGCCGGGTTGCAGGAGACATAGGCGATTTTCGGGACGCCCAGGGCCAGGATGCTTTTGATGGCCTGCGGAGAGAGCCCGGGCCGGGGGGGGTCGAGGATGAGGACGTCCGGCGGCTCGCCGGCCGGCTTTTTCAGGAAATCCTCGACCGTCCCCGCGACGAACGCGCAATTCGTGATCTCGTTCCCGGCGGCGTTCTCTTCGGCGTTCCGGACGTTCTCCGGGAGCGAGTCGACGCCTGTCACCTTTCCGGCCCCGCGGGCGATGGAGACCTCGATGGCGCCGGAGCCACAGTAAAGGCCCAGAACCCGGCTCCAGAGGGTCAAACCGGAGAGCTCCGCGATTTTCCGGAACAGGAGCTCGGCCGCCGCGGTGTTCGTCTGGAAGAATGTCCGCGGATAGATCCGGAAGTCGAGGCCGCCGAGCTTTTCCCCGATCCCGGGGGCGCCCGAAAGAAGCCGCGTTTCGTCGAAGCCGACGATGTCCGACCTCCGGCCGTTCAAGACATGCCAGAAGCTCTTCAGCCGGGGCGAGAGCACGGCCAACTTCCAGGCCAGGGCCTCGAAATCGGCCTGGGCGCCCGGCGCGGTCACCAGGAGGACCATGAGGTCGCCCGTCCGCTTGCCCTCGCGCAGGACCAGGTGGCGAAGACTCCCCCGGCCCGTCCTGGGGTTGTGGGCCGTAAGCCCTCTCTCCCTGGCGAACTCGAGGACGGCCGGAAAGATCTCTTCGGCCACGGAGCTGAAGATCGGACATCGGGTGAGGCCGACCGTCCGCCCCCTGGACTTGCGGCGGGGATCGCCCCTTTCGCGGAGACCGATCACGAGCTCTCCCCAGCTCTCGGCGAAGGCGAACTCCATCTTGTTCCGATAATGATAGATGTCCGGCGACGGCGTGACGGGCCGGATGCCCCCTGGGCCGGGGTCCGCGATGCCGCTATCGTTCAGGACCCGCCGGAGATGCCTCTCCTTGAGCTCGAGCTGCTTTCCGTAATCCAGGTTCTGGAAAAGACAGCCGCCGCATTCCCCGAAGTGCGGACAGCGGGGCTCGGCCCTTGACGGGGACCGTTTCTCCAAACGGACGATCTCGGCCACGACCGAGCCGCGGCTCTCTCTCACGGCCTGGACCAGGGCCGCATCTCCGACGACCGCCCCGGGGACGAGGATGGTCCGTCCGCCATGCCTGGCGACTCCGGAGCTCCCCGGGAAGTCCACGTCCTCGATGTCCAGGCTGAGGAGCGGGGCCATGAACCGGTCCAGCAGGGCGGCCGCCTTCTTCACCGGAAAGCCGACGACGTTGTCGAAGTCGCCCTTGAGACGCCGGACGAACGCGTCCCCGATGTCCTGGACAGCGTATGCCCCGGCCTTGTCCAGGTATTCCTCCCGGTCGAGATAGGCCTCGATCATCTCGTCGCTGAGCGGACGGAAGGTCACATATGTCAGCTCGTGACCGGTGAGGAGCCGGTCCTCGTTCTGGTGATAGAACGCGAGGCCGGTGATCACGCGATGGCGGCGGCCGGAGAGGAGCTTGAGCATGGCCCTGGCCGATCCGCGGTCCGCCGGCTTCCCGAGGATCCGGTGCTCGAGGGCCACGACGGTGTCGGCCCCGATGACGACGGCCTCTGGAAAGGATCCGGCGGCGGCCCTGGCCTTCAGGACGGCGGCCCCGACGGCGAATCTCACCGGGTCGGCCTGGGGGACCGATGTCTCATCCACATCGACGGGAAAGACCCGGAAATCCGGAGTGACGCCCGCCATGAGCTCCCTCCGGCGCGGTGAACGCGAGGCGAGAACGATGTCCATGCGCCCTATTGTACCCGATTCCGGACCTTCCGCCACCTCGGCGGCGCGATGGGATTCCCAAAGTCAGCGGGATCCGAAGGCCGTCCCGTCGCCGAGGGAATACAGAGCAGTCGATCCGGGCTCCAGGACGACTTCGAATTCCGCGGCGCCGCGGGCGACGATTTTTTTCGCGAATACGTCGTAGACGGCCGGGGCGCGGCCCGGCAGCTTGAACACGCGCCGTCCGCCGGCGAGAGTGTGGACACCGAGGAGGCTCTTGTTGGCGTACAGAACGTCGCCCGCGTCGCTGTACATATGGACGCCCGCCCAGCGGCCGATGTTGCGCAGGACATTCGATGGGAGGTTCGGAGCGGCGCTGTACACCGATTTCCATTCTGAAAATTCCTTGATCGCGAACCCCGGCCGGCAGTTCCCCTGGGAATAGACGACCTGGCCGAGGACGCGGGCCCCCGGGTCGTCGACATAAAAGAGCGGGGCCACCTTGCCGTTCGTCCCCCAGAAAAGGTCCTGGCCGAGGCCCTTTGTGATCGGATGGTCGAAATCCGTGATGTGGACGAGCGGACCCCACGGTTGCTCTCCCAGCCCGAAGCGGATGCCGGTCGTCTCCTCCATGTTGCCGAGCGCAGGCCCATCCTTGAGATATCCCGGCGCGTAGATCCATAGAGCCACCTTCCCGTCCCTCCGGAGTTCCCCGGCCATGGCCTTTCGCCGGCTGCCATCGAGCCGGAATGGGTTCAGGAAGATGTAGAGCTTGTAGGGCCGGAGCCTTCCGGCGAGGAAATCGTCGAGGAGGAAAACGTCGAAGGGCGCTCCCATCTTCGGTAACCCCCAAAGCCGCTGCTGGAAGATCAAGGGAATATCCAGGTTGTAGCGGCACGTCTCGTAGAAAAAGCTCTCGTCGTCGATGAGAACGGCGATTTCGGAGGCCGAAGATCGGTCGAGGGCCATGGAGCCCTCTCCGATGTCCTTGAACTCTTTGAGCAGGGCGGTGAACTCCGGCACCTTGACCGGATCCACCTTCCAGAGGGCCCACCAGGCGCCTTCCGCGTGAGTCAGGAAATGGGCGACGTTCCGGCGCAGGATTGTGCGGCTCGCGGCGAGCGTTTTGACCTGGCCGTAGCTGGTGTCCTCGCGGTCGGCGTGGGTCCGGGTGTCGTCCTCGATGAGGAGGAGCTTGCCGTGGAGGCGGACCGATTCCGCGGGGAGCATGCTCGGCGAGTCTCCGCCCATCCCGCGGAATCCGTAAGAGTAGGGGCTGACCAGGAAATCGACGTCGGGAGACGCGAGGACCCGGCGCAGTCCCAGGTGTCCGGAGCGCTGATAGGTCGAATAATCGGAGTCCGGCCGTTCCCGGAAGAATCCGCCGTTCCAGGCCAGGTCGAGGAGGTAGCCGTAAAACGCGCCGGCCAGCCGGTTCCCGCCCGTCTCCTGCTTGACCGTCCGGCACAGATCGACGACGGCCTCGCCGCAGAGGTCGGCGAGCGCCCGGAAATAATCGATGACGTCCTGTTCGGACGCCGGGTCGCGGAACGTGTAGAGGCGCGCTTCGAGCTGGCGTTCGGCCCCGGGGACCGCCGCGGAATCAAACGACACGGTCGGGGCATGCCAGGCCGCGCGGAGGGTGGAGACGTCGCTCCCATAACGCTCCCGGAGCCAGTCCTGGAAGTAGAGCCGCATGGGGCGGCTGAAGTCTCCGCAGGGGGCGGACATGGAAGACTCGCCCTTGACCCACTCGCCCGTGTGGCCGGCCCCGACCTGATAAGCGATCACGCGGTCGTAGAGCCCGGTTTTCCGGAAATGCCCGATATAGGCGCGGAGAAAATCTTTGGCTTGTTCCCGCCAGATTTTCGAGGCGAAGGACATCCCGTTCCGCCGGCCGTCGGACAGGACCTCGCACTCGCCGGGGTGGGCTTTTTCCCACCAGTCGTCATGCCCGGTCTCAAGGTAGACGCGAAGATGGAACAGGGCGCCGGGGTCGGCCTTGAGGATGCGGCCGAACCGGGCCTCGACCGTCGAGAAATCGAAATCGTCTCCCCGGCCCGGCCCCGGCCCGACCCACTCCGTCCCCTTGCCGACGTCAAAGGCATAGATGTGGATGCCGGTTTCCGCGCTCCGGCGGGCCTGCTCCTCGAAATCCCACGCGTCCGGCCGAGGGCCCGAAACCCAGTTGATGGCCGGGAAGACCGGCTTCCCGTCGAGAAAGAGAGCCGGGCTTCCGTTGAAAGGCTTGACCTCCGCGCGGCCGACACCCGCGCCCGGACCGGGGCTGAACAAGGGAACAGCGGGGGCCGGCCCGGTTTCGCGACCGGCCAATCCGAGCACGGTGAGAGGAGCGATTTTCAGGATATCCCGGCGTTTCATACGATTCCTCCTCCGATAGTCTGCGTGTCCCCCGCAAGACCCGGGCGGGAAGACGGATTTTTCTCTCTCGGGCCGGCTTACCAGACGTGCGGCAGAAGCCGGTACTTGACCGCGTTGGCGTATTCCTTGTAGCCTACGAGTTCGTCGATCAGGGTCTTGTCCTCGAGGGCGGTCCGGACGACCAGAAGCAGGGCGGCCAATCCGGAAGGGATGAGGGCCACCCATGACCCCAGGACGAGCGGTGCGCTCAGCCCGAAGGCCAAACCCCCGAGATATCCCGGGTGCCGGCAAAAACGATAGGGTCCTTCGCAGCAGACGATCTGTCCGCGGTCCGACTGGATCCGGACGACGCTCGAGAAAAAGCTGTTGACCCGCTTGGCCCAGAGCATGAGCGACTGGCCCAGACAATAAGCCACGGTGACGCCGAGATAGAGCAGCAGAGGCAGGCGCGGCGTCCAGCGGTTCCGCCCGGCGTCCAAGCCGGCCAGGACAAGGGAAAGGAAGAACAGAGGCGTCGAGACGGCCGAGTAGACTCTGTCCCACGACTTGACGCCGCGGCCGGGGGACATGCGCTCCCGTTGGAGGGACGGATTGTCCCGGAGGAACCAGTTGGTCAGGCCGATGAAGATGACGTTGATCGCGATGTAGATCCAGGCCTGCCAGTAGTCGATCCGGCCGCCCGCGAGAAGGAGCAGGACGATAAGGACGGTCACACCGAGGATGCTGCGGAACCAGAGCTGGGCTTTCATTTTTTCTTTATCCAAGTCCCGACTCCCCGCGGCTCTGGCCGGATCCGGCCCATGACGCCGCCCGGTCCAGAACCCGCACGCCTTGGATTCGACCTCCCCCCGGACCGCACCATCATGGCGACGAGCGCCACGCCCATCACGATCACTTTATTTGAGTCCGCGAAAAAAAGCAATGCGGTCTTTCCGTCCGATCCATCCCGGACGAAATCCCCTCGCTGGGCAGACGGTCGAGCCGCCTCTCGCGGCAGGAAGGCGGGCTCTTTTGTGAGGCGACGGTTGCCTCGGAGGAGCCGTTTCGCTTAGAATATCGCCGGAGGCCATCGCTTGAGCCGGAATGCCATAGGTATCGACCTCGGCGGGACGAAAGTCGAGGCGTGCCTCGTAGATGAAAGCCGGAGGGTCCTGGCCCGCAATCGTCGGCCGTCCGAACCTGGGCTCGGCCGGGAAAAAGTCGTCACCAACATCCTCGAGCTTGTCGCGGAGACGGCCGGCCGCGCCCGTTATGAAGCCGCCGGCATCGGCACGCCGGGCACCTACCACCCGGGCGACGACATCATGTACGGGGCTCCCCACACTCCGCTTTATGAAAAGCCGGGCCTGCTCAGCCTCCTCCGGTCGAAGCTCACGGTGCCCCTCGTCGTCGAAAACGACGCCAACTGCCTGGCCCTGGCGGAGTTCTTCGCTCAATGCCACGGCCGTTATTCGACCGTCATGGCCGTCATCCTCGGCACGGGCATGGGCTCGGGCCTGATCCTCGGGAACAGGCTCCATCGCGGACCGAAGGGGAACGCGGGCGAGATCGGCCACATGTCCATCGACATCAACGGGCGTCTTTGCGAATGCGGCCGAAGAGGTTGCGGCGAAGCCTACCTCTCGGGCCCCAGCCTGACCCGGCGCTACACGGAGCTCAGTGGAGAAACCCTGGCCCCCCAGGAGATCTGCGCGCGTTTTGAAAGGGGGGAGCCGCGCGCCCGGGAGCTCGTCGAGGAGTCCTGCCGGGTCATGGGCGAGCTCTTCGCCAACTGCGTCAACATCCTGGATCTCGAAGCGATCATCCTCGGCGGCGGCGTCTCGAATATGCCCCTTTGGTATGACCGCGTCCCGGCCTTCATGGACAAATCCCTGTTCGGCATCCCGGGCCGGCGGATCCCCATCCTTCAAGCGATCCTGGGCGATTCAGCCGGGGTCATCGGCGCAGCCTTCCTCGGGCTTCGTGAAATGGACCTCCTAAAGTTCTAAAAAAGGCGCCGAGAGGAATAGCAGGAACGCGAGAAAACGGTTTAGCCTTCCCGAATCGTTGCTATGAGAATAGGCGAACGCAGGGGGGATGTCCCAGAGAAAACATTGAGCGCGACGAGGCCGTCCCCGAGGCCCTGAAGAAGAAGGAAGAAGGGATTGCCAGCCTGGAAAATGCGGGGGACCTCTCCGACCTTACTGATACTTTCCCATGATGTAGTTTTCGAGGTTCTCGATCGTCACCCTCTGGTGGCCCATGATGGCCTTGACGACGTCGCCGATGGAGATGACCCCGGCCAGCTTCTCGTCCTCGCAGACCGGCAAGTGGCGGATGTGCTTGTCGGTCATCAGGGCCATGCATTCGTCGGCCGTCGTGTCCTTGTGCACCCCATAGACCGGGGATGTCATGATATCGCGGACCGTCGTGTCCTGAGAGTGTCGCCCCAAAAGGACGATCTTCCTGGCGTAGTCACGCTCGGACATGATCCCGACCACATCGTCCTTTTCAAAGACGATCAGGGCTCCGACGCCTTTTTCGGCCATGAGCTTGAGGGCGTCGAAGACTTTGGCGTCCGGCGATATCGTCCAGACCTCGGACCCCTTCTCCGAGAGGATGTCTTTCACGGTGATCATGATGGCCCTCCAATCGGGTTTTTCCCGTCCCTTTTCAAGGCATTCTTTATATAGCCGAACCCGCTCTGGTTGTCAATCGAAAAACCCGGTCAGGTCGTCCCGGTTAAGGCCCTGTTCGATCGCGACCCTGGCCACGGCCCGGGCCACCGTTTTGTGGAGGCCCTTGTCCAGCGGGTTGGGGACGATATCCCCGGCCGGGCCGAAGCCGGCGATGGCCTCCGCCGCCGGGGATCATTCAATGAGGAGGAAGGCGTACCGGTTCATCGTCTGCTTGTAATCGGAGAGGACCTCGATCGGATAGCCCAGCTTCCGGACGGTCGTATAGACGTCGACCCCCAGGGCGTCCGGCGTCGGCCGGGCCTGCTTGGGGGCCTTGCAGCCGGCCCGGTCTCCCGAGCACTCGAGGCAAATATTGCAGCTGTCCATGTAGAGGAGAAAGGCCTTGACGAATCCGGCCATGAACACTTCCCGTTCGAGCTTGAGGAGGTCGAGATTGATCTTCCGGCTCCAGGCATGCCGGTCTTCGGGCCGGTCGACCTTTTTTTCGAAGTGGAAGACGACGGCCCGGCCGTACTCCCGGAAGAACCGTTCGCAAGCCTCGACAGCCGGGGCGTTCGGAGGACAGGTCGCCGTCCGGCCGTACTCCGTGCAGCCGTACAAGCATTTCATCCGGACCCACTCGCCCAGCACGATCTCCTTGGGATCGATCCAACGGAAGTCCGCGAAGCCATGATCCCTGAAAAGACCTTCGAGGCGGCTCAGGCCGTCGGGTTTCCGCATGCGCGGGCGATGGGGTTGAGGCCGACGTGTCATTTTCATGAGCCTCAGTATATCACACCTTTCCGGCCGATACGAAAGGATCGAGGCCGGGCCGGACCCGAATTGCCGATCGACCGGAGGCGGGGGCGTCTGGCCTTTTCCTGACCTCTCGGTTATAATTTAACAACATGAAAAAACAGGCGGTCTCAGCCGGCACGGTCGGGAATTTCCCGGGCGGCCCCGGCCGCTTCGCGGTCGTGCTGGTCCGTCCGGACAGCCCCGAGAACATCGGCCTCGCCGCCCGGGGAATGGCCAACACCGGATTCATGGACCTTCGGCTCGTCGGCCTCGAAAAGCTCGAAGCCCCTGCCTTCCGGACGGCCGTCCACGCCGAGGCCGTCCTCGACGGCGCCCGCTTCTTCCGGACCCTGTCCGAAGCCGTGGACGGGCTGCACCTTGTTTTCGGTTCGACGGCCCGGATCCGGCGGGATTTTCCCTTGGTCACGATGCGGGACGCCGTCCGGAGGATGTTCGAGTATCCCCCCGAAACCAAGATCGGTCTTGTCTTCGGGAACGAGAGGACAGGTCTGACCGCGGCCGAGATCGGCCTTTCCAACATCCGTTTCCGCATCCCCCAGGCGGCCAGGCAGCCGTCCTACAACCTGGGAGTCGCCGTGACCCTGACTCTCTTCGAGATCTCCGGCCGCCGGGAGCCGCCTCCTGTCGTCCGACGGGACCTGCCCCTGACGCGGGCCGAGCAGGAGGAGGCCGGCCGGCGCTTCGGCGAGATGCTGGACGGCCTGGGCTTCATGCGCGACACCAACCGGGGGTTCATCACGGAAAGGGTCCGGGATATCTTCCGGCGGATGGTCCTGACGGGCAAGGACAGGGACGTCATCCTGGCCATGTTCCGGAAGGCCCTCCTGGCCGGGCCGGGCAAAAAAGGCAATGAAAGGAGCCATCTTGGGGTCGAGTGAGATCAAGATCGTCTTCGGCGACGGCCTGGAGGTCAACGCCGAGTACAAGGGCTTTCTGGTCAAGACAGACCAACCCGTCCACCAGGGCGGGGGCGGGAACTCTCCCTCGCCGTTTGACTATTTCCTTATCTCCCTGGCCACCTGTGCCGGGTTCTACGCCCTCGAGTTCTGCCAGGCGCGCAAGATCCCGGCCGATAAGCTGGCGGTGAGCATGAGCACCGAGAGGGGGGCCGTCTCCAAGATGATCGAGAAGGTCACGGTCCACGTCGACCTTCCGCCCGGCTTTCCGCCCAAGTACCGGGACGCCATCGTCAAGGCCATCGATCATTGCGCGGTCAAGGCCCATATTCTCAAGCCCCCCCGGTTCGAGATCCTCACCCGGCTCGGAGAGTGAGGCGGGCGGCATGGCGATCCTGGCGGGATTCTTCCTCGGCATCGCGGCGGCCGTGCCGGTCGGGCCCATCGGCATCCTGGCCGTAACACAGCACTGCCGTTACGGCTTCCGCCGCGGCTATTCGGGGGCGCTGGCCTCGTCGGCCATGGAGATCCTCTACAGCCTGATCGCGGTCCAGGCCGCGGGCTTTGTCAACGCCTTTATCCTGAAATACTCCGGCGTCATGAAATTCGCCGGGACGGCCGTGCTCGTTTTCGTGGGCGTCGGGATCTTCCGCCAAGCCAGGACGTTCGACCCGGTGGTCGTGTTTTCCTGCAAGGAAAAGAAGGAACTTCACCCGGTCTGGAAAACCATCCTCCTCTATGTTTCGAGCCCGACGCTGCCGGCCTTCTGGCTGACCGCCGCGGGCCTGGTCGTGGCCCACGACTGGGTCGAACGCGGGCAGCCATCGGTCGTCCTTTTCGCTCTGGCCTGCGGAGCGGGGAGCGCCTTCTGGTATTTCATCCTGCTGCGGCTCATCCTCAGGACGCCGGAGAGGGTCGAGGCCCGCGTCTTCCGGGTGATTTTTCTCGTGCTCGGGATTCTCCTCGTCGTCCTGGCGGTCCTCAACGTCCTGTCAATCTGGATCAAGTTTCCGGCCAAGTTCAAAGTCCTCTGACCGGGCCCGAGGGCCCCTCGCCCCGGCGTTCCCGGCGCTTCCTCACTGGGTTTGCGGCAGCCAGAGGTAATAGAATCCCGTCTTGAGAACGGCGAGATAGGATTCCAGCACTTTCTTATCGAGCGGGGAGAAGTCGCCGAGCTGCGCGGCGTAAATATTGGTCTTGCTCTGGGGATAATATGTGTAGACGACGAGCCGGGCGGACCTGAGGCCGGCCATCGCCAGGGCCTTCTTGTAGGCGTCGTCGAAGTAGCCGATCTCGTCGATGAGCTTGAGCTTGAGCGCCTGAGGGGCCGTGTAGACGCGGCCGTCGGCGATCCGCCTGAGCTCGTCCGCCGCGATCCTGTCCTTCCGGTTCCCCGCGACGGCGCTCAGAAAATCCTGATAATACTCGTCGATGATCGCCTGGAAGAGCTTTTTTTCTTCCACGGTCATGTCCCTGAAGGGACCCCCCGAGTCCTTGGCTTCGCCGGACTTGATGACATTGACCTTGACTCCGACCTTGGCCATCAGGTCCCCGAAATTGGGGAAGATGGAGATGACCCCGATGCTCCCGGTCAGGGTTGTGGGGTGGGCCATGATGTAATCGCAGGCCGAGGCGATGTAGAAGCCGCCCGAAGCCGCGACCCCCATCATCAGGCCGACGACGGGCTTCTTGGTTCTCTCTTTGAACTTCAGGACCTCGTGGTAGATCATGTCGCTCGCGGTGACCTCGCCGCCGGGTGTGTCGAGCCTCAGGATGACCGCCTTCACCTGGGGGTCCTGGGCCGCCAGTTCCAGCCGCTCATAAACCCGGGAGACGGCGTTCTTTTCTCTGGAGAAAAGGCTCGTGTTGATGACCGAGGAGATGACCCCCTCGACGTCGATCATCAGGACCTTGGCCCTGGCGGGGCTTTGGATGAGGGTCACTTCGGCGAGTTTCTCCTGGCCCAGGAAATCCAGGTGGATAATCGGAGAGCAGCCGGCCAGGGCCGTGATGATCAAGAAAACAGGAATCGGAGACCGTTTCATCGTGTCCTCCTCGGCGTCATTGACCTCATCGATTATAACAAAGATGTCGGCTTGTGAGCGACGTTCGGGTCAAATTGTCCAGCGAGGTCGGGGCGGGCGAGCCTCATGCTGTTGACTCGGGCCCGTGGCGGTGCTATGACTTGTCTCTTCTAGGATATCCGTGCCCAGCCAAAAGCCCGTTATCGTCGGCCTGGATCTGGCCGGTTCGCCGAAGCGGCCGACGGGGTTTTGCATCCTCCGAGGGCATGAGGCCGAAACGACAGACCTCTATTCGGACGAGGAGATCCTGGCCGCGGTCGTCGAGGCCCGTCCCGCCCTCGTCGCCATTGACGCCCCGCTCCATCTTCCGCCGGGGAGGTCGTCCATCCATGAGAGGAACGATTCCCACTACCGGCCCTGCGACCTGGAGCTCAGACGACGGAAAATCCCGTTCTTCCCGATCACTCTCGGCCCGATGCGGGGACTGACGGAGCGGGGGATGAGGCTCCGCACGCAGTTCGAAGCCCTGGGGATCCGGACGGTCGAGATGTATCCGGGCGGCGCCCAGGACGTCTGGAGGATCCCCCGGGCCGGCCGCGACCGGACCGGTCTGCGACGCGGCCTCGCCAGGCTCGGCCTGAAGGGCCTGCGGGAGCACTGTTCCAGCCATGCGCTTGACGCTGCCACGGGGGCGCTGGTCGGCCTTCTCTTCCTTCGAGGCCGGGCCGAGGTCTTGGGCGATTTCGACTCGGGGGCGATCATCATGCCCCGCGTCGGGCCGCGGACCGGCCGCCGCAAGAAAACTTCCCACGATTCCCCGGTTGCGGCCAACATCCGGGCAGGAAGGATAAAGTAGGAGGGGGTTCCGATAGCGAGAACCGGCCAACGTCAGTCGGGGGACTTGAACTTCTTCCTGCCCCTTCTCCCCGGCGGGCAGATGATCCTGATCGCCCGGGGAAGGACCTTGAATTCGATGTGATCGCGGTTTCCGAGGAATTCGCCGTTGTACTGGATGGGGAGATCCCGGCCCTTGATGACCACCCGTTTGGCCTTGAAGTGCCGCTGCCGCTTCTGGTAGAGGCCGATATAGATCAGCGGGAAAAGGAGCGTGTACTTGACGGGCCCGAGCTCGAAGAGGGTGATGTCCAGGTAGCCGTCGTCGACGCGGGCCTGCGGTGCGATATGCCAGCTGTAGCCGAAATAGTTCGTCTTCGTGACGATGCAGTCGAAGAATTTCGAGCGAACGGTCTTGCGCTCGAAGGGGCCGTGCCGATCGGTCCCGTCATAAAGCTCGATCTCCTTCTCGTCGGTCGGTGAGCCATAGAGCCGCCGGGCCGCCAGGAAATGCCCCCAGATGCCTTCAACGGAGTGCCGCAGCTTTTCGCTGGTGACCCGGGCGGTGGCCCCGACGCTGGCGAAGGCTGCGTGCCGGCCCTCGACTTCGAGGAGGTCGATCGTCCGGGGCACGCCGGCGGCCAGACGGTCGATCGCCCGGCGCGGGTTCTTGGGGATGCCGAACGATTTCCGGAAGGCGTTGCCGCTGCCGAAGGGAATGACGCCAAAAAGGACGTCCTTCGCTTTCCCGGCCTCGAAGATGCCCTGCAGGGTGTCCGCGATCGTCCCGTCGCCGCCCATGGCCACAATGACCTCGGCCTCGCTCGAGGCCTTCTTGGCCCGCTCGACGGTCGTTCTCGTGTCGCCGAAGACGTCGTGGATCTCCCCGGGGAGCTTCTTCTGGAGGTAGGCCCTGAGCATCTTCCGCCGGAGCCACTTGGAGTTGGCGGCCCGGGGGTTGATCAGGCAGACGATCCTGCCCCATTTGGTCTCTTCTGTCATGGCTCGTCCGGACAGCTCATCTTATAGCACGGGGGAGAGGTCCTGTCAAAACCCAAGGAAGGACGGTGAGGCGGCCCTATTCCGGGGAGGGCCCGTCCGTCTTCCGTTTTTTCCAGAGGAGAGAGACCGAATAAACCTTGACGGCAATGAGGGCGAGGGCCATGACCAGGGCCGCGACCCAGAGCTTCGGCAGGAAAATCAGGGTCAGGATGACGGGAGTGGAGTTGGCGAGCTTGGCCGGCGGGCTGAAATTGAGAGCGTAGACCCGGCGGTCGACCCGGTCGAAGTAATTGATGGAGATGATATCGTACTTGACGAACTGATAGCTCAGGTAGAGATCCACGAAGGCGAAATCCAGGAGATAGACGACGACGGGAAGAGCGAGCCCGGGATGGAAGTGGACGAAATTGACGAAGAAGAAGAGGATCTCGACCCGGTCGGCGATGATGTCGATCTCGGCGCCCAGGACGGTCTCCTGCCGGGAGGCGCGGGCAAGCCAGCCGTCGAGAGTGTCCCCGGCCCAATGGACCGCCAGCCCGACGAAATTATAGAGTTCGCGGTGCGCGACCGCCGCCAAGGAGAACAAGACAAGGCAGGCGGAGAGGCGGATGAGGGTGATGACGTTAGGCTCGCTATAGATGGACCCGGGGCTTCTCGGCCGCATATCAGATTCCTTATTCACGCATCCGGCGTTTACCATATAATAAAGGAGTCTTTAGGGTCAAACCTATCCGTTGACAGGTCCAACCCTATCCGGCCGGGATGACTCCGTCCGGTTTGCCCGGCCGGGCCCCTTGGGCTAAAATAGGGGTTGCGAGTATGAACGACCTCGAAAAGACGGTTGTCAGCAAGGGCCGGAGGTTCCTCATCCGTGTGGAGACGTCCCACGAGTCCCGGGATTACCAGAAGTACGAGGACATCCGGAACGAGATTTGGGGTTTCCCCGACGACCATCTGGCCGGGACCCGGAACATGATGTGCGAGAACTTCCTGGCCGAGGGCGGCAGCCTGTTCATCGGAGCTTTCGCCGAGGCCGCGGACGGCGGTTTCGCCGCGGACGGAGGGAACTTGGCCGGGTTCTGCTACGGCTTCGCGGGCGTCGTGGACAAGGAGATCGGCTTCCGCGAACTCTCGAACCTCCGCTTCTATTCGCAGTTCGCCGGCGTCCAGAAGGACTACGAGGGCCTGGGGCTGGGCGTCCTGATGAAGGAGTTCCAGCGGGATATCATCCTGGGTCGCTTTGGTATCGGCACGGTGATCTGCACCTATGACCCCCTGACCGGGATCAACGCCCGCCGGAACGTCCACCACTTCGGCATGGACGTCCTGGAATACAGGGTGGCGACCTACGGCGAGTACGGCGGGCTCCTCAACCGGTCCGACGTTGCCTCCGACCGGTTCCTCATGTCCTGGGATCTGAAAAAGGCGCCGAGGGGAAAGATACCGCCTCCCGGCCCATCTCTCCGAGAGGCCGGCCGGGTCTTCCGCGTGGACAATCACCGGCTCAAGGGGAGGACCTCGGAACTCGAGTTCGAAGTTGTCCGGACCGCGGACCTTGATTCCCCAAAGGCCATGTTATTGGTGCAGATTCCCGTTGATTTTTACATGATGCTCCGGGAAACGGACGTCGCGGATCCTGGCGTCCGCCGGATCCCCGTCGAATGGCGGCTCCAGACCCGGCAGGCTTTCCGGACGCTTTTTGCCCGTGGTTACAGGGTCGTGGACTTCCTGAACAAGGTGGGAACTCCCCCCGCGAATTATTATGTCCTGATCAAGGAGATCGATTGAAGACCAGGTCGGCCACGATGTGAGCGGCATGATCCACGTGACCGAGGAGCTCATCCGCCGCAGCTGCGCGGCTCAGGAGATCGAAAAGATCTGCGGAGGGAACTTCATGCGGGTCTTCAGCAAGGTCATTGAACTCAGGGAAAAAAACCCGGCATATGTAAAATAAATTTACAGTCCGGGTCCTTATTCCCAGGGCGGCGTCCATTCTTCATCCCTTCATGAACGGGAATCGAGTCACTCCCGTTGGCCTATACCTCGTTGGCATGAAGTTTGCACTTTTACTATCTCTATGATTGGATCTCTAATCGTTCCCCCTTGCGTGGGATGCAATTTCCGCAGATTTTGGCTAAGATGATGGATGTCCCATGCTGAATGCGCGCCGCCTCATCGGCTTTCCCCTTTTTTCCCTCTGCCTGGCCGCCGCTGGCACGGCCGGACTCCTCCTTCAAAAGAGCCCTGAGGACAAGCCTCAGGCCGGCGGCACCCTGGTGATCAAGGCCTATCAGACCCCCTTCAACCCGGTCTTCGATCCGGCCGCGGCGGCCTCGCACTATTTTGTGATCGAGCAGCTCTTCGACGGGCTGGTCAAATTCGACAACAATTTCGGCATCATTCCGGCCCTGGCCGAATATTGGACGATCTCGGACGACGGGAAAAGGATCACTTTTTACCTGCGCAAGGGCGTCAGGTTCCATCACGGCCGGGAGATGACCGCCGAGGACGTCAAGTTCTCGCTGGAACGGCTGATCCAGAACCGTCCGGGAAACACGTGCTACCAGTATTTCACGGGGAAGGTCGCCGGCTCCGAGGATTTCTGGCAGGGGAAGGCCGCTGAGGTCAGCGGCTTTCGGGTCCTGGACAGATACACGTTCGAGATCCAGTGGATGCGGCCCTACGTCTCGGGCCTTTACCTGCTAGGCATGTATTATTGCAAGATCCTGCCGAAAGACCTCCTCTTGGCCCAGGGCAAGGACTTTTTCCAGAAGCCCGTCGGGACGGGCCCTTTCAAGTTCTCCTCCTGGCTGCGGGACGAGCGGAACCCGAGGCTCGGGGCCCTGGGCGTCCGGCTGGAGAGGAACTACCTGTATTTCGGCAAAAAACCCTATCTGGACGCCCTGGAGTATTCGCCCAATTTCACAGACAGCCAGTTCCAGGACGGGCTCGTCCATGTCGTCCCCGTGACGTCCGATAGCCTTCTCGATAAGAGGCTTCTGGTCCTCGAGAACAACTCGCTCCGGTCGGCCTCCCTGGTTTTGAGCTGCCACATCCCCCCTCTGGACCGGGCGGAGGTCCGGAAAGCCCTGGCCCTCGGGATCAACAAGACCAGGCTGACCGAAGCCGCCTACTCTGCCTCGTCCGTCCCCCAGGTGACCCAGAATTACATCCCGCCCCTCCTGCCGGGCTTTTTCCCGAGGGACGCGAGCCCCGTTTGCGACCCGGAAAAGGCCCGGATGCTTCTGGCCCGGCTCCTGCCTGAGACGGCCGGGCGCCTGACTTTGACCCTGGCCTTTCTCCTGCCGAGGGGGGACGTCGACCAGAGCTTGAGCAAGGAGCTCGAGAAGGAGCTCGAGGCGATCGGGGTCAAGCTGGACGTGAGATACCTCAAGGCGGCTGAGAACATCCGTGACATCCGCGGCCCGTACCTGAAGTTCTTGGACTGGAACATGGACTTCCCGGACCCCGAGAATGTCATCCTGCCCCTTTTCGGCTCCAGGTCCCTGACGAACCAGCTCAATTCCCATTACTCGAACCCCCGCCTGGACGCCCTGCTCGAGCAGTCGGAGGTTGAGCCGAGCTGGGAGCGTCGGACCGACCTTTTTAGGCAGATGGAACAGCTCCTCTATGAGGAGGTCCCTGCGATCCCGCTCTTCTCGGAGCGGGTCAGGATCGCCCTTCGTCCGGTGGTCCGGGGGGCTAAGCTCCCGGCCCTGGGCTTCTTCTTCCTGGATACCAAGGAGATCTGGCTCGATCGAAGAGAAAAGTCCGGTGGAGCTTAAGCTGTCGATCTATAAGCGTCTCGTCTTCTGGATCACGGTCCTCGTCTGTATCCTGGTCGGGGCCGTCCTGTTCGTCATCCAGCGGCGCGAGGTCCAGACGCTTTTCGAGCAGGCCCGCGGCCGGGCCGTCCTGATCGCCAGGCATATGACCGAGATCAACCAGCAGCCGCTCGTCCGGTACGATACCGAGACCATCCAGGCAAACATCGATCGGCAGGTCGACGACCAGCTGCCGTATATCATTTTCTATGACCGCTCCGGGGCGCCCTTCGTCGCCAACGGGCTGGTCCGGTCCCAGCCCGATATCCTGGGCCGCAGCCATTTCGACGAGGATGTCCAGCCGGATGCCGAGTTCATGGAGAGCAAGCGCGTTTTTCTCCAGGGACGCTTTCTGAGGGTCCTCGAGGTCGAGATCCCCGTCTTCCTCCCGGGGAGCATCACGAAGTGGGCCTCGATCAAGATCGGCCACTCCCTCGAACCCATGTACGCCGACCTCCGGTCGGTCCGGGTCGTCCTCATCCTCGTCGGGTTCGGCGGGTTCCTCCTGGGCGTTCTCGGGGCCACCCTCCTGGCGAAAAGGATCACCCGGCCCCTCCGGAAGCTCGTCGAGGGCACCGTCAGGCTCTCGAAGGGCGATTTCTCCCAGTCCATCGAAATCCCGCCCGGGGACGAGATGGGTGAGCTGGCCCGGAGCTTCAACGACATGACCGGCCAGCTCCTCCAGGCCCGGGAGAGGATGGCCGCGGCCAACCGGAAGCTCGTCCAGGCCGAAAAGCTGGCCAGCATCGGGCGCCTGGCGGCGACCATCGCCCACGAGATCCGGAACCCCCTGACCTCGGTCAAGCTCAACATCCAGAAGATCGCCGAGGACGAGAAGCTCGACGACTCCGACCGGGAGCACCTCGGGCTCTCCATGGAAGGCATCGGCCAGATCGAGAAGTTCATCAAGGAGCTCCTCTATTTCACACGCGTCGCGGACCTCACCCTGGACCACTTCCCGTTGGAGCAGGTCCTCGAGGAGTCCTTCAAAATGCTCAAGGACACGCTGGGCCAGAAGGAGATCAGCGTCGAAAGGAATTACGCGGCCGGCCTGCCCCCGGTTCTGGTGGACGGCGACAAGATGAGGCAGGTCTTCCTCAACATCCTGCGAAACTCTGAGGAGGCCCTCGAAACGGGCGGCCGGATCTCCGTTTCGACGGACATGGTGGCCTTGGGCGGACAAAAAAGGATCCGGGTCCGGATCTCGGACGACGGCCCGGGCATTCCCGAGAAGGACCGGGACAACATCTTCGAGCCCTTCTTCACGACCAAGCCCTCGGGGTTCGGGCTGGGGCTCGCCAACGCCCGGAAGATCGTCGAGCAGCACAACGGGAGCATTAAGCTTGTCCGGAAGCGGGGCCGGGGAACCTCGTTCGTCATTCTCATCCCGTGCGAGGAGGGGACATGAAATCCATCCTGATCATCGAGGACGACGCCCTGGTTCGCAGGACCCTGACGTCCCAACTTGCCAAAGGAGGCTTCGAGATCATCGTCGCCGAGAACGGCGAGGCCGGGGTCCGGGCCTACGCCGAGAGCAATCCCGACCTCGTCCTCCTGGACATCCGGCTGCCGGACATCGACGGGCTGGAGGTCCTGCGAAGGATCAAGGAGAGGAACAGGCGGGCCATCATCCTCGTCATGACGGCCTTCGACGACATGAAAACGACCGTCGAAGCCGTCAAGCTCGGCGCCTACGAGTACCTCGTCAAGCCCCTGAACACCGCCGAGCTCGGCCTGACCATCGAAAAGGCCCTGCAGGTTCGGGCCCTGGAGGAGAAGGTCAGCTACCTCGTCGAGGAGAAGCAAAAGGAGTACACGATCGACAACATCGTCGGCCACTCCTCTCAGATGAGGGGCGTTTTCAAGATGATCGGCTCGGTGGCCAACACCCGGGCCAACATCCTCATCCAGGGAGAGAGCGGGACGGGCAAGGAGCTCGTCGCCAAGGCCATCCATTACAACAGCCCCTACCGGGACGAGCCTTTCATCGTCATCAACTGCTCCGCCATCTCCGACACGCTCCTCGAGAGCGAGCTCTTCGGCCACGTCAAGGGCGCGTTCACCGACGCCGTCTGCGAAACGAAGGGCAAGTTCGAGATCGCCGGGAAGGGGACCCTCTTCTTGGACGAGGTCGGCGACGTTTCCCCCAACCTGCAATCCAAGCTCCTCCGGGTCATCGAGACCAGGGACTTCATGAAGGTCGGCGGCGAGAAAGTCCTCAAGACCGAGGCGCGGATCATCGCGGCCACCAACCAGAACCTCAGGGCCCTGATCGAGAAAGGCCGGTTCCGGGAGGACCTTTATTACCGGCTCAAGGTCGTCGAGATCATGCTGCCGGCGCTCCGGGAAAGGCGCGAGGACATCCCGGACCTCACGGCCTACCTTCTCGAGAAGATCAACCGCGACCTCCGGCGGAACGTCCGAAAGGTCCCGCCCGACGTCATGAAGCTCCTCACGGACCTTCCCTGGAGGGGCAACGTCCGGGAGCTCGAGAATGCCCTGACCCGGGCCGTCATCCTGGCCAAGGGGGACATCGTCCTCAAGGAGAACCTGCCGGTCGATCACGACGAGAAAAGTCCTTTTCCGGACAAGCTCGTCTCCCTCGACCAGGTCGAAAAGGGCTACATCCGGCACGTCCTCAGCGCGGTCAAAGGCAGCAAGACCAGGGCCAGCCAGATCCTCGAGATCAGCCGTCCCACCTTGGACAAGAAGATTAAGGATTACGGACTGGATACGGACGTCTGACCGCTCCGGGCCCGCCGGTGTAAATGAAATTTACAGGTTGAAAGGAATCTTGCCTCCGGAGGGGCGGCTTCCCGGCTGCATCAGAGGCTCGCGAGTGGCATAAAATATGCAGTTAGCATGGGCATGATGCGAGAGTTCGATAAAAGGGTCCATTCCCCGATACCCTTCCATAACCCTCCTTCTTTTTGTTCCGGAGCGAGGGGTGCCGCGGGGGCACCCCTCCTCTGTTCTTCCTGACGGGCAGAATTCAGGTCAGAGCCGGGGCCAACCCCGGGACCCGTTCGGCGGGCTTCTTCGCCCAGAACGTCCCGAAGATCGTTTCGCTCCAGACGAGCTCGCAATGGACGAAGCCGGCGGCGCGCAGCCATCCCAGCCACGCTTGCGGCGGAACGAGGGAGTAGGCCGGGCGGTTGCGCAGGTGCCATTCCTGGATGTCCTTCCGCCCGGCACCCATGCCCATGACATCCCGCTCCCATTGCTTCCAGATCCCGTCCCCGGCCGGAGCGACGTCCAACATGACCGAGAAAGCGAAGATGCCGCCCGGCTTGAGGGACCAGAAGACGTTCCGGCAGACGGATTCTTTTTCTTCGGAGGAGGCCAGGAAGTGGAGGGCCAGGTTGGAAAGGACGTAGTCGAACGCCGTCGCCCGCGCGTATCGGATGATGCTCCGGCACTCGAGCTCCACCCATTCTGCCGAGCGGCCGAGCCGTTCCCTGGAGGCCTGGATCATGGACGGCTCCGGGTCCACCGAGGTCAGCCTCACGTAGGGCTTCTCCTCGAGGATCCGGGCGCTGAGGATGCCGGTCCGGCAGCCCAATTCGAGCACGCTTGAGTAGTCCTCTCCCATGAGGAGCATGGATTCGAGGAGCGATTCCAAGATGCTGGCCTGGCAGGGGACGAAATAGCGGATCTCCCTGTCGAAAGCCTCAGGTTCACGGACCAGGTGGTGGCGCCCGGGTTCCGGGCGGACTGGGGCTCGCGACTCATCCATCAGGACCTGATCCTCGGCAGGCCTCGAAGCCCGCCGATGGTTTAGTCGAACGGACGGGGC
Source organism: Candidatus Aminicenantales bacterium (assembly GCA_050015275.1). Taxonomy (GTDB): domain Bacteria; phylum Acidobacteriota; class Aminicenantia; order Aminicenantales; family Saccharicenantaceae; genus DATKJS01. The sequence continues at coordinate 25,255 of JBEKBS010000018.1, read as the reverse complement.
GCATTCCGCAAAGATGTATATTTTTCCCGGAGATCCGCCGGTCGCCGGCGTCACATCTTTTATGACGCTCGGACCGGTCTGGGACGCCTCCATGAGAGCCCCCGTTTTGGTATAATGGAGCGGCTGGGCTCGAGGCCCTCAACATGCAGGACCGCATTTTTCTTGACACGATCGAAAAAGGTCTTCGGGCCCCCCTCCCCGGCATCCCAGCCCAGCTCCGGATGGCGCCGGACCCCCGCCCGCAGGGCCACAAGGCCTATTTCGAGGTCGAGGGATCCTGTCTCAAGGCGGGCGTCCTCCTTCTCCTCTACGAAAAAGGCGGACGGCTGCACCTCCTCCTGACCCGGAGGACGGAACGGCTCCTCCACCATCGCGGTCAGATCTCCTTTCCGGGCGGGGAGCAGCATCCGGGGGAGTCCCTTGAAGCCACGGCCCTTCGCGAAACCAAGGAAGAGCTGGGCGTTGACCTGGAGGCGGCGCGGACCCTAGGCCGGCTGACCCCGCTCTACATCGCGCCGAGCAACTATTGCGTTTATCCGACCGTGACCTTTCTTCCCGGCGAGCCGCTCTTCAGGCCCCAGCCCGATGAAGTGGCCGAGGTCATTGAAGTCCCGGTCAGCCATCTGGCCGACCCAACGAATCGCAGCCGGGGGACCTGGACGATCGGCGACAGGACAGCGAATGTCCCTTTTTACGTCTTCCAGGGCCACAAGATCTGGGGGGCCACGGCCATGGTCCTGGCCGAGTTCCTGGCTCTCCTCGAGTCATCCCCGGCGTGAGGATTCCCCATGAGAAGATACCACCATCTCGGCATCCCGACGGATCTTCCCAGAGAAGGAGAGGCCTATCTGCCGGAGTTCAAGGTCTATCACTCCGGCTACGAGATAAGCCTCTATGGCATCGAGTGGATGCGCTACGGGCCGGACTGCCCGCTGCCGGGCATCGTCCAGAAAATCCCCCATGTCGCCTTCGAGGTGGATGACCTGGCCGCCGAGGTCGCCGGGAAGGACGTGATCATCCCCCCGAACAGCCCGTCCCCTGGGGTGACGGTCGCCTTTATTGTCGAGAACGGCGCTCCGATCGAATTCCTCCAGTTCGAAAAGAAATAGCCGCCGGTCTTGATTGCCCTTCCGAAGGCCTATACAATACTGTCCTGAAATGAATCGAGGTCCGGCCATGAGCAACCGAAAACGCATCTTCAGCGGCATCCAGCCGAGCGGGACGATCCACATCGGCAACTACTTCGGGGCCATCGAGAACTGGGTCCGCCTGATGAAGGACTACGAATGCTTCTTCGGCATCGTCGATTACCATGCCATCACGGTGAGCTTCGACCCCGCCCTCATGCAAAAAAGGATCTGGGAGGCCGCCCTCGATAATATCGCCGCCGGCCTCGACCCGGCCCGCTGCACGATCTTCGTCCAGAGCCACGTCCCCGAGCACACCGAGTTGTGCTGGCTGCTCAACTGCGTGACGCCCATGGGCGAGCTCGGCCGGATGACCCAGTTCAAGGAGAAATCCGAACGGGAGCGGGAGAACGTCACGGCCGGCCTTCTCAACTACCCCATCCTCCAGGCCGCCGACATCCTCATCTACAAGGCCGACGCCGTCCCGGTCGGCGAGGACCAGGCCCAGCACCTCGAGTTCGCCCGGGAGGTCGCCCGCCGCTTCAACAACCGCTTCGGCGATTACTTCCCGGAGCCGCAGACCCTGATCGGCCGCGGGGCCCGGGTCATGGGGATCGACGGTGGGACGAAGATGAGCAAGTCGCTCGAGAACACCATCGGCGTCGCCGAGGAGCCGGATGTGATCTGGGAGAAGCTCCGGCCGGCCAAGACCGACGAAGCCCGCAAGCGCCGCAGCGACCCGGGGAACCCCGACCGGTGCAACATTTTTTCCTATCACAAGCTCGTGACCCCCGAAGGGGAGATCCGCGAGATCGTCAAGGGCTGCACCACCGCCGGGATCGGCTGCCTCGACTGCAAGAAGATCTTCTTCAACAACCTGCGGAAAGTCCTGGACCCGATCCGGGAGAGGCGTCAGGCGCTCGAGAGGGATCCCGAGGCCGTCCGGGAGGCCCTGAGGGCAGGGGCCCTGCGGGCCAGGGCCATCGCCCAGGACACCGTCCGGGGCGCCAAGAAGCTCATGGGCCTCCTCTCGGGCTTTTAAAGGTCATCGACCCGGGTCCCAGGCCCTCATCGTAAGCCCGGGCATCCGCTTTTCCCGGGCAACCTTTTTCCGGCGGTCTCCGTCTTTGTATTTGAAGGTCGAACTTCGAGGAGGTTTTCATGCTAAAAATCAAAACGCTGGTCATCCTGACCATCCTGGCCTTGGCCCTTCTTTTCGCCGGCCTGTTCACCCTGGCGGCGGCCGAGTACCGGGAGGATTTCTCCAAGACCCTGGCCCTCAAGGCCGGCGAAACCTTTGCCCTGGACAACATCAACGGCCGGGTGACGGTCGGCACTTGGAAAGACAGCAAGGTCGAGATCAAGGCCGTGAAGGTGGCCCGGGACAGCGAGAAGGACCTCAAGGATGTGGAGATCCGGGTCGACGAATCGGCCGGGAAGGTGTCGGTCAAGGCGATCTGGCCCAAGTTCAGGCACAATTTCCACGTCGAGGTCAACTTCGATATCAAGGTCCCCGAGGGCGTCAACCTGCGGAAAGTCGAGACCGTCAACGGCGACGTCGAGGCGACGGGCACGTTCGGCTCGGCCGAGCTCGAGACGGTCAACGGTTCGGTGACCGCGGACGGCATCAAAGGGACGCTGGATGTCGAGACGACGAACGGCGGGATCAAGGTCATTCGTCAGGAAGGGAAGCTCACGGCCGAGACCACCAACGGCGGCATCCGCCTCGAGCGACTGACCTTCAAGGACGGGATCCGGGCGGAGACGACCAACGGCTCGATCACCCTGGCCATCGAAGCCCCCGACCAGGTCAACGCCCTCCTCCGGGCTGAAACCACGAACGGCCATATCTCCGTGGATTTCCCGGTGACCCTGAAAAACCTCCGTCAGTCCCGGCGGCTGATCGAGGCCCAGATTGGTCAGGGGGGGCCGGAGATCTCCCTGCGCACGACCAACGGCTCGATCTCGATCACGAAGTAGGGAAAGGATCTGAAGGTGGGGACCGCCTCGGCGGTCCCTTTTTATTTCCTGGCGGCGGACGGGGCGGCCGGAACCTCCTCCCTGACGTAAAGGACTCCCGTCTGGCGGAGGAGTCCCTGGAATTCCTCCTCGGGGAGTTCGCTCCTGACCTCGGCCTCGACGTGCTTGCCGAAGTAGAGCCGTTTGTTGATCCCCTCGATGAGGCTCGTGACCCGCAGGAAGAGGCTCGCCTGGGGCCTGTCCACGACGACGATCACCTTGTCTTCGCGGACGATGACCGCCTGGACGGACGGTAACTCGGCCATCTTCTTGGCGAATTTTCCGAGCATCTGCCTCTTTCTGTTCCGGGCAAACCGGTAGATCAGGAGGGCGAAGATGGCGGGCCCGATGAGGGACCCCCAGTTGATCCGGGCGACGAGGAGGGCCGCCGTCACGACGAGGGCCACGACCATGATCACGATCCCCTTGTTCCCGTAGGGGATGGACGCCTTGAGCCGCGCCGCCCAGTTCAGGAAGCGCTCGCCGGCCGGCAGGGAGCGGCGCGTCCCCGTCTCGAGGTCCTGCTCGAGCTGCTTGAGGTCGGCCGCCAGGGCCCGGGCCTCGGGGTAACGGTCTTCGGGCCTCTTCCGGAGGCAGCGGAAGACGATCCGGTGGACCTGAGGCGAGAGGTTCCGCCGGATGACCGTCACCGGCCGGGCCTCCTCGTAAGCGATGGCGTGCATGGTGTCGATCGGCGTGTCGCCTTTGAACGGCAGCTCGCCCGTCACCATCTCGTAAAAGACGATGCCGAGGGAAAAGATGTCGCTCCTCGCGTCGAGCTCCTGGCCGCGGGCCTGCTCCGGGCTCATGTAGCTGATCGTGCCCATGACGGCGCCGGGCATGGTCTGGCCGTGGGCCTTGGTTAGCGTCCGGCTGACACCCCCGGCGGTGCCAGGCTCGTCCGGGCCCGGCTCGAGCAGCTTGGCCAGGCCGAAATCGAGGAGCTTGGCGTGGCCGTCCCGGGTCACCATGATGTTGTCGGACTTGATGTCCCGGTGGATGATCCCCGCCTCGTGGGCCTTGGCCAGCCCTTCGGCGATCTGGTGGGCGATCTCGACCGACCCCAGGAGGTCGAGCTCTCCGTCGGTGATCAGGCGGCTGACGGTCTTGCCGTCGATGTATTCCATGGCGATGAAGATCCCGCCATCGGCCTCATCGATGTCGTAGACCTGGGCGATGGCCGGGTGGGTGAGGATGGCCGCGGCTTGGGCCTCCCGGAGGAACCTTGTCCGCCGGTCCGGGTTGGAGACAACGCTGGGGGTCAGCATTTTCAGGGCGACGGGGCGCTGGAGGCGGAGGTCAATCGCCTTATAGACGACCCCCATCCCGCCCTGGCCGATGAGGGTCTCGATCTTGTAGTGCTTGAGGGTCCGGCCGATCATGGGACTGTTCTGTGCGATCATGGCCCCAACTTTTTCTTATTGAATACCATAGGAACTCCCCAGGGTCAACAGCGCCGCCTAGGGGACGCAGTTCCCGTTCCGTCCGCTGCCGCGACCTTGGCCCGGGCCCGGTTTACCTCGTTGTGATCAGGTTCCGCTTGCGGAGCTCTTCGAGCCCTTTTTCCCAGGCGCCGGCGTCTCCCCACAGGTAATAGGAAAAATAACGGACCGTCTTTTGAAAGATGGGGACCCAGGGCTGGAGCTCGGCGTAGTAGTGATGGGATTCCCCGTTGGAGGGGTGGTTCATCCACACGTGGAGGAATTCGGGCTCGCTCACCGGGAAGGCGCCGACGAACGACACGTCTTCGACCGTGTCCCGGCCGGCGTTCCAGCCCTCCTTGAGGAAGAAGACCTCGCCGAAATACTCTTCGGGCCGCATCCGGACCTCGCGGCGACCGGTCACGGACGGGACGACGAAAACGTCTTCCGTCCAGTGCCGTTTCCCTAGCTCGAGGATGGGCTGGGGACCGATCATGTGGAGCTCGGGGTTGCGGAACTCCAGGGCGAAGCGGACCTCGACGAGCGGCGAATCGCCGAACAGGGTGAACGTCTTCTCCAAGCGATTGCCGTAATAATCGGCCTCCATCCTCACCTGGACGAACGGCCCCTCCCCGTGGACGACCTCCGCGTCGTAGATCCTATGAGTTTCGATGGACGCCTGGCCGAGGAAATCCTCGAATCCCCCGTACGGGTAGAAGCCACGCTCGCGAAAAGGCCGCCTGTCCGTGTCCTCTTTCTGGGGCCAGAGCTTGAAGAAGATGTTGTCGTTCTTTTCCTTGACGATATACTCGATGATGCGGGCGCCGGTGCGGAGCAGGGTGACCCGGACCTTGGAGTTCTCGAGACGGTATTCGTTGATCCCGTCGCCGTTGAGGTCGACTTCCGTGACCGCCGCCTTTCCCGATGCCGGGCCGACGCCGAGCTGAGTCACGCCCTCCGCGCCGAGGGACGTGACCCTGACCGAATAAGACCCCGGCTTGAGGGGCAGGCGGAAAGTCAGGGTCTCGTGTTCGCCCGGCCGGGCCTGGCCGGTCCGCCGGGCCTCGAAAACGGGATGGCCGGAGCTGCCCTCCGGATAGACCTTGACCGAGATCGGGTATCCGGTCCCGCTCGTGAAGTTGTGGATGGAGACGGGATAGACGACCTCCGGCTCTAGCCCGTAAAGGAGCCTGTGCACGGAGATCGCGGGGGGAAGGTCGAGAAGGGTCAGGGCCCTTTTCCGGCCCGCTTTCCAGCGCAGCTCGACGAGGATGGGGTTGGCCTTGGCCATGGCCGCCAGGGTGGGCTCGATCCCGAACCGGAACGTCCGCTCCGATCCCGGCGGCAGGGCGGCGTCGACGAGCCCGCCATGGACACGGAGTTCCGGCGCCGGCCGGACCTCGAGCTGTCCCTCGACGGCAGCCGCGCCCAGGTTCGCCGCCCGGACGACGAGCTCACGTCCCTCCACGACAGCTTCGAGCCGGACCCGGTCGCCGAAGTGGTTCTCGAGGAAGACCCGGTCGAGGAGGAGCATCTGCAGGGCGTTGCGGAGAAGGGCCGGCCCCATCATCTTTCCCTGGGGCAGGACACCGACGGCCCGCCGCGACATGATCGCCTCCCACATCCCGTCCCGGGTCAGGCGGCCGCCCTTCGGGGTGAAAAGGACCATGCAGGCCGGGGCTTCCTCGCCGACCATGCCCGTCTGGAGGATGAAAGGGACGTCCTCCCCGTCGATCTGTTTCTTGTTCCCGTCGATGGCGATCTGGCCGTCGTACTTGAACTTGTCGCACTCCGATGCGTCCACGGGCCGGAAGATGAAGCCGCGGCGGTCCTTGACGAACTTGATCCACTCCTCCTCCGTGGGCGTGTCCTGGATCTTGAGCCCGTCCCAGCTTTGGAGGCCGTAGGCGATGGTCCCCAGGCTGTGAGTGGCCTTGCCGGTGCCTACGTCCGTGACGACGTCAAGCCCCACTTTGGCGAGCCAAGCGGTGAGCTCGTTCTGCATCAGGTAGTCCATGTAGCCGCTGAACGTGAACCAGTCGTTGCCCTGGCCGAGGCCTTTCCCGATGACCTCGAGGGGGTGGCCGGGGAAACAGGTGACGCTGTGGAGGAGCGTTCCCGTGCCGAACCAGCCGCGGTGGAGGCCATACCTGCCGAGGACGTCGCGGAGGTTCCCCAGGAGCTCCCGGAAGCGGCGGCGACATTCGGCATCGTCCGTGAGGACCACGAAGATCTGCCGGTCGCCGTTCGTGAGGAGAAACGCGCGGACCTCGTGATAGTCCCGGCCGTTCCGCTGGTGGCTGCCGAGCTTTTCTCCCGAGGGGGCCGCGTCGGGAAGCAAGGTCAGGAGCTTCCTGCCGGTGGCGCTCGAGGGCTTCGTCCAGACGAAGGCGTCCCCGCTATCCAGGGCCTTTTCGAGCCCGGCCGTGTCCGGGTCCTCGAATTCCCGGGCGGGGGCCTTGAGCCAGGCGTCGAGAAATCCCTCGGCCAGGAAGAGACCGGGGATCCCGAGCTCCTCGGCGATATCGACCTTGTTCTGGGCGATGGACTTCGCCACGTCGGGCTGGCTGATGAGATAGAGGCTGCCGTACTGCGACCACTGATAATAGATGTCGTGCCAGTAGTTCGTGTAGCCGTTGAACTGGCCGGGCGTCATGATCCCCGGGGCCGGGGGCGCGACCGCGGCCGGGCCCTTGAACCGGTCGAGGCTCTCGCCCCGGCCCTGCGCCGGGAAAGCGAGAAGGAAGCCCAAGGCCCAGATCAGACATGCGGAAAGCCATTCGATCTCTCGGCGCATCGCGTCCCTCCTCCGTCCGGAAGTCAGCTCGAAGAAACCGGACCTATTATACTGATCGAGGCCGGGAGGCGAAAGCCGGATTTGACTCCCGGCCGGCAAGTTGTTATCCTCTGCTCGGGCAGCCAGGAGGGATTCATGGAAGGGAATCCGACCAGGACTCTCAAGGTCGAAGCGACCAAGATCATCCCCGGGCAAACGCTCGCCGGCAAGTATCGCATCACGCGGGAGCTCGGCCGGGGCGGCATGGGGGTCGTCTTTGAGGCCGAGGATCTCAGGCTCAAGCGCACCGTCGCCCTCAAGTTCCTGCCGCCCGGGCTGACCTCGGACCCGGAGGCCCGCGAGCGCTTCGTCCACGAAGCCCAGGCGGCTTCGGGCCTCGACCATCCCAATATCTGCACCATCTACGAGATCGACGAGGCCGAGGCCGGCGGGATATACATCGCCATGGCCTGCTACAAGGGGGAGAGCCTCAAAGAGAAGATGAGGCGGGGGCCAATTGAACCGCCAGAAGCCATAGGGATCGCCCTCGAAGTGGCCGATGGGCTGGCCAAGGCCCATGAACAGGGCATCGCCCACCGCGACATCAAGCCCGGGAACATCATGATCACCGGCGACGGCTCCGCCAAGATCCTTGATTTCGGCCTGGCCAAGCTGGGCGGCGAGGCGCGCCTGACCCTGCCGGGGACGACGATGGGAACGGTCGCCTACATGTCGCCCGAACAGGCCCGGGGCGACAACGTGGACTGCCGGACGGACGTCTGGTCCCTCGGCGTCGTCCTCTATGAAATGGCGACCGGGGAGCTCCCTTTTGGAGGGGACAAAGATCAGGCCGTCTTCCACGCGATCCTCCACGAGCCGCCGCGCCCGGGGAGAAATCTTCGGTCCGGCTATCCGGCGGAGTTCGCGTCGATCATCGACAGGTCCCTGGCCAAAGACCCGGCCAAAAGGTTTCCTTCCGCCCGGGAGATGGCCGATGCGCTCCGCGAGGTCAAAGTCCGGATGAGCGCCGGCGAATTCGCGACCGCGAGCCGGCTGACATTCCGACGGTCCCCCCGGCCGCTGCTGATCGCGGCCGGGTTCCTTTCGCTTGTCGCTCTTGTGGCGGCCGCCGTCTGGCTGCTCAACCGGCCTAGCCTGGCCTTCGAGAGCCGCGACAGGCTGATGGTGGCCGACGCCGACAACCTCACCGGAGACAAAGTCTTCGATCTGGCCCTCCGGACGGCCATCGAGGCCGACCTCCAACAATCCGCTTACGCCGTGATCTTCGACAAGCCCCAGATCAGCGATACCCTCCGCCTGATGAGAATAGACCCGTCGGCCCGAGTCGACGAGAACCTCGGCTACGAGGTCTGCCGTTTCGCCGGGGTCAGGGCTTTCATCCTGCCGCGCATCATGGCCGTCGGCGAGGCCTACGAGCTCGAGGCGATCCTGATCGACCCGCTGAAACGACGGCACGTGGACCGGATCCGGGTTACTGCCCGCGGCCGGGAAGATGTCCTTCTCAAGGGCATCGACAAATTGACCAAAGCGCTCCGGTCCCGGTTGGGCGAATCGCTGGGCAGCATCGAAAAGGCCGACGTCTCCATCGCGACCGTGACGACCTCCTCCTGGGAGGCGCTGGACTATTTTTCCATGGCCCAGGCCAAGCGGAACGACGCCAAGTTCAAAGAGGCGGCGGCCTTATACGAGCTGGCCCTGGAGAAGGACCCCAAGTTCGCCACCGCCCGGAGCTCGCTCGGGCTCGTCCTGATCCAATTCCTGGGACAGCAGGAGAAAGGGAAGGAGATGCTGCGCCAGGCCCTCCAGGACGCCCAAAGCCTGGGCCTGCCGCAGCGGGACGTCCTGCCGATGAAGGCCGTAAACCGGCAGTTCGTGGCCGGCGACCTCCCAGGCGCCCTCGAGGAATACCGGACGCTGATGGGACTCTTCCCGGACCTCATGTCCCCATACAACAATTCGGGCCGGATCCTCCAGGCTCTCGGCCGCTTCGACGAGGCTGCGGCCATGTACGAAGAGGCGGTCAAGCGGGCCCCGAAGAGCGCCATTCCCTTGCAGAACATGTGGTTCCTCCACATGGACCTCAGGAAGGACGCTCAGGCCGGGGAATCGGCAGCCCGCCGCCTGGTCGAGCTGGCTCCCGCCTTGGCCAATCCCCACAGCTTTCTCGCCTACAGCCTGGCGGTCCAGGAGAAATACGGCGAAGCCGAGAAGGAGCTCCGGAAGACCCTGGAGATCGAGCCCGATCATCCCTATGCTCTTCCCAACCTGGCCCATGTCCTTTTCGCCTCGGGAAAGGCCGCGGAGGCCGTCCCTTATTATCGGCGGACGCTCGACCTCGTCGAGCAAGGAAAAACGACCGGGAATTTAGAATGGGATTACGTCGCCCTGGCCATGGCCTTGCGGGCATCGGGCCGGATCGAAGAGGCCCGCACGACCGTCGCGGCGGCGCGCGCCGCGTTGGCGAAGAAAGTCCGAGGGCGGCCGACGGAAGCCGACGAGTGGCTAGCGTTTGCGGCGCTCGAGGCTGCCGCTGGGCAGACGGGCGGGGCCGAGGCTTATATCCAAAAAGCCCTGAAGGCTGGCACCAAGGGCCCCAACTTCCTGATGGACCTGGCCGAGGTCTATGCTTTGATAGGCCGTCCGACGCAGGCCATCGAGAGCATTAAAAGATCGCTCGAGACAGGATTCTCGGACCCTTTCTTTCCCGTCATCCTGCCAGAGTTCCAGTCCATCCGGAACCTTCCCGAATTCCGGGCCCTTTTCAGGCACGGCAAATAGACCGCCCTCTCCGGATCCTTGACCGGCCCGACCCGGAGGCCTATAATGCCTCTCCAAGTTCCGTCTTATCGAAAGTGAGAGACATGAGCAAGCTCTGCAATCCCCAGGAGATCCGGGAGATCTCGAAATCCGGGGACGGCGCTTTCGTCCTTTTTTACGCGGCCTGGTGCCCGTTCTCCCAGGCGTTCCTTCCGGTCTTCGAAAAACATGCGAACGGCCGGGAGAAGGAATTCGTCCGCATCGTCCTCGAGGGCAACGAAGATCTGTTCGAGGAGCACGGCATCGAAGTCTACCCCACGGTCCTCTTCCTCAAAGAAGGGAGGGTCGCCCGCCGGCTCGATGGAAAGCACCTGGCCGGGCTCAAGGAAAAGCAATTGACCGAGCTCATCGCGTCATGCGATGCGCTGCGCCGCGGCAAGTAGCCGGGATCAGGCCTCTGCCACGACCTTCCAGCCGATCGCCTCGGCCAGGGCGCAGACCGGGTCCTTGAGGTCGCCGTAGAACGTGACCCGGTGCCAGCCCCACTTGTCCCACATCGTGAAGAGCTTCTCGAAGTCGCCGACCGGCTCCGCGACGAGCTTCGTCCGGCAGGCCCGGTCGTTGGGGTCGTTGCCGACGGCCTTGGCCCGGTGGAAGAGGATCTCCTTGCGGTCCTCGGAGAGCTCGACGGTCGTCGTCATGTAGCCCGACGGCAGGATCGACCGGACCGAAGCCCCTTTCCTGTCCTCGGAATGGGTGAGGATCTGGAACGGATTGGCCGGCCCGACCGGGCCGAAGACCTTATTGGAAGCCACGCAGTGGGCATAGATGATATGACGTTCCGAGGTGTCGAGGACGGGGTCGGAGATGAAGCCCGGCCGGCCTTTGGCCATGATGCCCAGGGCGGTCATGGCCGCCGCCGAAGGCACGTCGCACTCGCAGCCGCCGACGAGGCCCTCGTTGTTCAATTCATGGAAGCCGAGACAGGGATAGGCCTGGATATGCCCGCCGTAGAAGCCGCCCAGGCAGTTCACCGTGATGCCGTGGGCCCCGTATTTTTTGAGGACGGCCTTCATGCCTAGATACATCGCCGCGGAGTTGACCAGCTCCTCGCGGCTCACCCCCTCGACCGCCGCTGCCGTCTTCATCCAGCGGTCGGCGACGACCCGGGCTTCGTCCTTGTCCGCGGCGGCCCAGGCCTGGTTGACTTCGGTGAAAGGGACCTGGATGACGGGGACGCCCATGACGGTCGTCGCGGGGCCCGTCTTGTCATCCCGGACGGCTAGGAGCTTCGCGACCTTTATCCGGCGGACGGTCTCGGCGGCCGGGAGGGTCTCCAGCCTGTCGGCCTTGACCGCGAGTTCCCAGGGCCCGGGCATGCGGCCCTTCCGGACCGCTGACGTCGCGGCAGCGAAATCGAAGCCCGGCCCGCCGGCGCGGGCCTGTTCGAAACAGCGGACGGCGTCGACGAGGTCATCGATCCGCGACGACGAGACGAAGCCGACGTTGCGCGCCCCCTCGCGGAGGAACGCCGCCGTATAGACGAGGAAGCCGCCGCTCCCGGCGTACGTGAAATCGGCATAGAGCACGGGCTTGCCCGAGGCGACCATGGTCTGGACGACCCGGTTCCAGCAGTTCATCTGGAAGACGAGATAACCATCGACCGGCGCGGCCTTGTCCTCATCGAGGATCTTCTGGGCCTGTTCCGGCCCCGTGGCCATTGTCGGGATGAAGGTGATGTCCGGGAAGCGGCCGGCCAGCCCGGTCGTGAAATTTTCCATGACCGGCCTGAAGTCGAACCCGATGTTCGGCCAGTCCGGCCTGTCCTGGACCGGGGCGTGCAGGGCGTAGAGGAGGCGGACCTTGAGCCTGGCGTCTGCGCCGGGGGACGGGATCGCAGCCTTCAGCCAGGCCGGCGCAGCCATCAGGCCGGCCGCTCCCGCGCAGCCTCCGAGGAACTTTCGCCGGCTGATGCCGTGGGCGGCACAGCCCGTGAGCGGGAATTGTCGTTTCCGGTCGGGTTTTCGCATGCCTCCTCCTTCCCGGGCGGCCCCGCGGCCGGGCCCTCTTCATCCGAACATAGCGCCCGGCGCCGCAGTTTGTCAAGACGGGAAAAGCGGGCTTGTCACAAGAGAGGGGATGGAGTTTAATAGGATCCGTGAGATGAAAGGACCAGAGACATGAAAAAACTCGGCACCCTGACCCTCGTTGTTCTCGGCCTGGCCGGGATGATGTTCAGCCAGGCCTCCCCGGCGGCGGAAAAAGAGGTCCGGGCCGCCCTCGACCTTCAAAAGACCGCCTGGAACAGGGGCGATATCGAGGGGTTCATGGCGACATACTGGAGGTCGGACGCCCTGACTTTTCAGTCAGGCGGAAGCCGGACCCACGGCTGGAGCGACGTCCTTGAGCGCTACAAGAAAAACTACCCGCCCGATAAAATGGGGAAGCTCGATTTCACCGACCTCTCCATCCATATCCTGTCCCGCGATGCCGTCTATGTCCTCGGCCGATTCAAGCTCGACTTCGGCGGAATGTCGAAGGAAGGCGTTTTCACCCTGATCTTCAGGCGGACGAAGGAGGGCTGGCGGATCGTCCACGACCACACGTCCTCCAATTGACCCGGACGTCCCCGCGGGCGGCCTATTGATTAAAACGACCGTTTCGGGAATAATCTGGGGCTGCGCCCATGGCCGCTTTTGATCCGCAATCCTGCGAACGAAGGTCCCTGTGAAAAAGTCATTATTCCCCGCGTCCGCCTTTCTGCACCTTTCTCTGGCCACGGTCCTGATCGGCGCGTCCTGCGCCCCGGCCCCCGTGACGGTGCCCGCGGCCCGGCGGCCGCTCTGGCTCGGCTTCCATGTCATGGTCGAGAGCAAGGCCGACGCGGAGGGTCTCCTCTCCGAGATCCCCGCCCTCGCCGGCCTGGGGGTCAACCTCATCATTGCCGAGGTGGATTACAATTACCAGTACGTGTCCCATCCGGAGCTCCGGGCGGAGGATCCGATCTCGAAGGAAACGGTCAAGAGGATCGTCGGCCTCTGCCGGCAATACAGGATCCGGCTAGTCCCGGAGTTCCAGAGCCTCGGTCACCAGTCCTGGGGCGCGAAAACCTCGCCCCTGCTCGTCAAGTACCCGCAATTCGACGAGTCCCCAGGCAAGTACCCGGGGAACAAGGGCCGGGACGAGGAGGGCAACGACTTTTACTGCCGGAGCTGGTGCCCCCTGCACCCGGACCTTAACGCCATCATCTTCGACCTTTACGACGAGCTCATCGACATCTTCGAGGCCGACGCCCTGCACGTCGGGATGGATGAGGTCTTCGTCATCGGCGACGACGCCTGCCCGCGATGCCGCGGCAAGTCACCGGCCCAGCTCTTCGCCAAGGCCGTCAACGACGCCTACACGCACATCGTCAAGACGAGGGGCAAGGAGATGATGATGTGGGGAGACCGCTTCATCGACGGCACCGAGACCGGCTACGGCATGTGGGAGGCCTCCAAGAACGCGACCTATCCGGCCGTCGACCTCGTCCCCAGGGACATCATCATCTGCGACTGGCATTACGAGCGGACATACGAGAACATGAGGACCTACGGGTTCCCCTCCATCCCCATGTTCCTGGAGAAGGGCTTCCGGGTCCTGCCCACGAGTTTCCGGGACACCAAGGCCGTCAGGAGCCTGGTCGCCTATTCGCTGACCATCAGGTCCGGCCGGATGCTGGGGCACCTCGCCACGGTCTGGCACGGCATCAAGCCGGGCCAGGCGATGAAGATCCCGGCCCTCAGGACGGCGGCGAAAAGACTCGGTCCGATCATGGCCCCGGCCCGATAGGCCGGGCCCCGTTCGATAGAGATCTCATTGGAGGTGACATCATGCGTCGCAACGCCCTGGCCCTTGCCGCGATCTTCCTTCTGACCTCGGCCGCCCTCTCCCCGGCCGGCCCGGCCCCCGCCGCGGGCACGGACCCGGCTTCTTCTTCCGGACCCCAGGAGTCGAGGACCCACCTTTTCTCGGTCCATGACATGCTGGCCATGGACCGGATCTCGGACTCCCAGGTCTCGCCCGACGGAAAATGGGTCGTCTTCAACGTCCGGACGACCGACCTCGAGGCGAACCGTGGCCGGACCGACATCTGGATCGTCGGCACGGACGGCCAGAACCTCCGACGCCTGACGTCTCACCCGGCGGCCGACTTCAACGCCCGCTGGTCGGCCTGCGGCAAGTGCGTCTTCTTCCTCTCCGCGCGCTCCGGCTCCGCCCAGGTCTGGCGCATCAGGGTCGACGGGGGAGAGGCCCAGCAGGTCACCGATCTCCCGCTCGACGCGGGAGCGCTCGTGGTCTCGCCGGACGGCCAGACGCTTGCCGTGACGATGGAGGTCTTCCCCGGGCAGAGCGCCGAAGCGACGGCCAAGAAGCTCGAGGGGATCCGGAAGCAGAAGGCCACGGGCCGTCTCTACGACAAGCTCTTCGTCCGGCACTGGGACACCTGGAGCGACGGCCGGCGCTCGCACCTCTTTGTCGTTCCCGAGGCCGGCGGCGAGGCGAAGGACCTGATGCCGGCCATGGACGCCGACACGCCGTCCAAGCCCTTCGGCGGGCCCGAGGAGATCGCTTTCGCCCCCGACGGAAAGGAGCTCGTCTTCACGGCCCGCGACGCGGGACGCGGGGAGGCCTGGTCGACCGACACCAACCTCTACGCGGTGCCGGTCGACGGCTCGAAGCCGCCGCGGCTCCTGACCGCGGCCAACAAAGCCTCGGACACGACCCCGGCCTTCTCCCCCGACGGGAAAACGCTGGCCTACCTGGCCATGGCCCGGCCCGGCTATGAAGCCGACCGCTCCCGGATCATCCTCAGGCCGTGGCCCGACGGCCAGGGACAGGAGCGCGTCCTGACGGAAACCTGGGATTTCTCGGTTTCGGCCCTGGGCTGGTCATCGGACGGAAAGAAGATCCTGGCCGCGGCGCCCAACAAAGGCCAGGTCTCGCTCTTCGCCATAGATGTCGGGTCGGGAAAGGTCGTGACAATCGTCGGACAAGGGACCTTGGCCGGATTCGGGCCCGCGGGGGACAGGATCATCTTCGAGAGGAACACCCTGAAGTTGCCGACGGAGATCTATTCCGTGAGGAGCGACGGGACCGACGAGCGGGCCGTCACCCGGATCAACGCCGAGAAGGTGGCCGCCGTCCGCCTGGGCGACTTCGAACAGTTCACCTTCGCGGGCTGGAACAATGAGACCGTCTACGCCTACATCGGCAAGCCCGCGGACTTCGACCCGGCCAGGAAATACCCCGTGGCGTTCCTGATCCACGGCGGGCCGCAGGGGTCGTTTGGGAACGACTTCCACTACCGCTGGAACCCCCAGGCCTACGCCGGGGCGGGATACGCGGTCGTCATGGTCGATTTCCACGGCTCGACCGGCTACGGCCAGGCGTTCTGCGACTCGATCCGCGGCGACTGGGGCGGGAAGCCGCTCGAGGACCTGAAGAAAGGCCTGGCCGCGGCCCTGAAGAAGTATCCCTGGATGGACGGGGAGAAAGTCGGGGCCCTGGGCGCCTCCTACGGCGGCTACATGATCAACTGGATCGCCGGCAACTGGCCCGACCGGTTCAGGTGCCTGGTGAGCCACGACGGGAACCTCGACGAGCGGGCCGCCTACTTCGACACGGAGGAGCTATGGTTCCCGGAATGGGACCACATGGGGACGCCCTGGGACAACCCGCAGAGCTATGAGAAACAGAACCCGGTGAACTACGTCAAGAACTGGAAGACGCCCATGCTCATCGTCCACGGCGGACAGGATTTCCGGATCGTGGACGCACAGGGCCTGTCGAGCTTCAGCACCCTGCAGAGACGCGGCATCCCGAGCGAGTTCCTCTACTTCCCCGACGAGAGCCACTGGGTCCTCAAGCCGGCCAACTCCATCCAATGGCACGAGACGGTCCTCGCCTGGCTCGACCGATGGCTTAAGTAGGGGGGGGCCGGGATCAGTCCGTCGGCGTCCCGAGGGGGGTGACGCAGGAGGGGATCTCCGACCCGGCGCCGTAGAGGTGCCGGATAAGGGTCAGGATCGTCTGGGAGATGTTGTGGAGGAACTCCACGCCGACCTCGTAGACCCCGTCGGCGTCGTTCTTCTTCACCCACTTGACCTCGCCGTCGACCTGGATGGTCTGGCACGTCCTGGCCAACTCGATGACGATCCGGATGATGGTGCCGGCGGCGAACTCCTTCTCCGTGAATAGCCTCGTCCCGCCGAGCGACAGGTCATACGTGTACGCGTTGACGCCGAGGTTGGCGTACGGGCCCTTTCCGTCACCCGCGGACTTGATGATGACGGTATTCCGTTCCTCGATCCTCTTTTCTTTCCTCATGTTCATGAGCGCTCTCCCAAGGCTATTGGCTTCAGGGGGTGATTTTCGCAGGTGAGGCGGCCGGAGTAAATCACCTTTAGGGGTGATTCGGAGGATGATGTTGCCGGGGGCCTGAGCCTGGCCCGTTTTTCGGGGACGGGCCTCACTAACTCATTGAAATAAAATATAATAGTTAGAGAAAGTGGTCCCAGAAGGGTCTTAAACCCCCGATTTTCAGGGCCAGAAAAGGAGATTTAAGCCTGCCGGGCGCCCTTTTTAAAGGACGACCTTCTTTTTCCCCCACCGGAGCTTCATGGTCAGGACCCGGTCCGTGGAAAAGATCCTGGCCGCGATGGCGACGAGAATGAAAAAGACGACGGCCATATAGAGGATCCCGTAGAGGACCGCCGAATAATGGCCCAGCATGATGTTCGGCGTGGCCAGGAAAGGATGGGAGAACGGGATGGCCAGGATCAGCAGTTTGACCGGCAGAGGCAGGGAGTTGACATCCGCGAAGAAGGAGAGGAGATAGGGGATGAGGATCATCAGCATGAGGGGGAGGATGAGGGTCTGGGCGCTCCGGAAATCCTCGGCCAGAACGCCGAGGATCATGGCCATTGCCAGGCCGCAGAGAATGGCGAAGAACAGGGCGATCCCGAGCAGCACATAACCCTTGCCCGTCAGGGTCAGCCCGAGTTGCTTGATCACCCCGCTCATGGAGGCGCCCGCGCTGATCCCCCCCGTCATTCCGCCCATGAACGACTTCATGCCGATCATGTAGATGGCCGCCGACAAGAGACCCACCAGGCCGGCCGCGAGCATCTTGGTCGTCACGATGGACATCCGCGGGATCGGGACCGTCAGCAGGGTTTCGAGCGTCTTGTTCTGCTTTTCCATGGCGACGGCCGAGATGACCATCTGCGCGGAGTACATGATGATCATGAAGAGGATGATCGGGATGAGGATGGACTGGGAATAGACGAATCCCGAGATCGCCGAGGCCGAGCCTTCGGCCATCCTGTCCTTGACAATAACGTAATCTTTGCTCTTTATGGGGCTCTTGAGGATGTCCGGCGGGACGTCGGGGATCTTCTTCCTGAGGATGTCGTTGGAAAGATAATTGTTGGTCGCCGTGATGACCGCCCTGAGGATCTCGGATTTCCTGATGCCGCCGACCGAAAAGCTCCGCAGGAACGTGTAGGTGGTAATTTGCTCCGGCTTGAGATTGGCCACGGACTCCCCGAAACCTTGCGGGATGACCATGAGGAGGTACGTATCGCTTTTCTTGGCCGCCCGGACGGCGGCCTCCGGATCTTTTCCCTGGCTCCATTCGATCTCGAAATTGGCCGTCTTGAGGCTGGCCGTGAGTCCCCGCGAGAGCTCGGACTGGTCTAGATCCATGACCGAGATTTTCTGCATGGCCGCGGCCTTTTTCATCTCCGTCTTGGCCAGGTCTCCGACGAAATAAAAGATGGCCATCATCATGACCAGGGAGATGATGAGCTGCTTGTTGACGAGCTCCTTGATCTCCTTGAGGAGGAGGTTGGTGAATTTTTTCATCTGAGGGCACTCCTGAAGACGACCTCGAGGTTCGGCGCCTGATATTTATCCTTGAGGCTTTGGGACGTCCCGGCGTCGAGGATGCGGCCGTTGTCGACGAGGGCCACCCGGTCGGACAGGAATTCGATCTCGAGCATGTTGTGGGAGGACAGCAGCACCGAGATCCCTTCCTTGGCGAATCTCTTGATGATCTCCCGGACCTCGAGCGAGTTGATGACGTCGAGGCCCGACGTCGGCTCGTCCAGGATGGCCATCTTGGGCCTCGTCATCAGGGCCCGGGCCAGGAGGAGCTTGCGGACCATGCCCTTGCTGTAGGTCCCGACCTTGTCGTTCAGGGCGATTCCCAGGTCGGCGATGCCCACGCCCCTCCGGACAGTTTCCTCGGCCTTCTCGCGCGTGTCCGTATAGAAGTTGGCCATGAACTTGAGATAGTCCGTCCCCTTGAGGTTCCGGTAGGCCCCGGCCTCTTCCGGCAGGTAGCTGATATTCTCCCTGATCTTTTCGGGCTCCTTTTTCAGGTCGTGATTGAGGAACGTCACCTTCCCGCCCGAGGGAGAGAGGAGCGTCGAGACGATCCGGAGAGTCGTCGTCTTTCCCGCGCCGTTCGGACCGATGAGGGCGAAGATCTCCCCCTCCTGGACCTCGAAATCGATCCCTTTGAGGGCCTCTTTCGTTCCGTAGGATTTCTTGAGTCCTTCGACCTTCAGAACTGTGGTCATTCCGGCCTCCTTGTCGCCGTATCTTATAGCACGAATGCGGCTTCCCGTTCAAACGGTGGATGATGAGGCCTGCCGCGCAGGGGTCAGAAGACCAGCCCGATCTGGTAGAAGGCCCTGGTTTCCCAGTAGTGATCGCGGACGTCCAGGATCCGGCCATGGCGGTCAATGCCTTCAGCCGCAAGGGCCAGTTCAACGGGCATGCCGCGCAGCCGGTAGGCCAGCTTGAAGCGGCATATCAGCCGGGTGTCGCTTATCTTGAAATCGTTCGTGATCAGTCCCATGTACTGATAGCGGTCCAGGCCCTGGATCGAATCATACCACTGGTAGCTCCCTGCCGCTTGGAATCGCCATTGGCGCCAGTCCACGGCCACGTCGGACGCCGTCGTCATTCCCAGCGCGTAATAATATCCCCAGTTGAGGAGAGTCGTCTTTTCGCCGGTCGTATCGTGGTTCTCGGTGAACGTATTGTAGGCCAGGGCGTTGACCATGGCGAAATCGCCGTAAACGCCGGATGTCCAGCGCACATGGAGCCGTGGCCCGAAACGGCTGATCACGAGCACCGCCCCCACCGGGCTGATCACACAGAGTTTGTCGGTGAATTGGGTCGGCGTCGGCCGATCGAACCGCGCGTCCCCGACCGTGGCCTGACCTCCGCTCTCAACCTCGTTGGTGCCGTCATACCAAGCCACCGCCCGCTTCTTGAACAATTCATAGGCCGTGCCATATCCCAGGGAAATATTGCTGCCGCGCAGTGTTCCGTCCTGGTCCCGGCTCACCGACTGCCAGTTCATCCCGAAGAGGACGGCCGATGTGCGGATCTGAAATTCTTCCATGCCTACAGAACCGAAGCTCATATCCAGAAAAAAACGGCTGGTAAGGGTCTCGGACAGAGATTGTCGTCCTGTTTGCGGCTGGCCGTAGCCGGGAACTGCGTCCGTTTCCGTGTCCAACCCGAAGCTAAACTGACGGTAGGCGCTGCCGGAGTGATCCACCGCGGTGGTCCCCACCGGCGAGACGAGGTCCTCCTTCAACCCGGCATAAACGCTGTAGCGGTGCCAGCCGGCGTCCGGACCGCTGTTCCAGTCTGGTCCGCTGCCGCGGTCAAACCAGTTGTTGACGGCAAGGAAGGGATCGAAGACAAAGGCGGCCGCCTGGTTGATGATCCCTTTCCGGTGGCTAAAGTATGAGCTGATCTGAAACACGGGCTCACCGATGGCCGGTCCCCCGAAGGAGGTGAACATCATGTCGTTGATGGAGATCAGCTCGCGCCACTCACTAAAGGTTTCCCATATAAAAGAACTCCCTAAAGAAAAAAGGGTGGACACCCTGCTATTCAGGCCGTTGGTCCGTGCCATATTGTAATAGCCGGCACCCGAGAAGCCGTGCTCCCAGTTGAAAAAGAAAGCGTTGCTGTCCAACATGGGCGACTCATCGGTGAAGAATTTCCGGCCGAAGGTCTTCCAGGTGAATTGCCAGTCGACGGTGAATTTATTGTACGCCCCCCAGTAATCGATCGTCGAGGCGCTCAGGAGGACGCCCTCTTCGATCAGGGCCCTCCATGTCTTCGGGCGGTGCCGGACCTCCTGCCCTGAGGGCTGAGCCGTTTCTCGCCGGACCGTCGCGGGACTCTCCTTCGACGGGGCGGGCGACTCGGCGGCGAGGATGGGAGCCAGAATGAGGGAGGTCAGGACCCATCCCAGGATGAACCTTCTTGCGGAAGGGCCGGCCCGTTTGTCCATTCGAAGGCTCGAGATGGCCCTGGAGCTAATTCTTCTTGGCGAGAGGCAACGAATATCCGAGGGAAATCACGACGGCGCCCGTCTGGCTTTTCCCGCTCGTCGCGACGTCTTGCTGAATGGTGCTCAGGCCCAGCTGGAAATGGGCTTCGAGGATGAGTTCGCCTGGCCCGAGTGGATACATCAAGCCCCCCCCTCCGATCAGGCCGATGTTGACGCTCTTGAGGCTGTCCTTGACGTTGGTATTGGCGCCGAGGTCAACGACCAGAGGGTTTGTGTCGGGGGGGATGATGATCGGCATGGTCCCGGCCGCATCCATATAGATGGCGCTCGTGCCCTCGGTGAGGGCCCTGGCCCGGAGGAGGATCCCGATGTAAGGCCCGGCGTTGAGGAAGAAGCGGAGCTTGTGGCCAAAGGTCACCCGCGCCATGATCGGCACTTCGAGATAGTCCAGGACGGTCTCGTTGCGAAAATTGGCGTAAAGGATCGTGTCCGGAGGGAGGGGCAAACCGCCAGGAAGGTCCATCGTGATGGGCTGGAGGCCCTTCCGCAGCCCGCCCTGGGACGTGTAGTTGACCTCTGCGACCAAGGACAGATGGGATGTCAGCCCGGTTTCGAGGGAAACTCCGAAAAACGGTCCCTGGCGCGATCCGAACCCCTGCGTGAAAATGTTGGATTGGTCCCCCCTGATATTCGGGATGGTCAGGCCGCCGTGCACGCCGAACATGACGTCGCCGCCGAAGCCTGACCCGCCGGCCGCCAGGAGAAAACCCAGAAGGCCGGCCAGAATTTGGACCCGCTTATGATTCATCTTCGACCTCCCTGTTCGGGCTCCTCAGGGCGTTCTCTTCTGCGGCAGGCTTCCCTCACGCCCTGGGTCCCTTCACGTTCATTGGGTCGGGTAAAAAGGATATCACCTTCCCGCAGGATGTCAAGCGTCCTCCGCGAGACCGGGAACGATCCCGGGCAGGAAGCGGAGAGACAGGCCGCCCTCACTTTTCCTGCTCCCCAAGGGCGACCGCGTAGAGATACCAGGCGGCGTGGGGCAACCATTCCTCCGCCCATCTCCAGTCGTCGTCCTTGCCGGTCACGGCGTAGTGCAGCCCGAAGTCGATGTCGTCCTCGTCCGTATAGCCGGCCGTGATGCCGTTCGGGATCCCGCCCGGGGCATTGGTATATTCATAGGAATCGAAAAACATGTAGGGGATGTTGTTCCGGCCCTTGCCGTGAAGCATGCAGGCGTCGAAAGGGTTCAGGCCCAGGATCCAGTCCAGCTGGTTCCGGCCGAAGGCCGCGAGCTTGGCCTGGAATCCCTTGTCCTGCCCGAAATACCGGACGGCCAGGCGGGCCGCCGCGGCCATCGAGCCCAACCTGGCGTTCTCGCCCTGCCACCAGGGCGCGGTTTCGGTGTCGTGGGGGAAGAAGAAGCTCGTCCGGCGCGCCCCGCTCTTGGTCTGGACGAGCTGCCGGCTGTAGCCGAACGGGTTCGTCACTTCCCCGGTCACGGCGAGCTCGAAGGCGAGCGATCTCTTGACGGCGTCGAGGACCCGGGCCCGGGCCACAGCATCGGCGATCTCGAAATAATCGAGCAGGCTGGCGACCGGCATTCCGGCGTCCACGGGATGGAAGAAGGGCCGGTCGCCGTCGTCGGCCCGCCAGTAGTCCTCGTAGCGCCCGTTCGAGGTCAACCTGCCCATCAGGCTCGACGCCCGCTTGTCCGCGGCCGCCTTGTATTGGGGGTTCTTTGTCGCGCGATAGAGCTCGGTCGCCGCGGCCAGGGCGCAATAATCGTCGAGGATGTTCTCCCTGCCGTTGTTCGTGAAACGAAGGTTGTTTCTTTCGAGGAAGGCGAAAGCGTCCTCGGCGGCCTTGAGGTAATCGGCGTTGGCAAAATCCCCCGAGCCCGGGGCGGCCGAGGCCATGGCCAGGGCGGCGATCGAGAGCCCGGCGCCTTCCCTGTAGGCCGCCTCATAGGCCGCGTCTCCCTGGATCTTCTCCTTGCCGTAGTCGCGGAGCTTATCCTTGGTTTCCGGGGTCAGGATGATGTGCCGCTCCGCCTTGGGCGCGATCAGGCGGTCCTCGGGCTTCTTTTCCGGCCCCCGGCCCGATACCGAAATATAGAAGGACCCGCCCGGGTCCTTGATCCGGACCAAGTAGTCGGCCCCGAACAGGGCCTCGTCGAGGAGCCTTTTCTGGTACTGCTTGAAATAGGGCCCGTTCCGCCGTTCGAGCTCCCTCAAGGACTTGAACAGGCTCCACGCGGCGAGCGGGATCTGCTGGGGGTTGAAGTAGGTGGAGAAGGAGAGGTGGGACAGGTGCTTGCCGTAATCGCCGGTCGCGTCGAACCAGCCGCCGTGGACGTCGACGATCCCCTCTCTGCCCTCGAACCTCATTTTGCGGTCGGCCTTGTCCCACAGGCCCGACGATCGCTGTCCTTTAAAATAATAGATGACGTCGGACAGGGTGTTCCTCTCCAGGACGTTCTTCTGGACGGTGACGGGGTGGGAGCGGACCGTGCCCTTCGGCGAGGCGCATTCGATGATGTACGATCCCTCCTGGCTGACGGCGCTCCAGTCGATCGTCCAGAAATCCCAGCCCTTCCATTTTTGGACGGGGCCGGCATGCGAGGGGACCCCCAAGAGGACTTCCTTCCCGGACCCGGCCTCGAGGACGGCGAACCGGGTGAACGCATCCCCCGGATGACCCAGGATGACGGCCAGCTTAGGTCCGGCCGCTTCATAGCCGACGTGGTTGGCCAGGATCTTCGCCTCCCGGGCAAAGACCGTCTGGGACACCAGAAGAAAGGCGAGGCCCGCCAGCAGAAAGTTCTTCCTTCTCATCATTGTTTTTTCCTCCCTCTCGGATGGGGATGACAGGATTAATGTACTTTCATCCGGAGACCGGGCGCAAGCCCCCCCCGACTCGTATGCCGAGACCCGAGAACGCGGTGAAGACAGGTGCTCAATCCCAGATGTGGGAGTACTTTGCGCCGTTGCCGGTGTTGAAGAGAACGACCGTTTCGCCGGCCTCGATCCAGCCTTCTTGCCGCAGCTCTTGGAAGGCGGCCAGCGTGGCCCCGCCTTCGGGCGCGGCCCAGATCCCCTGCGTCTTGCCCATGAGATACGTCGCCTTGATGATCTCGCCGTCGGATACGGCGACGGCCGTTCCCCGGCTTTCCCGGAGGGCCCTGAGGATGAGGAAATCCCCGACCGCGGCCGGGACGCGCATGCCGTCCGCGATCGTCCGGGCGTTGGGCCACGGCTCCGCGAACTCTTTCCCCTCGCGGAAGGCTTTGACCATGGGGGCGCAGCCGTCGGACTGGACGGTCACCATCCGCGGCCGCTTGGGACCGATCCAACCGAGCCTTTCCATCTCGCCGAAGGCCTTCCACATCCCGACGAGGCCCGTCCCGCCGCCCGTCGGGTAGATGATGACATCGGGCAGGGCCCAGCCCATCTGCTCGGCCAGCTCGTAGCCCATGGTTTTCTTGCCTTCGATCCGATAGGGCTCCTTGAGGGTCGAAACGTCGAAGCGGCCGTATTTCTCGACGCCTTCCCTGGCCGCCTTCCCGCAGTCGGTGATAAGCCCGTCGATCAGGGTCACGGTCGCGCCTAGGACGCGGCACTCGTTGATGAAGGGTTTGGGAACGTCCGCCGGCATGAAGACATGCGCCTCCATCCCCGCCCGGGCGGCGTAGGCGCTCATGGCGCAGCCGGCGTTCCCGGCCGTCGGGATGGAGACCGCGTTGACGCCGAGCTCCCAGGCCCGGGAGACGGCCACGGCCAGACCCCGGGCCTTGAACGAGCCTGTGGGATTCAGGCCCTCGTCCTTGATGTAGAGGTCTTTGAAGCCTATTTCATGACCCAGCCTCCAAGCATGGAAGAGCGGCGTGAAGCCTTCCCCCAGGCAAAGCTTGTACCGGAGGTCTCTTACGGGCAGCAGCTCGCGGTACCGCCACAAGCTCGGTTCCCGGGTGGAAATCGCCGAGCGGTCAAGCTCGGCCCGGGCGGCCCGGAGATCGTAGCGGGCGAGAAGGGGCTTCCCGCACTTCGGGCAGAGGTTCCACAGCCGGTCGGCCTCGAGCTCGGCGCCGCAAAGCCCGCATTCGAGGTGGGTGAGGAAGCTGGCATCTTTCATCGGACCGTCCCGCGATTTGGTTCACGAATGGAATCGCAGATCCTACCTTAGATCATTCGCTTAGGAAAAATCAACTCGGGGATCGGAGTCGACGGGCGTTTTTTTGACTTTCGCCTGAGGCCTGTGTTAGATTGGCCGCTTCCGGCGATGACCCAGAGAGCGAACACGTTCGCGGCGATGCCCCACGGCACCACTTCCCTTTTCATTCCGAGGAGGACCCCCGATGCGAAAAAGCCTTTTTCTCCTGACCGTCATTCTCTTTGCGGCCGCGGGCTGCGCTAAGAAGGCCGTGGAACCCGCCGCTGCTTTCAACCCCCTGATCGCGGAATTCACCACTCCGTATGGCGTCCCGCCCTTCGACCGGATCAGCCCCGGGGACTTCATGCCCGCCTTCGACAAGGGGATCGCCGAGCAGAAGGCGGAGATCGAAGCCATCGTGAAGAACAGGGAGGCCCCGACCTTCGCCAACACCCTCGAAGAGCTCGACAGGAGCGGGGCCCTCCTCAAGAGGATCGGCGCCGTTTTCAGCAACCTGAACTCGTCCAACACCAACGACCAGCTCCAACAGATCGCCAAGGACGTCGCCCCCAAGCTGGCCAAGCACGCCGACGACATCGCCCTCGACGCCGGCCTG
>JBEKBS010000017.1:0-58371 GCA_050015275.1 Candidatus Aminicenantales bacterium | reverse complement strand
AGGGAGAGTCCCTGGAGCAATACGCAAAGACTCGTTTCAGATATTGACCAGAAGTGCGGCTCCGAGCCGCTCCGCCACACTTCTGCTGGTCGCTCCTCAGAATCCGCTCCCTGCCGGAGGGAATCCCCCCGAGTCCGCGACCTCAAGAAAGAACGGCTTGGGAGGGCGTGAAGAACCGCGCTCTGGAGTGGAGGCCATCTCCGAGGCCCTGGGAGGAGCCTTGGCATCGCCCTAACGCGGGCTGGTTACGCGAGCGGCTTTTTGTTATAACTGGGCCCGCATGAAGATCGAGCTGCTGGCGGCCGTCCTCGTCTACTTTGTCCTTCTCCTCGCTGCCGGCCTTCTTTTCCCGAAAAAGCTGCGCGGCCTGGACGCGTTTTTCCTGGCCTCGCGCGAGCTCGGCGCGCCGCGGGTCTCGTTCTCGCTCTGCGCGGCCTGGGTCGGCGCGGCCTCGCTCCTCGTTTCGACCGACCAGGCCTTCCGGGAGGGGATCAGCGCGGCCTGGGTCGTCGGGCTGCCCGCCGTCGTCACCCTCCTTCTGCTCCTGCCGCTCGTGAAGGCTGTCCGGAGCCTGGGCGGCTCGACGGTTTCAGATGCCATGGAGGCCCGTTACGGCCCGGCCGCCCGTCCGGCAACGACGTTCCTCATCGTCTGGTACATGACGGTCCTCGCGGCCTCGCAGATGGTCGCGGCGGGCAATTTTTTGAAGACCTTTCTCGGGACGTCGTACCTGACCAGCCTGGCGATGGCTGCGGCCGTGGTCCTGGCCTACCTTGGAGCGGGCGGGTTCCTGGCCGTGGTCAGGACCCATACCGTCCAATTTTTCCTTCTTGCGGCCGGGATGCTCGCGCTCACGGCCTCGCTCTGGATCCGCTCTTCGTGGCGTGAAGTCACGGCCTTGGCCAGCCGGCAGGGAACGACGGGCTACTTCGATTTCCTGGCCCATGCGGACCGGAACATCCTCATCGCCCTCTCGTTCGTCCTGGCCTGGACGATTTCCCCCATCGCCTGGCAGAGGATCCAGGCGGCCCGGACGGACGGCGTGGCCCGCAGGGGTGTCGCCGGCGCCGCCGTCGTTTTGGGCCTTTTCTATTCGGCGATCGTCCTCGCCGGGATGCTCTTCCTCCCGCTTTTCCCCGGGGCGAAGCCGGCGAACCCGCTTGTGTCCGAATACATCGCGCTCAAGACGGGTCCCCTCCTGGGCGGAGTGATCTTCGTCACGGTCTTGGCCGCGATCTTGTCCACCATGGCCGCGGCCATCAACACCGGGGCCTTTTCCCTGGCCAAGGACCTCCTCCGCTACGGCGGGGCCGCGCGGGCGTGCGGTCCCGTGGCCCTGGGCCGGGCGGCGACGCTTCTCGTCGGCGGCGCGGCCTTCCTGGTGGCGACACGTTTCCAGGACATCCTGAAGACGCTGGGCCTGGCCTCGAAGATCATGGCCGAAGGCCTGTTCATTCCCGGGCTCGCGGCCATCCTTATGAAAAGGCGGGCTCCCCTGGCGGGACTCCTCAGCCTCCTCGGCGGGGGAGGGTACGCGCTGGCCTGTTTCCTGGCCGAGGCCGGGGCCCTTTCCGTTCCCCTCCCGGCCTGGCCTCGGTCCCTGCCTCTGGGGCTGGCTTTGAGCGCCGGGGGATTCGTCATCGGCCTCGTCGCCGACGGCCCCAGGAGGCGCCCGTCCTGACGCTCCCGGGGGCGAGTTTGAGTTTTTTTGGGGAAAAGGTAAAGGTAATAAATAACGCAAGGAGGGGAAAATGAAAAAAATCCTGATTCTCTTGACCTTTTTGACTGTCCTGGCCGTCATCAGCTACGGGCAGACGGCGACCGACCACCTCAAGGCCGGCGACGAGGCCTATGCCCGGTTCGACGACCAGAAGGCCCTGGAGCACTACCAGGAGGCCCTCAAGCTCGAGCCTCAGAACTACGAAGCCCTGTGGAAGACGTCGCGGGCTTACGTCGACATCGCCGACGTCATCCCGGCGACAGACAAGGACGTGAAGCAGCGCCAGATGAAGCTCTACTCGGACGCTACCGCATACGCCAGCAAGGCCGTCGCGGCGAACGCCAATGACCCCTGGGGGCATTTCCAGGTTTCCGCGTCCCTGGGCAAGAAGCTCCTGCTCCTCGGCAATAAGGAACAGATCGACGGTTCCAAGCAGGTCCGGGCGCAGATCGACAAAGCCATCCAGCTCGACCCCAACAACGACCTGGCCTACCACGCCCTCGGGCGGTGGCACCGGCGGATAGCGGAGATCGGGGGCGCCCAGTGATTATTCGGAAGCATCATCTACGGCTCCATCCCGAAGGGGTCTTTCCAGGAGTCGGAGAAATACCTGAAGAAGGCCATCGAGTTAAAGCCGGACTTCGTCAACCACCACCTGGAGCTCGGGAAAACCTACGTGTCCCTCGAGAAATTCGACCTGGCCGCCCAGGAGTTCCAGAAGGCCCTCGACCTCCCCAAGACGACGTCGAAGGACGACGTGCTGAAGGCCGACGCCCAGGCCGAACTGGCGAAGCTCAAGAACAAGAATAAATAAGAGCGGCGGGCTTATTCGGGTTCGGAAAAAACCTGGGCGGTGAAGACCTCAATCTTCGCGCCTTTCTTCCACTCGTCGGGGCCGAGCCCGGCCTTGAGACAGCCGTGGCGGAGATACGTCTCCCGGTCCCATCCCTGTTCGACGGGGACCTGGGGCAGGAGGAGGCCTCGGTTGAACCCCTTGGAGACGACGATCCCGTGGCGGCCGACCTCGACCTCTTTCGGGTCGTCGACCGGCTCGGGCAAGCTGAGGACCGAGATCTCGATCCGGGTCCCGGCCAGCTCTTCCGGGGCCAGCGGCTCGAACCGGAAATCCTGGCTGGCCGCGGCCACGGCCATCTCGACGACCGTTTCGGCCAGCGGCTTGTAGGGAAGAGGGTAGCCGACGCAGCCGCGGAGCTCGCCCTCAACCTTCAGGGTGACGAACGCGCCCCTCTTCTCTTCGAGCTTCGGGTCTTCGACGGCGGCCTGGAGATGCCCTCCGGTCTCGAAATAGTGCCCGATGGCCCGGCGGGCCAGGTCGAGGAGAACCCGCTCCTCATCAGGCGTCAGGACAGCGCTCATGGGGGACCTCCCTTCGGGCCGGTCTCCAGAAGGACCGGCGCCAGGAAAAACTTCCGGGCGAAGTCGACGACGAACGGCCTGACGATAGGCCCTCTCCTCGAAAGTCGAACGTCGAGGAACAGACGGCCGTAGAAGTACGGCCCGGCGAGCGATCTCTTGAAGGCCGGGCCCGGGCGGACCGCGAAGAGGCCGACGACCTTCCTTCCAAGCAACCGGTCCAGCTCATCGAACCGTTCGGGCGGGGGCGGGATGGGGGTGCCGCAGGCGGGGAAGAGCCTTTCCACGAAGACACGGCGCCCTCTTTTGTGCCCGACGAGGAAGCCCCAGGCCGGCGGCTGTGGGCGGAGGACGGCCAAGGCCTTGACGTCGGTCAGGGCTTCGCGCGTGATGAACACGTCCACGTTCCGGATTATATCGGAATGCCGGGCCCGATGAAAGAGGAGGATTCCTCTCCGGAGGGGACCGCCCCTCCTTGCTTGACTCCGGTCGGGGGTTCGATTTATCATGAGGCGAGGGTTCGGGAAATGAGGTACGAGATCGTCGTCGTCGGGCCCCTCGAAACCAATTGCTACCTGGTCTATTGCGAAGAATCCCGGGCCTGCGCCATCGTCGATCCGGGGGCGGAGCCGGGGAAGATCATCGCGGCCGTCGCCGGGCTCGAGCTCAAGCCCGCCCTCATCCTCAACACCCACGGCCACGTGGACCACATCGGCGCCAACCGCGACATGAAGGACAAGTATTCCGTCCCCCTTTACCTCCACGCCGCGGACGCGGCCATGCTCGAGGTCGGCGAACACATCGAGCTCAGTCTGCTCCTCGGGGCCAAGGATTCGCCGCCGCCGGACCGGCTCCTCGTCGACGGGGACACGATCCAGGTCGGCCGGGTATCCCTGAAGGTGATCCACACTCCCGGGCACACGCCCGGAAGCGTCGGTTTTCTCGGGGAGGGGGTCTATTTTTCCGGAGACACTCTTTTCCGCGACGGGGTCGGCCGGACCGATCTTCCCGGCGGCTCCTGGAGGGACCTGGAGCAGTCCATCCGGACAAAGATCCTGACCCTGCCCGGCGAAACCGTGGTCCTTCCGGGTCATGGCCCCTGGACGACGGTGGAGCAGGAAGCGCTCTCCAACCCGTTCTTCACATGAGGAATCCCCCCTCCTCTCCCGGGGACACGCTCCGGCTTTTCCTCGAATACCTCGCCGTCGAAAAGGGCCTGGCCCAGAATACGATCCTGGCCTACTCCCGGGACCTCGGGAAATTCCTGGCCTTCGTCAAGAAGGAGAAGATCCCCTGGCCCGGGGTCGACGAAGAAGCGGTCGTCCGGTTCGTCCACCAGGCCAGCCGGGCGGGGCTCTCGGCGCGGTCCAGGGCCAGGCTCATCTCCGCCCTCAAGTCCTTCTTCAAGTTCCTCATCCTCAGCGGGTTCCTGAAGAAGGACCCGGCCTCGGACCTTTCGACGCCCTCGACCTGGCTCGCCCTGCCCAAGGTCCTGACGGTCAAGGAAGTCGAGGAGCTCCTTCGGGCTCCGGACGAGAAGGAGCCGCGGGGACTCCGCGACAGGGCCATGCTCGAGGTCCTCTACGGGTCCGGGCTCCGGGTCTCGGAGCTTGTGACCCTCAGGCCCGCGGACGTCAACCTCGACGAAGGCTTCCTCATCTGCCGCGGGAAGGGAGGGAAAGAGCGGATCGTCCCCCTCGGCCGAGAGGCCTGCGTCTCCGTCGGCCGCTACCTCCGGGAGGTCAGGCCGCGGCTCGAATCCGGACCGAGCCCGTTTCTGTTCCTCACGCGGCGGGGGAAGGAATTCACGCGGCAGGGGTTCTGGAAGCTCCTTCGACGTCACGCCGGGACGGCCGGGCTCGCGGCCAGGATCAGCCCTCACGTCCTCCGGCATTCCTTCGCCACCCATCTCCTCGAGCGCGGGGCGGACCTGAGGTCGGTCCAGCTCATGCTCGGGCACAGCCAGATCACGACGACCCAAATCTACACCCACGTCAGCCGCGAGCGGCTGCGCCGGGTCTACGATCAGTTCCACCCCCGCGCTTGACGGGCCTGGATAATTAATGCCGGATGAGGGTGACGGAGACGCTGGCTTTATGGGAGGCGGCCACGAAGACGGCCCCCTTCTCCCGGGGCGACCAGCCCTGGCGCTTCCATTCCCAGGAAAATGATCTCTCGAAATGGCCGCGGTCCAGCGCGTCATCGCCGATCGCGATGATGTTGCTTCCCTTCGAGATCGAATCGCCATAGCCGGCCCCAGCGCCGGAAAGCTCCTTCGAGCGCGGCAGGACGAGGTCGAATTTTTCCGTGGAGGGATCGAGCGGGACCGGGATCCCTACGACCTCGAATTCGAACCGGAGCTCCCGGTCCTGCCTCATGATGTAATGGACCCGCAGCCGGGGTCTCTCGGCGGTCTCCTTTTCGGTCAGGATTCGGGTGGCGTCCGGCCGGACGGCCTTCTCGCGGATCTCCCAGCGCGGGGCGTCCGTTCTCGTGTGATAGAGAAGGAAATCATCCCCGTCCTGCTCCATCGTCCCCTCCCACAGGGCCCGGAAATCGAACTCCCCGGCGCAGGTCGTCTCGAGGTTCCTGACGGTGTAGTCACCGCGGACGCTCAGGGCGAGCCGGATCTCCCACCATGGCGGGCGTGGGAGCAGGGGCGTGGCTCCGGCCGTCGTGAGAAGCCAGAGGAACGGCAGGGCGCTCTGCAGGACCGCCCCAATGTCCCGGCGCTTCCCTTTTTTCATGGCGGGGTGGGTTCAGACTTTGTATTTCAGGAACGCCCCGATGTGGCCGTAACGGTCGAGCCTCGAGGGTGGCGTGATATGTTTCACTCCGCAGCTCCGCTTGAGGGCCGTCTCGATGGCCTCGTCGATGACGTCGACCAGAATGTCCGTTTTCTTCTCGCAGACGGGACACTTGAGTTCGTCCACGTACAGGAACTTGTGGGTCGGACAGATGCGGCCCTGCTTGGAAAAGTTATGGGTGACGACGAGGGTCTGGAGCTCGAACTGGTTCAGGTGGGCCAGGGTATCCCTGAGCCCGGAACAGGCCCGGCCGCCGCGCTCGAGCTCGGCGATCAGTTTCTGGACGGTCGCCTCCTCCTCGGCCTTCTTGATCTGGTCCTCGAGCTCCAGGGCTTCTCTCAGGACCTTGGCGGGAGGATCGCCCGGCCGGGACCTCATCCGGCCCTTGATCTTCTCCTTGAGGTAGCTGTGGAGAAGCGATTCAAAGCCGACGTGATGGTTGTCCTCATATCCCACGAAAAGCCAATCGAAGCTGTGCTTTTTGAACAGGTCGAACGTCACTTGGGCCGCTTTCTTGAAATGCTCGTGGAGGCGGGCGTCGATGTGCCGCTCGATGCGCTTGGCCGACGTCCCCTCGAAGCCCCCTTCCTTGACCTTGCCGGGGACGTCGCTCGAGATGTGCTCGATCGGCCGGATCTCCCCCATCACGATCTCGCTCCATTTCGCCTCCCGGCGGCCGAGAAGGAGGACGCAGATCCGGCTGTACCTGTCGAGGATGGCGTCGAGCGGCCGGACGTAGAAGGTCGTGTCGATGACAATCCGGTTCCGCGGTCCGTGAGGGAGCTCCAGGGGCAGCCAGAATTTCTGGCGGCTGCAGGAGAAGATGGCCAGGCCGGAGGCGTTCATGGCCGCCAGGTGCTGGGAACAGTGCTCCGCGATGAGGTCCAGGTCCCGGCCGAGGGACTCTTTTTTTTCCTTGGAGGCGTCCATCGACTCGACCTGGAGCCTCGCCGCGGTGAGGAGGTTTTTCAGAGACAACTGGATCTCCTTCCGGTTCAGCCGACCCTTGTCCGTATCCAGGTAAAACGAGGTGACGAGGTCGTCGCGGCCCTTGAACTTGGTGAGCGTCTCGAGGTCCGAGCGTCCGGAAAGCTTCATGGATCCTCCTAAACAGGGTTTTCGGGAAGTCTGTGACGATGCTGAGGGCGATTGATGAAGGTCATCATCAACGCCATAACAATAAGTGGCGGGAGGCGGTTTGTCAAGTCAACATCCACGGCGTCTGCGGGAAAGCCACGGGCTCCGGCGTCTTTACACCCGGCGGCGGAATCGTTATAATAGACCCCCCTGAGAGTCGAGGCCTCGGGCCTCTGCGTGCGGAAGTGGCGGAATTGGCAGACGCGTAAGCCTCAGGAGTTTATGGCCGCAAGGCCTTGTGGGTTCGAGTCCCACCTTCCGCACCATATTTTTTTTGGGACGGCCCGGGCCGAGGGCGGGCCTGCCGTGAGAACATGGCCCCTTCCAAGAGCGTCCTCCTCATCAACCCCTGGATCTACGATTTCACGGCCTACGATTTCTGGCTGAAGCCGCTCGGGCTCCTCTCGATCGCCGCCCTCCTCGAGAGGCACGGGTCCTTCCGGCTGTCCTTCATCGATTGCCAGGACAGGTTCCACCCGGGGCTCGGAAGCCCGGCGAAGATGAAACCGGACGGCCGCGGCCCTTTTCCCAAGGAGGAGGTCCCGAAGCCCGCCCTGCTCGGGGCGGTGCCGCGCCGCTTTTCCCGCTACGGGATCCCGGTCGGCCTTTTCGAAGAGGCCCTCGCCGCGACCCCCCGGCCGGACGCCGTCCTCCTGACGTGCGCGATGACCTACTGGTATCCGGGCGTCCAGGCCGCCGTGGACCTGGTCAGGCGCCGGTTCGGGGCCGTGCCCGTCATCCTCGGAGGGACTTACGCCACGCTCTGCCCGGAGCACGCGAGAGCCCATTCGGGGGCGGATGTCGTGGTCTCCGGTCCGGGAGAAGGAACGCTGTTCTCCGTCCTCCGGGACGTGCTCGGCGACGGAGTCCCGCCGTCCCCCGAATTCTCCGGGCTCGATTCCCTGCCGCTCCCGTCGTTCGACCTGATCAGAGACAAGACCTGGCTTCCCATCCTGACCTCGCGGGGATGCCCGTTCCGCTGCACCTTCTGCGCGAGCCGCCTGCTGGCCGACGGCTTCGAACAGAGGCCTCCCGCCTCCGTCGCCGCCGAGGTCGAGTCGTATCACGCCCGCTTCGGGACGGCGCACTTCGCCTTTTATGATGATGCCCTGCTCCTCAACAGGGATAGGCATATCGTGCCCCTGCTTGAGAGGATCGCGGCCTTGGCGCTCCCGATCCGGCTGCACGCCCCGAACGGCCTCCACATCCGGGAGATCGACGGCCGGTTGGCGCGCCTCTTCCGCGCCTCGGGCATGACGTCGCTCTACCTCAGCCTGGAGTCCTCCGACGAATCCCTGGTCCGCGAAAAGTCACCGAAGACCTCGCCCGACGACTTGCCGAAGGCGCTGGCCGCGCTGGAGGAGGCGGGTTACGCACGGCGGGATATCGGCGTTTACCTGATCATGGGACTTCCCGGCCAGGACTCCGCGAGCGTCGAGGACAGCATCCGCTACGTCCGCGGCCTCGGCGCGACAGCCCGGGTCGCTTTCTTCTCGCCGATCCCGGGGACCGGGGAATGGGAGGCGCTGTCGCGTCAGGGCGTCGTGACGGATGGCACCGACCCCCTCCTTCACAACAAGATCGCTTTCGCCTACCTCAAGGGGGATTCCTCGCCGGCTGAGTTCGAGGGCGTCAAGAAGACGCTGGCCGCAGTTTGAAAGGCGCCCCCGGCCTTGATTTATCCTCCCCTTGAGACTACTTTAATGGCCGGGAGGAGAGTGATGGTCGTGATGATGGGCCCGTCGGCCGTCCCGGGCGGACGGGGAAAAACCCGGGCCGGAACCGCCCTCTGGGCTCTTCTCCTTTTCCTTCTCCTGGCCGCGGCCTCCGCCTGCCGCCTCTATCGCCTGGAGCGCCAGCTCAGCCCGGCCTACGCCGATTTTCTGTCCAAGGTCCAGTACATCATGACCCGCGAGGAACGAAAGATCTTCCTCGAGCTCCCCGACTCCGAAAAGGGCCAGTTCATCAACGATTTCTGGGAGCGGCGGAACCCCGACCCCGACTCCGAGAACAACGCATTCAAGATGGAATATTACGACCGGGTCCGGAACGCCGAAAATCTTTTCCGCGGTGAGGGAAGGCCCGGTTACCTTACGGACCGGGGGCGGATCTTCATCCTTTTCGGCCCGCCCTCGGAGCGCCAGACGTACCCCGTGGACGGGTCGGGCTATTGCCGGGAGGTTTGGTACTACGGGGGCTTCCCCGTGATCTTCATCGACGAGCACTGCCAGGGCCAATTCATCCTCACGGCCATCAACCTCGAGCACCTCCAGGCCCTCAACATCGCCCAGGGCCGTTTCCAGAAGACCTTCGAACAGGACAAGAAGTTCTTCGATTACAGCGTGGAGATCGCCAAGGGCCGGACGAAAGATCCGGCGTCCGGAAGACGGGCCGTCATCGACGTCCCCTACGCGGGGATCTGGTTCGACTTCAAGGACGCGCGGTTGAAGACCGTTCTCGACGTCCGGGTCGAGGTCCGGGACGGATCAGGGCGCCGCGTTTGGGAGCACCATGGCCTGTACGCCCTGGACCTTGGCGAGGACGAGCTCAAGGCGAAAAGCGGCAAGAGCTACCGTGTGGAGGTCCCCCTCGACCTGGACGAAGAGTCCGGCCGGCTCCGGGGCCAGAGGCTCGCCCTCCATGTTTCGGTCAGAAGCCGCGCGGGCGACGAAGAGCTGAAGAAGGTCCTCGAGTTCCGGCTAGAACCCTAGGCGGACGCTGAACATGGCGGTCCGCGTCCCGCTCAGGAAGATGGCCTTGCCGTAGGTGCCGCTCAGGAGGTGGGTCCCGGAGCTCGCTCCTTCTCCGTTCGGGTACCAGTAACCGTCGTTGTTATCGATGATGCTGTACTTGTTGCCGAACACGTTCAGGATGTCGACGTAAATCGACCAGTGCGCCCGGCCGCCGCGCATGAACTCCTTCGCCAGCCGGAGATCGGTCGTCTGCCAGCTGTTATACCGCCGCGTCCCGGGGCTCTCCAGGAACACGGTCACCGGCGTCGTGTCGACGTTGTGTTCGGCGGCCCATCCGGCGGGCGGGACGATCGTGATCGTCCGGGCCCAGGGCATCCCGCTCGTGAACCTGTAGTAGGCGCTGAGGTAGATGTCGTACTTGAAGCGCAACGTCCCCATGAGCCGGATGGCCAGGGGCTGGTCGTAGCTG
This sequence comes from Candidatus Aminicenantales bacterium, assembly GCA_050015275.1. GTDB lineage: Bacteria > Acidobacteriota > Aminicenantia > Aminicenantales > Saccharicenantaceae > DATKJS01. The sequence goes on along the minus strand of JBEKBS010000017.1, from coordinate 48,171 downwards.
GTCCTCGAGTCCGACGTGACGTTGACGAAGGAATTCGGGGTCAGGAGAGGCGTGGATATCCCCGCGCTCAGGAGCGAGGCCGGCCCGGCGGTCCCGGTCGACCGGCTCCAGACGACCGACCCGTAGAACTGCCAGTTATGGGACATCCGTTTCCGGAGGGAAAGCTCGAGGCCCCGGTATTCCCGGTTGAGCTCGGGGACTTTCTGGATCCTGTCGGCCACGGCGGGGGCCGAGTCCGAGCGGAAGTACACGGTCACGTTCGTATCGGGATAGGGGCCCGCCGCAGGGACCGTCGTCGTGAAGGGGACCCACCAGCCCGCCGGGGAGCCCTGGGCGGAGTACCAGGGCGTCCCGGTGTTGGGGTCGTACATGACATCGGCGATGATGCCCTTCTCGGAACGGGAAATGTAGCGGGCGGCGAGCGAAAAATCGTGGGTGAGCTCCTGCTCGAAGCCTGCGGTCCATTCGTTGATCATCGGCGCAGAGAGGCTGGGATCGACCCTGGCCTGGTATGATGCGGTGTTGTAGATGCCGTAATTCTCGGGAAACATGACAAACGTATCGTTCGCGTCGACGATGCCGTTGCCGTTCTCGTCATACCAGGTGAAATTGTGGACCCTCGTGGCGGGGACGGGGTCAAGATCCACGGAATAGCCCAGGCCGAGCTCTTCGGGAAGCCTCGAGAAGGAGCCTTTGAGAAGGGTCTTCCCCGTGCCGAAGAGGTCGAAGCTCAGGCCGGCCCGCGGGGACAGGGAATTCCATGTGATCACGTTATCCCACTCTGTAAAAGTGAGCGTGCCGAAAGGGTTGAACCCGTAAACGGGATCGATGAGGTTCGTTCCCACGTCGACGGCGACGGCGTTCCCGACGATGCCCTTGTTGAACGCGAGGAACTGGGCGTCCGACCGGTCGAAACGGAGACCGAGGGAAAAGACGATGCGGCTGCCGAAGTTCATCGCGTCCTGGGCGAAAAAGCCGAGATGTGTGAGTTGCCTCGTGGTGACCAGATCCCCCTCCGCGGCCGGGATGGCCGAGAAGCCGATCCAGCCGGTCCCGACCGTGTTCCCCGAGACCGGGGACACGGTTTGGCCGAAGGCGTAAGGGCTGCCGTTGAGATAATCCATGATCAGGTCATCGGGCTTCCAGACCGACGACTGCCCCGTCGAGCTTTCGTATTCGAAGCCGGCCGCGAGCTCATGGCCGAAGCCGAGGGCTTTGTCCACCAGCCGGGTGATGTTCGCATGGACCCCGAAGCGCTTCCGCTTCTCACGGTCATTATCAGGCCCGCTTCCCCAGGTGTATCCGGTCCCGCTGTCGAAATATTCCGGACTGTCGGCCGTGGCCGGGTTCAAAAGGATGGTCTGCCGCCTGGTCATGTAGCCGAGGGAAAAGTCGACGGACGTCCTTTGGTCCACCGTGTAGACCAATCCCGCCTTCAACATGAACGAGGGCTGGCGGGAGAGGCTCGGAGTGGATTCGCCCGGCCTGTTCCAGGCGATGTCGGGCTCATAGTAGGGTTCATGGATGAACGAAAGGTCCGTGTCGAATGTCCCCCTGAATTTCGGGGTGACGTGGGCCGAGAGCTTGAAGGTCCAGGAGAGGTTCGTATCGCTCCAATCGTAGGGAAGGTGGGTGGCGCCGAGGGGGTCCTTCCAGTTGATGATCGGGCTCGACGCCGACATGGACTTGAGGCGGAGATTGGTGAAGAACCAGCCGATGTCCTGGAGCACGGGCCCCCCTTCCGTCAGGGACAGGTCGAGATTGGTCGTGTCGGCGACGGGCGCGGCCACGCTCCCCGCGCCGATATCCTGGCCGGCCCAGAGAGATTTCGTGAGGTACCAGCCCGTGAACGTGAAAGAGAGGCCTCCGTCGAAAGTGTTCCCGCCGGCCCTGCGGACGACGTTGATGTAAGCCCCCTGGTTCGGCCCGCGGTCGACCGGAAGGGCCGCCGTCTCGATGACGGCTTGGTCGACGACGTCCACGTTGATCCGGGCGAGGAGCGTCCGGGACACTGGGTCCGTCACGTTGACCCCGTCATCCTCGAACACATTGGCCGTGTCCGGGGCCCCGTGGACGGAGAAATAGGCGCCGGGGTCGACACTTTCATAAACCAGGCCCGGGACGAGTCCCAGGACGGCCGAAAAATCACGAGGCAGAGGGATGCGGGTGAGGAGGTCCCTGTCCAGGACGGCCGCCAGCCGGGGCGACCCCTTGTCGAGGCCGGCCGGGGGGTTGCGGTTGACCTTCTCCTCTTCGATCTCGGTGGGCTCCATTTTGAAATCCGTCGTGACGGTCCCGCCGGGCGCGAGGACGATCCCCTCGATGGTGACCGTCTTGAACCCCGGCATTTCGGCCAGGATCCTGTAGGTCCCGGGGGAAAGCTCGAAGAGACCGTACTGACCGGAATCGGACGTGATGAAGTTCTGGACACCGACCAGGGATGGGGAGGACACGTAAATGTAGGCCCCGGAGAGGGGAAAGCCCTGATGGTCGATGATCTTGCCCTTGAGCGTGCCCGACCGGCGGCCGGCATGGGACGGCAGGACGAGGACAATCGCGGCCAGAGCGACTGTGATAGAGGTGCATATTTTCCTGGTCAAAGCGGTCTCCTTTATCGGCTCTCCCGCCTCAATTTATAGTTTTTTCGCCGCGGGTTGTCAAAACATTTCAACTTTGGGGGGAGGAGGATGGTTCCATCCCTGCCTGGAAAAGCCCCGCCCAGGCGGGCGCCCGGGCCTCATGCCGCGCCGCGGGCCCCGGCCCAGGCGGCGGCGCCGATCAGCCCTGCGTCGTTGCCCAGAACGGCCTTTTCGATATGGCAGCAGGCGAACGAGACGCGGTGGGACCTACGCCGGGCCTCCATGATGGCTGGCGCAAGCAGGTATCTGCCGGCCGAAACGACCCCTCCCCCGACGAGGATCTTTTCGGGGTTGAGGAAGTTGATGACGATGCCCAGCCCGATCCCGAGGTAATACGCGCACCGGGCAAAGCTTTCGAGGGCGGCCTTGTCTCCCTTCTTGGCCAGGAGATAGACGTCACGCGAGGTCACCGGGCTGCTCGTCCCGGTCAGAGCCTGGTAGTCCCTGACAATCTTGAGGGCCGACGCTTCGGTCTCCAGACAGCCCCGATGGCCGCATTTGCAGAGGTCGCCTTCCGGGTTCACCGTGATGTGACCGAGCTCCCCGGCGAAGCCGCATTTCCCCTGCCAGAGCTCGCCTTCGAGGATGATCCCGGAACCGATCCCCGTCCCCACGGTGAGGAGGACGAGGCTCTGCGTCCCCCGGCCGGCCCCGTGCCTGTATTCCCCGTAGGCGGCCATGTTGGCGTCGTTGTCGATCTGGAACGGGACGCCGATGAACTTCCGGAGGGCGGGGACGAGATCGAAGTTGTCGAGGCTCGGGTAGTTGGGGGAATGGAGGATCTTCTGGTCCTTCAGGCTGAAGAACCCGGCGAAACCGAAGCCGCAGGCCCTGATCGGGCCGGGACAGTCGGCCTTGAGGCGTCCCCAGATCCCCTCGATGGCCGCCAGGAGGTCCTTCATGGAGCCGGGGCTCGGGATCTTCCCTTTGAGGACGAGGCGGCCGCCAGCGTCGATGGCCCCATACTTTAGCTGGGTGCCACCGAGGTCGAAGCCCGCGTAACAGGCGGCTTTTTTTGCGGGCAAGGTGTTATCCGGACGGAGAAAAGTTTCCGGACGTCAGTGGGCGGGGACGGATCAGTTCGCGGGGGGCTGGGGATTCTTGGGGGTGTTGTCCTTCTCGTCCTCCTTGCCTTCGTTCATGGATTTCTTGAAATTCCTGATGCCTTCCCCGATGGACTTGCCGAGGTCGGGCAGCTTCTTGGCGCCGAAGATGATGATCACGATGAGCAGAATCAGGAGCAGTTCGGGCGCTCCGATGGATCCTAGCATATGAACCTCCTTGAGGACTTGTTCTCGACGGACGCCCGTTTCGAGACACAAAAACTCTCCTCAAAGTTACCCCGTTACCCCTGAAAAGTCAAGTTTGGGACCGTCTAGGTTTGACGGGCCGAGCGAATTCTGCGATTATAAATGTTTCCATGAACGAGATCAGGAACTTCTCTATCATCGCCCACGTGGACCATGGCAAGTCCACCCTGGCCGACCGGTTCATCGAGTTGACCGGCGCCCTCTCGGCCCGGGAGCTCAAGGAGCAGGTCCTTGATACCATGGACCTCGAGCGGGAGCGCGGGATCACGATCAAGGCCCAGACGGTCCGGCTCGTGTACAAGAGCCGTTCGGGCGAGGAGTACATCCTGAACCTGATCGACACCCCCGGCCACGTGGACTTCTCCTACGAGGTCTCACGAAGCCTGGCGGCCTGCGAGGGGGCGCTCCTCGTCATCGACGCCTCCCAGGGCGTCGAGGCCCAGACCCTGGCCAACGCCTACCTGGCCCTCCAGAATGACTTGACCCTCATCCCGGTCGTCAACAAGATGGACCTTCCCCAGTCGGACTTCGCCCAGACGGTCGAGCAGATGGAGCATATCATCGGGATCAGCGGCGCCGAAGCTCTGCCGGTGAGCGCCAAGAAAGGGACGGGCGTCGGGGACATCTTCGAAGCCATCGTCAGGCGCATCCCGCCGCCCAAAGGCGACCCCGGCGGTCCGCTCAAAGCGCTCCTCTTCGACTCCTGGTTCGACTCGTATCGCGGCGTCGTCGTCCTCGTTCGGGTCGTGGACGGGGAGATCAGGACCGGGGACAAGGTCGTCCTGATGGCCTCCGGCGCCGAGCATGAGGTCGAAGAGGTCGGCTACCTCACGCCCAAGCCCGTCAGGTCCGACCGGATCCGGACCGGCGAGGTCGGCTATGTCATCGCCGGGATCAAGAAGCTCCGGAACGCCCGGATCGGCGACACGATCACTCTCAGGAACCGGCCGGCCGAAAGGCCGCTCGCCGGCTTCAAGGAGTCCAAGCCCATGGTCTTCTGCGGGATGTTCCCGGCCGGCGAGAGCCGCATCGAGGACCTGCGGGACGCCCTGGAGAAGCTGAGGCTCAACGATGCCTCGTTCCATTACGAGCCGGAGAACTCGCCTGCCCTGGGGCTCGGCTTCCGGGCCGGCTTCCTGGGCCTCCTCCACCGGGAGATCGTCCAGGAGCGCCTGGAGCGCGAGTTCAACCTCAGCCTGATCACGACGGCCCCCAGTGTGGCCTACCGGGTGACGACGAGCGCGGGGGAAATCCGGGAGATCCACAATCCGTCGCAGCTCCCCGAAGCGTCCAAGATTTTCAAGATCGAGGAACCGGTCATCGAGGCCATGATCCTGACCCCGGACCGGTACTTGGGCGCGGCCCTGGACCTCCTCCAGAACCGCCGGGGCGTCCAGAAAAAGCTCGAATACATCACGACCCAGCGCGTCCTCCTCGCCTACGAGCTCCCCCTGAACGAGGTCGTCTTCGATTTCTACAACCAGCTCAAGTCCGCGACCCAAGGCTACGCCTCCATGGACTACGAGTTCAAGGGATACCGGGAGGAGCCGCTGGTCAAGCTCGACATCCTCATCAACGGCGAAGAAGTGGACGCCCTGTCGCTCATCGTCCACAAGGACAGGGCCTACACCGTGGGCCGGGCCCTGGTCGAGCGGATGAGAAAATTCATCCCGCGCCAGCAGTACGAGGTCGCCCTCCAGGCCGCGATCGGGAACCGGATCATCGCCCGCGAGACCATCAAGGCCTTCCGCAAGGACGTTCTGGCCAAGCTCTATGGCGGCGACTACACCCGGAAGATGAAGGTCCTCGAGAAGCAGAAGGCCGGGAAGAAGCGGATGCGCCGGGTCGGAAAGGTCGACATCCCCCAGGAGGCCTTCCTGGCCATCCTTGAAGTTAAATAGGGCCTCGGGGATGGCTTCCACTCCAGAATGCGGTTTGCGCTAAACCGCATAAGCGCGGCCGGCGGAATAGTCAGTCTCCGGTCTTTCCTTTTTCGAGCGATTGTGATAATTGGAGGAAGGCCGTCCATTTCGAGACGATGAGCAAGAAGGACATCGAAAGCGCCCTGGCCCGCGGGGTGGAGATCCTCAACGAATTCCTGCCGGGCAAGACGTATCTCTTTTTGCCCATCCTCTATTCCTCTTGCGTCTGGGCCGTCCGTCGCGTCTTCGATTACCGGGAGAGGATCTTCTCCTGGCAGGTCTGGCTCGACCCGGAGGCGGTCCGGACGAAGCCGGACGCGTTCATCCTTCACTTCTTCGCGACGCACGATGCCCTGAGCCGGGCTTACGCGGACGAGGTCTCGGACCGGGACATGAAGACCCTGCGGGCGGCCTTTCCCGCCCTCTACCCGGTCTGCGGCCTCGAGGACGCTTTCCTCAAGGCGCTCTTCAAGAAGGAGCTCGCCGCCGGCGATTACCGGACGATCGCGGCCGAGTTCGAAGCGCGGGCGGACCAAGCCGGAGAAGACATCAAGCCCGCCAAGGAGAGCGCTCATTTCTGGGCGGCCCTGGAGAACCTCGGGGCGGAACTGGCCGCCCTCGGCATCCATCTTCTCACGGACGCGGAGGTCCAGAAGGCGGTCATCCGGGCCGTCACGAAGAAACACGGGAAGTGACGCATGCTGCCGACCATCGCCTGGCGCAACCGCTCCGTGATCATGATCGACCAGAGAAAGCTCCCGGGCCAGGAGATCTACATCCGCTGCCAGACCTACATCCAGGTGGCCCAGGCCATAGAGAAGATGGTCATCCGGGGGGCGCCGGCCATCGGGATCGCGGCGGCCTACGGCCTCGCCCTCGGGCTCATGTCCGTGCGGACCGGCACCGGACGGTCCCTCGAACGGGATTTCGACAGGATCTGCCGGAGGCTCGAGCGGACGCGGCCCACGGCCCGGAACCTTTTCTGGGCCCTGGAGAGGATGCGGGCGGCCTACGAAAGGGGCCGTGGCCTGGGGCTCCGGGCCCTCCAGAAGGCCCTCCTTGCCGAAGCCCAGGCGATCGAGCGCGAGGACGCGGAGACGAACCGGATGATCGGCGTCCATGGCCGCGACCTCATCAGCGATGGTGCGGCGGTCCTGACCCACTGCAACGCGGGCGCGCTGGCCACGGCCGCCTACGGCACGGCGCTCGGCGTCGTCCGGGCCGCCACCGAACAGGGGAAAAAGGTCCGGGTGTTCGCGGACGAGACTCGGCCTTTCCTCCAGGGCGCGCGTCTGACCGTCTGGGAGCTCGCGAGGGACGGGATCCCCGCCGTCCTGATCACGGACAACATGGCCGGGTGGCTCATGCGGAAAGGGGAGGTCTCGCTGGCTATCGTCGGGGCGGATAGGATCGCCCGCAACGGCGACACGGCCAACAAGATCGGGACGTACAGCGTGGCCGTGCTGGCGAAGGAGAACGGAGTGCCGTTCTACGTCGCCGCCCCCATGAGCACGATCGATACCGAGCTCGAGGACGGGAGCGGGATCCAGATCGAGGAGCGGAATCCCGAAGAAGTCCGCGAAGTCGGCGGGCGCCTGATCACGGTTCCCGGCGTCGAGGTCCGCAACCCGGCTTTCGACGTCACCCCCGCGCGATACATCACGGGGATCATCACCGAACATGGCCTCTTCCGTCCGCCCTATAAATTTGGACCGATCACAGGGTGACCCTAGAATCCGAGACCAGCGGTCATCACTCCGTAAAAAAATCCCGATTCAGGAACGGCGGCCGCGATCAGTTTGAAATGCCGCGTCCGGTAGCCGATGTTGAACTTGGGATGGATTCCGGATGAGCCGCCGGACCACCCCCCTCCTATCCGCTCGGCGGCAAGCCCTCCGCCAAGGAAGAAACGGCCGAGCCTGAGGTTGAGCACGGCCCCGGGGACCAGATGATAGCCGCCAGAGTGGAAATTTTCGAACCAGACGTTGAGTTCGGGGGATAACATCAACAGTTTACCGAAACGGACATCGACCTGGAGTCCGAGAGTCAGGTATTGCGGCGTGATCCAGACGTTCCAAACCCCGCCGAGATTCAGGAAGATGCTGACAGGGTTTTCCTTGGCTTGGAGCAGAGGGACGGCCCCTCCGAGGACGAGACCCCATATGACGGTCGCGATGATCGTTTTTTTCATGGCACCCGCCTCTCGACGTTCCTAAGGTCATCATGGGGGAATTTCAGCCGCAAGTTGTCAACGAATCGTCAAAGTTCCGTCAAGATTTTGTTAAAAGGAGACCGAATGCGGGAGCCGACGTTTTCTGGTATCATAGGCCGCAGGCGGACCGGAATGTTCGTTCTGGCCATAGAAACATCGTGCGATGAGACGTCGGCGGCCGTCCTCCGTGCGAGCGAGACTGCGCCAGCCGCTCGGGAGACCCCGCTCCCTGCGCCCGAGATCCTGAGCAATATCGTCCTGTCCCAGGACGAGATCCATGCGCCCTACGGCGGCGTCGTTCCCGAGCTCGCCTCCCGCCAGCACATCAGGACGATCGACGCCATCGTCGGTGAGAGCCTGTCGCGGGCCGGCGTCGGGCTCGAAAAGATCGATCTCTACGCCGTGACCCAGGGCCCGGGCCTCATCGGTTCGCTCCTCGTCGGCCTGTCCTTCGCCAAGAGCCTCGCCTATTATTTCAAGAAGCCCCTCGTCGGCGTCGACCACCTCGCGGCCCACCTCGAGGCGGCCTTCCTTGAGAATCCCGGGATCCCGTTCCCCGCCCTCGGCCTTCTCGTTTCCGGCGGCCATACGTCCCTTTATTTTATGGACGGTCCTCTCTCTTTGCAGGTCCTGGGCCGGACCCGCGACGACGCGGCCGGCGAAGCCCTGGACAAGGTGGCCAAGTTCCTCGACCTCGGATATCCGGGAGGCCCCGTCATCGAGCGGCTGGCCCGCGGCGGCGACCCGAAGAAATTCCCCTTCGCCGTCCCCCGGACCAAGGACCGGAGCCTCGACTTCAGCTTCAGCGGGCTCAAGACCGCCGCCCTCAGGCTCATCCGGGAAAACGGGATCTCGAAAAGCGGCCCGGCGCTGGCCGGTTTCCTGGCGAGCTTCGAGGAGATCGTGGCCCGGTCGCTCCTGGACAACGTCCGTCAGGCCGTCGACGAGACGCGGCCGCGCGCGCTCATCCTCTGCGGCGGAGTCGCCCGGAACACACGTCTCCGGACCCGGTTCCAGGAGTTCGCCCGGGAAGCGGACCTGGCTGCCTTCATCCCCTCGCCGAAGCTCTGCACCGACAACGCCGCCATGGTCGCCGCCTTGGCCCTCAGGAAATTCACCCGCCAGTCGGCAGCCGCGCCGGACCTCGACCTCGACGCCTACCCCCGGTGAAGCCGCCGGCATTTCCGGTGCGGCCGGGGAAGACGTCTTCCCTGCAAGGGGGGGAGGCCGGTTTTAGGACAAGGAAGCTCAGGCCGGAGGCTCAAATATCGTCGTGGAAGTTGAAGCCGTACTTGACGGCCTCGAAATTCTTCTGCTGGGACCGCTGCGGCAGGAGGCCCTTGAAGTCGAGGAGGAGGATGCTGACCCCGATGTACCTCAGGATCCGGCCCAGGGCGATCATGTTGATGAAGACCTTGTTCCCGAACACGGTGACGGCGACGTCCTCGAAGCCGTAGAGCGTACCGTGGCTGCTCTTGATGCTGCACGACACGGCGCTCTCCTCGCAGAAGCCCTCGTCGATGATCAGGGCCTTGGCCGGGAACCACTCCCTCTTCCGCGTGAACTTGATCAGGATGTCGGCCTCGTCGATAAGGGGGTTCTGGATGGCGAGGTCGGAGTAGATCAGATCGGCGCTGATGTTGCCGCCGCGGACGGAGGCGTCGTAATTGACGCTGAGGGAGACCTCGTTGCCGAGCTGCGCCAGGATCTGGGCCAAAGTGTGGGACAGGAGCTTGATACCCTGGCCGGCCTCGCCGATGATTTTGATCTTCTTTTCCAGTTTGGCCGGGACCCGCTCGCCGATGTATTTCACGAGCTTCTGGAACTTGAATCCGAACAGGCTCTTCTCGATGAGGACACCCTTCTCGAAGCCGAGTTTGAGGCCGAGGTCGAGAAACTCCTGGAGCCCGGCGTAGGCGTACATCTCGATCTTGTAGCAGTCCTTGGCCCGCAGGTCCTGCTCGAGGCGCTCGAACAGGGCCCGGATGTTTCCGGCGCCCCGGAACTCCTCCAGAGTGTACATCCAGTAAACCGTCAGGACATAGTGGAACAGCCAGCCGAACAGGAAGGTCACGACGCGGCCGTCGATCTCGACGACATAAAGCAAGGCGTGCTCGTCCTCGCTGAGCTCCTTGAGGGCGGCCTCGGTGAAATTGGCCCTCATGGCCCGGCGGGCCTCCTCGGATTCGTTGGCGTAGACCTCGTCGATCAGCAGGCCCATGAGCCGGCCGATCTCGGAGGAGTCCTCGGGTTTAGCTGGCCTGACCGTCATCTTTCATGACTCCTAGCTCGTTCTCCTTGAGCGGGCCCTCGGGCTTGCCGACGGTCTTGTAGTCCTGCTTGACCTTGAAGAGCATCTCATAGCCGTTTTGATAGCCGAGGCGCCGGCCGAGGTTCTCGACGCAGAATGACATGACCTCGACGAACGAGAAGCCCTTCCACTCGATGGCCTCGCGGAGGAGCTTCTGGAGGTGGAGGATCTGGTAGGCGGACCCGCGGGCGTACCAATGGCGCCGGTTGGCGGTGACGATCCCTTGGATGTTCACGGGCTGGTAGGCGCTGCCGAAGGGCGAGGTCAGCGTCTTCGTCCCCTTGGGCGTCGTCGGCGCCAGCTGGCCGCCCGTCATGCCGTAAATCGCGTTGTTGATGCAGACGACCGTCAGGTCGACGTCGCGCCGCGAGGAATGAAGGAGGTGGTTGCCGCCGATGCCCGCCAGGTCTCCGTCGCCGCTGAAGACGATGACCTTGAGCCTGTCGTTGGCCCGCTTGACGCCCTCGGCCACGGCGATGGCCCGCCCATGCGTCGCGTGGATGCTGTCGACGTTGAAGTAGCCGGCGGCCCGGCCGCTGCAGCCGATGCCGGAGACGACGACGAGCTCCTCCCGCGGGATGGCCAGATCGGCCAGGACGAAGGTCAACTGCTTGAATACGGTCCCGATGGCGCACCCCGGGCACCAGGTCGTGGGCATCCGGTGCCACTTGACGTAATCCTTATAGGTCATGGAGCTGCTCCCGGATCTCGCTGAGACTGATCGCGCCGCCCAGGACGGGGATGCCCAGGACCTCCCTCAGCAGGACCTTCTGAACCTCGCCCCGGTACTGGCCGTCGTTCATCTCAACGACGACGACCCGCTTGTGCCCGGCGGCCGCGGCCCGCAGCTCGTCGGCGAGGAGGGGAAAGATGGTCACCGGCCGGAAGATCGAATATTCGTCCTGGAGGGGCAGGATGACCCTGGCCGCGATCCCGTAGGCAATGAGCAGAGTCTCGGCCCGCTCGTTCCTGATGAACTCCGAGAATCGGTAGTTCTTCGCCGCCGCGAGCATCTTGGCCTTGACGCGGGCGTGCCATTCCCGGTAATAGCCCGGGCTCTTAGTGCGCGGCGTCCCGTCCTTGGCCAGAAGCCCGGTGAAATGCCTTTGCCCCTGTCCGAGCGGCAGCAGGGTCCGGGGCTTGGGGCTGACGGCGATGGCGTCCAGGTCGACGGTCTCCGAGAGTTGAGCCAGGAATCCGTCGAGCAGAAGCACGACGGGGCTCAGCGAGTCCTCGGCGGCATTGAAGGCCTCGACCGTGTAGCGGTAGCACTCCGCGACCGAGAACGGATAGAGGACGATCGAGGTGTAATCGCCGTGGCTGCCGTGGACCGTCTGGAGGATGTCGCCCTGGGACGGCAGGGTCGGCATGCCCGTGCTCGGCCCGACCCTCTGGACGTCGACGACGACGAGGGGGACCTCCATCATGTGGGCCAGCCCGATGCCTTCCTGCTTCAGGGAGAAGCCGGGCCCGGACGTGCTAGTCATGGACTTCCGGCCGGCCAGGCTGGCGCCGATGGCCATGTGGATGGAGGCGATCTCGTCCTCGGCGTGGACGAAGGCGATCTCATGCTCGCGCTCCGCCAGGACGTGCATGATCTCCGAGGCGGGCGTGATCGGGTAGGCCGCGAAGAAGGTCATCCCGGCCCGGAGGGCCCCAAGGGCCACGGCCTCATTGCCGAAGACGAGTTGTTTCATTCGGCGTCCTTCGAGTCCTTCGCCTCTTTCGGCTCCTTCTTGGCCCTGGGCTCGACCTCGATGGCGAAGTCCGGGCAATATTTCTGGCAGAGCTCGCACTGAGTGCATTTCCCGAGGGAAACCATCTCGTCGTCCTTGAATTCGAGGTTCTTGACGGGGCAGATGTTGACGCAGGTGGAGCAGTGTTTGCAGTAAAAGGGGACCCAGGTGAGGTGGGCGTCGATCTTCTTCGGGGTCTCGGTCATGCGTGCTTCGCCGGCTCCTTCCCGCCCTCCTGATCCTCATAGAAGCCGGCGAGAAAGACCCGGTCGGCCTCTTTGACCTTGAGCCTCAGGACGTAGAGAAGGACGCCGATGCTGAGCCAGATCCAGCCCACGAAGACGTAGGCCCCGTTCTTTTCGCGGGGCGTCAGGAAGGTCGGATGGATCTCCTTGGGCGCGGCGGCTTCGACGGCCGGCTTCGCGGCGGGCGGCTTCGGGACATCCTGAACGGCCCCGGCCACCCCGGAGACGACGCCGGCCGCGAGGAGGAAGACCAGGAGGGCCGGCCGGAGGACCGAGCGGCGCGTCTTCATAGCAGGCTCCATATCGTCATCGCGATCGTGTAGGCAAAGGTGGCGTAGACCACCCCCGTGATAATCCGGCCCTTTCTCTCCGCGGGGCGGTTGTCGAGGAAGGGCAGGATGAGGACGAGGAAGAATCCGGCCGCCATCACGGCCACGGCGACGAGCTCGCCGTTGATGCCGAGGATGCGGGAAGGGAAGAGCTTCAGGGTCTGGAACATGAAGAGGAAATACCATTCCGGCTTGATGCCGGGCGGGGCTGGCGACATCAGGTTCGCCGCCGGGCCGAGGGACGGCGCCAGGAAGATCGCCGTCGTTAGCAGAGCGCCCAGCAGGACCAGCCACACGCCCGCTTCCCTCAGCATGAAATTCGGCCAGAACGGCAGGGACTGGAGCGTTTCCTTCCGGCGTTCGGCCTCGAGGGGCAGGCTCATCCCGTGGCGCTGGACGAGGAAGAGGTGGATGCCCAGGACGGCGAAGATCGCCAGCGGCAGGACGCAGACGTGGACGATGAAGAACCGGGAGATCGTGTCGCCGGTGACGTCCTCGCCTCCCCGGAGAAGGCTGGTCACCCAGGTCCCGACGACCGGGATGGCCTTGGGGATGTCCGTCCCAACCTTGGTCGCCGCCAGGGACAGGTCGTCCCAGGGCAGCAGGTAACCCGTGAAGCCGAAGGCCAGCGACACGCACAGGAGGAGGACGCCGGTCATCCAGGTCGCCTCGCGCGGCGGCCGGTAGGCCTTGGTGAAGGCGATGCTCAGGAGGTGGATGAGGACCAGGCCGATCATGAACGTGGCCGACCAGCTGTGGATCGAGCGGATGATCCAGCCGAGCGGGATCTCGGTCATGATGCGGCCCACGCTGGCATTGGCGTCCTTGATCGTGGGATTGAAGTAGAGGGCCAGCATGACGCCCGTGACGATCTGGATGCCCAGGAAGAGCAGGATCGAGCTTCCCGTGTAGTACCAGATCGTGTGGCCGTGCTGGGGGACCTCCTTGTTCATCCCGAACCGGGACAGGGCCTCGAGGCCCAGCCGATCATCGAGCCAGGTTCGGATCTTTTTCATCGGGCTATCCCTGTTTCTTGACGACGAGGCTCTCGCCGTCGAGGGAGACGGCGAGGCGGCGCAGCGGCGACGGGGGCGGGCCGGCGATGTTCGTCCCGTTCTCGTCATACCAGCCCTTGTGGCAGGCGCAGTAGAACTTGCGCTCCGCGGGCAAGTACGTGACGTTGCAGTCGAGGTGGCTGCAGACGGCGACGAAGGCCACCAGGGAGCCGTCGGCCGCCCGCTTGATCAGGCCGGGCTTGTTCCCCCAGGCGAAGCCCTTGACCTCGTTTGCCGGCAGGCCGCTGTAGTCCGCCGCGGCGAGCTTGACCTCGTCGGGCTCTTTGTAGGGAGGGAAGACGAACTTGACGAGCGGCCCGATGAAAATGGCGGCGAACGCGGTCAGGCTCCCGCCGAGGAGGCTGTTCAGGAACACGCGTCGCGTGAAAAGGGAATGTTGGAGTCTCATGGTGTCCGCCTGAAGATCCGGGTCAATTTCTTGGCGACCAGGGCCCGTCGCACGCCCTCGATGCCGTGGGCCGGCTGGACTTCCTTGGGGCAGACGGCGTTGCAGCGGAAGACCGTGTCGCAGCCCCAGACGGCGGTCGGCGAGTCCACGCGCTTCAGGGCCTCGTACGGCCGCCGGTCGCGGGGGTCCTTGACGAACCGGTGGAGCTTGGCCAGGGCCGCCGGCCCGAGGTACTCCACCTCCCGGCTGACGACCGGGCAGGCCGCGTAGCAGCTGGCGCACAAGATGCACGTCGTAAGCCGGAAGACGTCCTCGAGCGCCGATTCCTCGATGCGGTGGCCTTTCGGGGGGACGTCCCCCTCCGGCTGGAGATAGGGCTGGACGAACCGGTAGGCCTCCCAGAACGGCGCCATGTCCACGACCAGGTCCCTCAGGATCTCCATGTTCGGCAGGGGCTCGAGGACGATGAGGTCGGGGCCGGCCGCGGAGACCAGGGTCCGGCAGGACAAGGCGATCTCGCCGTTGATGGCCATGGAGCAGGAACCGCAGACCGCCTCGCGGCAGCTGTAGCGAAACGAGAGCGACGGGTCCTGCTGGTCGCGGATGTCCTTGAGGGCCTCCATGACCGAGTCCCGGGGCTTGGCTTCATGGACGTAGGACTGGAAGTGAGGGGGCTCGTCCTTGGTCGGGTCGTACCTGAGGATCTTGAATGTCGTCATCATCGGCGTCCTCTCAGTATTTCCTTTCCTCGGGTTTGTACTTGGTGACGTCGACGGGCTCGTGGGTGATCAGGGGCCCCTTGTCCGTCCAGGTCATGATCGTGTGCTTGAGCCAGCTCGCGTCGTCCCGGACCGGGAAGTCCGTCCGGTAATGGGAGCCGCGGGTCTCTTCGCGCTGCAAGGCGCCGAGGAGGATGGATTCGGCCACGTCCAGCATGTACTCGAACTCGATATGGACGAGGAGCTCCTGGCAGAACCGGTGGCACGTCCCGAAGATAAAGGCCTGTTCGTAGGCCTGCCGCAGGACGGGAATCTCGGAGAGGCCCTCCCGCAGCGTCTGTCCCTTGCGGAAGATGCCCGCCTTCTCGCTCATGACGGCTTTGAGCCGGTTGAGGATCTGGAAGATATTCTCGCCCTTGTCCCTCCCGCGGATGGCCGTGACCTTGTTGAGGAACCGGCGGGAGTCGTCGGCGACGGCCCTCTCGGAAGGCTCGCCGGCGCCGCCCTCGCTGACGAACCGCGAGGCCGACTCCCCCGCGATCTTGCCGAAGACGATGGCCTCCAGGAGGGAGTTCCCGCCGAGGCGGTTGGCGCCGTGGACGCTGACGCAGGCGCACTCCCCCGCCGCGTAAAACCCGGAGATCGGCGAGGCGCAGCTCTTGTCCACGTCGATCCCGCCCATGGAGTAATGCTGGGCCGGGTGGATGGGGATGGGCTGGTCGATCGGGTCCATCCCCGCGAAGTAGATGCAGATCTCCCGGATGCCGGGGAGCCTCTTCAGGATCTTCTCCCTGCCCAGGTGGCGGAGGTCGAGGTGGACGTATTCGTTCTCGAAGCCGTGCCCCTTTTCGATTTCCCGCTGGATGGCCCGGGCGACGATATCCCGCGGGGCGAGCTCCATGGCCTTGGGGGCATAGTCCTCCATGAAGCGACGCCCCTCGCTGTTGACGAGATAGCCGCCCTCGCCCCGCGCCCCCTCCGTGATCAGGATGTTCTTTCCCTGGAGGGCGGTCGGGTGGAACTGGACGAACTCCATATCCTTGAGCGGGACGCCCGCTTTGTAGGCCATGCCGATGCCGCTGCCCAGGTTGATGTAGGCGTTGGTCGATTTCAGGAAGACCCGGCCGTAGCCGCCGGTCGCGAAGATGACCGCCCTAGCCGCGAGGGGCACGAGGCTTCCGCTCGGCAGGTCCCAGGCGACGACGCCCTGGCACCGGCCGTCGCGGACGACCAGGCTGGCCACCAGACATTCGTCATAAAAAGTCACGTTCTTCCGGATGGCCTGCTCGTAGAGCGTGTGGAGGAGCATCTGGCCCGTCCGGTCGGCCGCGTAACAGGTGCGGGGGAACCCCGCCCCGCCGAAGGGCCGCTGGGCGATCGTTCCGCCCGGGAAGCGGCTGAAGGGGACGCCCCAGTGGTCGAGTTCGTACATGGTCGGGATGGCCAGCTGGCACATGAGCTCCGCCGCGTCCTGGTCGGCCAGGTAGTCGCTGCCCTTGATCGTATCGTAGGCGTGTTTCTCCCAGGTGTCTTCCTTTCCCGCGGGGTTGTTCCCGAGGGCGGCGTTGATCCCGCCTTGGGCCGCGACGGAATGGGAGCGAAGGGGCTGGACCTTGGAGATGACGGCGACCTTGAGCCTGGGGTCGGCGCTCAGGGCCGCCCCCAGCCCGGCCAGCCCTCCGCCGACGATGAGGAGGTCGAACGTGATCATTCAGTAGTTCCTGGTGTAATAGATGACGAGGAGGCCCGCCGTGATGACCGTCCCGAGCGTTGTGAAGACCCAGAACAGCATTTTCTCCTTGCGAACACCCAGGTCGATGATGACCGTCCTCAGTCCGTAGCAGGCATGGTAGACGCCGGCGACGATGAGGAACGAGTCGGTAAGCGGGTTCGTGTGGAGGAGGAGGGCCCAGTCGGGCTTCTGGCCCTTGGTCATCAAGAAGAACGACGTCAGGAACTTGACTCCCAAGAGCAGGATCAGTAAAAGGCCGCTGATGCGGTGAAAGAGCCAGACGAACATTTTTCCCTTCCCTTTTTCCGGCGACCGGAGCGTCTCCGGAAGCTCTCTGCTGTCACCGGGCTTTTATACCATAGAGAATCGACAAAAACAATATGGATAAAGGGTCCCACGCCCTATCTCCCAAGGCCGGACAGGGCGGCGGGCTGCCCCAGGAGCGACGGGAAGATCCCGAGGACGAGTAGGGCCAGGGCTGCCGCCGCCACCACGAGCAGGGGGCCGAGCGACCTGTCCAGCGGGGGTCCGGCCTGGGCGTCCTCGAAGAAGATCGCCCGGCCAATGCGGAAATAATAAAAAAGAGAGATGACCGAATTCACCGCCCCGGCCGCGGCCAGGAGAACCATCCCTTTTTCGACGGCCGCCGCGAACAGGAAGTACTTCCCCATGAACCCGGCGGTCGGCGGGATCCCTGTCAACGACAGCAGGACGACGAGGAGGGAGGCGGCCGCGAGAGGCGACTTCCGGGCCAGGCCGCGAAAGTCATCGATGGATTCCCCGAACGTGTCGCCTTTCCGGATGAAGAGGATCATGCCGAACGCGGCCGCGTTCATGATCACGTAGACGAAGACGTAGAACAGGATCGCCTGGCGGGCCGGCTCTCCCCACGCCGCGAGGCCGATGGCGATATAGCCGGCCTGGGCGATGGACGAATAGGCCATCAGGCGCTTGACGCTCTTCTGGAGGAGGGCGGCGATGTTGCCCCAGAACATGGTCAGGACGGCGATGACCTGGAAAATGAGGCGCCACTCGACCTCGTACCGGTTGAAAACGACGGCGATCAGCCGGACCATGATGGCGAAGACGGCGGCCTTGGGCGCCGTGGACAGGAAGACGACGAGCGGGGTCGGGGCCCCCTCGTAGACGTCGGGGGCCCACATGTGGAACGGGACCATGGCGGCCTTGAAGAAGAGGCCCGCGAAGACGAGGATCATGCCCGCGAGGGCGATGCGGCTGCCCGCCGCGAGCGATCCGGAGATCGCCGCGTAACCGGTTTCCCCCGTGAGCCCGAAGATCAGGGCCATCCCGAGGAGCATGATCCCCGAGCTCAGCGTCCCGAGGAAGAAGTACTTGATCCCGGCCTCGCCCGACCGGGGGTCTTTCTTGAAGATCCCCGCGAGGATGTAGGAGGGGATGGCGAAGAGCTCGAACGCGACATAGGTCGAGACGAGGTCGACCGAGGCGACCGCCGCCATCATCCCGGCGATGGCCAGCGGCATCAGGACATAGACCTCGCCCGGCTCGGACCCTTCCACGTCGAAGAACCGGAACGAGAGGAGGACCGCCAGGACGCCGGCGAGGAGGAAGCTCAGCTTGAAAAAGAGGGCGAACCCGTCGGCGCTCAGGCTTCCCGAAAAGATTTCGCCCGTGCTCCGGGGGCCCAGGACAAGGAGGGCCGCCGCGGCGAGGAAACCCGCGAGCGAGACCAGGCCGGCCCAGCGGCGCCCGCGTTTCCGGAAGAAGAGATGGATGAGCAACGAGACCGCTGACGTCCCGAGAAGAGAGAGCTCCGGGACGAAAGATCTCAGCCCGGAAACGACGGACGCCTGGTCCATCAACGGACCTCAGCCGGTGTCGCCGGACGTGACGAGCCGTCGCCGGGCCCGGGACCGATCAGAGTGTCTTTCGGGGCCACGGCGGGGTTGACGATCCGGATGATTTTCTCGACGGGCTTATCGATGAGATGGAGGAAAGGCTTGGGGAAAACGCCGATCCAGAAGACCAGGACGATCAGGGGAAGGAAGGTCGCGAGCTCCCTGGCCGAGAGGTCCTTCAGGGATTGGTTGGCGGGATTCTCCAGCCGGCCGAACATGACCCGCTGGTAGAGCCAGAACATGTAGGCGGCGCCCAGGATGATGCCGGACGCGGCCACGGCGGCCCAGACCCAGTTGACATTCCAGGCGCCCATCAGGATCATGAATTCGCCGATGAACCCGTTCAGCCCGGGCAGCCCGATGGACGACAGGGTCATGATGAGGAAGACGGCGGCGTAGAGAGGCAGGCGCGACGACAGCCCCCCGAATTCCGAGATCAGCCGGGTGTGGCGCCGCTCGTACAGGACCCCGACGATCAAGAACAGAGCTCCGGTCGAGATCCCGTGGTTGATCATCTGGAGGACCGCCCCCTTGACCGCCATCGGGGAGAACGTAAAGATCCCCAGCATCACGAATCCCATGTGGGAGACCGAGGAGTAGGCGATGAGCTTCTTCATGTCCTTCTGCATCAGCGAGACGAGCGCCCCGTAGACGATCGAGATGAGGGCCAGGGCGACGAGGAGCGGGACGAACTTCCGCGACGCTTCCGGGAAGAGAGGCAGGGAGAACCTGACGAACCCGTAGGTCCCCATCTTGAGGAGGACTCCGGCCAGGAGCACGGACCCGGCCGTCGGGGCCTCGACGTGGGCGTCGGGAAGCCACGTATGGAAGGGGAACATCGGGACCTTGATGGCGAAACCGAGGAAGAAGGCGAGGAAGACCCAGGACTGGAGGGCGAGCGGGAGGACGGAACCCCTTTGGAGCATGGCCATGAGGTCGAAGGTGTGGTATTGGAAATACAACACTAGGATGCCGACGAGCATCACGACCGAGCCGAAGAGCGTGTAGAGGAAGAACTTGATGGCCGCGTAAAGCCTCCTCTCGCCGCCCCAGATGCCGATGAGGAAGTACATCGGCACCAGCATGACCTCCCAGAAGACGTAAAAGAGAACGAGGTCCAGGGAGATGAAGACACCGATCATGCCGGCCTCGAGGAGGAGCATGAAGACGTAATATTCCTTGACCCTCCCGGTGATGGCCCTCCACGAGCTGAGCGTCGCCAGGAACGCGAGGAGCGAGGTCAGGAGGACGAGGAGGAGCGAGATGCCGTCGATCCCCAGAAGGTACTGCACATGGAAGGCCCGGATCCAGTCGGCCCGCTCGACGAACTGCATCTCCGCCGACCCGGGATCGAACTTGACGAGGAGGGCGAGGGTAGCCAGGAATTCGAGGCCGGCGATGATGTTGGCGGCCGCCTTGATGGCGCCCGCCCGGCGGCCGGGAATGAGCAGGACGAGGACGAGGCCGGCGAGGGGGAGAAACGCGATCCCCGTCAGGATGGGAATTCCTAGAATGGTCATGTCCTCGCTCCTTCTCAGAAGATCGTCACGGCCAGGGAGACCAGGATGACGAGCCCGATGACGATCGCCAGGGCATAGTTATAAACATATCCGGTTTGAAGCTTCCCCAGCCCCCGTGAGATGGACCGGTGGGCCCGGCCGATCCCGTTCACGGCCCCGTCGACGACCTCCTCGTCAAAGGCCTTCGACGCCGAGGAAAGCTCCCGGACAAGCCAGGCGGAGCCGTCCACCAGCCCGTCGATGACCCGGGCATCGAACCAGCCGGCCAGCCGGCCGAGGGCCAACGTGCCGCGAACGGCCACCCGGTCGTAGGTCTCATCGACATAATACTTGCGGGAGACCAGGCGGTAGACGGCTTTGAAACGGGCGGCCATGCGCTCGGCCGGGAGGCCCTCCTTTTTCACGTAGATCTCGTAGGCGGCCCAGATCCCGGCGAGGCCGACCCCCGCCGAGACGAGCATCAGCAGGATCTCCGTTGGCCCCGCGAGGGGGTGCCCGGAAACGCCCGTGCTCGAGGCGAGGAAGCCGGCGAACCAGTTCTTCCCTCCCAGGACATGCGGCAGCCCCACATACCCCCCGACGATGGCCAGGACGGCCAGGATCCGGAGGGGGGCGGTCATGGTCCGCGGGGATTCGTGGAGGTGGTGCCGGGCATCCGGTTCCAGGCGCTCCCGGCCGTGGAAGGTCAGGAAGATCAGCCGGAAGATATAAAAGGAAGTCATGCCCGCCCCGGCGAGGCCGAGAGCCCAGACGGCATAATGGCCCGAGGCGAAGGCCGAGGCCAGGATCTCGTCCTTGGAGAAAAAGCCGGACAGCCCCGGCACACCGGCGATGGCCAGGGCCCCGGCCATGAACACCGGATAGGTGACAGGCAGGCGGGACTTCAGGCCGCCCATCTTCCTCATGTCCTGCTCTCCGGAAAGGGCGTGGATGACGCTGCCCGCGGCCAGGAACAGGAGGCTCTTGAAGAAGGCATGTGTCATCAGGTGGAAGATGCCCGCCGAGTAGGCGCCGACGCCGAGCCCGATGAACATGTAGCCGATCTGGGAGATCGTGGAATAGGCCAGGACCCGTTTGATGTCGTTTTGGACGAATCCCATGGTCGCCGCGTAGACGGCCGTGAGCCCCCCGACCAGGGCCACGACGTCGAGGGCCGTCCCCGAGAACGAGAACAGGACGTGCATCCGGGCCACCATGTAGACGCCGGCCGTCACCATGGTGGCCGCGTGGATGAGGGCGGATACCGGCGTCGGGCCCTCCATGGCGTCCGGCAGCCACGTGTAGAGCGGGATCTGAGCTGACTTGCCGATCGCCCCGAGAAAGAGGAGCAGGGCGGCGGCCGTTGCCGTTCCCCGGCCGACGAGCCCGCTCCCGACGGCGGCGGAGATCTGCCCGATGTCGACCGTCCCCAGGGCGGAGATGAGAAGGCCGATCCCCAGGAGGAAACCGAAATCCCCGACCCGGTTCGTGATGAAGGCCTTTTTCCCGGCGCTGGCCGCCGCGTCCCGGGAGAACCAGAACCCGATCAGGAGATAGGAACACAGCCCGACGCCCTCCCAGCCGATGAACATGACAGCCAGATTGGCCCCGAGGACCAGGACGAGCATGGCGAAGGTGAAGAGGTTGAGGTAGGCGAAGAACCGGGCGGTGCTTTTATCGCGCGCCATGTAGCCGATGGAATAGATATGGATGAGCAGGCCCACACCCGTGACGACGAGCGTCATCACGGCGGCCAGGGAGTCGTAGCGGAAGGCGAGATCGATGCTAAAAGACTGGAGGCGGCCGCCGAAGACCCGGACGAGGCTTGCCGGAATCCAGGTGTAGTAGCTCTTGACGATGACCGGTTCGCTGAGGCCGAGGAGCCGGATGAAGCTCACGACGGAGGCGGCGAAGCTCAGCCCGACCGCACCGATCGCGACCGTCTGGACGGCCCGCTTCGAGAAGTACTTGATCCCCAGGAGCCCGTTGACGAGGACGCCGACGAGGGGGAAGACGGGGATCCAGGCGAACATCATGTCATCCCTTGAGGTCGTTGAGGTCGTCCGCCCCGTACGTTCCCTTTTGCCTGAAATAGGACAGCACGAGGGCGAAGCCCACGGCCGCCTCCGAGACCGCCATGACGATCACGAAAAGGGCGAAGATCGAGCCCCGCGGCGACCTGAAGTGGCAGCCCAGCCCGGCCAGGATGACGTTGACGCCGTTGAGGAGGAGCTCGAGCGACATGAGCATGACGACCAGGTTCTTCCGGAACAGGACCCCGAGGAGGCCGATGAAGAAGATGACGAGCCCCAACCCGAAGACGAGGCTAACGGGGATCATGGAGATATCTCCTCCGGGCGATGATGACGGCGCCGACGAGGACGGCCAGGAGCAGGATGGAGGCGAGCTCGAAGGGCACGAGGTAGTCGGTCATTAGCGTCTCCGCCAGCGCGGCGAGATCCAGACCCGGCCCGCGGCCGGCGGCCGCCGCGGGCGCGCCCCGGACGACGACCGTCGCGATCTCGGCCAGCAGGAGAGCCGGCATGGCGACGATGAAGATCTTCGGAAAGAGCTTCCTCTTTTCCGGGACGATCTCCTTCAGATTGACGATGACGATGACGAAGACGTAGAGGACGACGATCCCGCCGCCGTAGACCAGGATCTGGATCGCCCCCAGGTACTCCGCCTGGAAACAGAAGAACACTCCCGAGACCGCCAGGACGTTGAACGCCAGGTAAAGGACGCTGTGCATGGCGTTCCTCTGGAGGATGACGAGGATGGCGGAAACGACCGCCAGGGCTCCGAAAAAGAGGAAGATGAGGAGGGTGATCATCGCCGGCAGCCTCCGCAGATGAATTCCTGAAGGGCCTCGCCCTCCAGGTACATGTCCGGGAGCCGGAAGAGGAGGTGTTCCTTGCCCAGGAACGACATCCGGAACTCCCGGGAGAAGCGGATGGCGTCCGTCGGGCAGGCCTCGACGCAGAGCCCGCAAAAGCTGCAGCGGTCGAGCTTCCAGTCGTACCGCGTCGGCCGGAGGACCTTGCTTCCCTCGGGCCGGGCGCCCTCGATATCGAAACAGCCGGTCGGGCAGGCCCTCTGGCAGGCCTTGCAGGCGACGCAGAGCGGCTCGCCCCGATCGTCGCGGTACAGCCGGAGGATCCCCCGGAACCGGGCCGCGGGCTCTTTGACCTTCTCCGGGTACGGGACCGTCACCTTCGCCGAGAAGTAGTGTTTGAGGGTGACGAGGAGTCCCTGGAGGATGTCGATGAGGAAGAACTTCTGGAGATATTCCTGAACGGTCTTCATAGGAGATACCAGGCCAGGGCGACGATGACGAAATTCAGAAGGGCCAGGGGGACCAGCCACTTCCAGACGAGCTTGATCAGGGCGTCGAACCGGTACCGGGGGAGGGTCCCCCGGATCCAGATATAAAGGTAGAGGAAGAACATGATCTTGATCAGGTACCAGGCGAACCCCGGGAGCCCGCCGAGAAAGGCCAGGGCCTTGACGTTCGGGAAGGGCGGCAGCCAGCCGCCGAAGAACAGGATCACGACCAGGGACGAGACGAGGACCATGTGGGCGTATTCGGCGATGTAGAAGAAAGCGAACTTCATCCCCGAGTACTCCGTGTGGTAGCCGGCCACGAGCTCCGATTCGGCCTCGGGCAGGTCGAACGGGGCCCGGTTGGTCTCGGCGATCCCCGAGATCCAGAAGACGATGAACGAAACCGGCAGCAGGAAGCCGAACCAGACCCTGGCGTCCTTCTGGTGGTTGACGATGGCGACGAGGTCCATGGACCGGCTGAAGAAGACGACGGTCAGCACGGTCAGGCCGAGGGGGATCTCGTAGCTCAGGATCTGGACGACCGACCGCAGGGCTCCCATCAGGGGGTACTTGGAGTTCGAAGCCCAGCCGCCGAAGACGATCCCGAAGACGCCGATCGACGACAGGCCCAGGACGAGGAGGAGGCCGACCGGGCTCGCCGCGATCCACATGTCGATGGCGTAGCCCTTGATCTCGAACGATCCGCCGAGCGGGATGAAGGCGAAGGCGAGCAGGGACGAGACCATGACCAGGACCGGCGAGAGGTTGAAGAGGAGCCGGTCCGCCTGCCTGGGGATGATATCCTCCTTGAAGAAGAGCTTCATGGCGTCGGCGACGGGCTGGAGGACCCCCTGGAACCCGACCCGGTTGGGGCCCAGCCGGCCCTGGATGAAGGCCACGACGCGGCGCTCCATCCAGATCATGACGATCACCATGACCAGCGGATAGAGGATGATGGCGGCGATCTTGAGGGCGGGGATGACAAGGTCGAAGAGGAGGGTCAGGGCCGTCACTTGTCGATCTCCCCGAGGACGATGTCCAGGGATCCCAGGATCCCGACGACGTCCGAGAAAAGATACCCCTTCGACATCCGCTCGAGCGACTGGAGGTTGATGAACGAAGGCGACTTCATCTTGACCCGTTCGGGCTTGTCCGTCCCGTTGGACCGGATGTAGAATCCCAGCTCGCCCTTGGGCGCCTCGATCGTATGGAAGACCTCCCCGGCCGGGATCTTCAGGACCCTGGGGACCTTCACCCGGTGCTCCCCGGGCCGCAGGCGGCCCAGGGCCTGGCGGACGATCCGCAGGCTCTGACGGATCTCCTCCATCCGGACGAGGTAGCGGTCGTAGACGTCGCCGCCGGGACGGACGGGGACGTCGAATTCGAAGTCCTCATAGGACGAGTAAGGAAGGTCGCGGCGGATGTCCCAGGCGACGCCCGTGGCCCTGAGGGCTGGCCCCGTGAGCCCGAGCCCGAGGGCGTCGGCCGCGGAGATGACACCGACCCCCCGGGTCCGGTGGAGCCAGATCCGGTTGTCGTTGAGGAGCTTCTCGATGTCGGCGACCTTCTTCGGCGTTTCGTCGAGGACCCGCCGGATCATCCCGATGACCTGCTCGTCGAGGTCGAAGGGCACCCCGCCGATCCGGACGCCGTGGACCGTCAGCCTGGCCCCGACGTAGGCCTCGAAGATGTCCAGGATGTCCTCGCGGTCCTCGAAGCTGTAGAGGAGGACCGTCATCGCCCCGATGTCGTTGGCCATGAACCCGACCCAGGCCAGGTGGGAGGCCAGGCGCTGGAGCTCGGCCAGGATGACCCGGATGTACCGGGCCCTCGGGGGGACCTCGAGCCCCATGAGCTTCTCCACCGCCAGGACGTAGGCCAGGTTGTTGGAGACCGCGGCCAGGTAATCCAGGCGGTCGGTCAGGGGGACGATCTGACGATAGGTCAGGCTCTCCCAGAGCTTCTCCATCCCCCGGTGAAGATAGCCGATGACCGGCTCGATGGCGAGGACGACCTCGTTATCGACGGAGAGCTTCAGGCGCAGCACGCCGTGCGTCGACGGGTGCTGGGGCCCCATGTTGAGCTCGATCTCCTTGAACGCCACGCGTCTTATCCTCCGAGGGGGAAATCCTTCCGCAGGGGATGGCCTTCGAAATCGTCCGGGAGGTAGATCCGGCGGAGGCCGGGGTGGCCGCTGAAACGGATCCCGAACATGTCGAAGATCTCCCGTTCCGCCCAGTCGGCCGACCTGTAGATCGAGGTGACGGACGGGACGGGCTCGCCCTCGTCGACATCGATGACCACCCGGACGCGGAGCCCTCCCGGGAACTTGTAGAGCTGGTAGAGGATTGAAAACCGCTTTCCGGTCTCCTCGGCCCGGGGCGGGTGGTCCAGCCCGATCATGTCGTTCAGGGCGTTGAAGCCCAGGCCGCTTCTCAGGAATTCCAGGACGGCGAGCAGGTCCGCCGTCCTGACCTTGACCGCGAGCTCTCGTTTTTCGAAGCTTGTCTCCGCGATCGCCTCTCCGAACCGGTCCTGCAGGGACCCGGCGATATGCTCCAGGGCCGGGAAATCAGCCAGTTCTTCGGGCATGGGGGTCGAAGATCTCCTGCGTGGGATGGGAGGCGGCGATCTTTTGCTGGAGGATCATCAGGCCGTGAAGCAGGCCCTGGGGCGTGGGAGGACAGCCGGCGATGTGGACGTCGACCGGGATGACCTGGTCCACGCCCTGGACGACCGAGTAGGTCGGGAACGGTCCCCCGGAGACGGCGCAGTTGCCCATGGCCACGACCCACTTCGGGTCGGCCATCTGCTCCCAGAGGCGGCGGATGCTCGGGGCCATTTTCCTGGTCACCGTGCCGGCGACGATGAACAGGTCCGCCTGCCGCGGCGAGGCCCGGAAAAGCTCCATGCCGAAGCGGGCGATGTCGTAGCGGGCCGCGGCCGTGGCGATCATCTCGATGGCGCAACAGGCCAGCCCCGACCCGAACGGCCAGAGGGAGTTTTTCTGGGCCCAGGTGATCAGATGGTCGGCCCGGGTCAGGATGAACGGCTGTCTTTCGGTCCCGTCAGTCAAGGCTCCTCCTGAAATCCAGGGCTTCCGCCTTCCAGGCGTAAACATACCCCAGGGCGAGGATCCCCAGGAACAGGAGCACCTCGACCAGGCCGAAGAGGCCGAGCCGGTCGTGGGCCACGGCCCAGGGGAAAAGGAGGAACGTTTCCGCCTCGAAGACGATAAAGACGAGGGCCAGCAGGTAGAAGCGGATGGAGTAGGATTCCCGGGCGGTGGGGGTTGCCGGCTCGACGCCGCATTCATAGGGCATGCTCTTGTCGCCATAATCGTTCCGCCGGTAGCGGATGAACGAGATCACGGCCAGCAGGCCGAAAGAGAAGGCCGTGGCGATGACGAGGAAGAGAAAGAAATACCAGTAGTTTTTCATGCCCCTGGGGTCTGCTATTTTACCGTATCACGGCCCAAATGTGAATTTCCGCGTCGGGAAGAAAAAAATCCACCCGCGTTTCCCCTTAAGGAGAGACGCGGGAGGATGTCCGGGCCGGATCGCTCTTACCAGTTGTAGATGAATTTCAGGAACCCGACATGATACTTGTAGCCGGGCTCGAGAGCCCCCAGGAACATGCCGCTTGCCTGGAGCACGTAATTGACCGCCAGGGCATCCCGGACGATGTCGTTGAGGTCATACTGCTCGTACCAGTAGCCGAAGACAATGGAAAGCCTGGGCCGGAATTTCCAGGAGAATTGGACCTTGAGGGTCTGAAGCTTCGTCGAGTCGAGGTTGTCGTCGGTGAAGTTCACCGCGACATCCGGCGTCCCTCCCGGAGGAGAGGCCAGGCTCGACGTCCCCTTGACGTAGGAGTAGGAATACGAAATGTCGAGGTTGAGCTTGTTCTTGATCAGGGCGGTGTTGAACCCGCCGCCGATCGTATTGACGGCGTCCTTGAGGAATGCGGTCCAGTCATTCAGGGGGTCCGTCGAAAAGGTCCCGCTGGCCGACTGCCGGGCGGCCTGATTCCCTTTGTAGAGTTCGTTCTCGTAAAACGCGTAGACCGTGCTGGCCTTGCCCAGGCTGTAGCTGAGGTCGGCTCCGCAGGTCGTGATGTCGCTCGACGTCAGGCCGTAATCGGTCGTGGGATACCGGTCCTTGCCGAGGCTGTAGGTGAGTTCGAGGTCGAGGTTCTTGACGAGGGAGAACCCCGCGAGCAGGTCCAGGGCGTTCCTGTTCCGGTTGTCCTCATAGAACCGCCCGAAGTTGAAACCCGCGATATAAATGTCCTCCTGTCCCTCGAGCGACCACGTCCTATGGGAATTGAGGTACGATACGCGGAGAAGCAGC
Organism: Candidatus Aminicenantales bacterium; assembly: GCA_050015275.1. Taxonomy (GTDB): domain Bacteria; phylum Acidobacteriota; class Aminicenantia; order Aminicenantales; family Saccharicenantaceae; genus DATKJS01. The sequence goes on along the minus strand of JBEKBS010000017.1, from coordinate 20,500 downwards.
CAGTCCAACGGGTTGCTGTCCAGGGAGACCTTGAATGTATTCTCGTCGCTTTTATTCAGGGGCGCCCCCGCGGTGACATCCCCTTCGTAGAACGGGTCCCCGGACTCGACCCTTTTGATCTTGGAGAGGGAATAGCCGACCTTCAACGAGGTGCTTTGCATGAAGTGCCAGGAAAGGTCGGCATACGCCTTTTCCCGCGTGTAGCCGTAAGGCCCGATCGATGTGTCCCCAGCTGTCCAGACTTGATCGACCAGGGCGTAGCCCGGCATGTCCAGGGCCTCGGTCTTGTTCGCAAAATCGTAATACCGGATGCCTGCGTCAAAATACAGGGACTTGACGAGCCTCGAATTCAGGGAAAGATCGAATGACGTGATATCGGCCTTGGCCATGGCGGTCGGCCGGGGTGGCGAGAGGGCGCCCGCATAAGCTGTGGTCAGGGCCGTGTTCACGGTGTAGGGGAGGAGGTTGGCGTTCTGCGATAGGATACCGTAGGAGAACGAGCCGGATATCCGGGTGTGTTTCAGGACCTTGACGGTGCCGCTGAGGGAGAAACGGTGAGCGTTGTTGGACGGGGCAAGAGCCGACTGCCCCATGGCGGACCCGTTGCCATTGACGTAGGCCGAGCTGTAGGTCTGGTCCGTGATCCTGAAAGGATTATCCCAGGCCACGGACTGGATCTCGTTGTCGTAAAGGGAGAAGTCATAGCCGGCATGGAAGGTTCCCCAATTCCGGGAATATTCGGCCTTGACGTTCAGGTTCGATGTGACATCCTTGATCGGTTCTGGCAGCTCGATGGCGTTGCTGAAGCCGAACGTCGCCCCGAAGGGACGGCTTCCCTCGCGGGTCTCCCTCGAGCCCTGGATGTCGAAACTCCACGGGACCGAGGGCGTATAGGAAAAACTCAAAGTCCCCTTGTCCCTTTCGAGCTCCAGGGAGACGGGATGGACGCCGGTCAGGTAGTCGGAGAGGAGGGCCCGCGCCGCGGGCATGAGGGCGGTGGCGTTCGCCGCCCCGTCGCCGACGGCGTTTTCGAGAGCCGTCCGGATCCCGTCCGATATCGTGTACACGCCGGGCTGGGATTCGGCGTAGAGGCTTTGGCCGAAAAAGCTGAACCGGTGAGGCGTCTTGTCCCACGTGAAATTGGCCTTGTAGGTCCCATAGTCACCGAACGACAGCCTGTATCGCGCGTCCTTCTGCCGGATCCGGTCGGCGTTCAAGACGAGATAGTGGTTGCCCTTTGTCAGGCTGAGGTCGAAGGCGTCGAACACGAAACCGTTCGGGACGTCCCGGTACTCCGTGAATTTCGACGACCTTTCGGTTTCGCCGACGGCTTGGACGCCGGCGACGGCCTGGGCCTTGATGACGATGTCGTTCTTGGCCGCGTCATCGGCCGAGGCCGGCCGGGGAGCGGCGCCCAAGAGCAGGCCGGAGAGGCCAACACAAATGAGCCCTTTTTTCATGGTCATCCCCCTTATCTCAGGAAGAACTGCCCGGATGGATGGTTGGACCCGTGGATGTTCTGGTGGCAGTTGCTGCAGGAGCGGTTGATGATCCTGCTGTTGGCGGAGTTGATGGCGCTCTGGTCGTACAGGGTGCCCGGGTGGCGGGTGTCGGAGTGGCAGCGCTGGCAGAGGAAAGGCTCCCTGACCGTGAGCATCTTGGGGTGGTTCGTCCCGTGGGGGTCGTGGCAGTTCAGGCAGTCCTCGCGGACCGGGACATGCTCCCAGAGGAAAGGCCCCCGCTTTTCGGCGTGGCATTCGAAGCACTTGTCATTGACGGAATCCGCGGTGATGAGCTTTTCCGCCGCCGAACCGTGGGGATTGTGGCAGCTCGAGCACTCCATTTTGCCTTCCCGGATCGGATGGTGGGAGGCCCTTAAGAATTGGGATTTCTTCTGCTTATGGCAGGCGAAACAAAGCTCCGGCTCGGATTCGGCCTTGAGCTGGGCCTTCTCGGTCTTGGGCTTGTGGACGGAATGGCAGTCCTCGCAGCCGATCGTGGTCGTATCGTGCGGGCTTCCCTCCCACATGAGCTTCGTCCCGCGGCTGTGGCAGCCGAGACAGATCGCTGTCTTTTCGTCCTTCGGCAGTTTCGCGGGGTTCTTGATCGTTCCCTTGCTCCCCCCTGAATCCACGTGGGCCTTGCCGGGGCCGTGGCAGGTTTCGCAGGCGCGGCTCGAACGCATCTCAAATCCCTTTTTCCCGTGATTTGTCTCCTTGAGCGCCGCGACCTCTTCCTCATGGCATGAAACGCACTGGTCCATGCCGACATAGTCCCCCTCCTGGGCCGCCGGCGCCGGTCGGGGGGGGGATGTCTGACGGGGCACGGCCGCGAGGATAAAGGGCAGCAACGCGAGGAGCGCGAGCGGACTCCACCGAACTAACTTAGGCACGCGAATCCCTCCTTTCTGGCGGTTCTTCGATCAACGACGATCATCGCTGGCATCCTCTCTTATTGTTGCGATGAGTACGGGGCCGAATTATAAAAGCAGACTATAAAACATATAAAATATATAGGGTTTATAAACAAAAAGAATGGTCTTGTCAACACTTTTTTGAGGCCTCTTTTTGGCGCTTCCGGCGGCCCGGCCTTTTGGGGGGCCTCAAGAAAAAATTCGGCCTTGTCAAAAAGCCCGTTATTCGATATGAATAAAGCGCTATGGCCCATGCCCGCGACCGGTGGCGTGAAGCGGCTTCATGAAACAGGCTTATCGGCGGTGGTCTTCAGAGAAAAGGGGTTGCGCATGAACGAAGAGCCTTCCGGGAAAAAAGAGCCCCGGGAAAACCCTGCGCCCGAGAAAAAACGGAAGAAAAAAAGGCTTGTCATAGCCCTCTCCGCGGTCGGGATCTTCATCGTCCTGCTCGTCGCGTCCGTCGAGCTGACGTCGACGTCACGGTTCTGCGCGGTCTGCCACTACATGAAGCCCTTCTACCAGAGCTGGAAGACCTCGTCGCACAGCAGGATCGAGTGCAGCACCTGCCATTACGCCCCCGGCCTCCGGTCCAAGCTCCGGGCCAAGATGGAGGGGCTCGTCCAGGTGGCCCGCTACTGGTCGAAGCTCTACCTGAAGTCCAAGCCCTGGGCGGAGATCCCGGACGAAAGCTGCCTCCGCGCCGGCTGCCACGACAAACGGCTCCTCGAGGGCCAGGTCCGGTTCAAGAAGGTCGTCTTCGACCACCAGGTCCACTTCACCGACCTCAAGAGGGGCAAGACGCTGCGCTGCACGACCTGCCACTCCCAGATCGTCCAGGGCGAGCACATCACCGTGACCGAGAGCTCCTGCTTCATCTGCCACTTCAAGAAGAGCGAGATCAACCCCCAGGCGAACAAATGCTCCCTCTGTCACAAACAGGCGGACCTCGTCCCGCCGGCTTCGACCCGCTTCAACCACGCGGTCGTCTTCGAGAAGGAGTTCAGCTGCGACAAGTGCCACAGCCAGGTCGTCGTGGGAGACGGCGCCGTGCCCCGGGAGAACTGTTACAAGTGCCATTTCGAGGGGGCCCGGCTGGACCAGTACGGGAACACCAACCTCATCCACGCGACGCATATCACGGCCCACAAGATCGAGTGCACCCAGTGCCACCTGGCCATCCAGCACAAGATCATCAAGGACATCGAGACGATCGCCGACTGCCGGACCTGCCACACCGGTTCCCATCAGGCCCAGAAGATCCTGTACACGGGAGAGGGCGGTAAGGGTGTTCCCCACGCCGTGCCCAACGTCATGTTCGAGAAGGGCCTGAGCTGCAAGGGATGCCATGTCTTTCACGAAGAGAAGGGCCAGCTCGTCAAGAGCGACACCCTTCGGGCCCGGGCCGATTCCTGCGAATCCTGCCACGGGAAAGGGTTCGCCCGTCTCCAGAAAAACTGGGCCCTGGCCGCGGCGAACAAGCTCCGGGACCTGCGGGCGATCTATGAACGCGCCGACCGTGAGGTCCGGGAGTCGCGGCAGGCCAAAAGGACGGAGGCCCGGGCGCTCCTCGACGAGGCCGCCTTCAACATGGACATCGTCGAGCGCGGCAAGAGCGTTCACAACATCACCTACTCCCAGGCGCTCATCGCCGCCTCCTGGGACCGGGTCAACGAGGCCCTCAGGCTGATCGGCTCGACGTACGTTCCGGAAAAGATCACGTTCCAGGCCTCGGCCGCGTCGGATTCCTGCCTGAGCTGCCATGAGGGGATCGAAGAGATCTCCGGGAGCGTTTTCGGGCTCAGGTTCCCCCACAAGAGCCACCTCGTCAGGCAGAACATCGACTGCTCCTCCTGCCACTCGAACGCCAGGACCCACGGCGAGCTCATCGCGACGAAGCAGACCTGCGCGGGCTGCCACCACCAGGACCCGAAAAAGGATTGCGGGGCCTGTCACGGCCTCCAGAAGACCGTCCACGAGGGCGGAAGTCTCGAAGGCGTCGAGATCGCCCGGGACGCCATGGCCGAGGCGGGCGTCGATTGCGCCGCCTGCCATCTCGACGCGAAAAACCGGCTGGCGCGGCCGGACGGAGCCAAGTGCGTCGAGTGCCACGGAAAAGAGGAGTACCGCAAGATGTTCAGCGACCGGCAGGCCTCCATCAAGAGCCTGACGACGGACCTGGAGGCGGCCCTCCGCGAGGCCGGGAGATCGGCCCTGTCCGACGACGAACAGAAAAAGCTGGTCCAGAGAACAGAGGGCCTCCTGAAAAAGCTGACCTTCGACGGCAGCTGGGGGATCCACAATTACGTCTTCCTCGAGGGCCACTTGACAAAAACCCTCAAAACCATTAAATCTTTTGTTCCCAGCAAAACACGGTGAAAAGAAGAAGCTTCGTCAACTTTTTCTTGGGCGGCTCCCTCGGCGCCACGGTCCTCGCTTTCCTCTATCCCATCATCCGTTACCTCCTGCCGCCGGCTCAGGCGGAGGCGCTTCAGAAAAGGGTGATGGCGGCGAAGGTCGGCGATCTCGCTCCGAATTCCTTCAAGATCTTCAAGTTCGGGTCCAGTCCGGGAATCCTGATCAACACCCAGGAGGGCCAGCTGGTCGCCCTTTCCGCCGTCTGCACCCACCTGACGTGCACGGTCCGCTACGAAGGCGACTCGGGGACGCTTCACTGCCCCTGCCACAACGGCCGTTTCGACCTGGCCGGCAACGTCATTTCCGGCCCGCCGCCCGCCCCCCTGGAGACCTATAAAGTGGAGATCGTCGGCGAGGATGTCTTCGTCGCGAAGAAGGCTTAGAAACGATGAAAAAAACATTCCAAGCCTTGTGGGCCTTCCTCGACGAGAGGTTCCAGGTTCATTCCCTCCTGGAGCTGGCCAAGAAGAAGACCGTCCCCGAGCACAAGCACTCGTTCTGGTATTTTTTCGGGGGGATTTGTCTCTTCCTGACGGCGCTCCAGGTCGCCACGGGGATCATGCTTCTCATCTACTACACCCCGACTGTCGACGGGGCCCACGAGAGCGTTCAGTTCATCATGAGCCAGGTCAAGTTCGGCTGGCTGATCCGTTCGGTCCACAGCTGGTCGGCCAACATCCTGATCGGGGTCCTGCTCATCCACATGTTCTCGACCTTCTTCCTGAAGGCCTACCGGTCGCCGCGGGAGCTGACCTGGGTCACGGGGTTCTTCCTTTTTGTGCTCTTCCTCGCTTTCGGCTTCAGCGGCTACCTCCTCCCTTGGAACGAATTGTCCTTTTTCGCAACACGGGTCGGGACCGACATCGCCGGAAGCCTTCCCCTCGTCGGGAAGGCGCTCAAGACGTTCATCCTGGGCGGGTCGACCATCGGCCAGGCCACGCTGACCCGGTTTGTCTGGCTCCACACGGCCATCCTTCCCCTGGCGGCCGCCGTCCTCATCGGACTCCACGTCCTGCTCGTCCAGCTCCTGGGCATGAGCACGCCGCTCAGCCTCAAGGACAAGCCGGTCAAGGAGATCCCCTTCTTCCCCGATTTCATTTATAAGGACGTCCTCGGCTGGACGCTGATCCTCATCCTGGTCGGGGTCCTCTGCGTCTTCCTGCCCTGGGAGATCGGAAAGAAGGCCGACCCGTTCTCCGCGACACCCCTCGGGATCAAGCCCGAATGGTATTTCACCTTCATGTTCACGACCCTGAAGATCATCCCGTCCCATATCCTATCCATCGAAGGGGAGAAGCTGGCGATCTTAGGTTTTCTCCTCGGCGGCGCGCTGTGGCTCCTCGTCCCGTTCCTCAACCGGCGGGCCTCGCAAGGGAAGCCGAGCCCGACGGTCACGCTGGTCGGGGCCGCCATCCTTGCCTATATCGTGGTCATGACCATCCTGACCTATACGCTTCCCGGTTTATAAAGCGAGGGGGAACGATCAAGATGCCAAAACTCGGATTCGCCGCGGCGGTGATGATCGGCGCGCTCCTCCTCCCGGGGGCGCTCCTGGCCCAGAAAAACAGCTGTCTCGAATGCCACAGCAAGCTCGAGGACGAGCTCAAGGCCCCCGTCGAGGGCTTCAAGCTGGATATCCACCAGCAGTTCGGCCTGAGCTGCGCGGACTGCCACGGAGGTAACCCGGCCAAGGACGATGAGAATCTGGCGAAGGACAAAACCTTCAGGGGCGCCCCGAAGCGCCCGCAGGTCCCCGCGTTCTGCGCCCGCTGCCATTCGGATTCCGCCTACATCAAGACCTTCAACCCCCGCCTCAGGGTCGACCAGCTGGACCAGTATAGGACGAGTCGCCACGGGCTGCTGCTTCAGAAAGGGGACACGAAGGTCGCTGTCTGCACCGATTGCCACGGCGTCCACGGGATCCAGACGGCCAAGCACCCGAAGTCCCGGACCTTTCCCTGGAACGTCCCTCAGACCTGCGGTCGCTGCCACGCCGACGCCGCCCTGATGAAAGCGTACGGGATCCCGACCAGTCAGCTCGAGGAATACAAGCAGAGCGTCCACGCCCGGGCGCTCTTCGAAAAAAAGGACATGTCCGCTCCGGTCTGCAACAGCTGCCACGGCAACCACGGCGCGGCCCCGCCCGATGTCAAGTCCATCGCCTTCGTCTGCCGGCAGTGCCACCCGAGCGCCGGCGAGCTCTTTTCGAAGAGCCCGCACAAGAAGGCCTTCGACGAAATGGGCTTCTCCGAGTGCGAGGCCTGCCATGGGAAACACAAGATCCTCCAGCCGGCCGACGCCATGCTCGGGACGGAGAAAGGCGCCCTCTGCGCCCAGTGCCACGAGCCGGGCTCCAAGCCGTCCGTTGCGGCGGGCCGGATGAGGCAGCTCCTCGGCGAATTGACCTCCGAGATCGATGCCGACGGGGCGCTTCTCGACCGGGCCGAGCGGAAAGGCGTCGAGGTCTCGGACCCGAAATACCGCCTCCAGGAGATCCATACCCTCCTCGTGTCGGTCCGCAACCTGACCCACGGCCTTGACCTCGCCGATATCGAAGAGAAGGCCGGCGAGGGGAAGACCCTCCTCGTCGGGGTCCGGGCGTCGGCGGAGGCGGCCCTCCGGGAAGCCAGGCTGAGGCGGACGGGCCTCGTCGTGGCCACGATCTTCCTCATCCTCTTCGCCCTGGCCTTCTACCTGAAGATCCGCCAGATGAGGGGACGCCCCAAGGCCTGACCTTATTGAATTTATCAGATCTGTAAAGATCATAACCTCCGGAATTGACAAGCCCCGACCCGTCTCCTAAAATGGAGAGCGCCATCCGCAGAAAAGGAGACCTCATGAAGAACGCCGTGATTCTGACCGCCGTCGCCGCCTGGGCCCTGGTCGCCGGCCCGGCCCTGGCCGAGGACACCACCTACGTCGGGGCTCAGAAATGCCAGATCTGCCACAGGACGGAAAAACAGGGACAGCAATACACCATCTGGGAACAGAGCAAGCACGCCAAGGCCTTCGAGGCCCTCAGCAAGCCCGAGGCCGCCGCGAAGGCGAAGGCTCTCGATGTCGCCGGGAATCCGGCCGAGAGCCCGGTCTGCCAGAAGTGCCACGCCCCGCTCTGCGAGAAAGCCCCCGAGCTCAAGGCCGAGGGAGTTTCCTGCGAGGTCTGTCACGGCCCCGGAAGCGCCTACAAGAAGCTGTCGGTCATGAAGGACAAGGACGAGGCGGTCAAGAACGGCCTGGTCCTTTACGGCAGCCCCGACAAGATCAAGGCCCTCTGCCTGAAGTGCCATGCGAACGCCCACGGCACGACGTTCGACTTCGACGCCTCCTGGGCGAAGATCAAGCATCCGGTCCCGAAAGGGTAAACGTCTGCCGGACTCGAAGTCCTGACCCATGGGGTTCGACATCCCGCGTCGCACCACCTTCGCCCTCGCCCTTCTCCTCGCGGGCTGCATACATCCGGCCGCGGCCGCGATCAAGAACGAGGACTGCCTCGCCTGCCATGCCGACGCGCGGCTGAGATCGGCGGCCGGAACGTCCGTCGCGGTGGACCCGGAGAGATTCCGGGCTTCGGTCCACGGCCAGGCGGAGGTCTCCTGCGTCGACTGCCACGCCGATCTCAAGGCGGACAAGGATTTTCCCCACGCGGAGAAGCTCAAGAGCGTGAGCTGCGCGGGCTGCCACGATCAGGAGACCCGGGTCTTCAAAGCGAGCGTCCACGGGGGGGCCACCGTGGATAAGGACGGGATGACCGTGGGCTGCAAAGGCTGCCACGGGACGCACGACATCCGGGCCAAGGACGACTTCGAGTCGCGGACCTTCGCCATCAATCTCCCCCGGACGTGCCTCGGCTGCCACAGCGCCAAGGTCAGGAACGCGAGAGGCGGGGCCTTCGTCGAGCTCTACGAGAAGAGCGCCCATTACCGGGCCCTGGAGAGAGCCGGGCTGACCCTCTCGGCCACCTGCAGCAACTGCCACGGCGCCCATGACATCCAGAGCGTCAAGGACGCCGTGTCCAAGGTTTCCCGGAAGAACATCATCAAGACCTGCGGCCAGTGCCACGTCGGGATCCAGAGGGACTACCTGGAGGGCGTTCACGGCAAGGATTACGTCAAGGGGATCAAGGACGTCCCGGTCTGCACGGATTGCCATAGCGAGCACGACATCCGTTCCCCCATGGACCTCGATTCTACGGTCTACACGACGAAGGTCGCCCAGGTCTGCTCGCGGTGCCACGACGACATGGCCCTGTCCCGGCAATACGGTTTCGCCCCCAACCGGATGAAGACCTACGCGAATTCGTTCCACGGGACGGCCTCGAAATTCGGCGAGATCCGGGTGGCCAACTGCGCCAGCTGCCACGGGTTCCACGACATCCGCGACCCCGCGGACCCCAAGTCCTCGATCTACCCGGCCAACCTGCCGGAGACCTGCGGCCAGTGCCATCCCGGCGCGAGCAAGCACTTCGCCGAGGGGAAGATCCATAACGCCCTGGGGACGACCGGCGACATCAGGGACAAGGCCCCCCACATCGTCAAGACGGTCTACCTCGCCGTGATCGCCGCGATCATCGGGGTGTTCCTGCTGTTCATCGCCGCCGACCTGTTCGGGCGGGCGATCCGGAGAAAGACCCATGGATGACCGTGAGCTCGTTCGCGATGACGAGGTCTTCGTCCGGATGAACCTGGCCGAGCGAGTTCAGCACGGACTCCTCATCCTGACGTTCATCACCCTGATGGCCACGGGCCTGCCGCTGTTTTTCTACGAGTTCAAGTTCTTCAAGTGGCTCCTCCCGACCGGCCGGGCCTTCGCCGTCAGGGGCGTCCTGCACCGGGTGGCCGCGGTCATCCTGGCCGCGAACCTTGTCTGGCACCTTTTCTATACGCTGTTCACGGCGCGGGGACGGGCGAATTTCAAGGCCATGGCCCCCGGCGTCAGGGACTTCCGCGACGCCTCCGGGCAATTTTTCTACAATGTCGGGATCACGCGGCTCCTCAACCGGCTCGGGATCGGGAAGAAATTCTTCGCCCGGCATCCCTACTGGCTGTTCAAGGAAGCCCCCCGCTACGACCGCTACAACTTCGTCGAGAAATTCGAGTACTGGGCCGTGGGCTGGGGGTCGGCGGTCATGATCGTCAGCGGCTTTTTCATGTGGAAGGTCGATCTCTCCCTCCGGCTTTTCCCGCTCTGGGTGCACGACATCTTCATCATCGTCCACAGCTATGAGGCGATGCTGGCCTTCCTGGCGATCATCATCTGGCACATGTACAACGTCCACCTCAACCCCGAAGTCTTCCCCATGAGCAAGATCTGGCTCAACGGGAAGATCACGGGCCGCGAGCTCCGGACCCTCCATCCGCTGGAATACGAGCGGATCCTGCAGGAGCGGAAAAAAGCCTCTATTTCGGTGACATACAACTAATTACCGAAATAGGATACGATTTTGTCCCGAGCGTCTCGGTTCTTCACGCGACGTCATCAGGTTTTAAGTCTTCGATCCTAAAAAGCGGCCGTCGGTTCTCAGTCCCGTAATTCGGTAATTAGTTGTGTGTCACCGAATTAAGATCACCTTGCGTCGTAACGGATGAACGCCACATAGGCCGCGGCGAAGAGCGCGGCGCAATAGCCGAGCAGGACCGCGAACGGAGGCAGAACCGCCTTGACCCTCCCGCCGAGCCCCTCCTCCATGTACCGGAACCTGGGCGAATCGGTCATGTCGATCGGGGTATTCCACAAATCGGCGGTCGGGTCCTTGGCCTTTAACGCTTCCAGCTTTTTCGTCTGATAATCGCGGTAAAAAGCCGACTCCCAGGCCTTCCACAGCCACCCGAAATGGATCATGTTCTCCGTCCCGGTCGACGAGAGGTCGGTCGCCAGATAGCTGAAGTCGGCCAGCGGCGAGGCCATCGAAATCGAGCGGGCCAGACCCGTCTGGGCCGCTTCCCTCTGGCTCAAGTCCTGGCTGAGGACGTCGGCCTTGGCGCTCTGGATGCGGTTGGCATCGTTCCACGCCCGTTCGGTCGCCGCCCGGTCCGCCTCGTATGCCTTTCTGTATTCGGGGTCCTCAGCGACGCGCTTCTTGACTTCGCCCTCCGACAGCCGCTCCGCGAGCACGGGATATTGCTTGAGGACCTCGCCCCGGTACTGGGCCATGAGCTTTCGGCCGAGCTCATCCCTGTCGACGTCCGTCAGCCGCGAGGTTTCCCGCGCGACCTTGATCCGCGAAGGCGCCGGCGCGAGGAATGAGGCCACATACGGGCTCAGGTTGGGGACCACGAGGACGAGGAGGACCCAGACGAAGAGCGAGGTCATGATCGACGACGAGCTCGACTTGTGGGCCGACGAGATCAGGACACCGATGAGATAGAAGACCGCGATGTAGAGGACTGCCCCCACGACGATCAGCCCGAGCGCCCCCCAGTCCGCGCCCGACCAGCTCACCCGCGGGTGGAGAAGGACGATAAGCATCCCGGCCGCGATCGACACGAGGAAAGGCCCGATGAGGGTCAGCACGCCCCCGGCGACTTTGGCCAGGACGATCTTCGACCGGGCCAGGCCGTTGGCCAGCATCAGCTTCAGCGTCCCGTCTTCCTTTTCCCCGCAGACCGCGTCGTAGGAGAGGATCAGGGCGACGAGGCTCATCAGGATGGTGACGATGAAGGTCAGATCGATGAGCGGGAACATGACCGGCAGGGGGTCGTCGTCGAACTCTCCCATGTTGACCTCGGCCGTCAGGCCCCGGATGAGCGCCTGGAAGGGGATGGGCGGCTGGGTCGCCTGGAGGACGTTCTGGATCCTGTTGAAGTGGGCGTAGCTCCTGAGGTAGCTCTCGATCTCCGCCTGGCGCTGGGAATATTCGTCCAGTTTTTTTGTGTAGTCGCCGGCCAGGACGAGGGCTGTGACGGCAACGACGACGAAAAGGATCACGAAGCTCGCGAGGAACCTGAAGGACAGGATGTTCGTCCGGATCTCCTTGGCGATGAGCGTTTTCATCATGTTCTCACCTCACGTCGTAACGGACGAACGCGACATAGGCCAGGGCGAACGAGAGGATGTTGAAAAAAATGAGCCAGACCGTATCGAAGAGGGCGCCCCCGGCGAAGATCTCGGCGACCGGCCGCGGAGCATAGGTGAAAGCGGGGTACTGCGCGTCCCGCTTCCCGGACCCCTGGTCGGCGATGAGCCGGTCGATGATCGAGTCCTCGTAGCGGACGATCTCGCCCTTGAGGCGGCTCTCCTCGCCGATCCCGGTCCCCGCGATCTCGCTCGCCGCGTCGAGGAAGCTTGCGGCCGGAGAGATCCGGTTGATGTCCCGCGACAGCCGGACCAGACGCTCGAAGCGGAGCCTGTAGTCATTCTCGAGCTTGTCGTTCTCGCTGCTGATCGCCCGGAAGTGGTCCGCCCAGGCCCCGTCCTTGATGCTCACGACGACTTCGCGCGTCCAGGTCTGCTGGCGTTTCTCGCTCAGGGCCCGGACCGAGGGGACGCTCACGAACTGACGGGCGACAAGCGTTCCCAGGTTGGGGATGATGAAGACGAACAGGGCCCAGATGAAGAGAAGGACGACGATCGAGGTGGCCGCCCGCCTGGTCAGGGCCGAAACGAGCATGCCGAGGCTCATGAAGAAGCCCAGGTAGAGGAGGGAGAGGACGAGGACGAGGCCCAGCCGTCCGAGCTGGCCCGCCGAGAAATGCACATTCGGATCGAGCATGAGGAGGGCGGACCCGAGGAGCGTCACCAGGAGGAACGGGACGGACAGGCTCAGGAAGTTCCCAAGCCACTTGCCGGCGAGGACGCGGGCCCGGGAGACGGAGCTGCCCAGGACGATCTTCAGCGTGCCCTGTTCGCGCTCCCGGCTGACCTGGTCGAATCCGAAAAGAAGGGCCACGAGCGATAGGACGACCCGGACGACGTAGAGAAAATCGGGCGCCGGGAAAAAGGAGTAGATGATGTTGCCTGAGGACTGGCCGGCCCGGACCGTGATGCCGATGAGGCCGATCTCGAAGGACCGGGTGATGGCGTCGTCGAGGCCCTTGGCGAAGATGGACAGAGGGTTGGGGGCGAGGAGGGCGATGGGCTCGCCGGGCTTCGGACGGATGGTCTGGTAATCGGCCATCCGCTGATTGTAATCCCGGTGCATGATGAAAAGGCTGGTGGCGACGAGCAGGACGATGAGGAGGAGGACGATGAAAAATTTATAGCTCAGGAGGTTCGAAAGGATCTCTTTCCGGGCGATGGTCCAGGTCATGGTTTTACCTCACGTCGTATCCCAGGAATGAGACGTAGGCGCCGACGAAAAACAGCAGCCCGTAGATCCCGAGCAGGACGAGGTCGACCCACACGGCCGCCAGCCGCTTCTCGAGCGGCACGGGCTCCGCCGGGACCGTTGGGGCCGGCGCCTTCCGGTCGAGCCGGCCGAAGGCTGTCAGCCATATATCTTTGAAACCGACAGATTGTTGCCTACTTGCGATCTCCCGGTCGAGGATCTGCCGGAACCGTGTCCGCGTCTCGCGCCACTTCGCTTCTTCCATGAAGCCCGTACCTGCGAGCTCGGTCAGGACATGCACTAGGCAGCTCACCGGCGAGAGCCTCGCCAGATTTCTCGCCAGCGCCGCTTCACGCGCCTTCCGCTGGTCGAAGTCGGCGTCGATCCGCTCCAGGGCGGCATCGGTCTTCGCCTTGAACTCGTCCTCGAGCTCTGTCTGTTTCTTCTCAAACTCTTCGACAGCGGGATTCTTGGCCCGCCGGGCCTTAAAGTACTCGTCCGTCGACATGTCCTTGATGACCGGTGTCGTTTCGGTCAGGTGGATAATGGCGGCGCCAAGTTCCTGGCTGATCTGGTCTCGGGCCTGGCTTTTCTCGAGGTCAACAACCTGCTGGGACTTTACGGGAAGGAGCATCTTGGCGGCTACGACGCTCCCCTTCGGGAGGATCATGGCCATGACCACCCAGAACGAGAGGACCGTCACCATGGCCGCAACGGCGCTGCGGCTCCGGCTCGATACAAGCAACCCGAAGTTATAAAAGGTCAGCAGGAAGAGCAACGACACGCCGACCGCCATCCCGAAGGGCGCCCACATCCCGGGCTCTCTGAACGGGTCGATGCCCAGAGCCGCGGTCAGCAGAACACCGGCCGTAACGCCCACCAGGAAGGCCGCGGCGAGAAGGAGCGACCCGGCCGCCATTTTCGCCGTGACGACGAGGGGCCGAGGCACCGGGTTGGCCATGACCTGGGCCAACGTCCGGCGCTCTTTCTCCCCAGCCACGGCGTTGAACGTGAAGATCATGACCAGGACGGCCAGGACGGTCGAGACGATGAACGCTAGGTCGAGATGTCCGAAGAGAGAGGCGAACGGGTTGTCCGGTCGGCGGGCGTTGTTGAACTGAACCATGGCTCCCTGATAGGTGATGAAGCCCGCCGTTTCGGCCGCGCTGGGCAGGACTGCCTCGACGCCACCGGCCAGAAGTCCCAGCGCCGCCGGCGGCCGGAAGGCGGCGCCGCCGTTCCTCATGACGTCCCCTACCGTCTTGTGCGTTTCCGTGTAATCGTGGATGACCTTGTCGTACGCCGTGCGGCGGTCCAGGTAGTCCTTCTGGCTTACGGTAAAGCCCAGCGGGATGACGACCAGGCAGAGGATGAGCGCCAGGAGGAAGCGAAGATTCTGGATGTTCTCGAGGAGCTCTTTCTTAAATAGGGCCTTGAACATCGCATTCCTCCTAGCGCGCGTCGTAGCGGATGAAGGCGATGAACGCGCCGGCAAAAAAGACAAGGTTGAAGAGGATGAGCAGGATGAGGTCCGGCAGAATGTTGCGGATGACAGTTTCTACGGCGGCCTGCTGATACTGAAAGACAGGAGCCGCGGCTCCCATGTCCCCGGCGAATCCACTATGGATTCCCCCCTTCATCCGGATCATCTTCTGTTTTGTGAAAATGTCGCGGTTGAGGATGTTCTCGAACTCGCGGGCTTCCGCGTCGAAGAGCCGGTATTCGAGCCAGCCCGTCCGGCTGAGTTCCGCCAGCGGCCTGACAAAGGCGCTCACCGGAGAAAGCCGGGCGATGTCTGCCGAGAGCGCGACCATCGCGTTCCGGCGCGCTTGGACGTCACGCTCGAGCGTCTGCCAGCTCGCCTCGAGCTCGGCCATGAATTTATTGCGGATGTCCAGCTGTTTCTGTTCGCCGTCCTTGTAGGCCTTGGACTTTTCGTCATCCGGCATGGCCTTGGCCACCTGGTCGATTTCCACATCGCGAGCCTTTTCGATGTTGGCGCGGATCTGGGCCTTTTCCAGGGCGACGCGGGCCTCCGACTTAACGGGGTAAAGGACTTGGGCCGCCGCCGCGGCCAGGCGCGGGTAGACGCCGTAAAGCAAAACCCAGGCCAGGAGCAGGGTGACGAGCGCCGTGACGGCCTGCTTCGACAGCGCCGAGACGAGGAGCCCGAGATTGAAAAAGGCCCCGATCAAAAGCACCGCTAGGAGGACCGCGAGGAGCATGAAGGTCAGCCCCCCGGAATTTCCCCACGGGGCCGCCCCCTGGACTTCCAGAACAGCCACGCTCAGCGTCAGGCCCAGGAGGAACGGGATGACAAGCACGACGCTGTTGGCGGCGGCCTTGGCCAGGATGAGCTTGGCCCGCGGTACCGAGTTACTGAGGACGAGCCCGAGCGTGCCCTGTTCTTTCTCTCCGGCGATCGCCCCGTAGCTCATAATCACGGCCAGGAGGCTCATGACCACACCGACGACGAAGATCAGGTCAAGAGGCCCGTAGAAGAACTCGTAAAGATTGTCGCGGCCCTGGTTGTTGCTGAGGCGCATGACCGCGGGCGGCTCTCCGTACTTGGCTTGCGTCTCCGCGACATTGGGCAGGATAAGTTCAAGGCCCAACGATATGAAACTCAGCGGCGAGGGAGGTGCGAAGGCTTTGGCCCCACCTTTATAGAGCACGTCGCTGGCCGTCTTTGTCTGCTCCTGGTAGATGCGAACCGCCTCCCGGTAATTCTGGAGGCGCGTGCGGTAGTCCTTCAGGCTGACTTCGACGCCGAGCGGGATGAGGACCAGGCACAGGGCCAGGATGACCCAGAAGCGGCGGCTGGCGAAGGCCTCGCGGATCTCCTTGACGAAGAGCACGCGCATCATGGGCGTTTCTCCCTCATGCCTATGCCGCTCACCTCACGTCCGTCCTCAGGAACGCCGAGAACGCCAGCCCGGCCAGCAGGATGTTCCAGACGAGCAGGCCCGCGATATCCCATAGGCCATTGTGGAGGCCGTCGACGAGAGAGGGCCGGCTCTCCGAGAATTTCGGAAAGTCCGATTTGTCCCCCGCGTATTCTTGCGGAAAGGGCGACTGGAGGTTGATGTATTTGCCGTTCAGGGTCGCCCCTGTCGAAAAACTCCAGGGGGAGGTGCCAACGACCTTTCCTACTCTCTTGAGGATGTAGTCATCGTAGACCCGGGAATAGTTCCTCACGTCCCGGAGAAACCGGGCCTCCGCCTTCGGTCCGGTCTCGGAGACAGCTTCGGAGGCATATTGAAATAGGGCGGCCGGCGAAGCCCGGGAGATCCGTTGGGCGAGAGCGGCGCGCTCCTGCATGGCCTTGTCATAGTCGTCATAGAGTTTGCGGACACTGTCTTGGCCTTCTTCGTAGGCGCGGTTGGCTTCCTCGAGAATATCCTTTTCGGTCTTGAGCTCTCCCTTTTGGATCCGGTCCTGGATTTTCGCGATCCGCTTCCAGACTTCGCCCTGGATGGTCGGTCCGAGGAGCTTGGCCATTTCGTATTCGCTCGGGACTCTCGAGAACTTTTGGGCGGCGATGCCCGACGTGTCGGGGATGAAAAAGGCGAAGAAGATCCAGAAAGCCAGGAGCACGAGGAGAACCACGGAGGAACGGGGGATGAGCGCGGAGAAAAAGAGGCTCAGGAAAGCGAAAAGGGACAGGTAAACCAGAGCGAGCCCGAAAAGGAAGACGATGCGCACCAGGTTCTGCGGTCCCATCACGGCCGGGAGGAAGACAGCGATCACGGCGAGGCTGATGAGGAACCCGACGAGCAGGGGGATGGCGGCGCTCGAGATGATCGCCAGGTATTTGGCGGTGATGAGTCTTATCCGGCCGACCGGGTTGGAAAGCACCAACCTGAGCGTCCCCCGCTCCTTTTCGCCGGACACAGCCTCGAACCCCAGAAGGATCACGTACAGGCTGAAGACGATCTTGATGATGAAGGCCCAGTCGAGCTCCGGGATATCCGGCATCTTGAAATTGGTAGCCCCGGCGGACAAGGGATAGAGCGTCAGTTTGGGACTCAACCAGTATCCCTGCGGACTCGCTTTTTCTCCCCCTTCAGCCATGAAGAGGAGCGGACTCGGCGCTCGGTAAAGGCGTGTCATCGTTGTGCTGGGCTGTTGGTCGACCATGGCGACGGCCTTGTGATAATCGGCGCTGAGCCGGGTGTGTTGCTGGACGAAGACGAGCCCGTTCGCCGCGAACAGGACGATGCTCGCCGCGATCAGAACGGAAAACTGGACGCTTTTCAGGTGGTCGAGAAGCTCTCGCTTGATGATCGTCTTCATCATGTCACCTCACATCCTTTTTCAGGAAGGCCGTATAGCCCAGGGCGAAAAAGGCCAGGCTGAGGAAGGCGAGGAGAAGCCACTCGAGCCAAGTCGCCGCGAAGGCCTCGGCGGTCGATTCGACTGGAACACGGAAAGCGATGGCCGGTGCCTTCTTGTAGGCCTCGCGGTCGGAATAGATGAGCTTGGACTGCTCGACAAACTGTTGCCAGTAGCGATAGACCTCCCGCATGAACCGCTCATACTCCGCCATCCCGGTGCGGCCGAATCTCTCGGCGGCCTGGTCGAACAGGGCCGCCGGTGAAAAGGAAGATATCGCCCGTGCCAGGTTCGTCTGGGCCGTGAGTTTCCGGCCGTATTCCTCGTCGACCTGATGGCTGAGGTCGGCTCTCAGGGCCCAGAGTTCGACGTTCCTCGTGCCGACGTCCTTCGGCACGTCGCTGCCGGTGCGGACGGCCTGCATGAAAACTCCCTGGATCTTTCTTTGTTCCGCCTCGTAAGGCTGGAAAGCCGCCGTTTTCTGTTGCTCGAGCTGCTCCTGTGATGGAAGCTTGAAAAGATTTTCGGCGGAGATGATCCCGAGGTTGGGATAAATAACGATCAGGAAGACCCAGGCTTGGAGGAGGACCATCAAGGATATGGAGGGCCTGTTGACCAGGACGGAAACGAACAAGCTTATCGCGTAGAAAACCGTGAGGTAGAGGGCGGAGAGCCCGATAAAGGCGAGGAGACGGGTCCATTCGCCCGAGGCGAAGGCGATGAACGAATGGGAGAGGACGAGGATCAGGGAGATGAGGGCCGCGACGGCGAGCGAGCCCATGATGACGAACCATCCGCCCAGGAACTTGCCGAGCAAGAGCTGGTCCCTGGGCACCCGGTTGGAAAGAGCGAGCTTCAGCGTTCCCGATGATTTCTCCTCGGACACGGCGTTGTAGGCGATGAAGACGACCATCAGGCTCAGGACGACCCGGACGATGAAAGCGAAGTCGACTGCCGAGAAACCCGAAACGAGGCGATGATGCTGGCTTCTTCCCCCGCCCATGTAGCCCGACGTGGCGGACGGGATATCGAGGTACGTGACCGTGATGCTGTTTCCGAGCTTCCGGTCCTTGCCCTGGATGAGGGTGCTAAGAACCTGGGGCTGCCGGTACAGATGTTGATAGAAGCGGTCGCTCTTCATTTCCTGAGCGGCGGACTGGTAGTCCTGCAGGCGCCCCTTGTAATCCTGGACGTTGATGACCGTGCTGCCGGCCGCCAGGGCCAGGGTGATCCCCAGGCCGATCAGGAACTTGGCGGACTTCAGATATTCGAGGATTTCCCGCTTGATGATCGTTTTCAGCATCGGATCCTCACATGCCTGAATATCGATGTCACCTCACGTCGTACTTGCTGAACTTGGCGTAGGCGAAGGCGAACGGCGCGATCAGCCAGAAAAGGAGCGAGAGGAGGCTCCGCACGTTCGCCTTGAACGTCTCCGCGATCGAGGCCGATACGATCGAGAATTTCGGCAGCCTCGACGCGTCCACGGGCATGGCCGAGAACCCCATGGACATCTGGCCTCCCTCATGGATCATGAGCGTCCGCTTGACCTTGCTGAAGAGCTCGTTGTCGAGGGCCTTCTGGTGGGACCGGACCGCCTCGAGATATTTGGCCCGCTCGAGCTCGCCCGTGCCGCAGACATCGGCGATGAGCCGGGCGAAGGCGGCGCTCGGCGAAACGAGCGAGAGGTTGACGGCCAAATTGACCTGACGCCGCCTCTCCTGCATGTAGGTCTCGTCGATGGCCGAAAGCTGTTGGCTTTTCTTCTCCCGGGCCCGGAGCTGGATGTCATCCCTGATCGGGCTCCATTTTTTGTTTTCCGGCGAATTCGGGTCGTTGACGGCGTCTTTGGGGGCCGCGTTGAAAATGAGGTCGAACTGGTGGCCGAGGTCCTTGGCCGTGTCCATGTCGAGCGACCGGACGAGAAGGGATTTCTGGAGCGAAACCTCCGTTTCGGTCCGGACCGGATAGACGAGCCGGGCGACCATATCGCCGAGCTTGGGGATGATCAGCTGGAACGCGGCCCAGACGATGAGGATGGCCACGAGGGACGTCCGGGCCTTGGCCGCGCTCGTCGAGACCGCGATCCCGATCGTAAAGTAGGTCAGGACGAAGAGGGATGTCACGAGAAAGATGACCAGGACGCGGGCCGTCGTGCCGCCGGCGAAGAGAGGAAAAGCGGCGAGCATGAGGACGACCGCGCCCAGCAGGAATGCGACGAGGAACGGGACCCACAGCGCGAGGTAGCCGCCGCCGATCTTCCCGGCGAGCAGCGTGTCGCGCGGCAGGCGGTTGGCGAGCGTGGCCCGGAGCGTCCCCGCCTCCTTCTCGCCCGAGACCATGTCCGAGGCGAAGAGGAGGGCGATCAGGCTGATGACCATTTGGACGAGGAACACGAAATCGACCTTGCCCTGGACCGACAGGATCGATTCGTCATCGCTCGCCGACTCGCCCGGCTTGAAGCCGTCCTGGGTGAACTCGTAATAGCGGGGAAGCGTGCTCTCGAACCCCTGGGTGAAGACCGAGAGCGGGGCCGGGCGGCGGAAGCCCTTGATGGCCACGGTCCCGGACATGACGTCCTGGATCTTGATGGCCGAAGCCGCTTCGTCGGCCAGCCGGACCTGCTCGCTGTAGTCCCGGACCCTTTTGGCGTAGCTCGCCTGGTTGACGATCATCCCGAGCGGGATGAGGAGGAGGCAGATGATGGCGAAGAGCGGAAACCGGTAGCTGAAGATCGTCTCCAGCACCTCTTTCTTGATGATTGTTTTCAGCATGGCGTTTGTCTCCTGGAACCGGCGGCACGGGCGACGCACGGACGGTATCCCGGCGGCGCGCCGGTCCCGCGCAGTCCGTCAGGACAACGTCAACGGCTCGGACTTCATGTAGTCGATGTAGATCTTGACCAGGTCCTCGTACTGGAGCTCTTCGCGCGTCCGCTCCATGACCAGCCGCCCTTCCTTCATGATCCCGACCCGGTCGCCGATCTCCTTCGCCCGGAAGATGTCGTGGGTCGACATCAGGATGGCCTTGCCTTCCTTTTTGAGCTCGTTCAGGATCTCCAGGAACTCCTCGGC
>JBEKBS010000016.1:0-61323 GCA_050015275.1 Candidatus Aminicenantales bacterium | reverse complement strand
ATGGTGAGCATTATGGACTTCGTGCGGCTCATGTTCTCCCTCTCTAATCCCGCTTGATCATATGGCTATTTCGCCGGCGTCAGGATGACCGCGGCGCCGCCGCCCGAGGCGAGATGGAGCGTAATCTTCTTGTCGGCCGAGATGCGAATGGCGCTGGCGCTCAGGCTCGTCCCGTCCGTTTCGGCGGCCGGGCCGTCGGCAAAGATCTTCGCCTCGTACTCTCCCGCGCCCAAAAATCCCAGCGGGACCTCGAGGTCGCGCGCGTCCCAATTAGTCATGGCCCCGATGTACCAGCTGTCGCCGCTCCTCCGCGCCACGGCCACGAACTTCGCCGGCTCGCCGCCGATGACCTTCGTCTCGTCCCACACCGTCGGCACCTTCTCGATGAACTCGAGCCCCGGCTGGCCCGCGTACGCCTCCGGGTAATCGGAGACCATGACGAGCGGGCTCTCGTAGACGACGTACATGGCGAGCTGGTGGGCCCGCGTTCCCTGCGACATGGGCGCGATATCGAGCGCCTTGAACTTGCCGCGGGCCGCGTTGCGCATGGCCCCGGGCGTGAAGTCCATGGGCCCGGCTAGCATCCGCGTGAACGGGATGGTCACGTCGTGCTCGGGCGTCACCCGCTCGGTCCACTTGTTGTATTCCATGCCCATGACGCCCTCTCGCGTGAGCAGGTTCGGGTAGGTCCGCCGCAGCCCCGTGCCCTTGTACGCGCCGTGGAAATCCACGGTCAGGCGATGCTCCGCGGCCTTGCGCACGACCTTCTCGTAGTAGTTCACCATCTCCTGGTCGTCGCGGTTCATGTAGTCGACCTTGATCCCGGCCGCGCCCCATTTCTCGAAAAGGGCCATGGCCTCGTCCATGTGGGCGTCGAGCGCGCGCCATTCGACCCAGAGCAGGACCCTGACGCCCTTGGCCCTCCCGTAGGCGATGATGTCCGGGACGTTCGCCTCGGGGATGAAGTGCAGGATGTCCTCGAGCCGCTCGCCGGGCGGCGCCGGGGCCCAACCCGCGTCGACCAGCATGTATTGGAGCCGGTGCGCCGCCGCGAAATCGATGTAGTGCTTCGTCGTGGCCGTGTTCATGCCCGGCTTGAACTTGACGCCGGTCGCGTAGCTCCCGGACCACCAGTCCCAGGCGGCCTTTCCCGGCTTGATCCAGGACGTGTCGGTGAGGGCGCACGGTGCGCTGAGGTTGAGCACGAGGTAGTTCGTCTCGATGAGGCGGCCGGGCGTCGGCGCGACCATCACGATGCGCCAGGGGGTCACCTTGGGCGTCGTCCCGACGACCGCCTGCTCGGCCTTGCGATCCGGCGGCGTCGAGAGCTTGGCGGTCAGGGCGTTCGGGATCCCGGGAACGCCGCCCACGTACATCCCCGCGTAGTCGGTCAGGTCCGCCTCGAGCAGGGCCACCCACGGGCCGCCGCCCGGCATCTCGACGAGGAGCGGCAGGTTGACGATCGAGGCGGGCTTGATGTCGCGGAGCGCCGTCCTCAGGTATTCGCCCTCGTTTTGCGTGTTGAACTGGCCCATGTTCAGAGCGAAGGCGGAGGGGCCGGCGGAGGGAGAAACTACCCCGGAGCCAGCACCGCGTTCCGTTTCGGACGCATGGCCGGCAGGGGAGGATGCGGTGCCATTGGCGAAATAGAACCCCGTGTTCTCCGCCGCGAGCGTGAAATCGCCGAGCGCTTCCTGTTTCGGCAGGACATAGCGGAAGGCCACGCCTTCGTCGTAGGCGCGGAAGACGAGGTCGACGCGGCGCCCGGGGGCCTTCTTCTCCTGGAGCGATACGGTCATCTCGTTATAGTGGTCGGGGACCGTCCGTCTGGCGCCAAACGGATTCTCCCAGGTCAAGTTACCTGATTTGCGGTCCGTCGCCACCACCTCGAAATCCTGGTCAAGAGGAGAGGCCCCGAGAAAATCGAGACCCAGCGACGAATCGTTCAGGATCGCCGCGCCTTTATACACCACGCGATAGTAAGCCCGTTCCCCGGGCAGATAGGGTTGGGGTTTTGCGGCGAGCGATATGGTGATCGTCAGATTGCCGTCGGGCGAAGAGACGGCGAATGACCCGCCCATGGAGCTTTTCCCCAGGCGGCAGGAGACATCGAGGCAGCCGGCTATGATGATAAGTCCGATGACGATTATCTTACGGTTCGATATCATGAATTCCTCCATTTGTGCGGATATTACTTCACTTCTGCTTTTTGGCACAAGCTCTTAGCGATGGAATTGCAACGAGGAGATAATTAGTGCCTAGCTAGGATAGTGAACTTCGGATCCGGCGTAATCGGTTCTCTTAACCTCCAGAAAATAAAAAGGCCAATCTCCCGAAAAGAATTCTATCGGAGTTAGATGGCTATTCTTTATTTTGTCAATTCCTGAAGTCTATTCATATGCTCATTCAAAACAGAATAATTATGGTATTTTTTCTTGATTCTTTTTATCAAAGATCTTAATGATTTTCGTACGTCGGGATTATCGTTTAATGAAATAAAGTACAGCCTCCAAACCTGGTCAGTTAAAAATGTGATATTTAATCCTTTGAATTTCTTTAAATGATTCGTGGCAAATTCCTTAGACATTTTTAGTTTTAAAAGAAAATTTGCCATTCTGCTTACCGTAATATTGAGGTCCTTCGCAGCACTATTAAGCTGCTCGCTAATCTCTTCGGATGAACAGCATAAAGGTAACAAGATCAATGCTGCTCTCTTTATGAAACGATGATTACTTTTATGTAACCCCTTTTTAACATAATTGAATTTTAACAAGTCAACACCTAAATAAAAAAGCGTATTAATTGCTTGGACTCTAACATACCAGTGTCTTCTTTGATCATCAGCTATCTCTTTAAGATTCCTGAATACATCTTTGTCTTTTTTCTTTAGGTTTCTGAAAGTCGTTACGAGGAATGCTAATTGATAATTGTGTAGAAGAGCCCTTTCTTTAATATGCTGACTAAAAGCTCTAAATACAGGCTTATAGTTAATAAACTGTCTTCCATAAGAGCAAATCGATTTTGAGCGCATTGGAAGTTTAATAAAATCGTCACCGATTCGGCTAGTTAATAAAGGCGTATTCAGAACGCGCGCTGCGAAATAGGTCCGCATCAAAGCTACTTCAACTTTTTCCTTTAGACTTTTGCGCCTAGAAATCTTGTTATATTCACCGCGGAGGCGACCTATAAGCATGGAGCGATCTGCACCTTTTTTTTGGGTAACTTCTATTATTTCTGATATGTTATCTGCGTTCTCATTCTGAACGTCTGCCAAGGCTTCTTCTGCTCTTAATGGTTTAGTTTTTTCGGCATTCTGATTAAGGCCTAATTGACGCAACAATGAACCGATCTTTAACAGAATAGCTATAGCCTCCGGTCTCGTCTTACACAAGACGTGAATATCATCACAATATCTGTACCATTTTATTTGTCCCTTTTTTTTCTCGTTTTCTAAATAGGTGTCAATTAGATCAAGGTAATAGTTGCTTAAGACGCCGGAGATTGTGGATCCTTGTGGTAATCCTCGCCGTTGCCGTACATTCGCTGGATCTCTCAAAGCCCAATTGCCATAAACTTCCATTACCATATTTATGCTATTTATATTACTACTGGCTTTCTTCTTGAGAATTTCTGCAAGCGTAATATGATTTATGTCCTCGAAAAATGCAGTAATATCTGTAACCGCTACAAAGCTATATTTCCCACTTTTTAGATTAGAAATTAGTTCCCTTCTATACTCGGGCCACAGGTTATACCAAGGTTCTTCCATTCTTATCTTTGCACGCTTATATTTCGGCAAAATGAAATACGTAGCTTCCTGTAATATTCTGAACTGCAGTTCAGGATCTTGTTTAAGCCGATAAGCAGTAACGCCCGCTGGTAGTTTTTTATTTAATTTGAAAATGAAATCTATTAAGAGCCGATTTATAAAAGTTAAATCTAATATATCAACTATAACCCCCGGTCTAATGGCAAATTCACCTTTAGGCAAATCAAAGTTTTCTACTCTCTTTGATCTATATTCGCCTTCTTTTAGATGATATCCGATAACCTTAAGAGTATCATCAAGCTGATATTCGTAATCGCAATACTTAAATGGGTCTGGAGCGAAACTATTTTCAAGATCTAGCGTGGCTCTTTGAAAAGCTAAATACATTTTCTTTTGTTCGTTCATTCTTTTCTTCGGAGACATAATCTAGTTTGTCCTATAAGTCGATTTTATCTAATTCCATTTGATCCTTGCTAAAAAGAGAGACTGTTCACCTGTGTGGCATCGTTAACAGCTGACCAGAAACATAGTAGCGCATGTTAGAAATCGAGGTCAAGCTGCCAAGAGACTGCGAAAAGGTAACCATGAACTTATGTTGAGTGACGTGCATCAAATAGGCTGTGCAGGCCCTAGCCTCTGGGTCAACAAATAGAAAAACCAGCTTATTCCGTTGGATGAATACCCATCGACTTCTAAAACGTGACATCGAAGAAGGAAATGGACGGGGGAAAAGGAGAGTCCTTTCGAGGAATAATCTTCTCGAACTTGTAATCTGCTTTTTAAGAGAGATATAATTCATCGTGGAATGGCCGGAAAACTTACAATTCCCCAGATAATCAAACACATAAAAAAATTCCGGGACGATCGTGATTGGATGCAATTCCACGATCCGAAGAATATGGCAATTTCCGTAATTATTGAGGCAGCAGAACTCCTCGAACATTTTCAGTGGAAGACCAGAGACGAAGTGGAACAATATGTCCTGGAGAACGGGGAAGAAATTCAGAGTGAGATAGCAGACATCGCCTTGTATCTGTTCGAGATGGCAGATAACCTTAACATTGACCTCTTGGAGGCGATGGATTCAAAGTTAAGAAAGAATGCAGAAAGATACCCGATAGCAAAAGCAAAAGGGAAACACACGAAATATACTAGGCTATAGTCTAATGGACTTTACGCCGCTATTAGAAACCAAGGGCTTCTTTCGCTTTACCGGCCCCCCAGAACACTGGTTATATGCTGTGAAATATATGACGTGGGGCTTGGAAGAAAAGCATAAGGCGCATTGGCAAAGAATACAGCCCGGAGATATCTTCTTCATACATAGCACGCGGCATTCTTATTTTTCGAACGCTAAATCCGGAATTATCGGTTTGGGAGTTATAGGATCTGATTTTAATATTAAGAAAGACTTCAGGTGGCTTCGCGAACTCAAAGAAGGCCATAATATCTGGCCTCTTTTAGTTCCCTTTTCTGAAATGTACTTGTTTAGCGAGCTGCCCCCCATCCAAAGTTGGGATGCCCCGAATCTAACTAACGAGACAAAGACGAAAACTTTAGTTGATGCTCTCCTCAAGAATTATATCCCTTTATCGAATATTATTGGCTTTCCTCAGATGGGAAGCGTTTCCGGAGTCTCGAAAGCTGTGGCCAGCCAGATTCTCTTCGATAAGAGGCCGCTTTATGCGCATGAATCGGAACTTGAGGATCTTCTGGCTACCGCCAAACCTACTAAACTAACAAAAGTAGATAATGTAGCGGAAACTTTTCGATATGCGGCTACACTAAGATCTTTTAATAATATTGAACCCCGGTTGGTAAAAGAAGCTGCTTCCGTATACACGAAAGATAATGAGCTGCTTGCAAAAGCCGACAGAGTGCATAGTTCCATTATCCAGAGATTGATCGAAATATTCAAAGCCAAAGGGTACTATACTTTATCTTATAGATTTGTTGATTTATTTGCCCATAATGGAAAAAGGTCACTCTTA
Source organism: Candidatus Aminicenantales bacterium (assembly GCA_050015275.1). Taxonomy (GTDB): domain Bacteria; phylum Acidobacteriota; class Aminicenantia; order Aminicenantales; family Saccharicenantaceae; genus DATKJS01. The sequence continues at coordinate 55,563 of JBEKBS010000016.1, read as the reverse complement.
TTCGAGGTAAAGAGCACTGAAAATAGAAACTTTCGAAGTCAAGCGCGGAAAGGCGTCATACAATTGTTAGAATATGATTATTTTGAAATAAGAAAATTCGAAGAAGAACAAAATCTATCTTTTAAGAATAAAAGCAGAATTCTTGTTCCCTCCCGACTGCCAGAAGATGAAAAGTACGTCGGATTTATCAACGAATTGAATATCGGCGTAGCTCTTGCAAACGAAAAACGCATTAATGCAGTAGGCGCTGACCTTGGGATATCAAGTATCTAGATTTATCTGGCCAACATCACTTGTTTCTGGACACGAGGCAATTTTCTGGGATCTATCCTGAATTTGGCCGTGCCACGGGAGGATAAGGAAAGATCGGCAGAATAGATCTTCATACGAACGGAATTGACCCCATGACAAGGAAGAAGAGGCAATCTTAATGCCCGAATATTCGATCTCGCAGATCGACAATTTCGAGGAATGCCCCCGTCAGTATAAGTTCAGATACGTCGACAGGATCATGCGCTACGAGGAGGGCATCGAGGCTTTCCTCGGGCAGCGGATCCACGACGCCATGGAATAGTGATCCCTTGATTTTCTCAGACAATTGAGTAAAAATACTCAGGGTATTGAGTAAAACTAATTTCCCAGGGGAAAATTGATGTACAAAAGGCCGCAGTTCAAGGCTCTTTTTGAACGGCTTTCGGAGCCGCGCCGGTTTATCCAGGTCCTGTCCGGGCCCAGACAATCCGGGAAAACGACGCTCATCGGCCAGGTTCTCAGGGAGCTTCCCTTCCCGTCCCGCTACGCCTCGGCGGACGCTCTGGAGGCGCGCGAACCGGCTTGGCTCGGTCAGCAATGGAACGTCGCCCGGAGAGAGCTGGCTGCTTCGCCCGGCCGGGGTTTTGTCTTGGCCCTGGACGAGATCCAGAAGGTTCCGGCCTGGGGTGAAACGGCCAAGAAATTCTGGGACGAGGATACACGGAGCGGAACCGACCTGAAGGTCGTCATTTTGGGTTCGTCGCCGCTTCTCCTGCAGCGCGGCCTGACGGAATCCCTGACCGGCCGGTTCGAAATCCTGAGGCTCACCCATTGGACATACCCGGAGATGCGGGACGCCTTCGGATTTGATCTGGACAGCTTCATTTTTTTCGGCGGCTACCCGGGTTCCGCCTCCCTCGTTGCCGACGAAGGTCGCTGGCGGGACTATATTCGGGAGTCTATGGTAGAAACGACGATCTCCCGGGACATCCTGATGATGAACAGGATCGACAAGCCGGCGCTGTTGCGGCAATTGTTCGAGCTCGGAGCCCAGTATTCGGGACGCGTCCTGTCTTTCAACAAGCTCCTCGGACAACTCCATGACGCCGGGAACACGACGACGCTGGCTCACTACCTGGATCTGTTGAGCGCGGCGGGCTTGATGACCGGCCTCCGAAAATATACGGCGGCCCCGGTCCGGACGAGGGCCTCGAGTCCGAAATTCCAGATCCTGAATACGGCGCTCATGAGCGCGCTCGCCGGCCGGGATTCAAGCGAGATCCGGAAGGACCCGCCGGCCTGGGGCAGATGGGTGGAGTCCGCGGTCGGCGCTCATCTTCTTGCCGCCGCCGGCCATGATATCCGCGTGACCTACTGGCACGAGAATGGGAAAGAGGTGGATTTCGTATTGGACAAGGGGGAGGTGCCGGCCGCCATCGAAGTGAAAAGCGGGCGGGCCAGAGAGGCCATGCCGGGAGTGGGACAGTTCCTCAAAAGATACCCGGGGGCGAGGACCTATCTTATCGGAGGGGACGGGATGCCTTTGGAGGAATTCTTCTTGGGGCGCGTTGAAGATTTGATATGAACGGAAAGCGCGGGAAGATTTAGCCATGCCCGAATACTCGATCTCGCAGCTCGACAATTTCGAGGAATGCCCGCGGCAATACAAGTTCAGATACGTCGACAGGATCATGCGCTACGAGGAGGGCATCGAGGCCTTCCTCGGGCAGCGGTTCCACGACGCCATGGAGTGGCTCTACGGGGAGCGGGCCTTCCGGGTCGTGCCGCTCGAGGAGCTGCTGGAGTATTACTGGCGGAACTGGGCCGAGAACTGGCACGCCGAGGTGAAGATCCGGAAGGAGGGGCGCACGGCCGACGACTACCGGCTGATGGGGCGGCGCTTTATCGAGGATTATTACAGGCGCCACGCCCCCTTCGACGAGGGCAAGGTCCTGGGCCTCGAGCGCTACATCCGCTTCCCGCTTGACGACCGGGGGCGCTACCGGTGCAAGGGCATCATCGACCGGCTGATGATCGCCCCGGACGGCGCTTACGAGGTCCACGACTACAAGACGGGCTCGAAGCTGCCGGAGCAGGAGAAGCTCGACGAGGACCGGCAGCTCGCCCTCTACCAGGTCGGCGTCCAGACGCTCTGGCCCGACGCGAAGATGGTGCGGCTCGTCTGGCACCTGGTGGCCTTCGACGTCGAGATGCGCTCGTCGCGGACGCCGGAGGCCCTGGGGAAACTCAGGGCAGAGCTCGCGGCCCTCATCGACAGGGTCGAGGCCGAGAAGGAGTATGCGCCGCACGAGAGCCCGCTGTGCGACTGGTGCGCCTACCAGGACCTCTGCCCGGCGAAGAAGAAACCGAAAAGCGCTACACCGTGACGCTCAAGGAAGAATCCTAGTCGCGAGAAGCCCGCACTCTCCCTTACGTCTTTCTCAGAAAGAGGCAAAAAACCCTTGCAAACTGTATCTGAAATGGGTACAATCGTACTCATAATGAGTACGAAACAGCAAGCTTCAGGGCTTTTGGAAGCACTGTTCGGGAAAACAAGGCGTTCGATCTTGGCCCTGCTCTTCAGCCATACGGAGGAAGAGTTCCATTTGAGGAAGGTCCTCCGCTTGGCTTCGGTTTCGCCCGGGGCGGGCCAGAGGGAGCTCAAACGGCTATCAGAGGCAGGCGTTATTCTCCGTACGGTCAAGGAAAATCAAGTCCTCTTCCAAGCCAATCCCCGGTGCCCGATTTTCGAGGAGCTGAAGAGCGTCATTACCAAAACGGCCGGGATTGTGGATGTTCTTCGGGAGTCTCTGGCCCCTCTGGCCGGACGCATATCTCTCGCTCTCGTCTATGGCTCACTCGCTCGGGGCAGAGCCGGCAAGGAAAGCGATATCGACCTCCTCGTCGTCGGTGAGGTCAGTTTCGAGGATGTCGTTGACAAGGTCTCCCGGGCACAGGAGATCTTGCGGCGTGAGATCAATCCCATGGTGATGTCACTCGAGGAATACCGGTCCCGGCTGTCAAAAAGCGACCATTTTCTCGATACTGTCCTGAAATCACCGTTGATTCAAGTCATGGGAGACCAACTTGAGCTTGGCCGAATGGCTCAAAATTGGCCGAAATGATCGTCCTGGCTGGGATTCTCCGAAAATCGGTCGAGGCTTGGATCGTGGCCGAGTATCCTGATCTATTGGATTAAGGACAATAAGAACGCGATCAGTCGAACCGGCGAAAGCCAGCGTTCTTCATATTGATTTCTTAGCCTGACTCGCCGAGCTCTTGCCCAAATAACGTTAGTTATTGCAACAATCTATTGACAATTAATATAACATTCGTATAATAACTATGGAAGGGGAAATCTCATGGCTTATTTAGGCTTGCGTATCAAAAAGTACCGGAAGAGTCGGGACCTGACGCAGGAAGCCTTGGCCAGGCTCCTAGGAGTTTCGCGGCCGACGATGTCGCTCATCGAGAACGGTCAGAGAAAAGTCAGCGCTGAGGATATCAAGACGCTGAGCGAACTCTTCGGAGTATCGGTCGAGGCCCTTTTCGACGAGAAAAAGGAGCCTCAGCTTGTGATAAGGGAGACGGCCGCGGAGTATAAGAAAAGCGAGCCCGAAACGCGGATCGACATCCCCCGGAAAAACCTCAAGAAATTCAAGGAAGTCCTTCTCTACATCATTGGCAAAGTCGGGGCCAAGCCGAATGTCGGCGAGACCGTGATTTACAAATTGCTGTATTTTATCGATTTCGATCATTATGAACGATACGAGGAACAGTTGATCGGCGCCACGTACAAGAAAAATAAATACGGCCCGACGCCCCTGGAATTCCATAAGGTTATCGACCAAATGATCGAGGCGCGCGAAATCGTTAAGATCCCCGACAAATACTTCAATTACCCTCAAACGAAATACCTCCCGCTTCGAAATCCCGACCTGTCTCAGTTAAGCGCCAGGGAGAAGGACGTTATTGATCATGTCCTTAACAGGCTTTCCGACATGAACGCCGGCCAAATCAGCGAATATTCCCACAACGACGTCCCGTGGCTGACCGCCGATGAGGGAGGCCTCATCCCTTACGAGGCCGTTTTTTACCGCACGCCCGCCTATTCGGTGAGGAAAGATGACATCGGGGTTGAAGTTCGGTGAGATCGCGCGCCTGCGGATAAGATCGAACTCGTCGAGATCTATTTCAAGGGCGATAAAGAAAACGAAGATCAGGCCAGGATCATGCGGAACTTAATTCGGTGACACACAACTAATTACCGAAATTAGGGTGTATGCGGCCCCCCCCCTCTCCGTGAGAGATTTCGAATTGCCACCTCGTCTATCGGAGAGGAGAGAAGTCCCAAATGGCCATCGTCATTCACCCACATGCTTTCCAGAGGATGGAGGAGAGGGGAGCGAACAAAGAGGAAATCTTGAAGACGATAAAAATGGGTCGGACATCCCCAGCCAGGTCTGGCCGGCGGAGATACGGAATGACGGTCTCTTATAAGGATCATTGGCAGGGGCAGTTCTATGGACATAAGCATATCGAGGTCTTATGCGCTGACGAAGGAGAGGATATTATTGTCATAACGGTTGTAGTAAAATATTTCTAGGAGAACTTGCATGGACATCACATATGATCCGAGATATAACATCGCCTATATTCGCTTCCGCAGGAAAGCCACCGGTGTAAAAACGCTTCAAGTCAGCGAGGAAATGAATATCGACATCGCTCCCGATGGAAAGGTCTATGGAATCGAGCTCCTGAACGCGCGCGAGCAGCTGATCAAGGGCAAAAAGATTTCTTTTTACGACGAGTCGACAGGGAAGGCACGAGAACTTCCCCTCGTATCTTGACACTAATAATTACCGAAATTCCTGAGAAGCGCCCGCTTCGATCCTCGTCTTCATTATTGACAGGAAGCCGTGGATACGTACAATAATACTGTACAAATCAGGAAAAGGCCCATGGCGATCCATACTACCTACTCCAAGGCCCGGCAAAACCTGTCCAAGCTTCTCGACGAGGTCACTAAGAACCAGGAGACGGTCATCATCAAGAGACGCCGCGGCGATAGCGTCGTGATGATGTCGGAAAGGGACGCAACGAGCCTCTTCGAAACCGCACACCTCCTGCGTTCGCCGCGAAACGCGATCCGCCTCCTGACGGCCCTCGGAAGTGCTATCAAGGGCGAAGGCGGGATCCGCATGACCATCGAGGACATCGAGAAACTCCGCGATGAGGTCGCCGATGTCCGGACAAAGCCGTGAAGTGGTTTTCGACCCGGCTTTCCTGAAGGACCTTCAGCACTGGATAAAAACGGACAAAAGAAACGCCGCTCGTGTCCTCGACATCATCCTGGACGTCCCGTGCGGCCCATTCTCGGGACTCGGCAAGCCTGAGCCCCTGAAGCACCTGGGGCCGAACATATGGTCGAGGCGGCTCAGCCTGGAGCATCGTGTCGTTTACCTGGTAAGAGACGACAGGATCGACTTTCTCCAGGCCCGGTATCATTACTGAATTACCTTCCCTGGAAAAATAATAGTTGACAAACGTCAATATATATTGTATATTGTCAACCTACAGGGGAGAAGATGACGAACCACCCAGGAGCCAAGGAGCCCGAGACCCCGTTCGGCGTCCGTCTGAAAGCCGCCCGGAAGAGGGCCGGGCTCAGCATGGAAGACCTGGCCGGGCGGATCGGGGGGATGGTCACCAAGCAGGCCATCGGGAAGTACGAGACGGGCAGGATGATGCCCTCGCCCGAGGTCCTCGAGCGGCTGACGCAAGTGCTCGAGATCGCGCCTTTGCCGTCCCCGGCCCTGTTCGCGGAGGAAAGCAAACCGCTGGACCTGTCGGACTTGCGAGTTATTAGTGCACGGCCCGCAATTAGCCGTGAACAGCTTGAGCTCCCGGTCTCGAGAAGGCTGGGCCTTTTTCGGAGGTTGGGGAAGAAGCCGGTGGGAAAGGGCGATGTCGCTCCGGATGCGGTGTGCTTCAGCTTGAAGGCGGTGCGAGAAGAGGAACCGCCGGATGAGGGCCCGCGCCTCGGGAGCCCTCCGCAAGCGGCCTGCCTGGACGAGAAAAGTCCGCAAGAATCCGGCCAGAGCCACGATCGCCTGTCAAAGCCCTCAACCCTCAATATGTTCGTAGCCGATATCGCCCCTCTCGCCGAAAGGCGGGCCCGGTACTCCCGCGCCTGGGAGTCGGACGATGTCATGAACCGGATCCGCTTCAGGGAGGGAGAGCGCCTGCCCGTCAAGACGTCCTCCGCACTGAAGTACCGGATCGCCGATTATCTCCAGAAATGCCTGGGGCTCGAATCGGTCCTCGGGGCGGAGATCGCGTTCACGAATCCCGCCGCGAGCATGCCTGTCAGGACGGGCGATGAGGTCGAGGCCGCGGCCGCCGAAGTCCGCCGCAGCTGGGATCTCGGCTCGGGCCCCATCGTGAATTTGCTGGGCCTTCTCGAGGACAAGGCCGTCAGGGTTTACGAGACGCGGGGCATCGAGGGGTTCGACGGCCTTTCCGGGAGGTTCGGGAACGTTCCGTTCGTCGCGGTGGGCATGGAGTTTCCCGCCGACAGGGTTCGCTTCACGGCGGCCCACGAGCTGGCTCACATTCTGTGCGAGTTTTCGGGGAGCGAGCTCTCCGGGAGCGGGAACCCCGGGAGCCCAGAGAGCCCAGAGAGTCTGTGCCACGCTTTCGCCGCCGCTTTCCTGCTCCCCAAGGCCGCCCTCGAGAGAGCGTTCACGCCGGCGCGGCGAAAGGTCAGCTTGGGCGAGCTCGGAGAGATCAAGGAGGCTTTCGGGATTTCGCTCCAGGCGATCATGTACCGCGCCCATGCCCTCGGGCTCGTGAGCGACCGGCAGCTGAGGTCGTTCCGCGAGACGGTCAAGGCGAAGGGCTGGCTGACGGCCGAGCCCGTGGGGTACGCGGGGAAGGAGCGGGCGACGAGGTTCCGGCGGCTTCTCCACTACGCGGTGGCCGCGAACATCCTGGACGTGGAAAGGGCGGCGGCGATGGCCGGCGTTCCGGCCGCGGAATTGAAGAACGAAATCGGAGATATATTCTAATTGGAAAAGGGAGGTTGACGATGGGGCGCTTCGAAAACGGCTTTCCTTAGCGGACGGGGCCGGCCGTGTAGACGCGGCCGTCGGCGACTGTCGCTAAGGGTTTCTTAATCGCAAATCAAAAAGGAAGGAAAACACAAATGGGAAAGTCTATCGATTCTTATCTTCTGGGAATGGAGCTCGGCGCGTTGCAGGGCTTCGAGAACATGGCGGTTTTTCCGCTCTTGACGTCGCTTGACGGGGGACCGGAGTACATCACCCTCAAGGAAGCGCTCGAGAAAGGCGTTTTTGTCGTCACCGAGGTGAGCCAGGGCGGTTCGGTTCCCGAGCTCAGGGTCGAGAACAAGGGCGACGTCGCCGTGCTCATGATCGACGGGGAGGAGCTGGCCGGCGCGAAGCAGAACCGGGTCCTCAACACGACGATCCTCGTCGCGGCGAAGTCGGCGACCAAAGTCCCGGTGAGCTGCACGGAGCACGGGCGATGGAGCTACGTGTCCGACGTCTTTCGCGAATCAGGGCACCACATGGCCCCGAATCTCCGCGAGCTCAACATGAGGAGCGTTAACGCATCGCTGAGGAGCACGGGGCAGTACCATGGGAACCAGGGCGCGGTGTGGAACGGCATCGCCAAAATGTCCGAGGAGGCGGGGGTCCATTCGGTGACCGGGGCCATGAAGGACGTCTTCGAGGCCAAGGGGGCCGCGCTCGACGATTACCTGAAGAACTTCCGCGCGGTCGACGGCCAGAAGGGGGCCCTCGTTTTCATCGACGGCAGGCCGGCCGGAATGGATTTCCTGTCGCGCGGCGAGGCGTTCGGGATCCTCGGCCCCAAGCTCATCAAGAGCTACGCCATGGAGGCGATGCTTCTCCGGGAGCGGGAAAAGGCCGGGAAGGCCAAGGGCGAGGCCAAGAAGGCGGCCGCTCGGCCCGGCGCGGACGAGGCCCGGACCTTCCTGAAAAAGGCCACGGAGTGCGAGGAAAAGAAGTACGAGTCGGTCGGCCTGGGCTGGTCGTACCGCTATTCCGGGAACGGCATCGTCGGGTCGGCCCTGGCCGTTGACGAGAAGGTCGTCCACATGGCGTTTTTCAGCGTGACGGAAGCTGAGTCGTCGGGGCACATGGCCGGGACCAGCCAGCGGAGAGGCTTCCGGCTCTTTATTTAATTAGTAATTCGGTGACACACAACTAAATCCCTTAATTCATGCCGGCGGCGACGGCGACGGCCGCGCCCCTTTCAGAATTTCGGCGACGCACTTTGCCGGCGACTATCCGTGCGTCACTGAATTGCTGCCAAATGAACAGGACAGGGATGGCAATTCGGTAATTAGTTGTGTGTCACCGAAATTGTGAGGTTCGCCGCCTTGAGCACGGCGTTGAGCGCCGCGACGTCCTTTGTCCTGAACGCGTCCCACTTCGCCATCAGCGCGCGCAGGGCCTCGCGCCTCTCCGTGACCGCGGCGACCGCCTGGGTCGTTGGCGCCGCATCGGCCGCCTGGAGCAGGCTCATCAGCCCGTTGAGCGACCCGCCGATCCCGGCCAGGCTGTCCTGTCCGCCGGCGACTCCTCCCGGGCCGCCCATGCCCATCGGCCCGCCCATCGCCGCTCCGCCTCGCCCGCCGGCCCCACCCCCGCCGCCCTCGAGCGCCGCCGCCTTTTTATCAAAGTCGGCGAGCGCCTGAGTGATCGTGGCGTTGCTTTGGACTGACGTTGCCGCGCCCGCGTCCGGGCTTGCGGCCGCGCCTCCACTCGCTCCGATTTTCTCTTGCATTTTTTTGATCTGGGCGCGGATGTCCCGCAGCTTCTGGAGCGCGGCCTGGGTTTCGAGGACGCCCTCGTACATCGCTTTCGAAAGCTCATGCTGCCTGGCCAGCTCCGCCGCCGGCGTTTTCACCCGCGGGTCCATCTTGACCGTGATCGGTTGCGTGAGCGCCTTACCATTGACCGTGAGCCTCACCGTATAACTGCCCGGCGCGGCCCAGATCGAGTTCGGGGACGGCGCGGTGTTGTGGGCGATCGCCGCCATCCCGAGGCCGCCTCGAAAGCCTCCTCCCGGGAGCGGCTGCCAATGCATGTCCCAGAGGAAGCGGTGCATTCCCGCCGTGGTCTTGAGCACCTGCGGCGTCCGGTACCAGTAGAGCGGCAGGGGTGCGGCCTCCGGCGCCGGGATTTCAGCGACCTTGTCCTCGCTCGAGTATCGCCGCACCACCTTGCCCGCCCCGTCGAGGACCTCGAGCGTCACCGGGCCGGCCGCGTCGGACTTCAGGGCGTAATCGATGACCGCGCCGTCCGGCGGGTTCTCGCCGCCCGGCTCGTCCGGCGGCAGCGGCGTGTCCGTGTTCATGTTCCAACGCACCCGCACCGCCGTCTGCGGCTTGAAGAGCGTCGCCTCGCCCCCGACCACAGCCTGGTCGATCTGGCGCAACGGCGTGATGTCGTCAAGGACCCAGAATCCTCTCCCGTGCGTCGCCGCGACCAGGTCGTCGTCCTTGATGATGATGTCGCGCACCGAGCTCGCCGCCATGTTCAGCCGCAACGACTGCCAGTGGTCGCCGTCGTCAAACGAGACGAAGACCTCCTGTTCCGTGGCCGCGAAGAGCAGGCCCTTGCGCACCGGGTCCTCGCGGACCGCGTTCACCGTCGTGCCGCTCGGGATGCCGCTCACGATCTCCGCCCACGTTTTCCCGCCGTCGTGGGTCCGATAGATGTGGGGCCGCATGTCGTCGATGCGGATGGTGTTGACGGCCGCGTACGCCGTCTTCGCGTCGAACCGTCCGGCGTCCATGACCGAGACCTTGGCCCAGGGGACGAGCCCGGGCGGCGTCACGTCCGTCCAGTGCTGCCCGCCGTCCGCCGTCACGTGGATCAGGCCGTCGTCCGTGCCCACCCAGATGCGGTTGATGTCGACGTAGGACGGCGCGATCGTGTAGATGACGCCGCGGCGCGCGGGCTTGGCCGCCGGGTCGTCCTTGTATTTCCCGACGCTCGCCGGCACGTCCCAGGTCTCGCGGGTCAGGTCGGGGCTGATCTGCTGCCAGCTCCTCCCGCCGTCGCGCGTCATCCACAGCGTGTTCGACGCGAAATAAAGCGTGTAAGGGTCGACGGTCGAAAAAACGACCGGCTGCGTCCGGATCGTCCGCCAGTCGGGCGCCCGGACGGGCTTCGGCCCGACGCTCTGGACCTGGCCCGTGCGCCGGTCCCAGCGCGTGACCCTGCTCCCGCCGTAGACGATGTCCGGGTTGAGAGGGTCGGGCGCCGCGTATCCGTATTCGTCGACGCCGACGGGGTGCCACTCGCGGAAGGTGATCTGGCCGTCGTCGCCGCGGCTCGAGACCCCGGCCGAGCCGCTCTCCTGCTGGCCGCTGTAGACGCGGTAGGGGAAGGCGTTGTCGGCCGCGACGTGGTAGAGCTGGGCCGTCGGCTGGTTATACCAGGAGCTCCAGGTCTCGCCGCCGTTGACGGTGATCGAGGCGCCCTGGTCGCTCGCGTAGAGGATGACGTCGGGGTTCGCGGGATTGATCCAGAGGTTCTGGTAATCGTCGCCGCCCGGAGCGCCCTTGAAGGCGCGGAAGGTGCGGGCGCCGTCGGTCGATTTCCAGGAGACGACGGAAGTGACGAACAGGATGTCCGGGTCCGTCGGGTGGACGGCGATGCGAGGCAGGTCGCCGCCGCCGATGCGCGCGGCCGTCCGGTTGTCGGAAGTCCGGGTCCAGGTCTCGCCGGCGTCGTCCGAGCGGAAGAACGCCGTGCCCCGGCTGAGGGCGGCCGTCGCGTAGATGCGGCGTGGGTTCGACGGGGCGATGCCGATGTTGATCTGGACGACGGCGTCGGGGGCCGGGACGACGTCGAGCTTGCGCCAGGTCGTCCCGCCGTCGGTCGACTTGAAGAGGCCGCCGCCCGGGCCGCTCCAGGCCGCGTTCTCCCAGGGCCCCTGGCGCGATTCCCAGAGCCCGGCATAGACGATGTCGGGATTGGCCGGGTCGAAAGCGAGCTCCGAGCCGCCCGTGTTCTCGTCCTTATAGAGGACGCGCTCGAAGTTTAGGCCGCCGTCGAGGGAGCGGTAGATGCCGCGCTCCTCGTTCGGGCCGTACGGATGGCCGAGGACCGCGACGAAAACGCGGTCGGGGTTGCGGGGATCGACGATGATCTGCGGGATCTGCTGGCCGTCGCGCAAGCCGAGGTGCGTCCAGGTCCGTCCCGCGTCGGTCGATTTGTAAATTCCGTCGCCGACGGACAGGTCGGGCCGCTGCAGGCCCTCGCCGGTCGCGACGTAGATGACGTTCGGGTTCGAGGGGGAGACGGCGATGGCGCCGATCGAGCCGGTCGGCTGGTCGTCGAAGACGGGGCGCCAGACGCGTCCGTAGTCGGTCGTCTTCCAGACGCCGCCGTTGCAGACGCCCATGTAGAAGACGTTCGGCTGGGACGGGACGCCGGCGACGGCGCGGGTGCGGCCGCCGCGGTAAGGGCCGATCGAGCGCCAGTGCATCTCGCCGAAGAGGCGCTGGTCGAACGGCTGGGCCGAGAGGGGAGGGGCGAGCAGGGTCGCGATGAGGCAGGCGAGGAGACCGGCGAGGAGGGGCATAACGACGAACGGCGCGACGAAAAGCGCGCGCCTAAGACAGCGGAAAAAAACCGACGGGGTGGGTTTCCCAGTGATCTGGACCGTTTTTACAAGGCCGAATTCGCCAGCGCGATGATTCATGAAGCGTCCTCCTTAGTAAATCGGTGACACACAACTAATTACCGAATTGCCATCCCTGTCATGTTCATTTGGCATCAATTCAGTGACGCACGGATGGTCGCCGGCAAGGAGCGTCGCCGAAATTCGGCCGTACTCCGTGGCCCGCGGCCACAGCGCGAATTTTCCGAATCGATGTTTGAGCTGTATATCATCGAATTGGCACTAAATTACCTCAATTACCCTACCCTAAAAATATCATCTTGACAACTAAAATGCTGATTATTATCATCATTAGGCAACAAGCGAGAGACGGGAAGGGGGAAGAATCCGCTTTCTTACCAGGGGAACAGTCTTTTCATCTGCGAGGACAGATCCGTTCGGGCGGACCGTTCTGTCCTCACGGGCCATGGTCACCTCATCATTTCTCAAGATCCGATCCGCCCTGCCTTCCTAGGAGCTCCATGCGGCCCGAAAGGGCTCGCCCTGTTCGGAGCTCAGCCCGCCTTCTGACGCCGCGAAAAAAGGAGGGGGCAATGTCTATCCGTCGCGTGGTCATTTGTCTCTCTTTGGTTTTCCTGGCCGCGGTCTTAATCGGGATCCCGTTCAGGTCGCAGCTCTCAAGCCAGGGCACGACCCAGACGCCGACCGTCCTTGCCGGCCGGAACGTGAATATGGTTTCGGGCACAACGCTTCCGGGCGGCGACCCATGGCTGCAGCGACAGAACGAGCCCACCATCGCCGTTTCCTCGCGCAATCCTCTGCACCTCCTGGCCGGGGCCAACGATTATCGGACCGTCGACATGCCCAAGTCTGAAGGCGAATTGCCCGGAAAGACCCCCGTGGCCATGGTCGGCGACGCGTGGCTGGGCGTGTTCACATCCCACGACGGCGGTGAATCCTGGACCAGCACCATGCTCCCCGGGTTTCCTCAAGACCCTAACGCCAATCCGCTCAAAGGTTATAGCACGGCCGCCGACCCCGTCGTGCGCTCCGGACCCAACGGGATCTTTTATTACAGCGGGATCGCCTTCAATCGGACCAACAACCTCGGCGTCGTTTTCGTGGCCCGCTTTATCGACAACAATAACCAAGAGGGCGGGAACACGATCCAGTACATCGACACGAAGATTATAGCGACCGGAACCGCGTCCAAGTTCCTGGATAAACCCTGGATCGCCATCGACCAACCTCGAGCGCCTATGACTAACATCGCCGTCCTCGGACAGAGCATCCCCCGCCACAATGTCTACATCGCCTACAGCGCCTTTTCGGGCACGGGCTCCGCGCTGGGGGACATCATGTTCGCCCGGTCGAACGACTGCGGAACGACCTGGGGCACTCCCATCAAAATCAGCACCGGCAGCTTCGCCCATCAGGGCGCCACGATAGCCATCAAGCCAGTGCTCGGCGAAGTGCTCGTCGCTTGGCGGCGATTCGCCCAGCCGGGCAAAACGCCCGACTCCATTTTCGTGGCCCAGTCTTTTAGCCGCGGCCTGGATTTTCAAAGCCCCATCAAAGTCGCCGACATCGCTCCTTTTGATCAGCCCACAACCGACGGAACGCACAGCCTCCCGGGGACCGCGAATGGCTATGCTTTCCGCATCAACAGCTATCCGACGATGACCGTAGACAAAAGCGGTCATGTTTATTTAGCCTGGTCGCAACGCGGGGTGGGGCCCTCCGGAGACGCGCGGATCATGCTCTCCTATTCCTACTTGGGCACAAGTTGGTCAACCCCTCAGCCTGTGGCCAACTTGGATGAAAACGGGGCTCCTTTCCTCGGCCACCAGATCATGCCCTCGTTTTCCTTCGCCGCCGGAAAGTTGATCCTGATCTGGTACGACCAGCGGCACGACGTATCCGGAACCATGTACGGGTTCAACAACTGGGTTATCGACAGCTTGTGGATTGTCCCAGGCTCGCCCTTTCGCCATACCATGGATGTCTGGGCCGCGGCGGCGGATACGGCGGCATTCCCGAACCTGTCCTGGAAATCCACTCAGGTTTCCCGGTATCTCTACGCCGCGCTGAAGGACGGTAGCGGCAATCTCGTGTACGACACTAACAATAATCCGGTCATCTTCCCTGTCCAGTTCAACTGCGTGAACTATCCCCTGTTCAAGGGAGGGACCAATCCCTTCGACGGCGACTATATCGATGTCGCGGCGTCTCCCTCGTTCAGGCTGGACAGCTGGAGGAACTGGATCTTCAACATGGACAACGCCAACTCGCCGGAATTTCATGTGGCCTGGACGGATAACCGTGATGTCCGGCCGCCGGCGAATGGAGATTGGACCCAGTATACCCCTGCGACCCGTCCAGACTCCCTCCCCTACCAAGATCCGATTTTTACATCTTCATCTCATCCCGCTTGCGCAGGCGGAAATGCGCCGGGAATGCGGAATCAGAATATTTACACCTCCCGCATCACCTGGGGTATCGAAGCGGGCTCTCCGGTCAACGACAAGCCTCTGAACCTGCCCGGCGGCATCGCCCGGGCCTTTGTCGTCTATGTCAAGAACAACACGGGGTCCTTGAGGAGCTTCGTGCTCACAATCGCCGCCCAGCCGGTCGGCGGCCAGGCGTCGTTCCTGCAGTTCGGGCCCCTGGCGAGCCTCAATGTCGACATCGCGCCCTATTCCACGATTTCGCGCCCGGTTTTTATCAGCTCCTCCGACCCCAACGCTTCCGTGACCGTCAATATCAATGAGATCAACGCGTCCGGGAGCATCATCACGGGTGGGCTCTCGAGCTCCGTCCTGATCAACGGCGACCCGACGAACCCCAACTTGGCCGGAACCGAGGAGACGCACGACCCGAATATCGTCAACTCCAGCAATCCGAATATCGTCAACTGGTCTGCCGGCAACCCGAACATTGTTAATCCCAATATCGTCAATCCCAATATCGTCAACCCGAATATCGTCAATCCCAATATTGTCAATCCGAACATCGTCAATCCGAACATTGTCAATCCCAATATTGTCAATCCGAACATCGTTAATCCGAACATTGTGAATCCCAATATTGTCAATCCGAATATCGTGAATTACACCATCACGAACCCGAACATCGTCAACCCGAATATTGTCAATCCGAACATCGTCAACCCCAATATCGTCAATGCCACCCCCGCGGATGTTTCCGCCACTGATGTCGAGTGGACAATCACGAATGCCGGGACGGCCACCACGTCTTATACCTTGAAGACCCTGGCCAAGAAGTCGCCGCCGGAGGGGATCTACGCCCAGCTTCTCGTTTATAGGGTTCATTACACACCCGCCGTGGCCGGCGCCGACCTCAGCTCTGCCAACACGGGCATAAGCGCCTGCGAACTGAAGCAAGAGCCCCACCAAGAGCTCGTTTTGAACATCCTCAATCCCAACATTGTCAACCCGAATATCGTCAATCCCAATATTGTCAACCCGAACATCGTCAACTCCAGCATCGAGGACGCCACGTTCTCGGTGGCCCCGGGAGAAGACATTATCGTCGACCTGCGCGTCCTCGATACCGGGGTCTCCGCCTCGACGACCACGAGCACGGCGATGGTAAAAGCCCAGTCCTCCACTACCTCCGCTCAAGCATCCAACGTCAAGGACTTCATCGACTCTCTCGGGTTTGCCGTTACTTCACAGGCGGTCAACTCAAAGGCTGTCGCGGCGGGAAGTCAGATACCGCCCGCGGCTGCGACCGCGCTGGTCATCGGCACCGGCTCCCTTCCCGACGGAGTCGTCGGGGCCGGTTATACAGCCACTCTGAACGCTTATGGTGGATCCGGGAATTATACCTGGAGCCTGAATTCCGGCGCGCTGCCGACAGGATTGAGCCTTGGCGTCGGCGGCGTGATCAGCGGAACGCCAACGACACCAGGGACATTCCATTTCATCGTCAGGGTGGACGACGGCATCCAGTTCGACACCCAGCAGTACAGCATCCTTGTTAATTCCAGCTCCATACCGGGCGCTCTCGCCATCGTGACGACGACTCTTCCGAGCGGTGTTCAGGGCAATTGGTACGGAGCCACTCTCGAAGCTACGGGCGGGGTTTGGCCGAGGACTTGGAGCCTGGCGTCCGGCGCGCTGCCTGACGGCTTGATCCTTGACAGCGGCGGCGTGATCAACGGAACCCCCACGGTCTCGAGATCTTTCTCATTTGCGGTCCGTGTTACGGATAGGAACGGCACAGCCGTCACCCAATCACTGAGCTTAATAATCACCGCTAATTCCTTCACTTATGACGCGATCAGCGGCTATGTCTATTCCGAAACAGGCCAACCTCTGGCCGGCGTCGTTCTGCGCGGCCTGCCCGATACGCCTGTCACCGACGCGAACGGTTTCTATACGGACAACGTGCCGGGGGGCTGGTCAGGAACAGTCACTCCCTTCATAGTCAACCATTCCTTCACTCCCGCTAGCATAACGTACACGAATGTTACAGCACCTTTCTCTCTGCAGAATTACAATCAACCCGCGCAAATTCCCGTTTCGACGATCAGCGGAAGGGTGATGTATAACGGCAATCCTGTATCCCAATATTCAAGCAAGCAAGCCACTTTCTGGGCGAGAAACGAAGGCACGGGTCAAGGCATTCAGATCACTCCCACATACAACCCGTCTGATGGGACTTACTCAATCCCCAATATCCCTTCAGGAAGCTATGGAATTCAAGTTTATATCGATCAGGCACCGCCATATGACGGGGAATACCTTCCCGGCGATTATTGGGGATGGACTTCACCGATCGCCGTTAATGCGCCAAATCCTGCAAACGTCGATTTGATATGTCAGAAAATCATGCATCTCACATCCCCGATCGATAACTCCACGGGGAGCAGCCCAATTCCCCCTCCGTATGATGCATTTTTCTCCCCTGTGATGTTTCAATGGGATGCGATTGGAGAAGCCGCCACCTATAGCCTGACAGTTGATAAGTATCAAAGCAACCCATATCAACTGCTTCAGCCTGGCGTCGTTATTGAATCTGGGCTTACAGCCAATCAAGCATCCTTGACGCTTCCTGTCTGTGGGGCAAACGAACATTACATGTTCACCCTTTATGCCTTGAACGCAAATAACGTATTAGTGGGCCGATTGATGATTGTATATAGCAATGGATTTGGCTGGGATTATCGATTCAGAATTATCGCGCCTCCGACGTGGACCTGGATCTCCGGCAGCAATACAGGAAATCAGGTAGGCATCTACGGCACCCAGGGCACGGCCAATCTGTCAAATGTCCCCGGGGCAAGAGATTTGGCTGTATCCTGGGTCGATTCCAGCGGCAAACTCTGGCTCTTCGGGGGATCGGGCTCGGATTCGGCTAACAATTACCAATTTCTCAATGACCTGTGGGCGTATGACCCGGCAACCAATGAATGGACCTGGGTATCCGGCAGTAATACTGGAGATCAGGCGGGCATCTACGGAGATTCGACAAGCTTGCCCGGGGCGAGGATCGCGGCTGTATCCTGGCTCGATTCCAGTGGCAACCTCTGGCTCTTCGGGGGATTTGGCTATGATTCGGCCGGCAAGCTCGATTATCTCAATGACCTGTGGGAGTATGCCCCGACATCCAATGAATGGACTTGGGTATCGGGCAGCAGTACCGCAGATCAGAAGGGCACCTACGGAACAAAGGGCATAGCCGATCCTTCAAACGTCCCCGGGGCAAGAGAGAATGCTGTATCCTGGGTCGATTCCGGCGGCAAACTCTGGCTCTTCGGGGGAAATGGCTATGATTTAGCCGGCAATGTCGGCTGGATCAATGACCTGTGGAAGTATGACCCGACAACCAATGAATGGACCTGGGTATCCGGCAGTACTTCCAATAGTCAGGCGGGCATCTACGGCACCAAGGGCGTAGCCGATCCTTCAAACGTCCCCGGGGCAAGAGATTCGGTTGTATCCTGGATCGATTCCGGCGGCAAACTCTGGCTCTTCGGGGGAGAAGGCCTAGATTCGGCCGGCCATAACGGCTGGCTCAATGACCTGTGGAAGTATGACCCGACAACCAATGAATGGACCTGGGCATCCGGCAGTACTACCGTAAATCAGGCGCCCATCTACGGCACCAAGGGCACGGCCGCTCCGTCAAACGTCCCCGGTGCAAGAGAGGAGGCCGTATCCTGGATCGATTCAAGCGGCAAACTTTGGCTCTTCGGGGGACATGGCTATATTTCGGCTGGCACTGAGGCCTATCTTAATGACCTGTGGAAGTATGATCCGACAACGCTTGAATGGACCTGGATATCCGGCAGCAATTCGGCGCCCGTCTACGGCACGAAGGGAACAGCCGATCCATTAAACATCCCCGGGGCAAGAGCTCTGGCTGTATCCTGGATCGATTCCAGTGGCAACCTCTGGCTCTTTGGGGGATATGGCTTATATTCGGCTTCCTTCGGTTTCCTCAATGACCTGTGGAAATGCATCCGGTAAGGGGTGTGGGATATTTCGTGTTGAGGAGCTGAAAAACAGATTGGATTCTGTTGAGCTAAGACAAAGGCAGGAATAAGGAATCAGAGGTTCTTAAGCCGCTTCCTGGCGTCCTCGACCATCGCCAGTCCCGTGTCTGCGTTCGCCTTTATTTTCAGAAACTTCTGGTAGGCTTCCTTGGCCGCCGCGCTCTTGCCCTGGCCCTCCAGGGCCCGTCCCATATAATAGTCGAGCGAATCCAGATAGCGGACCGTCGGGAGGTCATTTAGAAATACCGACATCGCCTCGCCCTTCCGCTTCTCGCACTTCTCGAATTCCGAATAGGCCTCGGCGAAGGCATTCGCCTCGACATAGACGCGGCCCAGGGCAAACCTCCCGAGCCAGGTATCCACGAGTGCCTGGGCCTCGTCGATGAGCTTCAAGGCGCTCCCCCCATCGCCCCTTCTGAGCGACAGGCACCCGCCGATGAGCTTGGCGTAGGCCTGGTGGATGTCCTGGAGCTTCTTGCTGAGTTCGGCGGCGATGACCCGCGCCCGGTCTTCCCGGCCGGCTGCGATAAAGATCTGCGCCGCGGCGAACTGGATTGCCTCGGCGCTATCGAGATTGAGGGCCTCCTCGGCCGCCTGGGCTGCCGGCACGCTTTTCCCCTGGAGGAGATAGGCCTGGGCCAGAATGAGGAGCTTGTCGGCCCCCGTATCGTTCATCGACTTGTTTTCGACATCCACGGCGATGGATTTCTTGAGGCCGCCGATGGCCTCTTCGAGCCGGCCTTCATAGACGGCCAGGTCGGCCTTTCCCGAAGCCGCGTAGGACGCTCCGTCTTTCCCCAAGTCCTCTAGCTGCTGATAGGTCTTTGCCGCTTCCGGCGGCCGTCCTTCCGCCAGATCGATCAGGGCGAGGACGATGAACGCCTTCTCGTATTTCGAGTTGATGGCAAGCGTCTTCCGTACCTCTTCCCGGGCCCTTTCGAAATTTCCGGCCGCCAGCGCGTAACAGCTCTGGTTATACCGGTAATCGAGGGAGTCGGGGTTGAGCTCCACGGCTTTCAGACCCTCCGCATAGGCCTCGGGCATTTTGCATCCGACAAAATAGGCGAAGGCAAGGTTCGAATGTCCGGCCGCGTCCCTAGGGTTGATCTTGACCAGGGCCGCGTACTCTTCGGCGGCCCGCATGAAATTCTGCTTGAAGAGGTAGTAGCCTCCCCGCGTCCTGTGCTTTTCGATCTCGGTCATCTGGTCGATCCGGTCGAGGGCTTCCTTGTAGTACTTGTCGGCCAGCTGATGCTGGCCCAGGTTGTAGTAGGTGGCGGCCAGGCCGCCGAAGGCACGGCCGAAATTCGGGTCTTGGTCGATGGCCCGCAGATAGGCGTCAATAGCCTCCTTTTTCTTGCCCAGGGCGGCGAACCTCTGGCCCTCGGCGTACTCTTTCATGGCCTCGATCGATGTCGTCGTGAAGGTTTCCTTGATCAAGGCCTCGGAGGAGCCCGGCGGGATGACGCCCAGCCCGGCCCGCAGCTTGGCCGAGAGAAAGTCCGCGGCCTTGAGGATATCGGTCTTGTTCCTGATGGCCTGGTCCGCTTCGGCCAGGGTCTGGCCGCTCACGGCGTCGATCACGGTAGCCTTGATCGAATAAACGCCACGGTCCTCCGTGATCGAAGCATTGATGATCGCGTTGATCTTTTCCCGGCGGCAGAGGAGGCGCGCGTTCTCTGCCGTGATCCGGCCTTCTGATTTCGGGTCGAGCCGGTTGATCAGGGCGACCGCCGACTTTCGCTCGAACAGGGAGACATTCTCCGCGCCGCCCAGGCTGATGCCCAGCAATTGTTCGAGGACTCCGTCGAGCGTCGGGTCGCCGGTTTGGTTGGCCACGTCGGCGATGATGACGGACACGGACTTGGGCTCGAGCGACGGGCCGCTTCCGGAGCCGTGCCGGACGTACTTGTTGATGGCGAAAATCGCCAGCACGATGATGACGACGGCGGCGCCGACGATAGGCACCAGCCGCGACACCCAGGGTGCCCCTCCAGCGGTCTCCCGATAGGCTTTCTGCAGGTCCGCGACGAAGTCGGATATTTTCAGGTACCGCTCATCCGGGTTCTTGGCCAGCGCTTTGCGCAGGATGGGGTTGAGAACGGGATTAACGGACTTCGGCGTGATATGCGGGGGAGGCGCCACATCCCTCAGGATGGCCGTCAGCGTTTCGACGGGGCTGGGCCTCGAAAAAGGATTCTCTCCCGAGAGCATCTCGTAGAGGATGATCCCCAGGGAGAAGATGTCGCTTCGGGCGTCGATCGCCCCTCCCTTGGCCTGCTCGGGCGACATGTAAGAGATGGTGCCGGCGATCGCGCCCTGCTCCGTGATCGACCCCTGGGTCACGGTCCGGGTCACACCTCCCTTGTCCGCCCCGGGGAGGATGTGTTTGGCCAGCCCGAAATCCATGACCTTAGTGTGGCCCTGGGAGCTGATCATGATGTTGGCCGGCTTGAGGTCGCGGTGGACGATCCCCGCCTTGTGGGCGTTCTCGAGGGCCTCGCCGATCTCCAGGGTGATCCGGATGGCTTCCCGCAGCGGCACGCGCTCCTGCTCCATCCGGTCCTTGAGGGTCTTGCCTTCGACGTACTCCATAGCGATGAAGGACTTGCCGCGGAGCTCGCCCGTCTCGTAGATCTTGCAGATGAAGGGATGGTCGAGGGCGGCGGCCGACTTGGCCTCCCGGAGGAAGCGCTCGCGCATCCGCGGGTCCTTCTCGAGCTCGTCCGGGAGGAATTTCAGGGCAACATGGCGGTCAAGGGCCATGTCCTTGGCCAAGTAAACCTCGCCCATCCCGCCTCGGCCGATGAGTTCGATGATTCGGTAGCGCTGGATTCTTTCACCCGCGTTCAGCATGGTTTACGCCCCGGGCTCGCCCAGGCGAGAAACGCTTCGGAAATCCCCCACTTTGGACACCTGATCTCCTGTTCCCGAAGGATGACCTAAAGTGACATCTATATATCACGGGGGGCTAAATCCAGTCAACATCGGCCCTTTTCCCCCCTTAATTCGGTGACACACAACTCATTACCGAATTGCCATCCCTGTCCTGTTCATTTGGCAGCAATTCAGTGACGCACGGATAGTTGCCGGCAAAGTGCGTCGCCGAAATTCTCCTTGAGCCCGCAAGTACTGAACCTTTTCCCCTCTCATTACGTCTATAAGGATATATGTGGAAGTGTAGAGGTTTACCATGAAAAAGTGGACGCTGCGTGTTTTCGCCGCCCTGTTCATCCTGGTTTTCTGCTATTTCCTGTTCGCCTGCGGCAAGAAAAGGGACACGGTCAAGCTCGTCGCCGTGACCAGGGGCGACATCCAGGAGAAGGCCCTGGCCGTCGGCACCATCGACCCCGAGATAGAGACCAAGGTCAAATCGACCATCCCGGGGATCGTCTCCGAGGTCCTCTTCAAGGTCGGCGACGCCGTGAAAGCCGGCGCGTCCCTCTTCAAGATCTCCCCCAACCCGACCCCCCTCGAGTACGTCGAGGCCCAGCGCGCCATGGAAGTCGCCGAGGTGACCATGAACAAGCTGAAGGCCGACTGGGGGCGCGAGCTCGAGCTCTTCAAGAAGTCCCTGGTCTCCAAGTCGGATATGGACTCGATCGAGAGCTCCTTCCGAGGAGCGGACCTCCAGTACAAGGTCGCCCAGGAGCGCCTCGAGCTCCTCGAGAAAGGGCGGATCCACATGTCCAACCGGGAGATCGACTCGATCATCAGGTCCCCGAACGCCGGCGTCATCCTCTCCCAGAGCGTCTTCCTGGGCGACCCCGTCGTTCCCCTGACCAACTACCAGCCCGGGACCGAGCTCTGCTCGCTCGCCGATATGGAGAGCCTCCGGTTCAAGGGCACGGTGGACGAGATCGACGTCGGCAAGATCGCCGCCGGCATGCCGGCCGAGGTCACGATCGGGGCCCTGCCCGACGCCAAGATCCCCGGCAGCGTCACGCGGATCTACCCCAAGGCCAAGAAGGACGGGAACGCCACCCTCTTCGACATCGAGATCTCCATCGTCAAGGACCCCGCGATGGTCCTGCGGGCCGGCTTTTCGTCCACGGCCAGCATCCGGATCCGCGACCGCAAGCAGGTCCTCATGCTCCCCGAGCGGCTCGTCATTTTCGATGACGGCAAGCGCTTCGTCGAAGTCCCCGAGAGCCAGGCCCAGGGCGAACAGAAGACCCGCAAGGTCGAGGTCAAGACGGGGCTCTCCGACGGGCTGAACATCGAGATCATGTCCGGGCTCAAAGAGGGCGAGAAGGTCGTCGAGCGCCCGCCCCGCGAGATCAAGTGATCGCCTGAGCCGAAAGGCCTTTCATGATCGGGATCTTTTTCCGCAACCTCTTCCGGGACCTCGTCCGCCAGCCGCTCCGGACGATCCTGACCCTGTCCGGGGTCGTCTGGGGGACGTTTTCCGTCGTCCTCCTCATCGCCTTCGGCGACTCCGTCTCCAAGGCCCAGATCAAGCGGTTCCACGGCATGGGGGAAGGGATCGTCCTCGCCTTCCCCTCGCGGACGACCCTTCCCTGGCAGGGGTTCGTCCGGGGCAAGGCCGTGCGGATCACCCCGGAAGTGGTCGAGGCCATCCCGGAGAAGGTCCCCGGCATCGACCTTATCAGCCCCGAGTTCGTCGGCAGTCGCCTCATCAGCTACGGCCGGAAGGAATTCCGGAACACCGTCCGCGGCGTCAATCCTCAGTTCGAGCGGATGCGGAACACGATCGCCGAGAAGGGACGGTTCATCGACGACGAGGACATGGCCGCCCGCAAGCGCGTCTGCTTCATCGGGGACGTCCTCGCGACCGACCTCTTCGCCAACGAGGAGCCCGTGGGCAAGGCTATCTTCATCGACGGCGTCCCGTTCACGGTCGTCGGGGTCATGCGCGTCAAGCAGCAGAATTCGAACTACAACGGCCAGCGTGACGAGCGCTGCGCCTTTATCGCCTGGACGACCTATTCCTCACTGTACGGCTACAAGTATGTCTCGAACTTCATTTTCCGCCCCCTCAACCTCGGCCGGAGCAAGGCGGTCATGGACGATGTCAAAGGGCACTTGGCGAAACTGATCGGCTACAACCCCGCCGACCCTGACGCCATCGCCGTCTGGGACACCTTGGAGTTCGAGAAGACGTTCACGACGTTTTTCATGGCCTTCACGGTCTTCCTGGGGGTCATCGGCTCGTTCACGCTCCTCGTGGGCGGCGTCGGGGTGGCCTCGATCATGCGGGTCGTCGTGGACGAGCGGACGCGGGAGATCGGGGTGAAGCTCGCGGTCGGCGCGCGCCGCCGGACCATCCTCTGGCAGTTCTTCAGCGAGTCGCTCGTCATCATGATCCTTGGCGGGCTCATCGGCTTCGGCCTCGCGGCCGGGGCCATCCAGGCCACCAAGGCGTTCCCCTCGGGCGACTTCACCGAGTTCGTCGGCGTCCCCGTCCTCAACCCGCTCGTCATCGTCTCCACGGTCCTGATCCTGCTCGTCATCGGCGTCGTGGCCGGGATGATCCCGGCCCGGACGGCGGCGTCCACCGACCCCATCGAGGCCCTGAGGAAGTAGCATGAACGCGACCCTGCCCCTTTTTTTCTGGAGCGAGTACCGGAAGCGCCGGAAGAAGGCCTCGCTCATCACCTTCGCCCTCTTCTGGGGGACGCTTTCGGTCCTCCTCCTCATGGCCTTCGGCCGGGGCATGTCCACCCAGTTCCAGGTCGCGTTCAGCGGGCTCGGCGACACGCTGATCATGGTCTACGGCGGACAGACCTCGCTCGAGTTCGAAGGGTTGCCGAAGGGGCGGCAGATCAGGCTTTACCCGGAGGACATCGACTACCTCAAGGACCGGATCCCGGAGATCATGCGCATCGCCCCGGAATCCTACGACTATTTCCAGGTCTCGGCCAACGGCAAGGAGATCAACCGGAACGTCCACGGCACGACCGCCGAATTCGGCGTGATGAGGACGCAGGTCCCCCAGCTGGGGGGCAGGTTCCTTGACGCGGACGACGTCGTCCAGGGCCGGAAGGTCGCCTTCATCGGCTGGAAGGTCGCGGCCGACCTGTTCGGCGCCGGGGACCCGGTCGGGAAGCAGATCGTCGTCAACCGCATCCCCTTCACCGTGATCGGGGTCCTCATGAAGAAGATCCAGGATTCGATGTACAACGGCCCGGACGCCGACCAGATCTACCTCCCGTTCTACGCCTATCAGCAGATCGACAACCGGCGGCGCATCAATCAGATCCATCTCCAACCCTTTGAGGCCTCCCAGTCCAAGCTCATCGAAGAGCGGGTCCGGACGCTCCTCGGGCGGAAATACCGCTTCAATCCCGACGACCGCTACGCCACGAGCTTTTGGAACACCATCGAGAACAACAAGGAGGGCATGGCCGTCTTCAAGGGGATCGAGATGTTCCTCGGGATCATTGGCGTCCTGACCCTGCTCATCGGGGCCGTCGGCGTCACGAACCTGATGTACGCCGTCGCCAAGGAGCGGACCAAGGAGATCGGGATCAAGCTGGCCATCGGCGCGCGGCGGCGGGTCATCGTCCAGCAGTTCTTCCTGGAGACGCTCTTCGTCTTCGCCAAGGGGACGTTCTGGGGGCTCATCACGGCCTTCAACGTCGTCAACCTCATCCGGCTCGCCCCCATCAATTACGATTCGTTCGGGATCGAGGCTTATCTGCTCCGGCCGGTCTTTTCGCTGCAGATCTTCGTCGCCTACATGGTCATCCTGGGCATCCTCGTTTTCCTGTCGGGGATCTTCCCGGCGTTCCGGGCGTCGCGGTCGAACCCGATCGAGTCGCTCCGCTATGAATAGAGGGCATGAATAGAGGGTCATCATGATCGAACTCCAAAGCATCACCAAGGTCTATCAGACGGGGACCCAGACGCTCGAGGCGCTCCGCGGGATATCCCTGATCATCGGGAAGGGGGAGTTCGTCTCCATCATGGGGCCGTCCGGGTCGGGGAAGTCGACGCTGATGAACATCATCGGCTGCCTGGACACGCCGACGGCGGGGGAGTACAGGCTCGACGGCGAGAAGGTGGCCGGGCTGACGTTCGACCAGCTCGCGGCCGCGCGGAACAGGAAGCTCGGCTTCGTTTTCCAGAATTTCAACCTGCTGCCATACGCGACCGCCTGGGAGAATATCGAGCTCCCGATGCTCTTCGACGGGAAGAACGGGAGGAAGCGGAAGGAAAGGGTCACGGAGCTCCTGAACGCCGTCGGGCTCTACGACTGGCGCGACCACCGGCCGTCGGAGCTCTCGGGGGGGCAGCAGCAGCGGATCGCGCTCGCGCGGGCGCTCGCCAACGACCCACCGATCCTTCTCGCCGACGAGCCGACGGGGAACCTCGACTCGAAGAGCGGCGAGGAGATCATGGAGGTCCTGGGCCAGCTCTGGAAAGAGGGCCGGACGATCGTCATGGTCACCCACAACGACCACATCGCCGCCCGCTCCGAGCGGACCATCCGCCTCTTCGACGGCCAGGTCATCTAATTCGCTTAATTCGGTGGTAATTCGGTGACACGGTAATTCGGTGACACAGAACTAAATCCCTTAATTCATGCCGGCGGCGGCGGGGACGGCGACGGCCGCCCCCCTCTCAGAATTTCGGCGACGCACTTTGCCGGCAACTATCCGTGCGTCCCTGAATTGCTGCCAAATGAACAGGACAGGGATGGCAATTCGGTAATGAGTTGTATGTCACCGAATTACTTGTATAATGGATAAAAAACCTGGGCGGGCTCAGGGCAGGGAATGGCTTGACGACGGAAAAAGTACCTTTCGGCTACCGGCAGGTCAGTTCGGCCGAGAAGAAGCGCCTCGTCCAGGAGCAGTTTAACCCCATCGCCGGGACATATGACCTGGCCGACACCCTCCTGAGCTTCGGCCTGGATTCCCGTTGGAGAAAAAAAGCGATCAAGCTCCTCGGGCTCGAACCGGGCGACCTCGTCCTCGACGCCTGCGGCGGGACGGCCGGTCTGGCGAAGCTCGCCGGCCGGCGCGTCGGCCCGGAGGGGCGAGTCCTGGTCTATGATCTCAACCGGCCGATGATGGAGACAGGGAAGGAGAGGCTCCAAGCGTCTTCGAAGCCGTCACCCGGCGAGGCGCCGCTCATCTCCTTTGTCCAGGGCGACGCCGAAGAGCTGAGCTTTCCCGACTGGACTTTCGACGCGGTGACGATCGGTTTCGGCCTCCGCAACCTGGTCCATCCGGAGAAGGGCCTGAGCGAATTCCTCCGCGTCCTCAAACCCGGGGGAAAGCTGATGGTCCTCGAATTCTCCACCCCCGTGAACTCCCTCCTCCGCAGCCTTTATCATTTCTATTCCTTCTACTGGATGCCGTTCGCGGGCAGGCTGATCTGCGGCACCGGAACGTCTTTTCGCTACCTGGCGGAGTCCATCCGGGTTTTTCCGACCCCCGACGGGCTGGCCGGGAAGCTCGGGAGCGCGGGTTTCCGTGACGTCCGCTACCGCCGCCTGACCAACGGGATCGCGGTCGCCTATCTCGCCGTCAAGCCGGGACCGGAGGCCGCGAACGAACGAGTTCCTACGGAGAGTCGCATATGATCGATGAGAACGCCAGAAAGACCGCCGCCCAGTGCCGGCACTACGCCATGTGCAAGATCGATTATCTGGAGACGGGCCTCTGTCCTTCGGGCCCGGAGAGACATTACGTGGCCTTCTATCCCCAGGGGCGGATGGACCTCTACCGCGCCCTGGCCGAGGACCTCATCCCGGTGACGGAAGCCCTGGTCGAAGCCGCCGACACCTGCACGCTCTGCGGCATCTGCGACAAGCAATGCCATTTCGTGACCGGGCTGCGGCCGGTCAAGGTCATGGAAGCGCTCAAGAGCC
Organism: Candidatus Aminicenantales bacterium; assembly: GCA_050015275.1. Taxonomy (GTDB): domain Bacteria; phylum Acidobacteriota; class Aminicenantia; order Aminicenantales; family Saccharicenantaceae; genus DATKJS01. Next base: position 28,261 of record JBEKBS010000016.1, on the reverse strand, counting down.
ATGTCCGCGAGCACCTCGCCGCGAAAAAACCGGTCCACAGGCCGAAAGAGGACGCCGTCCTCGAGCGCCTGCGGAAGATCGTCGGAGACGAATGGGCGACCAACGACCCGGCCATCCTGTTCACCTACGCCGACGACCCGTTCCCTCTGGCCGGGATCCAGATGCCGCGCTATGTCATCCTGCCCGGCTCGAGGGACGAGGTTGCCGCGGTCGTGGCCCTCGCCGACGAGCTCAAGATCCCTTTCGCCGTCCGGGGGAACGGCGGCAGCGTCTTCGGGTTCGTTTTCACCGAAGGGATCGTCCTCGACATGAACCGGATGCGGAAGATCGAGTTCGACACGGACAACTGGTGCGTCGCCGTCGAGCCGGGCGTCACGTCGTTCGAGCTCCAGAAGGAAGCCTCGAAACGCGGCTACCGGGTGAACGCCGCCGAGCCCGCGGCCACCGTCTGCGGCAACATCGTCTGCACGGGGACGTTCTCCACCTGGTCCAACGTCTACGGGACGGCCGCGGACGGGTTCATCGACATGGAATTCGTGGACCGGAAGGGCAAGGTCTTCCGCCTCAACGACAAGAGCGCGCCGAACGTCTTCGCCTTTGACCACGCGATGATCCCGTCGCCCGGGGTCTGCACCAAGGCCGTGGTCAAGCTCCATCCCGTCACCGAGGACGAGGAAGGCGTCCTCGTGCCGTTCGCGGATTTCGATCGGGCGGTGGCTTTCGCCCGGGACCTGAGCCAGCGCCGGATCGCCCTGGCCCTGGCCGTCCTCGGCGGCCACTACATCTCGAACTTCATGTCGCCGTCCCGGGAGCTCTCCGAAAAGATCAGGGACATCCTGCCCGGCGTCCTGGGGATCAAGTACCTCGTCTTTGCCGTCGCCGACGCCTACGGCCGCGAGGCGATCAAGAAAATGGCCGGGACGGCCGTCATCGACAGCGCGCTTTTCCGGACGCTCATGCTCGGCCTGCCCCGGCTCGCCGACAAAGAGCTCGCCGGGATCGCCGCGGCCTACGAAGGCGACGCGCCCCCCTACGAGATCCTCTGCAGCCCGGAGATGAGGCCCGTTGTCGAGGCGGTTCTCCAGCCGTCGCCGGAGACGATCGCCGGGTCGGTCGACGACGACCTCAGGGAATTTTACGCGCGGCTCTACGCCCGGCCCGAGATGACCGACATGGTCTGGCTCAACATGTTCCGGATCGTCAGCGCCCGCATGTCGAGGCGCAAGCACATGTTCGCGTTCCTCATTTACGTGCCGCTCGACCGGATCGAGGTCATCAACGGCATCATCGCCGGTTTCGCCCGGATCGCCGGCGCCCGCAAGATCGAGCACGACTTCGGCTTCCTGACGCCGATGGACTTCGGGAAGCGGGCCATCCTCGAGTACGATTATTACATCGACCACACCGACCCGGCCGAAAAAAAGAAGATCGCGGAGGCCATGACCGAGATCGGGCCGTGGCTCGACGGGCTGGCGGCCAAAACGAAGGGCGTCACATTCCTCATGTATGTCTTTTCCCAGGGCTGCTCGCGGAAGGAGAACTTCCTCTACCGCCTGGGCTAGGGCGGCGACGGAGCGGGCTCGAGAAGCATGAGAAAGCGGACGGGTGGATGAGCACCGTGCGGACCTCCGGGAAGAGGATCGGGAAAAAGCGAGAGGACCGGTCCGCCCGCTTTTTCCTGACTGGCGGGACGGGGTTCCTGGGGAGCCACATCGCCGTCGGGCTTCTCAGGCGAGGTTACCGCGTCACGCTCCTCGTCCGTCCGAGCGGGGCGCGGCGGGCGGAGGACCGGATGCTCGAGCTCGTGGACTGGTTCGGGATGTCGGAAGGCGACCGCCGGGGGCTCAGGGTCGTCGAGGGCGACATCACCCTGCCCGGCCTGGGGATCGAACCTGAGGTCTATCGAAGGCTGCTTCTCGAGACGGACGAGATCATTCACTGCGCGTCGAGCACGGCGTTTTCCGAAAGGAAAAGGGCTGAGGTCGAGGCGGTCAACAGCGGCGGGCTGACGAACGTCCTGGACTTTGCCCGTGGGAGCGGAGCATATTTTTTTCACCACGTGAGCACGGCGTTCGTCGCGGGCATGACGGCCGGCGCCTGCCCCGAGGGCCTCGTCACGCCCGGCGGGTTCTGGAACGCCTATGAGGAGACGAAGTGCAAGGGCGAGCATGCGGCCGCGGCGGCCTGCGGGGAGGCGGGCCTCGGGCTCACGATCTATCGGCCGTCCATCGTTTACGGAGATTCCCGGACGGGACGGAGCCTTCTTTTCAACGCCGTCTATTACCCGGTCCGGACGGCCCTCTTCATCCGTGACATCTATGAGAAAGACATCCGCGAGGGGGGAGGCCGAAAGGCCGCGGAAATGGGGGTGCGTATCGAGGCCGGCGGCTCGATCCATCTTCCGTTAAGGATCGAAGTGGCGAGCGAGGGCGGCATCGACCTCGTCCCCATCGATTATTTCACGGAGGCGTTCCTGGCCTTGATGGAGGGAACACCCGGCGGAGGCGTCTTCCATATCGTCAACGGCCGGCCGAAACGGATCGAGGACATCATCGACTACAGCTGCCGCCTTTTCCGCATGACGGGTATCAGGGCTTGCGGCCCGGAGGAATTCAGGGAGAAACCCAGGAACCCCCTCGAGGCGCTCTACGAACGCTACGTGGAGGCCTACGGCCCCTACATGAGGGACGATCGCGTCTTCGAAACGGCAAGGTCCCAGGCCATCCTCGGGCCGCGGGGCATCGTCTGCCCGGAATTCGATTACGGGATCTTCGCCCGGTGCATGAATTACGCCATCGAGGCCGGCTGGGGCTCCCGCCTCTTCTAATTCGGAGGAGGAATTAAGGGATTGAGTTGTGTGTCACCGAAATTTGGGACAAAATAAGGAAAAGGGCGCGGTGCCTGGTTCGGACGAGGAGGTTCGGATGAAGCGCGTGACCTGTTTTTGGCTCGCCATGGCGGGGTTCATCTGCCTCGCCATTCGCTCCTCCCCGGGCCAAGCCGCCGATATCGGACATACGGAGATCGCCAAGTGGCGGTTCGAAAAGCGGGCGGCGGTTTCGCTGACCTTTGACGACAACAGCATTAACCAGTTTCGTGTCGCGGTGCCCATCATGAACGGGCTCGGCCTCCCTGCCACCTTCCACATCATCACGGGCGAAATCTCAGGCTCCCGATATCACGGCACTTTCGTCGGCCGGTCGAGCCGAGCTATCATCCGCGAAACCGCCGGCGTGCCGACCAACAGTGACAATTTTTTTGAACGGGCGTCCGCGATCGGCCACCTCGGCCTCCGCGGGGCTCTCGAATACCACAGCCGGGCCGGAGAACTCTACGAGGACGGCAAAGCCGAAGAGGCCTACCGGCTGATCGACGAGGCCTACGCCAAGGTGCGCAGCGGCGCTTTCCAGAAAGAAACAAAGTCGGATGTCGTTACCGAAAAGCGGGACGCGGTCACATGGGATGAGCTGAGGGCGCTGGCGGAACGGGGCTACGAATTCTCCAGCCATACGGTCACGCATCCCCGCCTGGCGGTCCTTGACGAGGCCAACCTGGTCTACGAGCTCGAGAAGAGCCGCAAGGAGATCCTCGACCATCTCGGCCCCAAGCACACCTTCACCGTCGAATGCCCTTACGGCACCGAGGATAAGCGGGTCCTCCGTTACGCACTCGCCCGCTATCCGGCGTCCCGCAACAGCCTGCCCGAGCCGTTCCTGGAAGAGCTCGACCGCTCGAGCGAGAAGGATCCGGCCGCGTCCACGAAAGATTACGTGCAGTGGCAACGTGGAGCTTTAACGAAAACCCCGATGACGCTGATGAAATCGTGGATCGACACGGTTGCCGCGCACGACAACATGTGGCTCGTCCTCGTCTTCCATGGCGTCGATGGCGTCGGCTGGGAACCGAAGACGGGCGCGGAGCTCGCGGAATATTTCGGCTACATCAAGTCGAGGCAAGATCGGATCTGGGTGGCGACATTCCAGGATGTGACGAAGTACATGCGGGAACGCATGCACGCCCGGGTCCAGGCCTCCCGGAATGGGGAGGCGATCGAGGTGACGGTGATCCACGACCTCCCGGCTGGTGTCTATGACCTGCCGCTCACCCTGAAAACATACGTCCCGGCCGCATGGGCGGCCGTCGAAGTGCGGCAAGGAACCTGGCTCATGCGAATGCCCGTAGCCAGGGACCGGCGGGGAAGCTTCGTGTCGTATCAAGCCGTGCCGAACGCGGATCCCGTGCGGCTCGCGGGATCGTGAGCTGAGCCCATGAGCGCGACCACCCCGACCGGCTGGCAGCTCCTGATGGAGGGCTTCCCGTGGCTGGACGGAAAAGGGAGCTTCCCGCTCCCCGCCTACTCGGAATTCATGCCGCCGCCGCGGCTCGGCCGGAAGCCCTATGGCGACCGGACAGCCCTGCCTTTTTCGGACGATGACCCCTACGGCTGGGCGGTCACCGAGATCGAGGAGGAGTACGAGCTCCAGCCGGGGCTCGAACATCTCGCCGCGGAGATCGTCGGAGCCCTCGTCAGGCTGGGGCGGGGCAATCCCGAATTCCGCATCCCCGGGCACAAGGGCCGCAACCTCGTCGACAATCCCTACTGCCCGCCCGAGCTCCTGGCCCGGACGGGGACGCTCGACGGCGAGCGCTATATCGTTTTCCTTCCGCTGGCCCTCGCCCGGACCCAGGATGACAAGGGGCGCGTCCGCTGGACGTTCTTCGGGTCGAGCGAGCAGGGTCCCGAACAGGCCTTCTGGAAGGGGTTCCGCTCGGCTCCGGACCGGGAGCTTCCGGAGAGCGGGCCGCTCGCTTTCCTGGCCGGCCTTCTCTCCCGGGTGTACGGCGAGACCGTGAAAGGTCCGGCCGGGCTGCGTGCGGCCGGGTTCCGGATCCTGCCGACAGAGACGGACCCGCGGTTCCCGTACTGGCATGAGTCCCCCCTGCCTTCCTGGACCGCCACTCTCGTCATCGACGCGGCGGCGGCCTTCGACGACGTCCGCTATCTCCTGACCTTCCGCCCCTTCGCCCGCCTCCCGGAGGACGTCAAGCGACTCTATTTTTCAGGGAAGCTCGTCCTCCTGCCTTACCCCGGGAGCCTCGTTTTCTGGGGAGAGCGCGACTATGCCCGCCTCCAGGAAAAGCTGCCCCTGGCCATGCAGATCCCTCTCCAGCGCCTCGCGGGCCGTCACGGCGCGCCCGGCGGCGTCCGCATCCCGCAGTCGGGATGGTTCCATGAAGAGGGGGCCGGCAGGGTGCCCCCGGAGATCCGCGGGGAGCTGCTGCTCAACACGTACAAGCGGACGAGCCGCTGGAACCGCGTCCGCCGCAACGAAGACGATGTGGCCCTGAGCCGGCTCGAGGACCGGGTCGCCAGGGTCCTCTTCAGCACCGCGCCGGACGCGATCGGCCTTTACGACAAGCCCCTGGCCCGGAACTGCCACGTCTGGACCGAGGATTCGCGGCTGCTCCTCGACGGGCCGAACGCGACCCCCGCCCAGATCTACGCCGCCGGCGAGGCGGTGGCCAAGGGCGGGCTTTTCAGCTACCGCTTCCATTTCCCGGCGATGCGGGTCGGACGCCATGAGGTCTACTGGCACCGGCCGCTCGCGGCCTTCTGGTCGGATGAGAAGTCACGGGCCGAGGTCCTGCCCGGAGCGCCTCTCGGCTGCCTGACGGCTTATCGGGCGGATTCGCCGGACCCGGCCCGTCCGCTCTTTCTCTGGCCCCGGCTTCTCCGCCGCGAAACCCACCTCGAAGCGCTGCGGATCTTCGATCATCTGCGCGAGCATTACACGCATCAAACGCCTTTGAACATCCTGGCCCTGCTGGACAGTCAAACGCTCCTCGGCGGCCGCCCGCTGCCGCGGGATCTCGCCCGCCACCTCCTGCGCCTGGCCGAAGAGGAGTCGCTCGACGCCTGGATCTCCTCTCTGGCCGGCCGGTCGGCGGACGCCCCGAAGGGGCGGGCGATCCAGCGCGAGATCGGCAGGATCCTCGAGCCGCCGGCCGCGCCGGCGACGGGACCCGGTGGGGCGGCCGACGCCGTTTGCGGATCCCTGACCTATGCCGAGACCGCCACGCGCGCGTTCGAGGAGGGCCTCTGGAGCGATATCGTCTTCCTCGCCCACGGCCGCTATGTCAACAAGGACAATGGCGACTGCGCCCAGGACCCGCTGACGTTGAGCTGTCTCTCCCATTGCCGCCGCGACCTCGAGGCGCTCGGCGACTACCTCATGGACCGCCACCGGCAGGCCATCGCGGCGGCGGGCCTGGAGGGGAAGGCCCTGTGCGGCGAGGTCCCGTTCCACTGGAAGACGGATTTCGATTACCCGATCTTCGGCGGCTGGAAGGAAAACCAGGACGGGAAGACCCACGAACGGGACATCCTCGTCGTTGTCCCCGGGAAGTGCCGCGGGGAAGCGATCGTCCTGGCCGATCACTACGATACGGCCTACATGGAAGACCGGTACGACAAGTCCAGGGGCGGGGACGGGGTCCGGATCGCGGCGGCCGGAGCGGACGATAATCATTCGGCGACGGCGACGCTCCTCCGGGCCGCGCCGGTTTTCCTGAGGCTGGCCAGGGAGGGACGCCTCGAGCGGGATGTCTGGCTGCTCCATCTCACGGGCGAGGAGTTCCCGGCCGACTGCATGGGCGCGCGGCATTTCTGCCGGGCCCTGGTGGAGGGGTCGCTCCGGATGCGGCTCGCGGGCGGCGAGGCCGTCGACCTCGCCGGGACGCGCGTGGCGGGCGTTTTCGTCATGGACATGATCGCCCACAACCTCGACAGCGAGCGGGACATTTTCCAGATGTCCCCGGGGAGGGGCGCCGGCTCTCTGAAGCTCGCCCGGCACGCTTATGCGGCCAACCGGACCTGGAACCTAGGAGCGGAGGAGTGGAACCGGGGACCCGAGCGCCGGGGGCGGGGGCGCGGAAGGCGGAGCCCCGACCCGGCCCGCCCGCCGGAGATCGCTCTCCATCCCCGGCTGTTCGGCGAGATCCGGACGCCGGAGAACCCCCTGAGCTCCTTGTTCAACACCGACGGCCAGATCTTCTCTGATGTCGGCGTGCCGGTCGTGCTCTTCATGGAAAACTACGATATCGACCGCGCCGGCTATCACGACACGAAGGACACGATGGCGAATATCGATCTCGATTACGGGGCGGCGGTCGCGGCCATCGCCATCGAGGCGGCGGCCCGGGCCGCGGCCGAACACTGAGCTCCGCCTCTTCGCCTAATTCGGTGACATTAATTCGGTGACATAGATCTAATTACCGAAATACGGGCAGCTACCGAAGTCAGGGCCGCGCGAAAATTCGCAGAATGAATCTGCTTCTCCCCCCATATGAAAAATCCGATCTCCGGGAGAATTAAGGGATTTAGTTGTGTGTCACCGAAATGCCGAATTAAAAGTAATAGACGAGGTAGAGGATCTGGCGCATGGCGAGGAGGTCCCGCTGGGACAGCTTCTCCCTCCGGCCGAATCCTTCGGGGATGTCGTAGAAGCCGTCCGGCGAAACCGCCTCCCGGATCTCCGTGACCTCGGTGCCGTAAGCCATCCTCTGGGTGTTCCGGACGTAGACGTCGGTCTCGGAGAGCGGGAATCCCTCGATGGACCGCATCCCCCCGAAATAGGTCATCTCGGGGTTGAAGAAGGAGAGCATCCACGCGGCGAGGTCCCGGCTCAGGCGCCAGTCGAAGGGGACGTCGGTCGTCGCATAAACCATCCGGTCCCTGTCGAAAAAATGCTGGTTGTCGTTGACGAGCCATTCCGAGATGACCGTGCCCGCGCATTCCCGCCCGAGGGCCATCTTCTTTTTCGGGGATCTCTCGACGGTCCCGTTGGCCCGGAAACGGCCGAGGGCCCCGACATAGCCGGGATCGACAAGCTCCCGTGAATCCGCCGTCATCTTCGCCTCCACGTAATACCGGTCCGCGGTATTGATGACGAGGACGCGGCCGCGGGTCTTGTCGAAAACGTACCGCCAATCCTGTGTGACGAAGGCCATCCTGTCCCGGCCGAACCACCATTCCCGGGCGATCGTGAGGTCCGTCGCCTGCCGTCCCCACTCCGGGGCCGGCTCGACGCTCAGGGTTCCGAGGACGCGATAGTCGGCGCGGGCGACCAGGGGCAGGCAGAGGGAGAGGGTGACGGCGCAGGCGAAAGCTCGGATCTTATTCATGTCCCCTTGCCCTTATCTTAGCACGGCCCGGGCTCTTGGGCCCAGTGATTTAGTCGGAAATCAGGTCCCGGGCTGACCTAAAACCTCGGCGATATTTTTCAGCTTGAGGGCCACTTTACGGACGGCCGCCTCGAGATGCGCGATGGCGATGCGCACGCCGTCCGCGTTTCCCGCCTCGGCCGCCTCGGTCAGTTCCGGGAGAAGGAGCGCCGCGTAGGTCGAGCGCGTCCCGAAGACGAGGTGCTTGAACCAGCTCCTGTTCGGGATGCCCTCGGGGAGGGCGAAATCCCGCTCGACCTCGATCAGGAGCCGGTTGACTTCGCGCCTTTTATCAGCCGGAAGCTCTGCTCCGGGCGTGCCTGTCATTGCTCCGGCGGCGTCCTGCTTCCGCTCGGACTTTGTCTCGGGCCTCGTCACGGCGGCGTTTTCATCGAACAGCGCCGGGTGGATGGCGGCCGCCGCCATCCTCATTTCCTCGACGACCGCCAAGAGCTTCGCCATCTTCTTTTTCGCCGGGTCGAACAGCTTGGCCCACTCCTCGAGATACGACTTGAGGTCCACGGCGTACGTTTCGTAGTCCAGGGGGACGAGCGGGCTCGAGGCCAGGTCGATGGCGATGCGCGCCCAGATCCGGTCCAGCGCCTTCGTATACCGCATCCCCGGGTCGCCGAAATGCGCCATCCAGTAATAGTCGTCGTACATGGAATGATAAACCCCGTAGTCTCCCGAGAAGCTCATGTCCAGGGCCGGGGCGCAGAGATGATTGAGGAAGACGGTGTGGTCGGACCCGCTGCCGATCGGGTTGATCCGGCCGCTGCCCGAAGCCGTGGCGATCGTCCCTTTCTCCTTGGGGCCCTTTATCCAGCGCTCATAGACCGTTGTTCCAGTCGCCGGGTCGGGCACGTCGTGGAGAGCGTCGAGGATGACCCGCGAAAGCGCGGGGACCGCCGAGACATCGAAGTCCTCGCCGCTGGCCGCGGTGTCGACGTTGAGGTAGGCGATGAGGCTTTTGCCGAGCCAGTCCTGGTTTTCCTCGCCCCACTCGGTCGAGCCGGTGAGGGTGAATTCCTCGGCGTCCCAGTTCGCGAAATAGACCGAGCGCCGCGGCCGGAACCCCGCTTTCTTCGCCTCGCCGAAGGCCCGGGCCAGCTCCATCAGGCAGGCCGTCCCGCTCGAGGGGTCGAGCCCGCCGAAGACCCACGCGTCGCGATGGTTGCCGACGAGCACGGCCTGTTCGGGGTCTTCGCTCCCCTTGATGCAGCCGATGACGTCGATGATCTTGCGGCGCGAATTATCCATCTTGATATCGATATGGACGCGGGGGCGGTCGCCTCCGAGGCGGTAAGTGACCGGGAGCGCTCCCCTCCATTCTTTTGGCGCCGCGGGTCCCCCCATCATTTGAAGGAGCGGGAGAGCGTCGCGGGCCGAAAGGGGAACGCTGATGATCTTGGGGACGGTCGCGCTCTCCTCGAGCGACAGTCTTTTCGCTCCGGGAACGGAGGCCCAGCCGGGAGTCAACGGGTCGCCGGGGTAGATGAAGTCGAAGGGGATCCCGCCCCGCTGGATGTGGCTCATCGGTCCCCACGGGCCATCCGGGAAGACCGGGCCGCGGGCGGAGCCGTCCTCTTTCGGGTCGGAATAGATCAGGAGCGCGGCCAGCCCGCGTCGTTGGGCGGTTTGGGCCTTGAAGCCGCGATAAGAATACGGCTCCGAGTAGCGGACGAGGGCGATCTTGCCCTTCAGGTCGATGCCGCTTTTTTCGATGAGGTCATAATCCTGCGGGTTTCCGCTGTTGGCGTAGATGACGGGGGCGGCGATATCCCCCGAGGCTGAATAGGCATTGTAGGGGAGTCCGACATCAGTTCTCTGCGTGCTCGGGTCCTGAGCGTAGCTGTCTTCCTTGAGGCTCAGGCCGACCTTTCGCGGGGCGACGACCTCAACGAGGATGCGCTCCGGGAATGAAAGGAGGACGTCGTACTCGGCCAGGTGGACATCCTCGAGCCCGAAGGATTTCCACTCCTCGGAGACGAATTGAGCCAGGGCGTTGTTCCGGGGAGAGGACGCGACATGCGGCTCGGCCGTGAAATACCTGAGAGTGCGGTCCAGCCGTTCGGAGGAGAGGGATCGATCGATGTGATGGACGTAATCGAGGATGGCCTTGTCTTTTCCGCCGGGCCAAAGGAGCATGACCAGCGCCACCGCCGAGATCGGCCCAGCCGCCAGGGTGAGGACTGATGCGGGAAATCCGGATCTGCGATTCATGGATGCCCCCGATCTTCTTGATCTTTGACGTCCGCTTTCATGGGACCTGACGCCTATTTTTCGCTATTCGCGCCCCGAATGCAAGAGAGCGGGGCGGTCGCGTCGTCATCAGCGCGGGCCGCCCGTTCATGACGGAGACGCCGAGCCTTGACTTCGGCCGCGCTGCGGGATACCTTGTTTTCCGCCGGGAGGGCGAGTGAAAAGGATGTCAGCCGGGAGTGGAACGAGGAAGGCCGGGGCCGTCATTCTCGTGCTGTCGGCAGCTCTGATGTGCCGATCCATGACGACTTCTCGGACCCAGGACCGGGATTTCGAACAGCAGGTCGAAAAAATCAAACCGCTAGCATTCGAAAACAGGCGGCAACAGGGATCGTCCGGAGCCGGGGATTGGCCCGAGCTTCCGGACCGGGCCATCGCGCGGGCGTATGAGCGAGCGGCCGCGCAGAACGTTATCGCGGCGGTCAACCCAAAGGTCTTTTTCGGCTACTGGTCGGTGTGCGCGGACGGGCAGGGGTTCGGCTACGGATACACCTATCCTTCGCTCGACGGCCACCAGATAACGGACGCCTTGCTCTGGCTCGGTCGGGTCGATATCGTCAAGGCCAACTGGGATTATGTCCGTTCGTTTCAGCGGCAGGACGGAGCCCTCCCGATCGCGGTCCTGCCGGACCTCGCGGGCAAGCAGGCGGGGGAGGGCGACCACCTGGCCCGCATCGACAGCAACGGCGGGTTGTACAAGCATTGGGTTCCAGGGAACCCCCTCGAGGCCCTCGCCGATCCGACCTACATTCAGAACGCGGACGATATATTCCGGGCGACGCTCGACCTCGATTGGCTGAAGGCCCAGCTCCAGTCGGTCAACTTGTCCGCGGATCACCTGGCATCGCTCGTCGATGGCCGTGGCGCCGTCAGGGGCGCGGGTTATTATGTCGAGCGTCCCTCCAGGATCGAGTATGACGGGGTAGCGCAATGTCACGCCGTCGACGCTTTCCGGCGAGTGGCTGCGCTCGATCGAGCGGCGGGGGACACGGCGAGCGCCAGGAGATACGAAGATCTGGCCGAACGAATCAGACGGCATTTTGTAGGCCGGTTCTGGGTTAAGGGAAAAGGGCAATTCGCCGAATATGACAATCCCCGGCACGGGTTGATTTCAAGCCATGGGCTGACGGACGTCGACTGGGCGGCCATCGCCCTGGACGTGGCGACACCCGAGCAGCGGGCCGTCCTTTGGCCGAAGCTCAAGGATGAGAGCGGGTTTTATTATGGCGGGATGCCCACGGGCATTGCGGCCCACCCGGAAACTTACGAGGGCTGGGAATTCACCCATACCGACCGGCACGACCTGGCCGCTATGGGCCGCGTCTGGTACCTCGACGCGCAGGCCCGGACGCGCATGGGCGACGCCGAAGGGCTGCTGCGGGGGATCCGGGAGGTCTGCGAAGAGGGCGCCCGGAATGGCTACTATTGGCGCGAACGGTACCAGCCGGACGGCAGGGGAGGGGTCAAGGCAGTCGGCCCCAATACCTATTGCGAATATCCGGCCAACCTGATCCGGATCGTCCAGCGCTTCCTTCTTGGCGTGGAGATGGGCGTCGACGGCTCTGTCGTCCTTGCGCCCACCGTGACGCGGGATTTCTGGCGCCAGGGTTTCGGCCAGACGCTGAAGTGGCGCGGCCGTTCGCTCCAATATCGCATGAGCTCGGGACAGGTCACGGGGACTTATGAGGGGGGCGGTCCGCAAGAGCTCGGAGTGCGGCTGCCAGAGGTAAGCGGAGGCGCGAAGGCCAGCGCCCTCGTCGATGGGCGGCTCCTGAAGATCAACCGGGAAGGCGGGCTTATCTTCGTGACGCTTCCGGCGGCTCCAACCGGAACGCCCTGCCGGTTCGAAATCATCGAGGTCCAGGCAAAATAAACAACGGCAAAAGGAGATCATCATGAAAATCATTTCTCTTCCTGGCGGACGGGTCTCTGTCGCCACCGCGATCTTGGTTGCGGCCGGTCTAGCGATTGCCGCCTGGCCCCCCGCCGCGTCAGCGGAGCTCCGGTTCGCCGTCAACTTTCCGGCCGAGCGTTCGAAGACGCCTCTCGACGGGCGGCTGCTCCTCCTCATCTCGACCGACGGGAAAGACGAACCGCGCTTCCAGGTCAGCGACGGGCCCAACACCCAGCTCGTTTTCGGCATTGACGTCGACGGCCTGGCGCCCGGCGCCGAGGCCGTCGTCGACGCGTCGGCCTTCGGGTATCCGATCCGGAGCCTGGCCGGCTTGCCGCCCGGGGAATACTACGTCCAGGCGCTTCTCCATCGCTACGAAACATTCCACCGGTCCGACGGCCACGTCGTGAAGCTGCCCATGGACCGCGGCGAAGGCCAGAGATGGAACGCCGCGCCCGGGAACCTTATCAGCACTCCCCGCCGGATGACGATCGACCCGGCGAAGACGGGAACGGTCCGGATCGTCCTCGACCGGGAGATCCCGCCCATCGCCCCGCCCAAGGACACGAAATATGTCCGGCACGAGAAGATCCAGAGCGAGCTCTTGACCAAGTTCTGGGGACGGCCCATGTCCATCGGCGCTTGCCTTCTTCTTCCCGAGGGGTTCGATTCCCACCCTGAGGCCCGCTATCCTCTGATGGTCTTCCACGGGCATTTCCCGGCCACGATCTCAGGCTTCCGGGAAACGCCTCCCGATCCAAAGCTCGAGCCCGACTGGAGCGACCGGTTCCACATCCCGGGATACAACCGGATCCAGGAGCAGTACGCGTATGACTTCTACAAGGAATGGACGGGGCCGAATTTCCCGCGCGTCATCGTCATGGAGATCCAGCACGCCAACCCCTATTACGACGATTCCTACGCCGTGAATTCGGCCAACCTCGGCCCTTACGGCGACGCCATCGTCCGCGAGCTCATCCCCTACATCGAAAAGAAATACCGGGGCATCGGGCAGGGATGGGCGCGGTTCCTCTACGGCGGCTCGACAGGGGGGTGGGAAGCCCTGGCCTCCCAGATCTTCTACCCCGACGAGTTCAACGGCTGCTACGCGGCCTGTCCCGACCCGATCGATTTCCGGGCCTACACGATCGTCAATATCTACGAGCATAGGAACGCCTACTATGCGGACAGCCAATGGAAAAAGACGCCGCGGCCCGGAACCCGCAACTACCTGGGCGAGGTCGGCACCACCCTCGAGGAGGCCAACCACCGCGAGCTGGCCCTCGGGACGCATTCGCGGTCCGGCGACCAGTGGGACATCTGGCAGGCGGTCTTCGGCCCGGTCGGCCCCGACGGATACCCGGCGCCGATCTGGGACAAGCTCACCGGCGAGATCGACCGCAAGGTCGCCGAGTCCTGGAAGGCCTACGACCTCCGCTACAAGCTCGAGACCGGGTGGAAAACCCTCGGCCCGAAGCTCAAAGGGAAGATCCATATCTATGTCGGCGACATGGACAACTACTATTTGAATAACGCGGTCTACCTGATGGAGGCCTTCCTCAAGAGCACGGCAAATCCCTCGTATGAAGGGCAGGTGGATTACGGCGACCGGGCCGAGCACTGCTGGAATGGCGACCACGGTCAACCGAACTACGTCTCGCGCCTCCGCTATCACCAGATGTACATCCCTGTCGCCGTTAAGCGCATGGAGAAGACCGCCCCGGCGGGCGCGGACCTCAAGAGCTGGAGATACTGAGGCTGGACTCGCCTGACGTTTCCGCCTCCGGATGGGTCCGGGCCCTCGAGCTGGGCGCGGTCCGGCCATTTGATTTGACGCGGGCGGCCGTCTTGGGCTAAATTGCCATAGGATTCTTAACTCGTTTTTTCGGGGCCAAAAATAACGGGTTAGGGCCAAAAAAGCGCCGTTTGCGATGATTAAATTAATCAATAACCATAAAATCCTGACGTCAAACCCCATTTTTCTCCTCCTGTCCGCGGCCGCCGGGGCGGCGCTCGTCTGGGCGGCGGCGTGCGCGCCCGGCGGGGCGGCCAGAACGGCCCCGGCTCCGGCACCGACCCAGTCCAGCCCGTGCTCGCGGGCTTTCGTCTTCGTGGACAAGGGCCGGCCCGTGAGCGTCATCGAGATCCCGAATGATGCGGGCGCGATCGAGCAGCGGGCCGCGGAGATCCTCCAGTCATCGGTGCAGAAGATGAGCGGGGTGGTCGTGCCGATCAGGACGGCGGGCGAGCCCGGCCGCGAAAACGTCGCCGCCATCGGCTTCCCGCAAAGCGACCTGCCCCCGGAGCTCAGGTCCCAGATCTCAGCCCTTCGCGACGACGGCTTTGTCATCGCCACGTCCTTAAGGAACGTTTATATCTCGAGCGGCGGGGGCAAGGGCGTGATCTATGGCGTCGTCCATCTCCTCGAAAAATACTTCGGCTGCCTCAGGTATAGCCCGACGGTCGAAGTCTTCCCCCACCGGGATGACGTCGTCCTGGGCTGCACCTTCGACCTCGATAATCCCGTCAATGCCATCCGGATCGTGAACGGCGAGTTCGCCCAGGACCCGGATTACAGGGACTGGATGAGGCTCCACGTCCAGGATGACCTTTATGGGAAAGGATATTATGTCCACACCCTCCAGAAACTCGTCCCCTGGCAGACATATTTCGCCGGCCACCCCGAGTATTTCGCCCTGGTGAACGGCAAGCGCGTCATCGGCCAGCCCTGCCTGTCGCGGCCCGAGGTCTTCGACATCGTCGTCGCGAAGCTCCGGGAGGAGATGGCCGCCCAGCCCGGCAAGCTCATCTGGTCGGTCAGCCAGAACGACAATTCCTCCTATTGCCAATGTCCCGAATGCCAAAAGATCATCGACGAGGAGGATTCGCCGTCCGGGCCTGTCATCAGGTTCGTGAACCGCGTCGCCGCCCTCTTTCCGGACAAGACCATTTCGACCCTGGCCTACCAGTATTCGCGGCGGGCGCCTCGCCTGACCCAGCCCGCCCCGAACGTCCAGGTCATCTTCTGCACGATCGAGCTCAACCGGAGCCTGCCCATCGCCGAGGACCCGTCGAGCCGGTCGTTCGCTCACGACATCAGGAACTGGAGCCGCATCTGCGGGAATCTCTACCTCTGGGATTACACGGTCAATTTCTCGCACCAGGTCTCGCCCTTCCCGAACCTCCACGTCCTCCAGCCCAACATCCGGTTCTTCGTCCGCCACGGCGTCCGCCAGCATTTCCAGCAGACCAACACGGGCCCCGGCCACGAATTCAGCGAGCTCAAGTCGTACCTTCTGGCCCGGCTCCTCTGGAACCCGGAGGCGGATGCGAGCGCCGTGATGGACGAATTCCTCAATGGGTACTACGGGAAGGCCGGCCCGTTCATCCGGCGCTATATCGACGCCCTGCGCGGGGCGCTCGAGCGGACGGGGGCGAAGCTCGATATCTATGAACCGCCCGCGGTCCACGCCGATGATTACCTTTCGGCGGCGGACGTCGCCGCGTATAACGCGATCCTCGACAAGGCGGAAGCCGCGGCGGCCGGCGATCCCGCCGTCCTCGGGAGGGTGAGGACGGCCAGGCTCCCCCTGATGTATGCCACGCTCGAGATCGGCAAGAACGACATGTTCGGGCCGCGGGGGTTCTATGCCGAAAAAAGGGAGAGGTTCTCCGCAAAGCCGGAGATGACGCGCCTCCTCGACGAGTTCTATGCGGGATGCGAGGCGGGCGGCGTCCGGACGCTCAACGAGTCGGGTCTCACGCCCAAGGAATATGATGACGCCGCGAAGCGCTTCATCGACGTCCAGGTCGAAGGCAATCTGGCCTTCCGGAAGCCGGTCATTGCCGACCCGCCGCCTTCGCCCAAGTACGCGAAGGGAGACCTGGCCGTTCTGACCAACGGCGTCCGTGGGGCGAGCGACTTCAAGGTCCACTGGCTCGGCTGGGAGGGCCTCGATTTCACGCTGACGCTCGACCTCGGGAAACCGGCCGCGGTGCGGGAGATCTCCCTGAGCACGCTCTCGGACTTCCGGAGCTGGATCCTCCACCCGGACCGCGTTGCGTGCTCTGTATCCTCCGACGGCACCTCCTTCCACGACGTCGGCGCGATCGACGTTGCCGGGGATCACCAAGGAGAGGAAGTCATCAGGCCCTATGCCTGGAAGGGTCGTTTCGACGGAGCCGTGCGTTTCGTCCGTTTCCGTGTCGAAGGGACGAAGCGCCTGCCCGACTGGCATGTTTCGGCCGGCGGTCCGTCCTGGGTCTTTGTCGACGAGATCGTCGTCCGTTGATCTCGCGCTCCATCCGCCATCGCCAGCATCCATCGAAGCCAGGAG
Organism: Candidatus Aminicenantales bacterium; assembly: GCA_050015275.1. Taxonomy (GTDB): domain Bacteria; phylum Acidobacteriota; class Aminicenantia; order Aminicenantales; family Saccharicenantaceae; genus DATKJS01. The sequence continues at coordinate 11,545 of JBEKBS010000016.1, read as the reverse complement.
AAGGACTTGGTCACGAAGCCCGGGGGGCTGAAGCTCCACGGACTCCCGTCTGTGGAATCCCGTGAAGGGGGTTGACCGCGCGGAAGGATTTCGTTAAGTTACGAGAGAGGAGGAATGGGATGAGAACCTCCGCGTATCGCCTGGGACCGGCGCTGATATTGCTTCTGGCAATCGGAAGCCCGGCGGGACAAACAGCCAGGCTGGGGACGGAACCCAGTCAATTAAAATCTGCCCCATCCGACGTGGCCCGGATCCCGGGATATCCCCCCATCGGCAAGTGGATGATCTCAAAAGATATGATCTACTCCGACTGGATGGGAACGTCCTACAAGGGCAAAAGACTGCGGGAGCCCATCAACGTGATCGTCGTCGACCCCCTGGCCACATCGCCGGATGATGCCGTCGCCAGGTTCCTCGCCGCCTGCAAGCGGGCCGGTTTCGCCAGCCGGCCCGGCCATTCCGGCGGTCACTCCGGATGGCTCGGCGACCGGCTTTATCCGCAGATCCCGTCGGAAGCTCACCACGCCATCTCCGACGAACCGTTCGAGTTCCATAACAACCATGGCCGTTTCTTCGGTCCCCATTTTTTGAACGGGAGGTATTTTTTCATCGGGGCTTTGAGCCGTGAAAAGGTCGTTGTCGAGCCGAAGCCCGAACATCTGTATGTCTCTTTCAATGAGGCCAGGGACCGGTTCGCCCACTTTCTCGAGGAGAAGGGGGGCTACAAGATCACCGCCTTCGAGCTCCTGGATAACGCGATCCTCGATGATCCCCTGCTGGGAACGGGAGACCACGACGGGGTCGCCGTCGTCCTGACAGCGACGAGGTGAGCCTGCCCGAGTCAGGGGAGAAAGGCATGCCAGTGAGAAAGCTCCTTCAATGGATGGGACCGGTCATGTTGGCCATTTTCGTCCAGGGCTCCGCGTCGCCCGAGGCCCAAACCGTCGAAAGCCGCCGGGCCCTGTCCCCGGTCAGGATCGACGGCCAGGCCGACGAATGGCGCTTGAGCGGCCTCATTAAGGACAAGAACTCCGGCGTTGAGCTCGCCTTTCAAAATGACGGCCGGAACCTCTACATCCTGGTCGTCCTGAAGAGCCCCGATCCCCGGAAGGCCGTCGAGGCCACGGGAATGACGATCCTCAGCCGTCCCGGGAGAGCGAAAAAGCCCGAAAACGGCGTCCTGTTCCTGAGCAGGACCGTCTCCACAGACGCATTTATTGCCTGGCAGGAGAGCCGGGGCGCGCTCCTGACGGAGGCGGAGAAGGCTGAGATCCGCAAAACCGCCCGTCACGCGGTCTTTATGGCCTTCGCCGTCGACGCGAAGGGCAGTACGTACGGGCCGCTCCGGCGTCAATCGGACAGCGACCCCCCGGATTTCGGCGTTTCGGAATCGGCGGCCCAGGCGACCTATGAATTCCGGCTCCCGCTGGCCTCCCCGGAGTTCGTCCCCGGGGGGATCGGGGCGGGACCGGGGGAGACCGTCCGGGTCCTGTTCGAGTGGGGAGGGGTAGAGAACAAGATGCTCAGCGCCAAGGCCAGCCGGCAACTCCAGACATCCCACAGCGGCTATCTGTCCGGGACCGGCAGGACCTGGTCCCAGGAATTCCTGGACACCTTCGATGCCATGTCGCGCCCGACCTCGTCCAGCACCAAGAGATATTCCCTTCCGGTCGACGTGAATCTGGCCCAAAGCCAATGAACCTGCCGCTTCGGGCGGCGGGAAGGAGCGATAGCATGAAAAAACAACTCCTGGCCAAGATCATGGCGCTGTGTCTGCTGGCGGGGGCCGCGCGGGGAGCGGACGACCTGGCGAAGAGCTTCGTCAAACCATCGGAATCGGCCCGGCCCTGGGTCTACTGGTTCTGGCTGAACAGTAACATCACCCGCGAAGGGATCACGGCCGACCTCGAGGCCATGAAGCGGGCCGGCATCGGAGGCGTCCTGATCATGGAGGTGGACCAGGGCGCGCCCGTGGGGCCGGCGGCGTTCATGGGCGCCCGCTGGCGGGAATTGTTCAAGCACGCCGTCGCCGAGGCCGAGCGGCTCGGGCTCGAAGTGAACATGAACGACGACGCCGGCTGGAACGGGAGCGGCGGCCCTTGGATCAAGCCCGAGCAGTCCATGCAGAAAGTCGTCTGGACCGAGACCAGCCTGTCCGGCCCGCGGCGCTTCGACGGGAGCCTTCCGCGGCCGGAGGCCGATCACGCGTTCTATCGCGACATCGCCGTCCTGGCCTTCCCGACGCCGGGGGATTACCGGATCGCCGGCATCAAGGGCAAGGCGCTCTATGAACGGAAGGAGGAGCCGCCGGCGAGCGAAACCAGGCTCCCGGCGGGGACGGCCATCGACCCGGCCCGGCTCGTCGACCTCACCGCGCGGATGGGCCCGGACGGGCGCCTCGCCTGGGATGTCCCGGCCGGCCGATGGACGGTCATGCGCTTCGGCCACACCGGCACGGGGGTCGAGAACGCGCCGGCGCCGGCCAGCGGCCGCGGGCTCGAGTGCGACAAGCTGAGCCGGGAAGGCATCGAGGCCCAGTTCGCCGGCATGATGGCCAAGCTCATCGCGGATGTCGGTCCCGCAGCGGGCAAGACCCTGGTCGCGACCCATATCGACAGCTGGGAGAACGGGGCCCAGAACTGGACGGCGCGGATGAGGGAGGAATTCCGGCGACGGCGGGGTTACGACCTGCTGCCCTACCTCCCCGTCTTCACGGGCCGGGTCGTGGACAGCCTCGAGATCTCGGAACGGTTCCTGTGGGACTTGCGGCAGACCGTCACGGACCTTCTCGTGGAAAATTACGCCGGGCACATGGCGGAGCTGGCCCGGCAGCACGGGCTGCGCCTGTCCATCGAAGCGTACGGTGGCCCGTGCGACGACATCACCTACGGCGGCCGGGCCGGCGAGCCCATGGGCGAGTTCTGGATCGGCGGCGGCGCCTTCGAAACCCTGAAGCAGATGGCCTCGGCGGCGCACATCTACGGCCGCCGCATCCTGGGAGCCGAGTCGTTCACGGCCGGCGACCGCGAGCGGTGGCTCGAGCATCCCGCGACCATCAAGGCCCTCGGCGACCGGGCCTTGTGTGAAGGCGTCAACCGGTTCGTCTTCCACCGCTACGCGATGCAGCCGTGGCTCGGCTACCGTCCGGGGATGACGATGGGCCCGTGGGGGCTTCACTACGAGCGGACCAATACCTGGTGGGAGGAGTCGGGGCCGTGGCACGAATATCTGGCCCGCTGCCAGGACCTTCTCCGGCAAGGGATGTTCGTGGCCGACATCTGCATCCTTCAGCCTGAGGCCGCGCCCCAGGAATTCCGAGGTCACGACCGCGCCGGCTACGACTACGACGTTTGCACGGCGGAGGCCCTCCTGACCCGGATGGCGGTCAAGGACGGACGGCTCGTCCTGCCCGACGGCATGAGCTACCGGGTCCTCGTCCTGCCGGAAACGGCCCGCATGACGCCGACGCTGCTCCGGAAGGTCAAGGAGCTCGTCGCGGCCGGCGCGACGGTCGTCGGCCCGGTCCGGCCGGCGGGATCACCGAGCCTCGCCGGATATCCGAAGTGCGACGCGGAGGTCCGTGAGCTCGCCGGCGAGCTTTGGGGCAAAGGAAAGGTCTTGACGGGCCGGTCGCCCGAGCAGGCCCTCACCGGGATCGGGGTGGGACCGGATTTCTCGGCCCCCCCGTTCATCCGCTGGATCCACCGGAGCGTCGGCGATACGGAGATCTACTTCGTGGCGAGCCGAAATCCGCAGCCGACGGAAGTGACGTGCGCCTTCCGGGTCGCCGGCAAGCTCCCCGAGCTCTGGCGGCCGGAGACCGGCCGGATCGAGCCCGTGGCCGTCTACGAACAGGCCGGAGGCACGACGCGCATCCCGGTCCACTTCGAGCCGAGCGGCTCGGTGTTCGTCGTGTTTCGGAAGAGCTCGGGAGCGTTTGACCCCGTCGTGAGCGTCGCGCGCGACGGGCGGACGATCGCGCCGGCGCCCGAGCAGAAGGTGAGGATTTTGGTCGAGAAGGCCGTCTACGGGGTCCTCGACGACCCGAAACGCTCGCGCGATGTGCGAGTCAAGGTCCAGGCGATCCTGGACAGCGGCGAGACGAGCCTCTCTGTGGCGCGCTTGGCCGAGGGCGACGACCCGGCCTTCGGCGTGGTGAAAACGCTGATCGTGGATTATAGCGTGGGCGGGAAATCTTTGCAGGCGAAAGGCAGGGACCCGGAGACCGTGAGCTTTCCCGTTTTCCCGGGCGTCGAGCTTGAGGCCGAGGTCCGCCTGGATGAGAACGGGAAATTGTCCGTCGAGGCGTGGCAGCCGGGCCGCTACGAGCTGAAGACGGCGTCCGGCCGCACGCTGCGCGCGGAGGCGCCCGCGATGTCGGCGCACGAGATCTCCGGCCCGTGGGAGCTGCGGTTCCCGCCGGGCTGGGGCGCGCCCGAGCGGGTGACGCTGGCCAAGCTCGCCTCCTGGACGGATCATGGCGACCGCGGCGTGAAGCACTTCTCCGGCACGGCGGTTTATGCCAAGACGTTCAGCGCGCCGGGCGACGTGTTCGGCGGCCACCGGCGCGTCTATCTGGACCTGGGCAAGGTCCAGATCATGGCCCGGGTGAAGCTCAACGGGCAGGACCTGGGAGTCCTCTGGAAGCCGCCGTATCGCGTCGACGTGACCGGCCTTCTGAAACCCGGCTCGAATGCGCTCGAGGTCGGCGTGACGAACCTCTGGGTCAACCGGATGATCGGGGACGAAGACCTGCCCGAGGACAGCGAACGAAACCCGGACGGCACGCTCAAAGCGTGGCCGCCGTGGGTCCAAGGGGGAAAAGCGAGCCCGACCGGCCGGTTCACCTTCACTAGCTGGCGGCTTTGGAAAAAAGGCGAGCCGCTGGTCGAATCCGGATTGCTGGGGCCGGTGACCTTGCGGGTCGTGGAGCGCGTGGTGGTACGCTGACCCAGATTAGCCTTATCCCAATGGGATAAATAGAATGCCCAGGGCGGGAGTCGAACCCGCATGGCCTTGCAGCCACGACATTTTAAGTGTCGTGCGTATGCCTATTCCGCCACCTGGGCCCTTTTTCTGCTCCGGCGAGTTGACCGCAAGCTATGGCAATCAGGAGATTTATTTCCCTTATTCCGTTTGATTATATGATAGGAATGTCGTAAAAACAATCGGTTGCCGCGGCGCTGACCTTTACAAAGCTGGGAGCATTTCAGGATCCGGCCTGGGCGGATCCTCGTCCGGCACCGGTTCCATCCTGGCGATCTCGGCCATGACCCGGTCCGCGACCTCCCGGCAGATCTCTTTGAAACGCGGCTTTGAACAGTGGGCGGCTTCCTCGCGCAATTCGATAAAGAACAGCGGCCTGCCATATTTGACCGTGATGCGCCTGGGGCGGGGAAGAAGGCTGCCCCGCCCGTAGGCTTCATGGCTGCCCCAGATCCGGACGGGAACGACGGAGGCCGCCGACTTGACCACGACCAGCCCGAGACCGGCCCGGGCCGGCTGAAGCCGGCCGTCGAAGCTGCGCGCGCCTTCGGGGAAGATCAGTACGGCGTTCCCGGCCGCGAGACGGCTGAGGACCGTTTTCAGGGCGGCCGCGGACCCGCTTTTGGGATCGACGGGGACGGTATGCCAGAGACGGAGCAGGCGTCCGAATCCGGGAAAGCGGAAAAGCGACCGGCGGGCGAGCATGACCACCATCCGCGGCAGGCCCGCCCCGACGAGCGGCGGGTCGAAGTAACTCGCGTGGTTGGCGGCCAGGATCACCGGGCCCGCGTCCGGGACGCGGCCGGGATTGAGGACGCGCCAGCGGAAAAAGGCGGCGAAGACGACCCGGAAGAAGGACCAACCCGCCCGGTACCAGAAGCCCATCCTGGATCGCGTCATGCGGCGCCTTGCATCGTCCGTCATGCCTCAGAAGGGGGGCGGTGACCGGACCGTCCCTTTTTTTATCTCCCTTTATTTCCTTTTTTCGAAAATGGGGCCGCTGTGGTCGCCGTCGTTGTTGTAGCCCCGGCTCTCCCAATAACCCTTGTAGTTCGGGTCGTTCGAAAGCTCGATGGCCGTGACCCATTTGGCCCACTTGTAGCCCCACTTGTCCTCGGCGACGACCTGGAACGGGAAACCCCTCTCTTCGGGCAGGGTGAGCCCGTTCATCCTGAAGGCGAGGAGGATATTCTTCTTGCTGATATAGTCGAGCGGCAGGGAGGTCGAATAACCGTCGGCCGACCTGAAGATGACCGTGTTCGCGGCTGGCTTCAGGCCCGCCTCTCCCAGGAGCCCGGTGATCGGGACGCCTTCCCAAAGGATCTTCACGTCCCAGCCCTCGACGCAGTGGATGACCGTGACTTTCGATTCGGCCTTATGCGAAAGCACCTGTTCGTAGGTGTAGCTCACGGGTTTGTCCACGAGACCGCCGATCTTCAGGGAATATTTCCCGATATCGACGTGCTGGGGCCCCTTGATGGAATTCTCCTCGAAGTTCTTGATCGGGTCGAGCTTTTCACCCCGGTATTCCTTGATCTCGACGCTCTGGATCGTTTTGTCTTTTCGCGCCTGCGCATCCCGGGCGCAGGCCGGAGCGAACGCCAGGGCCAGGGCCACCCCCATGACAAACCACATCCCTTTTTCTCTCATGTTTCTAATATACCATATCCGGCCGGGCCCGTTGACAGGCCCTCTCTCCTTCGGATACAGTAAAAAAAACGTCGCAGCAGGCGCCGGCGCCGGGAGGTCCGCGATGAAGGATCCGTTGGCCGAACGGATCTTCAAGCTTCGGGAAAAGGGGACGAACGTCCGGACCGAGGTCCTGGGCGGAGCGACGACCTTCATCACGATGGCCTACATCATCGTCGTCAACCCCGCGATCCTGAGCTTCGCCGGCATCCCGCAGGGCCCGAGCACGGTGGCGACCATCCTCGCCGCGGCCTTCGGCTCGCTCCTGATGGGGCTCTACGCCAACCGGCCGATCGCCGTCGCGCCGTACATGGGCGAGAACGCCTTCATCGCCTTCGGCCTGGCCGCGATGGGCATCGGCTGGCAGCTCAGGCTCGGCGCCGTGTTCGTCAGCGGGCTGGCTTTCGCCCTCATCACCTTCCTCCGCGTCCGGACGTGGCTCGCGAACTCGATCTCCCCGAGCCTCAAGCACAGCTTCGCCGTCGGCATCGGACTCTTCCTGGCCTTCATCGGCCTCTATGAGACCGGGATCGTCACGAGCTCGGTCGCCGGCATGGCCCCGCAGGCGCTCCTCCGGAGCGGCGCCGCCGCGCTCTCGGCGCCCGACGTGCCCGTGAAGATCGGCAACCTCCACAACCCCAAGGTCCTTCTCGCCGTCTTCGGCTTTGTCCTGATCTCCGTCCTTCTCCATCTCCGGGTCCGGGGCGGGATCCTGCTGGGCATCGCCGTCACGGCGGTCCTCGGCTATGCGCTGGGGCTGGGGGAGGCCCCCCGCGCCGTCGCCGCGCTGCCGTTCAGCGGCGAATTCAGCCTGGCTCCCATCGCCCTCAAGCTCGACATCGCCGGCGTCCTCCGCCTGAGCTTCCTGCCCATTCTGCTGACCCTCTTCCTGATGGGCTTCCTGGACACCCTGGGCACCCTCGTCGGCGTCGGCGCCGCGGGAGGGATGCTCGACGAAAAGGGGAATTTTCCGGCCATCGAGCGGCCCATGATGGTGGACGCCGCGACCTGCGTCTTCAGCGCCCTCGTCGGCACCTCGACGAGCGGCGCCTACATCGAGTCGGCTACCGGGATCCGGGAAGGGGCGCGGACCGGCTTGGCGGCGGTCACGACGGCCGCGCTCTTCGCCGTTTCCCTATTCTTCATCCCCCTCGTCGCGCCGCTGCAGCACCTGCGTTACGCCTACGGCCCCGCCCTCGTCGCCGTCGGAGTGCTGATGCTCGGCTCCATCCGGAGGGTCGACTTCGAGGACATGACGGAGCTCGTCCCGGCCTTCGCCACGATCGTCGTCATGGTCTTCACCTACAACGTCGCCAACGGCCTGACGGCCGGGCTCGTCCTGTGGCCGTTCTTCAAGGTCGTCACCGGGCGGTTCAGAGAGGTCAAAGCCGGGTCCGTCGTCCTGGCCGTCCTCTGCCTGGCCTATTTTGTCTTCGGATTGCCGCATTAAGGAGAAAGCCCATGGAAATGACGCCGAAAAGATCGCCCAACAAGTGGCTTCTCGGGATCGGCATCGGCTGCGGCGGTGCGGTGGTCATCGTTGTCGTCCTGGTCATCGCCGGCTATTTCCTCGTCCGGAACACGACCCAGGGGTTCAGGGAGTCGGACGGGCTGATGAGGTCCCTCACGGCCAAATACGGCCGTGTCGAGGACTATTGCCCGGACCCCGGCGGGACTATCCCGGCAGGCCGCCTCAAGGCCTTTCTTTCTGTCCGCGAAGCCACGGCCCCGGCCCGGGCGAAGCTCGAGGAGTCCCTCGATATCCTGGTCAAGGACCGGGACAGCGGGTCCCCCCAAGGCCGGGGACCGAGCAATGTCTTTCAAACCGTCAAGACGGGCCTGGGGATGGTCCCGCAGATCTCGGATTTCCTGAAGAGCCGCGCCCAGGCCCTCCTCGATCAGGAGATGGGTGCGGGCGAGTACTACTATCTTTATGTGGTCGCCTACCATTCCTGGCTCAAGAAGCCGCCGACCGACGGCGCCGGTTTACGATTCGGCGGGCCAAGGAGGGATCCGGCCAACCCCGACGATCAGGACGCTCTGGCCGTGAGCAAGGACATAAATCTCATGCGGATCCACCGGCTCGTCCTTCCCATGCTCCATTGCCAGCTCGCGAAGCTTCAGGAAGGGCGCCCGGGCGGGGCTCACGACAAGTGGCGCGAGGCGCTCGCCGCCGAGGTCAAGGCGATGGACGCCGACCGCTATCGCCTTCCCTGGCAGGATGGTGTGCCGGAGGTGATCGACGCCTCGTTCCAGCCATTCCGGGAGCGGCTCGAGGCCGGCTACAGCCGCCTGGCTGACCTTTTCGAGACCTCCATCGAGCAGCGGATGGGGGGCGTCCGGCGGGCGAATTGAGACGAGGAAGGGTGAAACCGCAGTAAGCACGCTCCGGGAGCTCATGTTTGAAATCGCCGGGGGCTTCCGCCCGGCGAAACGGAGAATGGAGAGCCCTGAAAGGCCGCCCGACCGCGGATCAGTGCCGGGAGCCCGGGCGGCTCCGGCCCCTTCCGTAGCTCCGTCCCGTCCCCGACTTCGTCCTTCCGTGGGGGCGCCCCCCGGCCGGCCGCGGGCCTCTTCCCCAGCCCTGCTTGGGCATTTTTTCGAGGCTCAGGTCGCGGGCGTACAGGTCGTCGGTGACCGGCTTGACGGGGATCTTCATCCCGATGAACCGCTCGATGGCCTCGAGGTGGATGGAGGTCCCCTCGCTGGCCAGGGTGATGGCCTTGCCGCCCTTCCCGGCCCGGGCCGTCCGCCCGATCCTGTGGACGTAGTTCTCAAAGTCCTGGGGGATGTCGTAATTGATGACCATCTCAAGGTCGTCGATGTGCAGGCCGCGGGCCGCGACGTCCGTGGCGACGAGGATCGGGAACTTGCCGGCCATGAAATTCTGGATGACCCTGAGCCTGTCCTTCTGCGGCAGGTCTCCGGTCAGGTGAAAGCAGCGGTAGCCGTTGGCCTCGAGCTCCTTGGCCAGGCGGAAGGCGTGATGCCGCATGTTGGCGAAGATGAGGACGTTGCGCGGGGCGTTCCGCTGGAGGAGCCCCAGGAGGAGGTTCAGCTTGATGTGGCTCTTGACGTGGTAAAGCTCCTGGGTGATCGTGTCCACGGTCAGCTGTTCGGGCGTGACCTCGATCGACTCCGGACGGTTGAGGTATTCAGCGGCCATGAGCCGGGAGATGCGGTTGAGCGTCGCGCTGAAGAGCATGCTCTGGCGGCGGGTGCGCTCGGGCATTTTCTTGATGATCTTCTTGAGGTCGGGCAGGAAGCCCATGTCGAACAGCCGGTCGGCCTCGTCGATGACGAGATACCCGACCTCGCTCAGGCTCAGGCGGCCGCTGTCGCTCAGGTCGAGGAGACGGCCCGGCGTCCCGATCATGATGTCCACCCCGTCCCTCAGGGCCCCGAGCTGGGTCGCGTAGCCCACGCCGCCGTAAAAGCAGCCGACGGAGAAGCCGAGGTGGCGGTTGAGGAGGTTGGCCTCGCCTTCGATCTGGACCGCGAGCTCGCGGGTCGGGCAGATGATCAGCGCTGTCTGCCGGGCGTCCGGCCCGGCTTCGAGCATCTTCTCGAAGAGCGTGATGAGGAAGGCCGCGGTCTTGCCCGTCCCGGTCTGGGACTGGACGGCGACGTCCTGGCCTTCGAGAGTCCTGGCCAGGGTCTGCTCCTGGACCGCCGTCAATACGACATAGCCCCGGTCGGCGATGCTCCGCTGGAGCCGGGGGTCGAGGTTGAGTTCCTTAAAATACATTTTTTATCCTGTATCCATTCCTTTGAAACACGAGGGGACGAGGGTCGGCCGAAATGGCTTCTCGCGGGTGGGGAAACGGTCGGTTTTGACTCTGTCCTGCCCGGTTTTTAGTCTTCTATCTTATCACAGCGGGAGGCGGCCGACAAGGGCAGGCTTCCGCCCACCCGTCTCCTTCCGGCCGTAGCCGACGACGGCGTCGAGCAGGAGCGGCTTCGTGCCGTTGTTGCGGATGCGGATCATCTTGACCCCCGGGCTTCCCTCGGGCGTCCTCTCCATGTAGTGGTAAGTCAGGCGAAAGCCTCTGGGCGACGCCCCGGGGGTGAGGAGCATCCAGGCGAACTGCGGGTCCTCCGGCGTGCCGCTCACGAGGAACCAGCCCTCCAGGCCGTATTGCGACTCCTCCTTGATGACGACGAAACCGTCGTCGAAGCCCGAGGACGGGACGATCGGCCTCTCCATGAGGAGGGTCATCTGGCCGCCGGGGGCGATCTCGGCGAAGCGGCCGTCGGGCTCTCCCAAAACGTTCCCGGAGTTTTTCACGTTCTCCTCGAACACGACGCTGCGGACGTAAACCTTCAGCCTCTCGCCTTGCTCCTGCGCCCGCCCGGGAGGCGGGGCGGGAGCGCCAGCGCGGGCGGCCGCAGTGACCCCAGCCGTGAGAACGAGCAGGATGATAACAGGGAAAATGCCTCTTTTTTTCATGTCAACCTCTCCCTCGGGACACTCCTATTGTATCCCATTCTTCCGGATTCACAAATCCCTGGTTTTCAGTTAAGATAAGGGGGCAGTGGGTAAGATGTTGGTGCAGAAAAGCAAGGCCTGGGCCGTAACCTTGTTGCTGCTGGCCGGCCTCCCGTTTCACCTCGTCGCAAGGGATCAGGCTTCCGAGGTGCGTGAGAACAGCCCGTCGCGGCCTTTCTCGCTATCAATCTGCGACGAGCCCGCTGCTCAAGCGGCCTTCAATCTGGCCGTCCGGCTGACTCTCTCCCCATCGGCTCCCCAGGCGACAGGTATGTCCGCCCCGCCCGCCCCGGCGAGTGACGGGGAATTCTCGCTCAGATCCATTTCCCGCGATTTCCTGAAAGACGCCGGGCAGATCTGGAGCTACCCGGTTCACATCCG
>JBEKBS010000015.1:0-62847 GCA_050015275.1 Candidatus Aminicenantales bacterium | reverse complement strand
CCGCCCCCATAAAATGGGAGGGCCAGGAGGTCGATGTGGGCAAGACGCTGACGGAAAAAATCCTCGGGCTCAAGGCCGGCAAGGACGTCCAGGCCGGCGAGGTCGTCACGGTTTCCCCGGACTACGTCCTGTCCCATGACAACTCGGCCGCCATCATCCAGGAATTCAGGAAGATCGGCGTCAAGAAGGTCCGCGCTCCCGGGAAGATCGTCATCGTCCTTGACCACATCGTCCCCGCCTCTGACGAAAAATACGCTCAGAACCACAAGTCCATCCGGGAGTTCGTGGCCGAGCAGGGGATCCCGAACTTCTTCGACATCAACTGCGGCATCTGCCACCAGGTCCTGCCGGAGCAAGGGTTCGCCGTGCCGGGGATCGTCATCGTCGGGAGCGACTCCCACACGCCGAGCTACGGCGCGCTCGGGGCCTTCGCCACGGGGATCGGCCGGACCGAGACGGCTTGCACCTGGGCGACCGACGAGATCTGGCTCCGGGTTCCCGAGACCATGCGGATCGACCTCGCGGGCCGTCTCCCGGCCGGGACCTCCGCCAAGGACCTCAGCCTGAAGATCATCGGCGACCACGGGGCCGAAATGGCCAACTACAAGGCCGTGGAATTCGCGGGCCCGGCGGCGAAGGAGTTCAGCGTCGGGGCCCGGTTGACCCTGGCTAACATGTCGGCGGAAATGGGGGCCAAGAACGGCTACTTCGCCCCCGACGAAAAGGCGCTCGAATGGCTCAAGGGACGGGCCCGCGGGCCTTTCCAGGCCGTCGCCTCCGATCCTGACGCCCGGTACGAGAGCATCCTCGGCTATGACCTCTCCGGCCTTGAGCCTCAGCTGGCCTGCCCCCACACCGTGGACAACGTCAAGCCGGTGGGGGAGATCGAGGGAAAACCCATCCACCAGGTCCTCATCGGAACATGCACGAACGGCCGGCTGGAGGACCTCGACGAAGCCGCCCGGATCATGAAGGACAGGCGGGTCCATCCCCGCGTCCGGGCCCTCGTCATCCCCGCGTCTTGGGAGGTCTACCGGGAGGCCCTGAAGTCCGGGACCCTGGCGGTCCTGGCCGACGCCGGCTGCGTCATCCTCAACTCGGGCTGCGGTCCCTGCCTGGGCGCCCACGAAGGGCTCCTGGCCGCGGGAGAGGTCTGCGTCAGCACCTCGAACCGGAATTTCCAGGGGCGCATGGGCCACAGGGATTCGGAGATCTACCTGGCCTCCCCGGCCACGGCCGCCGCATCGGCGATCGAGGGGAAGATCGCCGACCCGAGGAGGTACCTATGAGCGCCGGAAAGATCTGGACCTACGGGGACAACGTCAACACGGACGTCCTCTATCCCGGCCGCTACACCTACCAGATCCTTCCGCCCGAGGAGATGGCCAAGCACGCCCTCGAGGACCTTGACCCGGAGTTCGCGGCCAACGTCAGGCCCGGAGATATCATCGTGGCCGGCAAGAATTTCGGCTGCGGGAGCTCCCGGGAACAGGCCGCCGCCTGCCTGAAATACGCCGGCGTCAGGGCCGTGGTCGCCCGATCGTTCGCCCGGATCTATTTCCGGAACGCCATCAATCTGGGCCTGCCCGTCGTCCAGTCGGAGGAAGCCTGCGCTTCCCTGCGGAAAGGCGATGAGGCCGAGATCGATTTCGCCCGTGGCGAGATCCGCTCGCCGCGCGGGACGTTCCGGTTCCTCCCCCTGCCGGAATCCGTCATCGGCATCCTCCAGGCCGGCGGCCTCCTCGAATACACGAAGAAGAAGCTGGCCTCCGCCGTCCCATCAAAATCCTGAAGCAAGGAGTCATCCATGTCCAAATACAAGATCGCCGTCCTTCCCGGTGACGGGGTCGGCAAGGACGTCGTCGAAGCCACGATGATCGTCCTCAACAAGACCGGCCTCGACGCCCAATACGTCTACGGCGACATCGGCTGGGAGTTCTGGCGCCGGGAAGGGAACGCCCTGCCCGACCGGACGATCAAACTGCTCAAGGAAACCGACGCCTGCCTGTTCGGGGCCATCACCTCCAAGCCCAAGGAAGACGCCGCTCTCGAGCTCGCGCCCGAGCTCAAGGGCAAGGGGCTCTCCTATTTCAGCCCCATCGTCCGCCTGCGCCAGGAGTTCGACCTCTATCAAAACCTCCGGCCCTGCAAGGCCTACGCCGGGAATCCCCTCAATTATAAGGAAGGGATCGACCTGGTCATCTTCCGCGAGAACACGGAGGGGATGTATGCCGGGGTCGAGTTCTTCCCCCTGCCCCAGGTCGTCCGCGACGCCCTCCTCACGAACCCCAAAATGAAGCGCTTCAAGGACGTCCCCGCCAACGAGATCGCCGTTTCGACCCGGATCATGACCAAAGCCGCGTGCGCGCGGATCACTAAAGCGGCCTTCGAGTTCGCCCGGAAATACAAGAGGAAATCCGTGACGCTCATCGAGAAACCGAACGTCCTCCGCGAAACGGGCGGCCTGATGCTCGACACCGCCCGCGGGGTCGCCAAGGGCTACCCGGACATCAAGTTCTGGGACGCCAACGTGGACGCCATCTGCATGTGGCTGCTCAAGAACCCCCACGACTACGATGTCCTCGTTGCCGAGAACCTGTTCGGCGACATCGTCTCGGACCTGGCCGCCCAGCTCGTCGGCGGGCTGGGGTTCGCCTGCAGCGGCAACATCGGCGACACGTACGGGGTCTTCGAGCCCACCCACGGCTCGGCCCCGAAATACTCCGGGATGTACAAGGTCAACCCCATCGCCACGATCCTGGCCGCCAAGATGATGCTCGACTGGATCGGCGAGACGGCCAAGGCCGCCGTGATCGAAACGGCTGTGGCCGCCGTCATCAAGGAAGGCGAGGTCCGGACCTATGACATGGGAGGTTCCGCGACGAGCCTGGACGTCGGCCGGGCCGTGGCCGGCAGACTCTAGCTCAATGCTCATTCTCGCCGTCGATACGACTACGCCGAGCGGCTCCGTGGCCCTCCTCAGGGACGCGGAGCTTCTGGGCGAGTTCGACCTCGAGTCGCCCTCGACCCATTCGGCCCGGCTCCTGCGCTCCGTCGACTTGCTGCTCCAGGCGAACGCCCTTGACATTCAGGCCGTTGACGCCTACGCCGTGGCCGCCGGCCCCGGCTCGTTCACCGGCATTCGGATCGGCCTCAGCGCCGTCAAGGCCCTGGCCTTCGCTTCAGGCCGGATGGTCGCCCCGGTCTCCACCCTCGAGGCCCTGGCCTCGAAGATCGCGGGCCCTTCCGTCCGGCTGGCCTGCCCCGTCCTCGATGCCAAGAAGGGCGAGATCTACGCGGCCCTCATCGAGTTCCGGTCCGGGCGGCCGACCGAACTCATCCCGCAGGGAGCCTACGACCCCGACACGTTCTTCGCCCGGCTGCCGGCCCATCGCCTCACGTCCTTCATCGGGAACGGCCTCACCCTCTACCGGGACAAGCTCTTGGCTTATGTCCGGGATAAGGCCCGCTTTCCCCGCCGCTCGCCCTTCATTGCCGCCGAGGTCGGCCGGATCGGCCACCGGATGCTTCTCGAGGGGAAGGGCGTCCCGGCCAGCGGGCTCGAGCCCGTTTATTTCCGGAAATCCCAGGCCGAGGAGAAAAGAACAGCGTGAAGGCGGGCGACGGCAGGTTTTTCATCCGGCGGATGAAGGAGGAGGACCTGCCCGCGGTCCGGACCATCGAGACCCTGTCTTTCTCGAACCCCTGGAGCGACACCACCTTCCGGGGCGAGATCCAGAACACGTCCATTTCTTTTCCGCTGGTCGCCGTCCGCAAGCCCGGCGACGAGGTCGTCGGCTATATCATCTTCTGGCACATCCGGGAGGACGTCCAGGTCAACAACATCGCCGTCCACCCGGAGTTCCGCGGGAAGGGGATCGGCGAGGCCATGATGCACCACGTCATCGACAAGGTCCAGAAGAACGGCGCCACCTTCATGACCCTCGAGGTCCGGCCGTCGAACGCGGCGGCCGTGACGCTCTACGAGAAACTGGGGTTCGAGATCCTGGGAACACGGAAAAATTACTATACCAACCCCGACGAGGACGCCTACCTGATGGGCCTCGTCCTGGATCAGTAATCGACCCGGACGAGGCACAGCCCCTTGGCCGCCGCGGTCGGGCCCGCGAGCAGCCGGTCCCTCCGGCGGAAGATCTCCTCCACGTCGTCCGGAGTGAGCTTCCCCCGCCCGACTTCGAGGAGCGTCCCGACGATCGTCCGGACCATGTAACGGAGAAACCCGTTGGCCTCGACGGTGTAGATGAGTTCGTCGCCTTTTTTGCGGATCTCGGAGCGACGGACCGTCCTCACGGGGACTCTCTCCCGGTTCGAGGAGAAGGCCGTGAAATCCGCCTTCCGGACGAAGAGGAGCGCGGCCGCCCTCATGGCCCGGAGGTCGAGCGGGTAGGGCCAGTGAAGCGTGTAGCGGAAATCGAACGGGCCGACCTGAGGGGCGTGGACGATCCTGTACTCGTAGACTTTGGACCTCGCCGACTTCCTGGCGTGAAAGTCCGGCGCCGCCCTCTCGAGGCTCAGGATCCGGATATCCCAGGGAAGGACGGCGTTGAGGGCGCGGAACAGGTCCTCATCCTTGAGCCTGGTCACGACCCGGAAATGGGCCACCTGGCCCCGGGCGTGGACGCCCGCATCCGTCCGCCCGGCGCCGTTGACGGCGGTCCTTCTCCGGGTGATCTTGAAGACCGCGTCCTCGAGCGCGCCCTGGACGGTCCTCTCTCCGGGCTGGCGCTGCCAGCCCCGGAAGTCGGTCCCGTCGTAGGCCAGGACGATCTTGTAGCTTGTCATGCGAACAATCCTCAGCCGAGAGCCAGCCGGACAGCCTCCTCCGGGTCGCGGGCCGGGAGGACGCCCTTGATGTCCCAAGTCCCGAGGCCGACAACCTTTTTCCCGTAGATCAGCGCGTAAGCGATTTCCGAAAGCGTCCCGTATTCCCCGTCCACGGCGATGACGACGTCCGCGTTCATCACGACCAGGGAATTCCGGGTGTATCCGAGTCCTGTGGCGATGGGGATGTCGATGGAGGGATTGGCCTCCGACGGGCTGGCGCCGGGAAGGAGGCCGAGCGAGAAGCCGCCGCTCTCCCGGGCCCCGCGCGCAGCCGCTTCCATCACCCCGCCGAGCCCCCCGCACACGAGGAGCGCCCCCCGGGCCGCGAGCAACCTCCCGACCTCGAAGGCCTGGCCGAGGGCCGCCCGACCGGGCCTGCTGCCGCCGATGACGGCCACCCGCCTCCTGTTCCTCAGGTCATCCATCCCGGGTCCTTGCTCCTCTCAAGTCGGACCTTCACCCAACTATGTCATAACATAGGGCGCGCCGTTCTGGCAATCGCCATCCCGGCCCGCCGGACGACTAAACCAAAATGAGACCGGACAGCCGGCCTCTCGCCCGGCGGCGTTTGACTTCGAGCGTTGCGTGTGTTAGAAATGGAAAAGCAATGAGGGTTGAGTAGGATATGGCAGTTGTCAACTACGCGACCAAGACCTTGGCCATCAAGATCGTCTATTATGGGCCCGGGCTGAGCGGCAAGACGACCAACCTCCGCTACATTTATTTCAAGCTCGATCCCGCCTACCGCGGCGACCTCGTCTGCCTCGAGACCGACACGGAACGGACATATTTCTTCGACCTCCTGCCGATCAAGGCGGGGATGATCGGTGAGTTCAAGGTCCATTTCCAGCTCATGACGGTCCCCGGCCAGGTCTTTTACGAGGCCTCGCGCAAGAGCGTCCTCAAGGGTACGGACGGGATCATTTTCGTCGCCGATTCCCAGATCCCGCTTCTCGACGCCAACCTGGAGAGCTTTGACGGCCTCCGCCGGAACTGCCTTCAGCACGACATCGACCTCAACAAGATCCCCCTGGTCTTCCAGTACAACAAGCGGGACCTCAACTATCTCATCCCGGTCGAGACCTTCAACAACCTCTTGAACCCCAGGAAATGCCCCTACGTCGAGGCCGTGGCCGTCAACGGGGCCGGCGTTTTCGAGACCCTCCGGGAGATCGCCAAGCTGACGGTCCCCGCCGTCCGGGAAAAATATTTCGGGGAGAAGCGCCGTCCGGAAACCGCCGGCCAGGAGATCGATCACCTGACGGAATCGCAGCGGGCCGCCCGCGAGAACATCGTCTTCGTGCCGCCGGACCAGGCGGAGCCCCTCCAGATCACGAAGGTCAAGATCAAGTCCCCGAAAGACGTCGAGGATGAGCTCGAAAAGCTCTCCAAGGAATACGGCGAAAAGTCGAAATAGGGTGAAATAAAAGAGACCGGCGTCCCGTCTTTATCAAAAGGACGGATGCTGTTCAAGATCTCAAGCGCCTCACTTCTCGGGATCGAGGGATACCCGGTCGAGGTTGAAGTCGACATCGCCGCGGGGCTGCCGACGTTCGTCACCGTCGGGCTTCCGGACCCCGCCGTCCGGGAGAGCAAGGAGCGGGTCCGGGCCGCGCTCAAGAACTGCGGCTGGGATATCGAGTCCAGGAAGATCACGATCAACCTGGCCCCGGCCGACCGCAAGAAAGAAGGCTCCGCGTTCGACCTGCCGATCGCCCTCGGGTTTCTCGCCTACCTCGACATCGTGCCCGGCGACCGGCTCCGCGATTTCCTTTTCATCGGCGAGCTGGCCCTTGACGGGCGGCTGAAACCGGCCCGCGGGGTCCTGCCGATCGCCCTGATGGCCAAGAAGGCGGGCTTCCGGGGGATCGTTGTTCCCAAGGCCAACGCCCGGGAAGCGGCTTTGGTCCCGGACCTGCCGGTGTTCGGGCTCGAGGACCTGGTCCAGGTCGTCCGCTTCCTTGCGGCCCCCGGCGAGGTCGCTCCCTGCCGGTTCTCCCTCGACGACCTCGTGTCCCCGATCGCCGAGACCCTCGATTTCGATGAGGTCAAGGGCCAATACCACGTCAAGAGGGCGCTCGAGGTGGCCGCCGCAGGGGCCCACAACCTCCTCCTCATCGGGCCGCCCGGCGCCGGGAAGACGATGCTCGCCCGGAGGCTGCCGACCATCCTGCCCGAGATGACCTTCGACGAGATGGTCGAGGTGACCCAGGTCTGGAGCGCCGCCGGCCTCCTCCACGAGGAGGGCGCCGTGAGCCGCCGGCCGTTCCGGGCCCCGCACCACACGATCACAGACCCGGCCCTGATCGGAGGCGGGCTCGTCCCCAGGCCGGGGGAGGTGAGCTTGGCCCATCGCGGAGTCCTTTTCCTCGACGAGCTGCCCGAGTTCCGCAGGCGGGTCCTCGAGGATCTCCGGCAGCCCATCGAGGACGGACGGGTCACGGTCTCCCGGTCCGCGATGAGCGCCGTCTTTCCTTCGTCGTTCATGCTGGTGGCTGCCATGAACCCCTGCGAGGACGTTTTCCGCGGGCTGGCCGGGTCGAAAGGCGGCTGCACCGAGAGCGAGAAGGCCCGCTACTACTCGAGGATCTCGGGGCCCCTTCTCGACCGGATCGACATCCAGGTCGAAGTCCCCGAGGTCAAGTTCCGGGACATGGTGTCCCGGGAGCCCGCCGAGAGCTCCGCCGCGATCCGGGTTCGGGTGACTGCGGCGCGCGACCGTCAGCTCGTCCGCTTCAAGGGGCGGAAAATCTATGCCAACGCCCGGATGGGTCCGAAGGACATCAAGCGCCACTGCGGGATCCCGGAAGAGGCCGAAAAGCTCCTCGAGACGGCTGTGAGCCGGCTCGGTTTCAGCGCCCGGGCCTACGACCGCGTCCTCAAAGTCGCGCGGACGATCGCCGACCTGGCAGCTCAGGAGAAGATCAACCCTGCCCACCTGAGCGAGGCCATCCAATACCGGACCATGGACCGGTATTATTAACGTTCCTTTTCCAGGCTCCATGAGAAGCCTCTCAAGGCCTTCGGTCCGGCTGCCAAGCCGGCGCTCGAACGCATGGGCAGGACATGGCCGGATCTTGCGGCCCTTTTCTTGACGGATTTTTGCCTTTCTTGTATATTGGAAAATGAAAGGAGGGACCCATGAAGAATAAAACGGCCCTCTTGTTTGCATTGGTTTTCATTCTATCTTTGGCTTTCATGCTGACGCGGCCCGGCATGGCGCAGAAGGGTGGTCAGCAGTCACATAATCGGCCCCGCGCGAACCAGGGCCGCGTTCCACCGGCTCCGCCGGCGAGAAGCCATCCTACCGCACAGCGCCAGGCAGAACGTTTGCCGACCGGCCATGTGAACGACACGCCGCACGTCAACCACAATCAATGGTACGGCCACGAACAGCCCAATGATGCGCGGTTCCATCTGGATCATCCCTTTCCGAACGGCCGCTTTGCCCATGCCGGGCCGACGTTCCGCTACGAAATCACGCGGGTTGACGCCAACCTTCACAGGTTCTGGCTGCCGGGCGGCTTCTGTTTTGAATTGGCCCTCTGGGATTGGCCGCTCTTCGCGGACTGGTGCTGGGACTGCGGAGATGACTTCGTCATCTACGATGACCCCGACCATATCGGCTGGTGCTTGCTCTATAACGTGCATACCGGAATATACGTCCACGTGCAATATATGGGGATGTAAGGGGTCTCCGGTTACCGTGGCGGATTGAGAAGCCGCGGAGTCCGATGACCGGACCAAGGCCCGTCTGTCCGGCCAAGAGTGCGGGCTTTACAGAAATTTTTCATCTTTTTTCCCGAAATGAGCGTGTCCCGAGAACTCGATAATCCCGAGAATCCGGACTCCGGATAAATGATTGCCCTTTTGACGCTGTCCTGCTAGAATCGGGACTCATGCGCTCTGTCGCGACGCGTCCCCGGATATCCCTCCCCATAAAGCCATCCTTTCGCGCAATTCCTTTTTAAGGAGAGACCATGGAACAGGACATCGTCACTCATCCGTCCGTCGATAAGACGAAGATCAAACTGCCGCGAATCCTGACCCTCTGGGACGTCATCATGATCGTCATCGGCGGCGTCGTCGGCTCCGGCATCTTCCTGTCCCCGTCCGAGATCGCCGCGGCCGTGCCCACCCCCGTCCTCATGCTCGCCGTCTGGGTCGTCGGCGGCATGTTCAGCTTCTTCGGCGCCGTGGCCTTCGCCGAGCTCGGGGCGGCCATGCCCGAAGCCGGCGGAATTTACATCTATCTGAGGGAGGCCTACGGCCCGCTCCTGTCCTTCCTCTTCGGCTGGACCCTGTTCTTGGTCATCGACTCGGGCTCGATCGCGACCCTCGCCGTCGCTTTTTCCCACAACATCCTGCCGCGCTTCATCGAGATGACCCCGCTCGTGAAGAAGCTTGTCGCCGCCGCGTTCGTCGTCTTCCTGGGGGTCGTCAACTATGTTGGCGTCCGCTGGGGTTCCCGGCTCCAGAACTGGACCACCTACCTGAAGACGGCCGCCATCGGCATCATCGTCGTGGCCGTCTTCTTCTTCGCCAAGGGACACGGCAACCTCCATAACTTCGTCGAGCCCAAATCCGGCCCCTTGAACCTCGGCCTGCTCGGCGCCTTCGGCGTCGGCCTGGTGGCCTCGCTATGGGCCTATAAAGGCTGGGAGGCGGCGACCTACAGCGCCGGTGAGGTCAAGAACCCGCAGCGGAACCTGCCCCTCGGTATCCTCATCGGCACGATCTCCGTCATCGTCCTCTACCTCTTGGCCAACCTGGCCTATCTCTATATCCTGCCCGTCGGCAAGATCGCCGCGTCCGAAGGCCGGGTCGCCCTCGACGTCATGCAGATCATCAGCGGTCCCTTCATGGCCTCGCTCATCACCTTTCTCATCCTCTTCTCCATCCTCGGCGCGGCCAATCAGAACATGCTGACCTCGCCGCGCGTCTACTTCGCCATGGCCCGCGACGGCATGTTCTTCAAGAAGATCGCCGAGTGCCACCCCAAGTTCCTGACCCCGCACATCTCGATCGTCGCTATTACTGTCTGGAGCGTCCTCCTGACCCTGACCGGGACCTTCAACCAGCTCTTCACCTACGTCATCTTCGGCGAATGGATCTTCTTCGGGATGACCGTCGCGTCGGTCATCGTGCTGCGCAAGAAGAGGCCAGACCTCGAGCGGCCCTATAAGACCTGGGGATATCCCGTGACGCCGGTAATCTTCGTCATGGCGGCAATATACGTGGCCATCAGCGCCTTGATCGGCCAATTCAAGAATGCCATGGGTGGGCTTCTGATCATCATCATTGGGATCCCGGCTTACTTCTTCTGGAGGACCCGTCGTCAGGGGATTAAGGTGTCGATGGTCGGGATCGGCCTCTCCCTGGCAGCGGGTTTCGCTCGGTATTTCTTGCTGGCGACATCGGTTGGAGCCATCCGATGGCTGATCTGGTGTGTCGGTGCGATAGGCATCATCATGATCCTCGGGGGACTGGCGATGGCTTCCGGGGATAAGAAGGATAAAACGGGCGTATCCTGATGATGAAACCGCATTGCAAAGATAGGGCATGAGATATTTCGTCTTCGGCCCGACGTACATCATCCGTCTGGACGACGGGGAAAACATCATCGAGTCGCTCCGGTCCCTGTGCAAACAGGACAAGATCACGGCCGGATTTCTCAACGGTCTGGGCGCGGTTCGTGAAGCTGAGCTCGGCTGGTTCGACCGGGAGGCCAAAGACTACCGCACGGTCCACATCCAGGAGCCCTGCGAGATCGTTTCCCTCACCGGCAACGTCTCGGTCCTTGACGGCCAGCCGTTCCTCCATTGCCACATCGCTTTGGCGGACGGCGCTTTCGGGGTCCGGGGCGGGCATCTCCGGGAGGCCGTCGTTTCGGCAACCTGCGAGATCACCCTGACGCGCTTTTTCGATGAGATCGGACGGAGGAGGGACGAGGCGACGGGCGTCTATCTTCTCGACCTGAAGCCCGACGGGGACTGACCCGGCCCGAGCCGCCGGTGCGGCCGGCGGATGAAGGGATCCTGGATACAGGCCGCCGATTTCCAGAGGAAGAAGGCCGCGTCCCCGCAATTCCTGATCCGGATGAGGTTGAGAACGTAGAATCCCGGTCTGATCCGGCCGTTCATCGGGCGGCGTCCACCTTCCGGCCGTCCTTCACGACGATCCTTCCGTTCTTGAGGACATGACGGACGGGATTCCTCCCCAGCCGATAAGCCAGGGAGATATAATCGGCCACGTCCATCAGCAAGAGGTCCAGTTTCTTTCCGGCCTCAAGGGTCCCCACCTCATGATGACGATCGATGGCGTAAGCGGCGTTGGCCGTGCAGGCGTTGACGGCCTCTTCAACGCCCAGCCCGAGCGTGAACACGCCGAGCTGGAGGACGAAGAGCATCGAGCTCAGATGGGAACTCCCGGGATTGAAGTCCGTGGCCAGGGCGATGGCCGCGCCGGCGTCGATGAGCCGCCGGGCCGGCGCCCGCTTGTCCATCATCAGGAAAAAGGAGACGCCCGGGAGGAGGATGGCCGCCGTGCCGGCCGCGGCCAGCTTCCGGATCCCCTCGTCTGAAACGGCGATGAGATGCTCCGCGGAAACCGCCCCCAGGCTGGCCGCCAGCTCGGCCCCGCCGAGGGTGACGAATTCCTCGGCGTGGACCTTGATCTTGAAGCCCGCATCCTTGGCCGCCCGGAGGAGGGCGGCCGTCTCGTCCAGGGAAAAGATCCCCGGCTCGCAGAAGACGTCGAAGAATTCCGCCAAGCCCCGGCGTCTCACCTCGGGAATGAGGGTTTGGATAATGAGGTTGATGTATCCATTCCTGCGATCCCGGAATTCCGGCGGGATCTCGTGGGCGCCCATGAATGTGGGGATGACGTCCACCGGATGGAGAGGGCCGAGGTCCTTCAGGACCTCGAGCTGCTTGAGCTCGTCATTGACGTTCAGGCCGTAGCCGCTCTTGGCTTCGACGGTCGTCGTCCCGGTCAGGAGCATGTCGTCGAGCCGGCCCAGGCAGAGGGCGCGGAGCTCGTCCCGGGTTGCCGCTCTGGTGGCCTGGACCGTCGTCTGGATGCCCATGCCCTTCGCGGCCAGCTGCTGGTAGGTCCAGCCCTGGAGCCGGAGCGCGAATTCCCGCTCCCGGTCCCCGGCGAAGGGGAGGTGGGTGTGTGAATCGACGAAGCCCGGGCAGCCCACCATCCCGCCCGCGTCGATCCATGCGGCGTCGCCGGTCGCCCGGACATTGGCCCGGAACTCCCGCTCCGTCCCGACGAAAACGATCCGGCCCCGCTCGGACGCGATCCAGCCGTTCTCGACGACGCCGAGGTCGCGGAGGGCTTCCTGGCGCTTGGGAGCGGGCCCCCCGCAGGTCAGGAGCTGGCGGCAGCCGGCGACGACGCAATCAGCCGATATCATGGGGCGTTTTTCTCATGGACGAGTGCTTGGTCCTCCGGATGAAGGACGGGGTCTCGTAGGTATCCCACTGCTTGTCGCTGAAACCTGGTTCCCAAGCCGGCGCGCCGCCGCTCTTGGGCTCGAAGATGTAGGTCGGCGTGTCCTGCCGGACGGGGAAGGGGGGCGGTGTCTTGCCCCCGGCCGGCGTCCGGCCGGCGCTCTCGACCGGCCGCCCGAGCTCCTTCAGCGGGCTCTCCTCGAAACCGGTCGCGATGACGGTCACCTTGACGGTGTCCTTCAGGCTCTCGTCGATGACCGTGCCGAAGATGATGTTGGCTTCAGGGTCGGCCAGGCCATGAATGAGCTGGGACGCCTTGGAGACCTCGTGCAGGGTCATGTCCCGGCCGCCCGTGATGTTGATGAGGACGCCGTGCGCGCCCTCGATGGACGTGTCCACGAGGAGCGGGCTGGAAATGGCCTTCTGGGCGGCATCGACGGCCCGGTTCTCGCCCGAGGCGAGCCCCGTGCCCATGAAGGCGACGCCCATGCCCTTCATGACGGACTTGACGTCGGCGAAGTCCAGGTTGATCAGTCCGGGCTTGGTGATGAGGTCGGAGATGCCCTGGGCCGCCTGCCTCAGGATGTCGTCGGCCATCCGGAAGGCGTCCTGGATGGACGTGTTGAGGTTGACCGTCTGGAGGAGCCGCTCGTTCGGGATGGCGATGACCGTGTCCACGGCCGACTTGAGTTCCCGGAGCCCGTCCTCCGCCTGCTTGGCCCGGACCCGGCCTTCGAACTCGAAGGGCAGGGTGACGATGGCGATCACGAGGATATCCATCTCGGCGGCCAGGTTGGCGATGATGGGCGTCGAGCCCGTCCCCGTGCCGCCTCCCAAGCCGGCCGTCAGGAAGACCATGTCGGCGCCCTGGAGGATCTCGATCAGCCGCTCGGTGTCCTCCATGGCCGCCTGTTTCCCGACCTCGGGACGGCCGCCCGAGCCGAGGCCCTTGGTCAGCTGGTTACCGATCTGGATCTTTGTCCGGGACCGGTTGGTATTGAGGGCCTGAAGGTCCGTGTTGACGGCGATGAACTCGACGCCCTGGACGCCGTGGTCGATCATCCGGTTCACGGCGTTCCCCCCGCCCCCGCCGAGGCCGACGACCTTGATCTTGGCCCCGAGGATGTCCTCGACCAGATGGAATTTCAGCCTGCTGGCGTCATCACTCATGTTTGCCTCCTTATCCTTCCTTGAACCATTCCTTGAATTTTGTGAACGCGCCTTTTTTTCTGTCCCTGGAGAGACCTCTCTCCTGCCAGATATGAAAACCGTAAAGAGTGAGTCCGACCGATGTCGCGAAATCCGGCGTCGAAACCCGGTCGACCAGGCCGCCGACGCCGCTCGGGTCGCCCCGGCGCACGGGGAGGTCGAAGATCTCCTCGGCGACCTCCTCCAGGCCCTCGAGGAGGGCCGTTCCGCCGGTCAGGACGATCCCGGAGTTCAGCGATTTGTCGTAGCCCATCCTCTTGATATCCGAGTCCACGAGCCGGAAGATCTCCTCGGCCCGGGGCTGGATGATGTCGGCAAGGAGCTGGCGAGAGAGGACCCGCGGCTTCCGGCCCTTGCCGACCGAGGGGACCTCGATCGTCTCCTGCTCCTCGACGAGGGGGCCGGCGACGCAGCCGTATTTTTTCTTGATCTTCTCGGCCTCGGGGATGGGCGTCCGGAGGCCGACGGCGATATCGTTCGTGACGTTGTCCCCGCCGATGGGGATGGTCGAGGTGTACCAGAGGCTGCCGCGCTCGAAGATGGCGACCTCGGTCGTCCCGGCGCCGATGTCGATCTGGCCGACGCCGAGCTCCCTCTCGTCAGAGGTGAGGATGGCGTAGGACGTCGCGATCTGGTTGAGAACGATCTCCTCGATGCCGATCCCGGCCCGCTCGATGCAGCTCTTGAGGTTCTGGACCGACGTCAGGGCGGCCGTGATGATGTGGACGTTGACCTCGAGCTTGATGCCGCTCATGCCCGCGGGGTCTTTGATGCCGTCCTGGTCGTCGACGATGAACTCCTGGGGGATGATGTGGATGATCTCCCGGTCGGGCGGGATGGGGATGGCCTTGGACTGGTCGACGACCCGCCGGACGTCCTCCCGGGTGATCTCCCGGTTCTTCCCGGAGGCGGCGACGACGCCCCGGCTGTTGAAGCTCTTGATGTGGGCGCCGGAGATGCCGAAGAAGGCGGAGCCGATCTCGACCCCGGCCATGAGCTCGGCCTCCTCCTGGGCCTTCTTGATGGCCGACGTCGTCGCGTCGAGGTCCACGACGACGCCCTTTCGGAGGCCGTGCGAGTCCGCGGTGCCGATGCCGATGATCTCGACCTTGCGCTCGTCGGTGATCTCGCCGATGATGGCGACGACCTTTCTCGTCCCGATGTCGAACCCGGTGATGTAGGTGCTCTTGGCCATTATTCGGCCTCCTTTTGAGACTTGGCGGGCGGGGCGTCGGCCTGCGGCTCCCGGGGCCGGACGATCACCCGGCCGTCAAAGCGCAGGTCGACGGTTTCGAGAGCCCCGAATTTGCTTTCCCACGCTTCCCTGTGGGCCGTGAAGTAGTCCAGTCTCTCCCGGACGAACGTCCCGTCCAAGATGAGGAGCACAGGGTCCTCCCTGAACTGAAGCGTGATCCGGCCGTCGTCCGAGCATTCGAGGGTGTCCAGCCGGGCCCGTTCGGCGAGGGACAGGGCTTCGAGGCAGGTCCTGGCGGTCTCCCATTTCTCCTCGAAGCGGTTGAGAAACGCGCCTTCGTCCTTGACCACGGGCAGGTCCCACTCTCCGGCGGGGACCGAAGGCTCGAGGACGGCCCCGTCCTCGGCCAGGAGCGACAGGCTTCCCCTTTCGAGAAGGGCGAAGGGAACCCTTTCCGTGATCTCGATCTTTAGGGAGGACGGGAAGACCTTCTGGACGCGGGCGTCCTTGACCCACGAGTAGGACTTGAGTTCCTTCTGAAGGAGCGGGAGGTCGCAGAGCAGGATGTTGCCGAAAGGGCGAGACGCGAGGTACCGGCCGATGGCCTGGCGGACCCGCTCCCGGCCGCCGCGGAGCTCGTAGGTCCGGATCGTCAGCCTGTCCCATGAAACGAGGAAGAGATACGTCCTGTCGAGGGTGAAGAAGAAGGCGGCCAGAAGGGCGAAGAGGGCCAGGACATGCTTGGGGCGAAGGGTCAGCCTTTTCCGGCTCCTCTGCAGGGACCGGGACCCGTGGCCTCGCTGGAAGACCAGCGGCTGTCCCCCGAGGGAGATCCCTTTGCCGCCGGCCCCTTGATGGATCACAGTGGCCATGTCAGCTCCGGGCCTCCAGTCTGGCGATGATCTCCGGGATGATCCGGTTGACATTCCCGGCCCCGAGGATGATGAGCATGTCACCCGGCGCCGAGATCTTCTCGAGAAGGGCGGGGATCTTCTTGAGGTCGGGCTCAAAACGGACGTTCTTGTGGCCGAACTGCCGGACCTCGTCGAACAGGGCCCGGCCCGAAACGCCGGCGATGGGGTCCTCTCCGGCCGGGTAGATCTCGGTCAGGACGAGCACGTCGGCCTGGTCGAAGGAAGTGGCGAACTGGGTCATGAGCTTGGAAAGCCGGGTGTAGCGGTGGGGTTGGAAGACGACCACCACGCGGCGCGTCCAGCCCCGCCTGGCGGCCTCGAGGGTCGCCTTGATCTCGGTCGGGTGGTGGGCGTAATCCTCGATGACCATAATGTCCCCGACGGTCTTCCTGAGCTCGAACCGTCGGCCCGTCCCCGTGTAGGTTCTCAGGGCCTCGAGGATGGTCTCGGCCGGGATCCCCAGGTCGAGACCGACGGCCGTCGCGGCCAAGGCGTTCGAGATATTGTGCAGGCCGGGAACCTGGAGCCTGAGGTCGCCGAGCTTGTTCCCCTTGTGGAAAATGACCGCCGAGCTCTGGAAACCGTCGAACCCGAAGTCCCGGGCCGAGACGTCGGCCGGGGCGGAGAGTCCGTACGTGATGATCTTGCGCTCGATCTCCGGGATGATCCCCTGGAGGTTGGGGTCGTCGAGACAGAGGATGACCGGGCAGTAAAAGGGGACCTTGTTGGCGAAGTTGACGAAGGTCTTCTTGATGTCGTCGAGGCTCCGGTACTGGTCCAGGTGTTCTTCGTCGATGTTCGTCACGACGGCGATGAAAGGGGAGAGGTAGAGGAAGGACCTGTCGCTCTCGTCCGCCTCGGCCACGATGAAGTCCCCGGCGCCGAGCTTGGCGTTGGCCCCGATCGTATTCAGCCGGCCGCCGACGATGATCGTCGGGTCGTATCCGGCCGCTTCGAGCACCACGGCCGTCATGGAGGTCGTGGTCGTCTTGCCGTGGGAGCCGGCGACGGCGATGCCGTATTTCATGCGCATGAGCTCGGCCAGCATCTCCGCCCGGGGGATGACCGGGATGAGCCGGGCCCTGGCCCGCTGGACCTCGACGTTGTCAGCGCGGACCGCCGAGGAGATGACAACGACGTCCGCGGCCTTGACGTTCTCGGCCTTGTGGCCGATGGAAATGTCGGCCCCGAGGCGGGCCAGCCTCTGCGTGGATTCGTTCTCCTGGAGGTCGGAGCCCGAGACCTGGTAGCCGAGGTTGAGGAGGACTTCTGCGATCCCGTTCATGCCGGTCCCCCCGATCCCCACCATATGGATATGGTTCAGTTTGCGATAGATTTTTTTCGTCATGAGTGGAGCTCCGGGGCGTGCCCGTCCATGAGAGAGAGGCAGAGGCCGGCGATCTTCGCGGCCGGGTTCTCCGTCCTGAGGGAGAGGAGGCTCGTCTCCATGGCGTCGAGATCGGCCGGCCGGTTCAGGTAATGGAAGAGGCGTCCGGCCACCGTCTCGGGCGTAAGCCGGAGCTCGGGAATGACCTCGGCCCCGCCGACCCTCTCGAGCTCGCGGGCGTTGGCCGTCTGATGGTCCTCCGACGCCCCCGCGAAGGGGACGAGGATGGCCGCTTTCCGGGCCGCGATGATCTCGGCCAGGGTCGTGGCCCCGGCCCGGCTGACGACAAGGTCGGCCCGGCCGAAAGCCCCGGGCATGTCCGAGATGTAGGGGGCCACGGCGTCCGCGTCGAACCCGCTGGCCCGGTATTTCGAGGCCACCCAGTCCAGGTCCCTCGTGCCGGTCTGATGGGCGATCCGGAACCTGTCCCGGACCGGCGCGAGGAGGGGCAGGGCCGCGCTGACTTTTTCGTTGAGGAAGCGGGAGCCCTGGCTTCCGCCGAAGACCAGGACCGAAAGCGGCCCCCTCCTGGACTTGGTCGGCAGGGCATAAAACTCCTCCCGGACCGGGTTGCCGAGGCAGACTCCCTTGCCCCTGAAATAGGGGAGGGAACTCTCGAAAGCGACGACCGCCCGGCGGACCCACCGGCCGAGGAGCCGGTTGGTGAATCCCGGACGGGCGTTCTGCTCCAGGATGAGCGTCGGGATCCCGAGCCACGAGGCCAGGAGGACGACCGGGCCCGAGCTGTAGCCGCCGACCCCGATGACCAGGCCCGGCCTTGTCCGGCGCAGGATGGAAAGGGATTGGATGAAAGAGAGGGGGAGGATGGCCAGCGATCGCAGGCTTCTCAGGCCCCGGCCCTTCAGCCCCTCGATCCGCATGGGGATGAACCGGACCCCATATTCGTCCATGATTTTCTTCTCCACGTCCCGATGTGTCCCGACATAGGTGAGTTCGATCGACCCGTCCATCTCCTGGAGTTTCCGGCCGACGACCAGAGCGGGGTAAAGATGTCCCCCCGTGCCGCCGCCGCTGATGATGATCCTCCGGTCTTTCATATCCCCGCCTTGGCCCCGTTCCCGGCCTTCTTCTGGCTGATATGGAGGAGGAGTCCCACGGCGGCCAGGCTGCAGAAAAGCGAAGACCGGCCGTAGGAAATGAGAGGCAGGGGGATCCCCTTGGTCGGCCCGAGCCCGAGGACGATGGTGATGTTCATGAGGGCCTGGGCGACGATGGCGAAGGTGACGCCGGCGGCGATCATCCGGCGGGTCGGGTCGGGCGCCGCCAGGGCGATCCGGACGCCCCTCCAGAGGAAAAGGAGATAGAGGGCGAGGGTGATCACGGTTCCGGCGAGCCCTGTCTCCTCGCCGAGGATGGCGTAGATGAAGTCGGTATGGGCGAAGGGAAGGAAATAGAGCTTTTGGGTGCTCTGGCCGAGGCCCACACCGACGAGCCCCCCGGCACCCACGGCGATCTTTGACTGGTCGACCTGGTAGTAGGAGCCGAGGGGGTCTTTGGACTGGGAGAAGAAGCCCTGGATGCGGCTGATGCGGTAAGAAGCGGAGAAGAGGAACAGGGTGAACAGGACGAGGAAGGCCGCGCCCAGGACCAGGAAGTTCTTGACCTTGACCCCTCCGATGTAGAGCATCAGGCCGGCCATCACCGCGAGGAGGATGGCGGTGCCGAAATCGGGCTCCATCAGGACCAGGAAAAGCATGACCGCGAGGACGCCCAGGGGAAGGGCCAGCGTTTTCCATTCGTTCAACCGGTCCTTCCTGTTTTCGCAGTACCAGGCGAAGAAAAGGATCAGGCTGAGCTTGGCCAGCTCCGAGGGCTGGAAGCGCAAGCCGAAGACGACGATCCAGCGGTTGGTGTGGGCGATGCTGGGCATCGCGAGGCAGAGCGTCAGCAGGAACGTGGAGACGGCCATGAGCCCGTAGACGAAGGCCGGATGGAGATAGAAGATCTTCCGGACCGAGAGGAGGACGATGATCAGGGCGAAGCCGGCCGCCGCTCCCATGACCTGCTGGATGAGGTAGTAGGTCATCTGGTGGTGCGTCTCTTCCGCCACGTATCCCGAGGACGAAAAGACCATGACGATCCCGATGGTCACAAGGAACAGGGTGATGAGGAAGAGCGGAATGTCGAAGCCGATCCGCCGGTACGCGTGCATCGCCCTATCCCCTCCGTCCCCGGGACCGGCCGGCGAGCTTCCGGACCTCGCTCTTGAACGTCCGGCCCCGTTCCTCGAAATTCCTGAACATGTCCCAGCTCGTGCAGGCCGGGGCGAGAAGGACGACGTCTCCCGGCGAGGCCTTGTCGAAAGCCAGGCGGACGATGTCACGGTAGGTGGCGGCCCGCTCCATGGGGACCGTCCCCTCGAGCGCGGCCTCGATCTTCCCGGCGGCTTCGCCGACGAGGACGACCGAGCGGACGCTCTTCCTGACGGCCCGGCGAAGGAGCGCGAAGTCGGCGCCCTTGTCCCGGCCGCCCAGGATCAGGACGATCTTCCTGTCGAAGCTCGCCAGAGCTTTCAGTGCCGCGTCCACGGTCGTCGCTTTCGAGTCGTTCACGAAGCGGACGCCCCGGAAGGTCAGGACGTCCTCCAGCCGGTGCTCGAGGGCCCGGAAGGTCAGGACGGACCGCCTGATCCTGGCCCTCGGCACGCCGAAGAGATGTCCGACGAGGGCCGCCGCCATCACGTTCTCCTGATTGTGCGTGCCCGGGAGCGGGATCCGGGACGTCCGGACGAGCCTCTCCTCCGTCCCGTCGCGGAGGACGATCCAGCCTTCGTCAAGCCCCGCGCCCCGGGCCGGCATCCTCTTCCGGCTGAAACCGTAGACAGTCGCTGCGGTTTCTCCGGCCAGTGCCCAGACCAGCGGGTCGTCGCGGTTGAGGATGACTGAGGCCCCGGGGCCCGGCCGTAGGAAAAGCTTTTTTTTGGCGGCGAAATAGTCATCGAAGCTCTTGTGCCAATCCAGGTGGTTCTGCGAAATATTGAGGAAAGCGGCCACGTCGGCCTTGAAGAGCTCGGTGTATTCGAGCTGGAAGCTCGAGACCTCGGTGACGTAGATCTGGTCGCTCCGGCTCTTGTCCGCGAAAGAGATGAGGGGAGTGCCGATATTGCCGGCCAGGCGGGCCTTGAGCCCGGCCTCCTTCAGGATCTTGTGGGCCAAGGTCGTGGTCGTCGATTTTCCGTTGGACCCGGTGATGGCCACGATCTTCCCCTTGAGGAACCTGTAAGCCAGCTCGATCTCGGAAAGGACAGGGATCCCTTTCTCGCGCGCGGCCTTGATCTCCGGCAGGGGAGGCACCCCTGGGCTGGGGATGATGAGATCGGCGTCGAGGAACGTCTGGAGCCGGTGGCCTCCCGTCTCGAACATGACCCCCCGCTCCCTCCACGGACCGATCCTCGACGCGAGGTCCGCCTCGGGCTTTTTTTCGGTCACGAGGACCCGGGCGCCACGGCCGGGGAGGAACCGGCAGAGGGCTTCGCCCGTCCGCTCGAAGCCGACGATGAGGACTCTTTTATCTCGCAGCTCCATGGCTATCTCAACTTCAGGGTCGAAAGGCTGAACAGGGCGAAGATGATCCCGATGATCCAGAAGCGGATGACGATCTTCTCTTCCGGCCAGCCCGAAAGCTCGAAATGATGGTGGAGGGGCGCCATCTTGAAGATGCGCTTGCCTCCCGACAGCTTGAAATACGAAACCTGGAGAAGGACCGAGGCGGCCTCCAGGATGAAGACGCCGGCCAGGGCGAACAGCAGCAGCTCCTGCTTGATGAGGAGGGCAATGATGCCGAGCGTCCCTCCCAGGGAGAGGGCGCCGACATCGCCCATGATGACCTGCGCCGGGTGGGCGTTCCACCAGAGAAACCCGAGGCAGGCCCCGGTCAGGGCGCCGCCGAATACGGTCAGCTCGGCGGCCAGGCGGACGTGGGCGAGGTCCAGGTACTGGGACCAGAGGGCGTGGCCCGAAACATAGGTCAGGGCCGTCAGGGCCGTGGCCGTGATCAGGGTCAGGCCGATGGCCAGACCGTCCAGTCCGTCGGCTAGGTTCACCGCGTTCGATGAGCCGACCAGGATGAATGCGATCCAGGGCAGGTAGAGCCAGCCCAGGTAGGGGGTCCAGAGCTTGAAAAACGGCGGGAAGAGCCGGAGGTCGAATTTCTTGACGGGGCCGAAATTGTGGAGGCCGAGATAAACCAGGACGCCGCCCAGGGCGCAGGCCAGGAGGACCTGGAGACCCAGCTTGGTGAAGACCCGGAGCCCCAGGGACCTTTTTTTCCGGACCTTGAGATAGTCGTCGAGAAAACCGATGAGTCCGAAAAAGAACATGGCCGTCATGGCGATGCCGACGTAGGGGTCCTCGAGGTTTCCCCAGAGCAGGGTCGTGATGAGGGTCGCCCCGATGATGAGGACGCCTCCCATGGTCGGGGTCCCCTTTTTCGCATAATGGGACTGGGGCCCGTCGCTCCGGATCTCCTGTCCGATCTGATATTTCTTCAGCATCCTGATCAGCCACGGGCCAAGGATGAGGCTCAGGACGAGCGCCGTGACGCCGGCCAAGGCCGTCCGGACCGTGATGAAGCGGAAGACCCGGAAGAAAGAAATACGGCTTTGCAGCGGGACCAGCAACCAGTACAGCACGGCCTACTCCTTTTCCCTCGCCCTCAGCTTGTCCACGATGAGGTCGGTCCGCATGCCCCGCGAGCCCTTGACCAGAACGAGGTCGCCGTCGCGGACGACGACATTGATCTCTGCGGCCGCGGCCCGCGAGTCGGGGAACGTCAGGATGTTCCCCCGCGGCATCCCGGAGGTTGCCGCCTCCTCCGCGATATGGGCGGCCAGCGGGCCGACGGCGACCAGGATGTCCCAGCCCGAGCGGACGACGGCCGCGCCCGCCTGGCGGTGGAATTCCCGCTCGTCCTCCCCGAGCTCGAGCATGTCGGCGAGGACGGCGACCTTTCTGCCGGAAGCAAGTTCGCCCAGGCTTTTCAGCGCGGCCTCCAGGGCCTTGGGGTTGGAATTGTAGGAATCGTCGTAAAGGCGAACGCCGCCGGCGAGCTCATCGAGGATGCCCCTCATGGGGAAGGGCCTGAGCCCGGCGATCCCGGGCCGGATCTCTTCGAGCGACAGGCCGAGGGCCCGGCAGACGGCGGCCGCGGCCAGCAGGTTCGGGACGAAGGCTTCGTTGATGAACGGGAAGACGATCCGGGCTTTTTCTTTTCCGGATAGGACTAGGAATTCCATCCCCTCATAGCCTTTGCGCCGGACGTCTTCCGCCCGGACATCGCAGGCCGGGCCCAGGCCGAAGGTCACCTTCGGGCCCATCCAGCCGGCGGCGATCTTCATGACCAGCGGGGAATCCCCGTTGAGGACCGCGGTGGCGCCTTCCTTGGAACCGTCGAGGATCTCTTTCTTGGCCGCGGCGATCTCCTCCATGTTCTTGAAGAACTTGAGGTGGACGGGATGGATGTTGGTGATGACCGCGACATCTGGCGGCGCGACCGCGGTGAGCGCCCGGATCTCGCCCGCGGCGCTCATCCCCATTTCAAGGACTGCCGCCTCGTGACGCCGTTCGAGCCGGAGGAGGGATAAGGCCAGCCCGAGCTGGTTGTTGAAATTCCCCTCGGACCTCAGGATATTCAGGCGCGACGAGAGGAGCTCGGCCGTGAACTCCTTGGTCGTTGTTTTGCCTATGCTTCCCGTGATGCCGACGACCTTGACGGGATGATCCGCCAGGACCGAGCGGGCGAGGGCGCCGAGTGCGGCGATGGTGTCGTCGACCTTGACCAGTCCGAAGGAGGGGTCCGGGAGGGAGACCTGCCTGGAGACGACCGCGCCGGCCGCGCCCCGGAAGGCCGCTTCGGCCACGAAATCATGCCCGTTCCTCCGGCCGACGATGGCGAAAAAGAGCTCGCCCAGGAGGGTGAGGCGGGAATCGATCCCATAGGAAGAGAAAACCAGGGCGGGGGAGCCCTGCAGGACCCGGCCTCCCGTCCTCCGGGCGACCTCATCCAGCCGCAGCGTCGCCATGGTCAGGCGGCCCCCGTCCGGCCGAGGATCTCTTTGATGACTTCGATGTCGTTGAAAGGGATGGCCCGGTCTTTGAGGATCTGGTACTCCTCGTGCCCTTTCCCGGCCACGAGGACATAGTCCCCTTTGCTGGCCATGGCCAAGGCCCGGACGATGGCCTCTCTCCGGTCCGGAACGACTTCGTACGCCCGGGAGGCCTCCTTCGCGAATCCATCCTCGATGGCGGCGATGATCTCCAGGGGGTCTTCGTTCCTGGGGTTGTCCGAAGTGATGACGGTCCAGTCGGCCAGCCTGGCGGACACCCGTCCCATCCGCTCCCGTTTGTCCCTGTCCCTGTCGCCCCCGGCCCCGAAAACGAGGATGACCCGCCGCGGCTTGAATTCCCGCGCCGTCGCCAGGAGGTGTTCAAGGGCGCTGTCGGTATGGGCGTAATCGACGACGATGTGGATGCCGCGGGAGTTCTCGACCTTTTCGAACCGTCCCGGCACGCCCTTGAGAGCGGCGATGCCCCGGGCGATATCCTGGGGGCCGACGCCGAGAGCGAGGGCGGCGGCCGTGGCGGCCAGGATGTTGTAAACGTTGTGCTTCCCCACCAGCCGGGATTGGACGCTCAGGACGTTGCCGGGATGGGCGACTTGGACTTCCATCCCGTCGTCGGTCAGGCTTGACTTGAGCGCCCGGACGATGGCCGCGGGCCCGAGCCCGAAGGTGACGGTTTTCATGGGGAGCTCGGCGACGAGCCTCTGGCCCCAGGGGTCGTCCATGTTGACGACGGCGGCGCTCCTCTTATGGTTGAGGTAGAAGAGCTTCCTCTTGGCCTCGAAATAGCTCTCCATATTCCGATGGTAGTCGAGGTGCTCGCCGGTCAGATTTGTGAAGACGGCCACGTCGAAGCTCACCCCCCAGACCCGCTTCTGCTCCAGGGCATGGGACGAGACCTCCATCAGGCAGTGGGTGGCTCCCGCGTCCAGGAGGTCCCTGAGCATGGCCTGGAGGTCCGACGCTTCGGGCGTCGTCCGCGCGGCCTGGGCCTTCAGGCCGGGTCCGCGGTATTCGATCGTCCCGATGACCCCGGGACGGCCGCCGGCGGCTCTCAGGATCTCCTCCAGGATGTACGTGATGGTCGTCTTGCCCTTGGTCCCGGTGATACCGACGACCTTCAGGCCTTCGGACGGGTGACCGAAAAAGTTCGACGAGGCCAGGGCCAGAGCTTCCCGGGCGTCGGCAACCTGGATCCAGGCCAGCCTGCAGGCCGGCGGCTTCGGCCACGAGGAGAGGACAGCGGCCGCCCCACCTGCCTCCGCCTCGGCCACAAAGTCCATCCCGTTCCGGCTTTCCCCCTTCAAGGCGGCGAACAGGAACCCGGGCTTGACCGATTTGGAGTTATAGGCGATCCCCTGGATCTCCTCGTCGCCCGTCACGCCGGCCGTGAGGACGGGGATCCCCTGCAGGACATCCCGGAGCTTCATGGCCTTTCCTTCCGCTGGAGTTCGGCCGTGATCACGCCTGCCGTGACCGGCCGATCTGGTCCAACTTCGAGGTAACGGAGGACCTGCCGGGCGACGTCCCGGAAGATCGGGGCGCACACCTGGCCGCCGTAGTAGAAGCCCTCCTTGGGATCGTCGAGGACGACGATCATGGAGATGGCGGGCCGCCGGGAGGGGACGAAGCCCACGAAAGAGGCCGTGTGGCTCTTGGTCGTATAGGCCTTGAGCGTCGGGTCGTAGCGCTGGGCCGTGCCCGTCTTGCCGGCGGCCCAGAACTCCTCCATCCTGCCGAGCTTCGCGGTCCCTTCCTCGACGACCTTTTCGAAGACCTGGGCCCTCAGGCCCTCGGCCAGGTCCTCGCCGATGATCTTTTCCTGGGGCGGAGGTCCCTGGACCGGAGCGGCCGGGACGGCCGGCGATCTCCGGACGATGCGGGGCCGGACGAGCCTGCCCCGGGTCGCGAAGACGTTCATGGCCCGGAGCATCTGCAAGGGAGTCACGTTGATCTCGTAACCGATGGCGATGTGCGGCTGGGAAACGACCTTGTTCCATTCCGCGACGGGACGGACGTGCCCGGGCTCTTCGGCCGGCAGGTCGATCCCCGTCCGGCTGCCGAACCCGAATCTCCGGATCATCTCGTAGAGCTCGGTCGCGGCGAGCCGGGAGGCGAACTTCACGGTCCCGACGTTGGAGGATTCGATGAGGACCTTGGGAAAGGGCAGGATCCCCATCTGCTCGTGGTCGCGGATGGTCAGGGGGCCGACCTTGATGAATCCGGCGCTGCAGTCGTATTCATCGCTGTAATGGACGACGCCCTTTTCCAGGGCCGCGGCCGCGGCGACGATCTTGAAGGTCGAGCCCGGCTCGTACGACGACCCGATGGCCCGGTTCAGCCAGGCCCCCTTCGACTCCGTGTAATCGTTGACGTCGTAGGTCGGATAATTCGCCATGGCCAGGATCTCACCGGTGGCCGGTTCGCAGATGATGATCGTCCCGCTCGTGGCGGAATGATCGTCGATGGCCCTGGCGAGGGCCCGGTCCGCGATGTGCTGGATGGTCGCATCGATCGTCAGGAAGATGTCCTGGCCGGAGACGGGCGGTTTGGTGACCTGGCTCTGATACTCCCGTTTTTTGTTGTCCTTGAAAACGATCTCCTGGCCATCCTCGCCCTTGAGGACGGGGTTGTACCTGGACTCGACGCCGGCCTGCTTGGACCCGTCGGCGTTGACGCCGCCGATGACGTGCGCGGCGAGCGGACCGTTCGGATAGACGCGCTTGTTCTCCTCGTCGAACCCGATCCCGGGGAGCTTGAGATCCCTGACCCGGGCGGCGACCTCCGGGGAGACCTTCTTCTTGACGAAGGTGAATGAGTCGTTGTCGCGGAGGCTCTTCAGGATGTCCGCGACCTCCTTCTCCGAGAGGCCCAGGACGGCCTGAAGGCGCTTGACCTTTTCCGTTTCCTGGGCTGGCTTCTCTTTTTCGACGGGGCTCAGCTTGACCGTGAAGACCGGGAGGCTCGAAGCCAGGACCTTGCCGTTGCGGTCGTAGATCGTCCCGCGCCGGGCTTGGACGGTGACCTTCGCCCGGCTCTGGCGGGAGGCCCGGGCCTCGAAGCCGGCGTGGTCGATGACCTGGAGTTGGAACAACCGGAGAAGGAGGACGGCGAACCAGGCCGCCAGGAGGAAGCTGACGACAAGCGTCCGTCTCCGGATGTCGCTTTCGTGGTAGGTCCTCATGGCCGATCGTTCTCAGCGGGACGCCCGGGCGTTTCCGTAGATGATCTCGCCGGGTTTGGGGTCGACGAGTCCGAGATCCCCCCGCGCGATCTTCTCCACCCGCTCCGGCGTGAGCAGGGCGGCCTTGCGGAGCTCCAGGCGCAGGATGTCGTTCTTGAGGGCTTTGATCTCCTCCTCCCGTTTCCCGATGTCGACGCCCAGGCGGACGGCTTCAGTCTGGTACCAGACGTAGAAAGTCAGGAGGGCGACAAGGGCCAGGAGGAACGCCGCTCCCAGGGCGATCTCTCTGGGGCTCCACTTCCTGCGGATCATTCAGGCCCTCTCAGCGGCCCGCAGCTTGGCGGAGCGCGCCCGCGAATTTCCGGCGATCTCGTCGGGGCCGGCCATCACCGGCTTCCGGGTCAGGATGGTGAGCAGCGGTTCCCGGTCCCGGGCCGAGGCGAGGCCGGCGAAGGTGTGCTTGACGATCCGGTCCTCCAGGGAGTGAAAGGAGATGGCGACGAAGCGCGTCCCGGCGACGGACATCCGGACGGTCTCTTCGAGAAATTCCGCCAGCCCCTCGAGCTCCCGGTTGACCTCGATCCTGAGGGCCTGGAAGGCCTTGGCTGCGGGATGGATCTTGCCTTTCTGGGGCCGCCAGCGATAGACCTCTTCGACGATCCCCCTGAGGTCGGAGGTCGTTTCGACCCGGCCGAGCTTTCGCAGGCGGACGACCTCCCGGGCCAGACGCCGGCTGTGCGGGAGCTCGCCGCAGGTCTCGAACAACTCCGCGAGCTTCTGCTCGGAATAGGTGTGGATCACCTTGCCGGCCGTGATCTTGCTTCTCTGGTCCATCCGCATGTCCAAGGGGCCTTCCTGATTGAAGCTGAATCCCCTCTCGGGGGAGTCGAGCTGGAACGAGGATATCCCGAGGTCGACGAGGACCCCGCGGACATCCCGGAAATCGATGCCGAGCTCCGGAAGATACTTGAAGTCCGTATGGTAGAGCCGGACCCTCCCGCCGAATGGCATCAGCCTCTCCCGGGCCTGCCGGAGCGAGATCTCGTCGCGGTCCAAACCTACAAGGGAGGCTCGGGGATTCCTCTCCAGGATCGCGACGGCGTGTCCGGCCAGGCCCAGGGTGCAGTCAACGTAGACGCCTTCCCGCCCGACGCTCAACAGCTCGAGAACTTCTGTCGGGAGGACTGGACAATGTCCTTGCTCCGTCATTCCGTCTTGCCTCGAGGGATGAGTCGGGCGATACTCTCGAAATCAGCGTCCGAGAGCGGCTTCTCCTCGAGAATTCCATCCAGGGCTTCCTTGTTCCAGACCTCCAGGTGATCGGAGAGGCCGATGACCTCGACCTCTTCCTGGAACCGGGCTTTTTCTCTCAGGGCCTGGCTGATCAGGACCCGGCCCTTGGAATCGAGCTCGTGACGGGACCCGTTCCGGTTGACCCGGAGCATGAATTTCCGGACGTCGGGCCGGAGCTGAACGGCGCCTTCGGAAGTCATCCGGGTCATCTCAAGCCATACGGTCAGGGGATAGATATGAACGGACTCGTCCAGCATCGAAGTGACGAACAGGTCCCGCCCGTAGTTGGCCTGGATGACCTCGCGGAATTTCTCGGGGATTTTGATGCGGCCGCTGGCGTCGAAGCGAGCCGTGTAACTGCCGATCAAAACGTCTGCCATGATTGTCTGTCCCGATTTGTCCCGTTTCGTCCCAAATATATGGCTTAAAATACCGAAAGTCAAGCAAAATCGTGCCGAAGATCGAGAAAAAACAAGGGCCCAAAATGGAGCGTGAAATCAGGCGGGAAGGGCAAGGAATAGTGGGGGTGGCGGAGGCTTGAATACCCGGCGGTTTTTGGGGGCTTATTGCGGGGGCTGCCGGGGCTCCTCCGGCCCCTCGCCTTCACCGGGCGTCGGCATGCTGGCCATCAGCGCCTTCGCCGTTTCGAGGTCCTTCTCCTGGACGAAGATTATGAATTCCGCCAGCCCGTCCACGGTGAAGGGATAAACGAAAGGGACCATCCGTCCCCGGATGAGGCAGGCGATCCCGTTGCTTTCGAGGAAGCTCTTGACGACATCCGCCTCGAAGGGGCCCCAGACCCGGCAGAGCTCTTTGAGGTCTAAGGCCGCGTCCTGTTCGGGTTTCGGGCCGGATTTCTTCTTTTCGTCCATGGAAAGCGTCCTTCCTTGAAGGCGATATAATCGTCCAGGATTTTCCGGTGGTCAAAAGCCAGGGGCAGGTTGACCTTGCGGGGCCCGACGACGCGGGCTGCCCGGGCGTCATCAGCCGCCCGGGGCCGTCCCGCGGCCCGGGCGATGAACACGGTCGAGATGGTGTGCTGCCTGGGGTCGCGGCCCGGGTCGGAATAAGTGTGGAGCTGGCCCAGGAGCCGGACGTCGAGGGACGTCTCCTCCCGGGCCTCCCGGACCGCGGCCTCTTCGAGGGATTCCCCGTAATCCACGAAACCCCCCGGCAGGGCCCAGCCGAAGGGCGGGTTTTTCCTTCTGATGAGGACGATGTCCGGGGACGGCTGGGAGCCGATCTCGATGATGATGTCGACCGTCGGCGCGGGGCTTCTCGGCTTTTTCTGGGGCATACGGACTCCCTGAAACTCGTGTCTGTCGACAAGTATATCGGCGGCCTTCCAGGATTGTCAATCGACCCTGCTTTCCATCCGTGCCCGCTCCGCTCTCCACGTGCCCTCCTCCGGGAACACCCCCTTCGCTATTTTCCTCTAACACTCCGTGCAGCGACCGCTATGGGGGATATGAAAGGGGACAGGTGTCCTGATTGAATGACGATATCATGTGCCGGGTTTGCGGGCTCCACCCTTCGCCGGTTGGCACAAATAGTGCTACAATTAATTGTAGAATTTAGGTCGAGTGTAAGGAGGGGGTCATGAGACATCAGAAATTATTTGCGGTCATCGCTTGGGCCGTCCTTTTGGCGGCGCCCGCCTTTCTCCAGGCCTCCGGCAAGTCCAAGTACAAGGTCCTGAACGGGCCGGCAGATTTCTACTACGGCCATATCAGCTACACCGAAGCGAAGGTCGACGGGAACGACCCGGTCGTCCTGCGGGAGGGCGGCGGGGCGCCGGAGGCGGCGATCCTCAACCTGCCCCTCGGCCCCGGGGATACGATCCGGACGACCGCGGACCGGCGCTGCGAGATCCAGTTCGACTCCGGGACTATCATCCGGCTCGACGTCGCGACCGAGCTCCGGCTGGAAACCATCCTGGCCCGGAGCCTGAGCACCGCCCGTCAGCTCTCAAATCTGACCCTGGCAAAGGGCTGCATCTCGGTCATGTATAAAGAATACTCCTCCGGTGAGATGTTCCAGGTCCTGACGCCCAACGCGGCGGTCCTGATGAAGCACAACACCGTGGCCGCCATCCGGTTGACGGCCGAGGGCGCGACCGACACCCAGGTGAGATACGGGAAAGCCTCCGTCCTCTTCGGCCGCGATGAAAATTCCCTCAAGAAGGAGGCGGTCGGCAAAATGGGCCGGCTCATTGTCAGCGGCGACAACCAGGCCCAGCCCGCCGCCTACGTCGCCGGCTCGGACTTCGAGCGCTGGAACGACGGGATCAACGCCCGTTTCGAAGAGCTCCATAAGGGTGAGAGCGCTCTGCCCAAGCCGGTCCAGAAGCTCCCGAACGCCATTTTCGATTTCGCCCAGCGGTTCGGGAATATCTACGGCGAATGGCTTTGGGACAGCCTGTATGGGTACGTCTGGCGGCCTTTTCTGAACAACGGCACGTATCCCTGGGGGAACTGGCAGCCTTATATCTTCGGCAGCTGGTCCTACACGGGGGGACAGATGTATTGGGTGCCCGAAGAGCCGTGGGGCTGGATCCCTTATCATCTCGGCATCTGGCAATGGGACAAGAAGATCGGCTGGGTCTGGCTGCCGGGGGCCCTGTTCGCTCCGGCCTGGGTGGACTGGGAATTTTTCTTCGGCTACTGCGGCTGGCGGCCCTACAGCCTATTCGACCTGCTCCCCGGCTTCTACCCCGATTTCTCTTTCTATAACGACGGCTGGTTTTATGGTTCGTGGAACGCGATGAACGGACCCATCCCCGGCGCGGCGCCGCCTCCGGCCATGATCGGCAAGGGCCAGCTGAAACAGCCTGGCGCCACTTATCTCTCCATGGTTAAGGAGCTCAAACCCGCGTCCGCGCGAGTGCTCAAGGCTTATAAGAGCGGGGACCCGCGGGTCCTCGACTCCATGAAGCAGATCCCCTCTCAAACGGTCTTCGTCGCCAAGGACAGCCTGAACGAGCTGAAGATCCGGGACAAGGCCCTGACCTGGGAGGCGGTCCCGAAGATCAATGTGCCGCCCGTCAAAGATGGACCGGGGGCCTTCCAGCGGCCGTCCAGCCCGGGACTGGAGGCGTCGCGGATATTCCGCAACAATGAATTCCGCGTGAATAGCGCAGCCCCGAATCTCAAAACCGGCCTCAGAGCCGCGGGACCGAAAGCGGACCGGGCGGACGAAGCGAAGAGCGTCCCGTCGCCCGCTCAGCCCTCGCGCC
Organism: Candidatus Aminicenantales bacterium; assembly: GCA_050015275.1. Lineage (GTDB taxonomy): Bacteria > Acidobacteriota > Aminicenantia > Aminicenantales > Saccharicenantaceae > DATKJS01. The sequence goes on along the minus strand of JBEKBS010000015.1, from coordinate 32,046 downwards.
AGGATGCTGCCGGTCAGAAGGCGGGCGGGGCGGCGGTCAGCAGGGCCGCGAAGCCCGCTGGGCCGTCCGCAGCCGTCCGGCGCTTTCTGGATTGGAACCCGGACCTCAAGGTCGCCAGGGGGCTCGGCGTCCATATCGAGTATTCGAGCGGGAAGAACGAGATCCGCTGCCCCGAGCTGAAGATGACCTCGGCGGACCGTGAGCGCGGCTCGGGATTTGTGCCCGACCTGACGCCCGGCGGGGTGAGATATGTCCCTGCCTCTTCCGTCATGGGCTCTTCGTCCGGAGCCTCGGCGTCATCTCATTCGCCCGGGAGCGGGGGGAACTCCGGTTCCGCCGCGAACAAGGAGGGGTCCGGGGGAAGCGGCAGCGGGAAGATCAAAAACTGAAAAAGAAGGGCGAAGTCCGGAGGATCCGAGGCGCGTCGAGCAGCGTCCAGAGTCTCCGGGCTTCGTTTTTGTAAGCGTCCAGGAAGTCCTTCCGGACCGGGTCCGCGGGCTTGAATTTCTGGCCGAGCGGATTGATGGGCGTGCCGTGGTAGTGGACCCGGTAGTCGAGATGGGGCCCCGTGGCGTCTCCCGTCTGCCCGACATACCCAACGACGTCCCCGCCCTTGACCTGGGCGCCCGACCGGATGCCCGGCCCGTAGCGGCTGAGGTGGGAGTAGAGCGTCTCGTAGCCGTTCTTGTGCTGGAGCCGGACCATTTGGCCCGAGCCGTCGTTCCAGCCTGCGAAGGTGACCCTACCGTCCGCCGTGGCCTGGACCGGAGTCCCTTCGGGAGCGCCGTAGTCCACGCCGTAGTGGGGACGGTAGACCTTGTAGATCGGATGGAGGCGGCTGCTGGTGAAGCGCGAGGTGATGTGGGCCCCGTACTTGAAGGGCGATTTCAGGAACTCCTTCCGCTTGGACAGGCCCACCGCGTCGAAGTAGTCCGCCGCGCCGGAGTCGGGGTAGGTGAAATGGAACGCCTGGAAGACCTTCCCGGCGTTGGTGAACTCCGCCGCCAGGATGTTCCGGTAGCCGGCGAATTTGCCGTCCAGGTATTTTTTCTCGACGAGGATCCGGAAGGCGTCTCCCTTCCGAAGGTCGGTGTAGAAATCGATGTCCCAGCCGAAGCAGCGCTCCGCGAGATCGTAGGCTAGAACGTCTTCCTCGCCGGCCCTGGCCATGGCCGCCACGGGGGTGGTCTCGATGACCCCAAAGACCAGGGCGGGCCTGATCTCGAAGGGGTAATCTTTGACCTCGGCCCCGAGCCCCTCGCTCCCGTTCCGGACCACGAGGTAGCGCGTCTCGTTGATGTCGTACTCGAGCGCCTTCCAGGCGCCCTCCGGCGTCTTGAAGAGGCGCATCTCGTGGCCCGCCACGATCCTGGCCAGGTCGTAAACGGGCTTGACGGATTCCTTCAGCCTGTGGATCTCCCGGTTGTCGAAACCCTGGCTTTTGAGGAGACTGGCCAGGTTGGCCCCCCGCGGGATGATGAACTTCTCTTCACTGAGCGGAGGCGTCGGCGGAGAGGCAGGCGCAACGGTCAGGGAGGCCGGGGCTTTTTCGACCTTGGCCGGCCGCGCTCCTCCCTGAAAGAAAAAATGCCGGACGGCGAGACCGGCAAGGACCAGCGCGACCAGGGGGACGGCGGCGACCAGGAGGAGCCTTCTCCAGCGCTTCATGGCCGGCCGCGCCGTTCGCCTCACGAGGGGGTTATTTTGGCCACGGGCTTTCTCTTCAGGCCCTTCTTCCCGGCCCGGGCCAGGACCGTCGCCGGCCCCGAGAGGGCGTTCAGGCCGGTGAGAAAGAGGAGGGCGACCCGCGGATAAAAGATGAGGCCCGCGAAAGACACTGCCGCGAATAGAGCGGTCAGGATGTCGATCCGACGGCCCTGCAGGACTTTCGTATAATTGCGGTAGGGGAACGTGCTGACCATGCAGAGGGCCACGAGAAACGTCAGGACGACCAGCCCGATGGCCAGCTCCCGTGTCTCGAGCGGCGCCGGATGAAAGATGACCAGCGAGCCCATGAAGATGGCCGCCGAGGGAACGGTCAGCCCCTGGTAGTGCTTGCGGTCAGGGAGAGACTTGGTCCGGATGTTGTAGCGGGCCAGCCGGAGGACCCCCGCCGTGAGAAAGATGAAGCTGAAGAAAATGGCCGGCGGCCCGGCAAGCTTCATCCCCCAGAAATAGAGGAGGACGGAGGTCGCGAGGCCGAACGAGACCGCGTCGGACAGCGAGTCGAGCTCGATCCCGAAATCCGACGGGGCCTTCATGGCCCGGGCCACGAGCCCGTCCATCCCATCCATCAGGGCCGCCGCGACGATCCAGAGGGCGGCCATCCTGTATCTTCCGTGATAGGTCAGGAGGATGCTCATGAACCCGAAGAACAGGTTGGCGAGGGTCAGGAGGCTCGGGACGAAGAAAATCCCCTTTTGAAGTTTTTTTGTCTTCATGGCTGGACCTCGGCGATGACGGATCGGCCGGCCTTCACTTTCTGGTTGAGGCCGACCTTGAGAGAGATGTCCCGGGGCAGGGTGATCTCGACCCGCGACCCGAAGTACATAAGGCCGATCTTCTCCCCGCGGGCCACGGCCTGCCCTTCCTTGACGAAGCACTTGATCCGGCGGGCGGCGACGCCGACGATCTCCTTCATGACGAGGCTCGTCCTCCCGCCCTTGAGGACGAGCGTGTTCGACTCGTTGGCCGTGCCGGCCTCGGGCTTGTAGGCCGGCAGGAACTTGCCTGCGTGGTATTCCACTTTCCCGACGGTCGCCGCGAGGGGGGACCGGACGAGATGGACGTCGAGGAGCGAGAGGAAGATCGTGATCCGGTTGACCGGCCCGGCGAGCTCCGGGTGGGACGGCAATGCGTCGATCGCCAGGACCAGGCCGTCGGCGGGGGAAACGAGAAGATGCTCGCCGGCCGGCGGGGTCCGCCGCGGGTCACGGAAAAAGAACAGGAAGGCGAGGGCGAGGACGAGGAAAAAAACCGCCGCCGGCCACCAGCCGAGCGCCCAGGAGACGGCGGCCAGGGCCGCGGCGATGAGGATGAATCTCAGACCCTCTTTAGCGATCGACATCACTTCTCCCTAGCGGTTCGCCCAGAGATAGGAAGCCAGGAACGACACCTTCGCGGCTTCGGCCATGATCTCGGGATTGATCCGGAAGATCGTGTCCCCGGTCTGGTGATAAGCGATATGCGGCCCGTTCGACCCGAAATTGGCCGACGGGATCCCCTTCTGGAAGAACGGGGCGAAGTCCGAGCCGCGGACTCCGACGCTCCTGATCACGCCGAGGCCGCGGATGATCCCGACGGACTTGTCGGCCTCGTCGATGGCCTTCTTGAACTCGGCGGGCTCGGCGGACACGGCTCCCCAGAGCCCGTCGCCCTCGCCCGTCATGTCGTAGTTGAACATGCCAGCGACCTTTCCCAGGGCCGCGGGCACGTGGCTGACGAAGTAGGTCGAGCCCTGGAGCCCCAGCTCCTCGCCGCCGAACAGCACGAACGCGACGGAGCGCTTGGGCTTCCGGGCGAGAGAGGCGTAGGCCCTCGCGATCTCCATGACCGTGGCGCTGCCGCTGGCGTTGTCGTCCGCGCCGGCGAAGAGGAGCCCCATGTGCCGTCCGCAGTGGTCGAGATGGCCGCCGATGACGACGCACTCTTTCCGGAGCTCGGGGTCGGAGCCCTCGACATAGCCGATGACGTTGGCGCCGACGGCGTTGGGGAAGTGCCGCGAGGCAACCATCAGCCTGATCTTCGTCTGGAGGGGGAACGAGATGGGCCGCTTGTAGGTCGTCAGGGACTTCTTGAGGTCCGCCGAGCTCGAGCCGACCTCCTTGAGGACCGTGTCCATGACCTTTTCGCTGATCATGGCCGGGGTGAATCCCTCGAGCCAGTCCCCGTTGGGATTGGAGGCGATCTCGGAATAGATGTAGACGATCCCGAGCGCGCCCTTGTCCCGGGCCGTTTTCATCCGGGTCCGGTGCTCGTCATAATACTGGTATTTTTTGTCGCCGTCCGGGGTGCCCCGGAAGCAGAGGACGAACTTCCCCTTGACGTCGATCCCGGCGTAGTCGTCGTAATTGAGCTCCGGCGCCGAGATGCCCCATCCGGCGAAAACCGTCTCGGCCGTCCGGTCGCCGCTGTCCGAGTAGAGGAGCGGCAGGAAGTCTTTCTCGGGGGCGAGCTTCATCTCCTTGTAGGATGGGGCCTTCCCGGGATCCGGCGTTCCTTCGGGGAGGAGGAGCGTCAACTCGGCCTTGTCCACGATCGTGCAAGGGGACGGGAAGGGCTGGAGATAGCCATCTCGGGCATTCAGGGGCCGGAGCCCCCACGCTTTGAACCTGCCGGCGGCCCACTTGGCGGCGGCGGTGAATCCGGCGTCGCCCGTCAGGCGGCCGCCGAATGCCGGGGAAGCGAGGGTCCGGACAGCCTCATAGGCTTCTGAGGCGCTGATGGACCTGATGGCCGTCTCCAGGTCCTTGTCGAGAGACTGTGACCGGGCGGGGAGGCACAGGGCCGGCAACAGGAGCGCGGTAGCCAGGCCGCAGCGCACGATTTTCGGTATCTGGGTCTTATTCATGCACAAATCTCCCACCTGAATGATAGACTCTTTGGACGAAAAAGTAAATCGGCGCTCTCAGCCCTTTTTCCTGAGGCCCCGCCGGCGAGTGATCTCCTTGACGACGGCAGGATGGAGGACAAAGTAGTAATAGGCCGTCAGGAGAACGATGATCAGGGCGAAACGGAGAACGTTCCCCCGGGCCAGGGAGTAAACGGCGTAGCCGAGGGCAGCCAGGAGGCCGCCCAGATGAAGGAAAGCGAACACCCAGTCAAACATGGGCCGCCGCCCGATCTCCGCCGGCGTCGAAGCCCTGAGCGGGCTCCTTATTTTCCGCCGATGACCTCGACGGACAGGATGGTGACGGTCTCCAAGGGGACGTCCCCCATGCCGCGCTTCGTCCCGGTCTTGACCTTGGCGATGGCGTCGACGACGTCCATCCCGGCCACGACCTTGCCGAAGACGCAGTAGCCGAAGCCGTCCGGCGTGTCGCTCTTGTGGTCCAAGAAGCTGTTGTCCTTGAGGTTGATGAAGAACTGGCAGGTCGCGCTGTCCACGACGCCGGTCCGGGCCATGGCGATCGTCCCCCGGTAGTTCTTGAATCCGTTCGCCGCCTCGTTCTTGATCGGGGCCTTCGCATCCTTCTCGTGCAGCTCGGCCGTCATGCCTCCGCCCTGGATCATGAAGTTCGGCATGACCCGGTGGAAAATCGTGCCATCGTAGAATTTATCCTTGACGTAGGACAGGAAGTTCTTGACCGTGCCCGGCGCCTTGGCCGCGTTGAGCTCGATCGTGATGTCGCCCTTGCTCGTTTTCATGAGGACCTTGGTGGCCGCCGCCGGCGTCTGGGCGATCGCCAGGCCGGCCAGGAAGGAACCAGCCACGAATAACGTCAGAAGGATCTGTCTGGTCATCGGGACCTCCTTGATTTCGGACTTCGGAGACATGTCACGATAGCAGAATCAGACGCCCAAATCAACCTGATCCAGGCCGGGATCCCGCCCGGCCGGCTGGGTCCCACCCTGGCGCGCCCTTTTTTGGGTGTTGGGATCGGCAGAACGGCCTACCGCCCCGACTAAAATATGATGTATGATGTCCGTCAGGGAGGAAAAACATGAAAAAGACCGCCCGTCCGATACTTCTGGTAAGCCTTTTGTCCCTTCTTCTGGTCATGGCCCCGTCGCTCCGGGCCCAGGGGCACTTCGAGTTCAGCGCCCATTACGGCCAGTGGAGCCTGAACCTGCTCGGCGGCCTGGCCAGGGACCTCATCAGCGACGCGACAAAGTCCGAGATCAGGGACAGGATCCTTTCGAACATCCAGGGCAGCTATCCGGGCCTGAACGAAACGAGCTACAACCAGACGGTCCGGTTCGATTCCAGCGGCCACGATTTCGGCTTCGGCGTCCGCTTCTATCCCTCGCGGAACGGCTCGTTCAGCCTGGGCGTCTCGGTCGAGCAGAGCACTTTCAAGGTCCTTCCTTCCGTGACGTCCCAGATGGGACTCCAGGACTCGGGCACGTCCCAAACGGCGACATTCGACGGGACGGCCGCCGCCAGCGCGGTGATCAAGGCGACGGCCTTTCTGCTGACCTTCCGCTGGGACATTTTCCCGCGCGCGGTGGTCCACCCCTACATCACGTTCGGGGGCGGCATCACGACGGCCAAGGCCCTGGACGATTCGACGTTGTCGTACAGCTATTCCGGCCAGCTCGCCGGAGGCGCGGTCACGCCCCAGACGATCAGTGGATCGGATTCAAAGACCCTCCGGCAGCTCAAGGACCAAAGCGACACGAAATTCCCGAACTTCCTCCCGTTCCTCCAGCTGAACTTCGGCCTGAAGGCGATGGTGACGAAGAACATCCATCTCCTCGTCGACGCCGGCGTCTTCGACGGGTTCATGATCAGCGGCGGCCTGGCCGTGCGCCTTTAGAGGTCACGGACTCGGAGGGAGTCCCTTCGAAAAGCGTGGGATTCCCCAGCGAGGAATCCCACTCTGTGATCGCTCCGCACCCCTCGCCCAAGGGGCGAGGGACCCTGCCCGCGTCGCGCTCAATGTTTTCTCCGGGACATCCCCCCTGCGTCCGCTAATTTCTCCAAAAGCGCTTCGGAAAGAACAAGCGGCGCATGATATTCCGGCCATTCCCCTCAGTTCTTTTTGCGCGCCGGGCCACCCGTCCGAATAATTCAATTAAGCCTCGTTGCCCGCCCGGCTTGCCTTTGCTCTCTTCATTTGATTAAGATAGCTCCTTCGCTTTTTTCGAAAGGAGGACGGCATGAAAAAGTTCCGCTATTTCGCGGCCCTGGCCGCGCTTCTGGCCTTCTCCGGCTTTCTCTCCCTATCGGCTCAGGAAATTCAAAAGCCGGCGGACGACCAGTCGAAGATCGTCGAGGCCATGCACCTCGTCTCGAGCAACGTGCTCTACGATTACGTCAAGGAGCTCGTTTCCGAGAAGTACGGCGGCCGGCTGACCGGGACCAGGGAGTTCGAGGACTGCGCGGCCTGGGTCGAATCCCTTCTCCGGAAATGGGGCGTTCAGCCCGCGGGCGAAAACGGGACCTACCGCCAGAATTTCCCCAATCCCTACACCAGGGTCTTCCCGGGCGGCGAATGTGTCATGCTGATCCCGGAGAAGAAAGACGTCATCAAGAAGTCTTACCGCTACGAGGACGAGTTCATCCCCGGCGGGACGTCGGGGTCGGGCGAACTGACCGCCGATGTCGTCTTTGTAGGATATGGCATCACCGCACCCGAGCTTGGCTACGACGATTACAAGGGCGTGGACGTCAAGGGCAAGATCGTCCTCATGGATTCCGAGGTGCCGGTCAGCCCGGGCGAGAAGACGCTGGACCTGTTCATGAAATGGCGGCCCTATTCCTTCCACCAGTACAAGCTCAAGAACGCCGTTGCCCACGGCGCGAAGGGCATGCTCTACAACTATGGGCCCATCGGCAACCCCAACAACGCCTACGTGGAAGGGTTCATTTACCATCACGTCGGGCAGGCCGTCGTCAACGACGTCTTCGCCGGGACGGACAAAACCTACAGGGACACCGTGGGCAGGATCCGCAAGGAGCTCAAGCCCCAGTCCTTCGACACGGGCAAGACCTTCATGATCAAGAATGTGACCGAGCATCACCCCGACGGGATCGGCTTCAACGTCCTCGGAGCGATCCCCGGGACGGACCCGGTCCTCAAGGACGAGGTCATCCTGATCGCCGGACACCTCGACCACCTCGGCCGGATGTGGGAGGTCATGCCGGGGGCCAACGACAACGCGACGGCGGTCGCCGTCGGGCTGGGGATCGCCGAGGCCATGGCCAGGTGCGCCGTCAAGCCGAAGCGGACCGTCGTCTTCGCTTTCTTCGGCAGCGAGGAACAGAGCGAGGTCCAGGGCGTGACCGGGTCAAGATACTACACGGAGCACCCCCTCTTCCCGCTCGACAAGACCGTTGTGATGATCAACATGGAAGGCCCCGGCAGCGGCGACAAGATCTCGGCCTCGGGAGGCAAGACCTATCCCGCCTTCTGGAGCTACATCGAAAAAGCCAACAACACTTACATTCACCGGACTCTCTCGACGGGGCCGGCGGCATTTCCCGGCCGGCCCAGGGAGGACGCGGCTTGGTTTTTCTGGAAAGGCGTGCCCGCGCTGACCTTCGGTTCCTACGGCTTCAACCCGGGCCGGCCGACCTATCATACGCCCCACGACAACATCAATGTCGTGACGCCTGAGATCATGGAGGACATCGCCCAGCTCCTGTTCATGGCCGTCATGGACATGAGCGGCCAGCCCGCGCTCAATTTCCGCTGAGTGCAAAGTCCGGACGGATTCTCTCCCGGCGCGTCTACGGGATGAGCCGAGGGAATGGCCTCCACTCCGGAGCGCGGTTTTTCACGCCTTTCCCTCAGAGTTCTTTCTCGGCGTCTGCGGAACTTGCTCTGCGATTTGAGAACGAGCGGCCTATTGAAAAAACGGGACTTAATGCTCCCGTTTTTTTCTTATCCAACCTCCTTTGCCAGATCTTGCTCAGACATCCTCGCCGCCCTCAAGAGAGGGTACCCTCTCTTGAGGGTGCCCTCGAAAAACTTTTCGGGAAGGCTAAACCGCGCATGACGTTCCGGCCATTTCCCTCGGCTCTTTATTTATGCACCGTGCTAGCCCGCGCTCAAATATAATTAAGCCAGTCGATGGGGACGTTCTCGGAGGAGGGCGTGTGGAGGGCTGAGCGGGCACGGATCCCCGACCGAAGGTAGGGGAGAGCGAAGCCCGGAACCGAAGCGGGGTTGGCTCGCCGGGACAAACCCGCGACCCGACGGAGAGAATGCCCCCGGAGGACTGGTTCCTATAAGTGGAGTTCGACGATATCCTCGTCGGCGAGGACGTGGTCGCGCGTGACGCGGAGCCCTTCGATCCCGCCTCCATGGCTCCAGACGCGGGCGAAGGCGAGCTTTTCCGCAAAGTCCTTGTGGACGGCCCTGGCCATTTCGAGGACCGTGATCCCTTTGCGCAAGGTGAAAGGAGAGGCCCTTTCCGGCTTTTTCCCCGGGACCTTGCTGTAGACACGGATGATGTGGAGGAGGCGGAAGATCGTCCTTCGCAGCTCCTCGAGCCCCCGGCCGGAGGCCGCAGACACGGGGATCTTTTCGGCCGGCGTTTCGAGAAGGGCACCGAGCTCTTCGAAGCGGGCCGCCGCGCCCTCGGCGTCGATCTTGTTGGCCGCGATGGCCGCCCGCTTGAGGAAAGGGAACCGCTCGGGCGGGATGGCGGTGTCCGCCGGGACAAACTCCACCTTCCGCTCCCTGAGCCGCTTGATGATGCCGTCGAGGACATCGGCGGCCGCCGGATCGGAGAGGTCGGCCACGAGAAGGACCGCGTCGGCCATCTTGACCATCTCGGGGAACCAGGTCTCCATGAAGTCAGGCATCACGGGCGGCGTGTCGATGAGCTGGGCCTGGATATTCTCGAAAGGCATCATGTAGGGCGCCGGGCGAAGTGTCGTGAAGGGGTAAGCGGCGACCTCCGGTTCCGCGCCCGTGAGGACCTTGACGAGAAGGGACTTGCCGGCGTTCGGCGGGCCCACGAGGACGACCTGCCCGGCCCCGGACTTCTCGATCTTGTGCGTGGCGCCGTGCTTGGCGGTCGACGGCCGGCGCTCGATCTCCTCCTTGGCCTTGGCGATCTTCTGCCGGTACATGGCGATGAGCTTGTCCGTGCCCTTGTGATGCGGAATGACCGCGATCAGCCGCTCGTAGATGTCGATCTTCTCCCGCGGATCGCGGGCCGTCCGGAGCTCGCTTTCGATCTTATGATATTCGGGCGGCAGGTTGGCCGGCATGGCGTCCTCGCTGTGGGGAATTATATCGAAAACGATTGCCCAGGGACAGCCCCCAAGGAGCGGGCTGTCCATCTTTTTTCGGCCGCCGAGGGGCCCCGGGCCGCTGCTAACTGTGAGAAAAAAGGCCCCCCTCGGACGTCCTTTTTCGTGTCGCCGGAAAGGGGCGCGCAGCAGGAGGGCTGGGATGATCTTAAATTCCAGATAATAAATTAATTAAAATTAAAGAAAATGAGAAAAAAGGCTTTACTTTTGGGCCCTTTTTTTGCTATAATAAAGTCTTGAAAAATGCCCACCGGGTGCCCTGACGTCCCCGCGCCGGAGACCCGCATTTCTTCACAACGTGGACGGACATGAAGGAACAAAAATATACCGCTGAAAGCATCAAGGTCCTGAAAGGACTCGAGGCCGTCCGGAAGCGGCCGGCCATGTACATCGGCAGCACGGGTCCCGAGGGCCTCCATCACCTCGTTTACGAGGTCGTGGACAACAGCGTCGACGAGGCCCTGGCCGGCTATTGCACCCAGGTCGACGTCATCATCCACGTCGACAACTCGATCACGGTCATCGACGACGGCCGCGGCATCCCGGTCGAGCAGCACAAGAAGGAGAAGAAGTCGGCCGCCGAGGTCGTCATGACCATGCTCCACGCCGGGGGCAAGTTCGACCAGAAAAGCTACAAGGTCTCGGGCGGCCTCCACGGCGTCGGCGTGTCGGTCGTCAACGCCCTGTCGAAGAGGCTCGACCTCGAGGTCAAGCGGGACGGCGGGATCTTCACCCAGAGCTACGAGCGGGGGATCCCCGTCAGCAAGCTGAAACAGATCGGCAAGACCAAGAAGACCGGAACGAAAGTCACCTTCTGGCCCGACGAGGACATCTTCGAGGCGGTCGAGTACAACTTCGAGATCCTGGCCCAGAGGCTGCGGGAGCTGTCCTTCCTCAACAAGGGCCTTAGGATCACGATCGCCGACGAGAGGACCAGCAAGTCCCACGACTTCCAGTACAAGGGCGGCATCCGCGAGTTCGTCGAGTACCTCAACCAGAGCAAGCAGACGATCAATCCCAAGCCCATCCTGTTCGAGGGGGAGCGGGAGAGCGTCTTCGTCGACCTCGCCCTCCAGTACAACATGTCGTACGCCGAAACGATCTACTCCTTCGTCAATAACATCAATACGACCGAGGGCGGGACCCACCTCATCGGCTTCAAGGCGGCCCTGACCCGGTCCCTCAACACGTATGCCAGCTCCCATAACCTCCTCAAGGACCTCAGCGAGAACATCACCGGCGACGATTGCCGCGAAGGCCTGACGGCCGTCCTCTCCATCAAGCTCCACGACCCCCAGTTCGAGGGCCAGACGAAGACGAAGCTCGGCAACTCCGAGGTCAAGGGCATCGTCGAGTCCATCGTCAACGAGCAGCTGTCGGCCTACCTCGAGGAGAACCCGACGGTCGCCAAGAAGATCGTCATGAAGATCATCGACGCGGCCCGGGCCCGGGAAGCCGCCCGCAAGGCCCGCGAGCTCGCCCGGCGCAAGGGCGTCCTCGAGTCGACCTCGCTCCCCGGGAAGCTCGCCGACTGCCAGGACCGCGACCCGGCCACCTCCGAGATCTTCATCGTCGAGGGCGATTCCGCGGGCGGCTCGGCCAAGCAGGGCCGCGACCGTCGCTTCCAGGCCATCCTGCCGCTCAAGGGCAAGATCCTCAACGTCGAGAAGGCCCGGTTCGACAAGATCATCAAGAACGAGGAGATCGGGACGATGTTCGCCGCCCTGGGCATCGGCGTCGAAGAGAGCGAGGAACGGATGGACAAGCTCCGCTACCACAAGGTCATCATGATGACCGACGCCGACGTCGACGGCTCCCACATCCGGACCCTCCTCATGACCTTCTTCTACCGGCAGATGGCCCAGCTCATCGAACGCGGCCACCTCTACATCGCCCAGGCGCCCCTCTACAAGGTCACCCGGGGCCGGGACGTCCAGTATCTCAAGGACGAGCGCGAGTATGAGAAATTCATGGTCCGCAAGATCTCCGAGGAGTTCAAGGTCCGGGCCGGTAACCGCAAGGAAGTCCTCGAGGGCGACAAGTTCCGCAAATTCTTCCGTAACCTCATGGCCAAGAAGAGCTACGCCCAGTTCTTCGAGCGCAAGAACTACCCGCTCTTCCTCATCGACCTCCTCATCCGCAACGGCGTCGACGGCCAGGAGTTCCTGAGCTCCAAGAAGAACGTCGAGAGGGTCATGAAGCTCATCGCCGAGAAGGGCTTCACGACGAAGCTCGGCCGCGACGAGGAGTACGGCGTCTTCGAGATCGAGTTCGGCTACCAGCTCAACGGCCTGTCCGTCAGCGGCAAGATCGGCATGGACCTCGTGACCTCCGCCGACTACAAGAACCTCTACCGGATCTCTCAGGAGCTCGAGGGCATCAAGGGCCCCTACGCCGTTTTGACCAACGGCGACGGCGCGGAGAAAGAGATCCTGGAGAACGAGAACAAGCTCCTCGACTACCTCTTCGAGAGGGGCAAGAAGGGCATCAACATCCAGCGCTATAAAGGCTTGGGCGAGATGACCCCGACCCAGCTCTGGGAGACGACGATGGACCCGGAGCGCCGCTCCCTCCTCAAGGTCTCCGTCGTCGACGCCGCCGAGGCCGACCGCATCTTTGGCATCCTCATGGGCGACGAGGTCGACGAGCGCAAGAAATTCATCGAAACGAACGCCCTGGAGGCCCTGAACCTTGACGTCTGAGCCCCCCGCCGGCCGGCGGAGCCGAGAAGGAGTTCCCATGGACAGCGAACAGAAAGAGCACCACCCGGTCGTCGGCCTCGAAGAGGAAATGCGCCGGTCGTATCTCGACTACGCCATGAGCGTCATCATCGGCCGGGCCATCCCCGACATCAAGGACGGCCTCAAGCCGGTCCACCGCCGCGTCCTCTACGCCATGTACGAGAGCGGGACCTATTACAACAAGCCCTACAAGAAATCGGCGCGTATCGTCGGCGACGTCATCGGAAAATACCACCCCCACGGCGACCAGGCCGCCTACGATACGCTCGTCCGCATGGCCCAGGACTTCAGCCTGCGCTACATCCTCGTCGACGGGCAGGGGAACTTCGGCTCGATCGATGGCGACCCGCCGGCGGCCATGCGCTACACCGAGGTCCGGCTCAAGAAGCTGGCCCACGAGCTCATGGCCGACATCGACAAGGAAACGGTCAACTTCATTCCGAACTACGACGAGAGCCTGACCATGCCGGAGGTCCTGCCGTCGAAGTTCCCGAACCTCCTCGTCAACGGCGGCAACGGCATCGCCGTCGGCATGGCCACGAACATCCCGCCCCACAACCTCACCGAGGTCTGCGACAGCGTCATCCACCTCATCGAGCACCCCAACGCCTCGCTGAGAGACATCCTGAAGTTCGTCCAGGGCCCGGACTTCCCGACGGGCGGCATCATCTACGGCCGCCAGGGCTTCCTCGACGCCTACAAGGACGGCAAGGGCATCCTCCACCTCCGGGCCAAGACCGTCATCGAGCGGGGGGCCAAGGGCGAGAAGGACAAGATCGTCGTCACCGAGATCCCCTACCAGGTCAATAAATCGCGCCTGCTCGAGTCGATCGCCGAGCTCGTCAACGAGAAGCGGATCGAGGGGGTCGCTGACATCCGGGACGAGTCCGACCGCGAGGGCATGCGCATCGTCATCGAGGTCAAGCGCGGGGAGCTCCCGGAGATCATCCTCAACAACCTCTACAAGCACACCCAGCTCCAGGTCTCCTTCGGCATCATCATGCTGGCCATCGTCGACAAGCAGCCGAAGACGCTCAGCCTCATCGACATGATGAAGTACTTCATCGCCCACCGCAAGGAGGTCATCCTGCGGCGGACGCGCTTCGAGCTGCGCAAGGCCGAGGAACGGGCCCACATTTTGGAAGGCCTGGTCATCTGCCTCGACAACCTCGATGCCGTCATCAAGCTCATCCGCGCCTCGAAGACGGTCGACGAGGCCCGGCGCGGCCTCATGGAGAAGTTCGGCCTGACCCAGCTCCAGGCCCAGGCCGTCCTCGAGCTCCAGCTCCAGCGCCTGAGCCAGCTCGAGCGGCTCAAGATCCAGGAGGAGTACGCCGCCCTGAAGAAGAGGATCACGGAGCTCCGGCGCATCCTCAAGGACGAGCGGCTCGTCTATGCCATCATCGTCCAGGAGCTCAAGGAGATCAAGGAGGAATACGGCGACGAGCGGCGGACCGAGATCCGCGACGAGGCCGTCTCGGAGCTCCGGCCCGAGGACCTGGTCAAGGAAGAAGATGTCGCCGTCGTCTACACCTCGAGCGGCTACATCAAGCGGACGTCGCTCACCTCGTACAAGTTCCAGGCGCGGGGCGGCAAGGGGCGCCGGGGCATCGAGATGAAGGCCGAGGACATCGTCGAGGACCTCTACGTCTGCTCGACCCACAGCTACCTCCTCGTCTTCACCAACCAGGGCCGGCTCTACTGGCTCAAGGCCCTCGATGTGCCCGACGTCGGCGTTTCGGGCCGGGGCAAGCCCATCGCCAACCTGGTCGAGTTCCAGCCCAATGAGAAACCGGCGAGCGTCGTGGCCGTCAAGGAGTTCAGCGAGAACCAGTTCGTGGTCATGCTGACCTCGGATGGCATCATCAAGAAGACGCGCTTGTCGGATTTCAAGAACGTCAGGCGCGGCGGCATCCTGGCCGTGAACCTGCGCCCGAAGAGCGAGCTTTTCTCGGCCCAGCTTTCGACGGGCAAGAACAACATCGTCATCGGGACGAAGCTCGGCCGGGCCCTGAGCTTCAAAGAGTCGGACGTCCGGCCGATGGGCCGCACGGCCTCGGGTGTGCGGGGCATCCGGCTCAAACCCAAGGACCGGGTCATCGGCATGATCATCGTCGGCCCGGACGACAAGTTCATCTTCACGGCGAGCGAGCGCGGCTACGGCAAGAAGACGGCCGCGGACATGTACCCGCTCAAGCATCGCGGCGGGCAGGGTGTCCTCAATTTGCGCATCACGCCCAAGATCGGCCACGCCTTGGGCATGGTCGGCATCAACGAGGAGGACCTCCTCGTCATCACCGTCGAGGGCAAGGTCATCGGCATCCCGACGACCCAGGTGCGCTCCTCCGGCCGGGCGACCCAGGGCGTGCGCATCATCAACCTCGACGGCAAGGACCGCGTCTGCTCCATCGCCAAGGTCCGGGAAAGCTGAGCGGGACGCCCGGCCGTCATCATCAGCGCACGGTCCTCCACCGGGTGCTGTTCCATCATTTCGACCGGGTTCAGATCCACGGCCCAGTCCCTTATCCTGACGCCTCTGCCCGGGCTTGACAAATCTTTTCTTGTTTTATAGGATTTCCTTTGGATCATTGACGCAGGAAACCCCATGGCTACGGTTCTGATCATCGATGATGATAAGCTGATCCGCGACTGGATCGCGAACGTCGTCACCCGATTAGGGCATCACCCCGTTTCGACGCACCTCCTCCGGGAGGGGCTCAAGAAAGTCGAATCCGAGCCATTCGATATCGTTTTTATCGACGTGAGCTTGCCCGACGGAAGCGGCCTGGACATCATTCCGAAGTTTAAGGCCGCCCTATCTTCCCCGGAAATCATCGTGATCACCGGGCTGGGCGATCCCGATGAGGCCGAACGCGCCATCCGCTCCGGGGCCTGGGATTATTTGGAAAAGCCGGCCTCGTTCGAAGCCATCAAACTGCCCATTCTCCGGGCTCTGGAATATCGGGCGGAAAGAGCACCGGGGAAGCCGTCGATCGCTTTGAGGAGGAGCGGCATTATCGGAGATTCGCCAAAGATCACGTCTTGTCTGGAACTCGTGACCCAGGCCGCCGGCAGCAACGTGAATGTTCTCATCACCGGCGAGACCGGAACCGGGAAAGAGCTTTTTGCGAAGGCTATCCATTACAACAGCTCTCGGGCTAGAAGAAATTTTGTGGTCGTCGATTGCACGGCGCTTCCCGAGACGCTTGTTGAAAGCGTCCTTTTCGGGCACGCGCGGGGAGCTTTCACCGGGGCTGAAACGAGTGAGGAAGGGTTGATCATGCAGGCCGCGGGAGGGACTCTTTTCTTGGATGAGATCGGGGAACTGCCTTTATTGATCCAAAAAAAATTCCTCCGGGTCATTCAAGAGCACCGCTTCCGTCCTGTCGGGGGGCGCAAAGAAATCGAGAGCGATTTCAGGCTTGTGGCGGCGACAAACAGGAATCTGGAAACCATGGTCGGGGAGGGACGATTCCGGGAAGATCTCCTCTTCCGCCTCCGGACTCTTATGATCGAATCACCTGCGCTGAGAGAAATTCCCGAAGACATCAAAAAATTGACGGTCTTTTATATGAAGGACCTATGCGAGCGGTTCGAAATGGTCCCCAAAGGGGCTTCTCCTGAATTCTGGGATATCGTGACCGAATATCAATGGCCCGGCAACGTGCGAGAACTCATCCAGGCTCTGGAGAAAGCTCTGCTTTCGGCAAAAGAAGAACCCATGCTGTTCCCCAAACACCTTCCGACCTATATTCGTATTCAGGTGGCCCGGAACTCTTTCTCGGAGATGCCGAAAAATTCGGGTAAGCCGGAGATACGCTCGAGCGTTCCCAAAGTGCCGCCCAAATTGAAAGAGATCCGGAAAGCCGCAGTTTCTGAAGCCGAGCGTCAGTATTTGAGGGACCTGATCTCTTTTGTAGGCGGAGATAACAACAAAGCTTGCCGGATGTCCGGCTTGTCTCGCTCGAGATTCTATACTCTGCTAAAAAAATACCGGCAAACGGTTGTGCGTTAGCCGGTCTAACGCCGGTCACGGCCTTTAAAATAACAGGGAATGGGTCCTTATTTACAGGAATGAGTACTCGTTAAGCGAACATCTTGCTGCCGGTTCCGAGGGAAAGCGGCTCATCCAATCTCCTTACCCCATAAAAAACGGATCGTCTGGTTTAATGAATTTGGCATGTTTCTTGATAAGGATTCAGTCGGCAGAAAGAGAAATGGCGCAGATTCGTTTTTGAAGGGGAAGGTTAAATCCCATGAAACTGTTTTTTTATTCAACTGGGGATGATCAAAATAGAATGAGACTTGAGGCGGCCGTCCATAAGGTGATCCCAGAAAGTAAAATAGAACTCTTCCAAAGACTGGATGACTTCAGGGAGAGACTTCGGAGGCCGATAGAACCGGATTCTATCGCTGTTCTCTCAGTGTCGGACCGGAAAGAGCTTCAGCAGATGCAGCGACTCCGTGGACTCCTCACGGAGATCTATGTCGTCCTTGTGATCCCGGATCGAAAGAAGAGCACCATCGAACTCGCCCATCTCTTGTTGCCGCGATTCTTAAGCCAAAAAAATGATGATTTCCTAGATCTCAGCAAAGTCCTCGACAAAATGTATCGGACGTCTCACTGATCCTGTGAGATGGAGCCCGGCCGTCTTCGCGGCAATCCCCCCCCCCGCCGCTTTTATTAAAGACACGGCCCTTCCTCCTTCATCACCGGTGGGACGGCTTCTCAGCCTCCCCCATCAGTTCTTTTTAGCTCTTTTCTCGACGTAGAGTCTCAGTTCGGTGAAATAGCTGCAGGATTCATTGATCTGCATCTTGCCAACTTCTCTTTTCAAGACATTGATGTTGAAGGCCGTTAAAACCTCGGCCGCATTTCCGCGGCTCCATTCCAGCGCATAGCTGAGTCCATGGAGATCAAAACCGTTCAGAGAAGCTGAATGATGCACATCTTTGAATTTGAGCCAATGATTCTCAAAACTTAACTCGCCGAATGTTCTGACATCTTGGAGCGCACCCGTTTGTCTCTCTTTTTGATTTCTTTTGCCTGCTATTGAGCTCAGGATCTTTTCGGGAAGAGTCATTTTCAGCTCTTTCTCTATGAGCGGTCTCGCGTTTTCCAGCATGGTGAGGATCACGACTTCCTGCACTTTTTTGTTTCCTTCCATGTACCATATGGCCAGGGCATATCTCTGCCAAAAAATAAGCGAGCCGATGACGACCCCGCCCACCACCAGGGCTATGACGACTTTTCCCCAAACTCTCTTTCTGACACCTGATCCGGCTCTAGCCATGATCGATCCTCGCTCCTGCGAAAGTCAATTGCCTTCCCTCATTCGTTCATGGGGAGTGGGCTCCGCGAAGATTCTATGATGTCTTTCTGCGGTCCAAGACGATCATCACGATCCCCGCCACCAGCGCGACTCCTCCGACAATGGGAGGTAGCGGGATCGTCCTTTTTGTATCGGCCGTGACCTTGAGGGAACCGATATCGAGGATTTTCTCCCTGGTCGTATACTGGATACCCTGATAGACCAGAGCCAAGACTCCCAGAACGATGAGAATAATTCCCATAAGCTTCATAGGTCTAGCCCTCCATGCGGATGATATCGCCCGTGGAGAAACAGCCTCCCCCGGCGTCGAACGCCGTGATCACGTCTTCCGCACGGGTTTCCTGCTGATGGATCCTCCCTGCCGGCTGGGCCAGCGGCTTCTCCTTCTGGCGTTCTCTCCGCTAAAGAACTCTCCGGCCCTGTAACAGTCGTACGACCACGACGATCAAGGCGATGACCAGAAGAATGTGGATCAGGCCGCCGGCGTGGAACGCGAAAAGCCCCAGGAGCCATAAAACAAACAGGATGAGCACGATTGTCCAAAGCATAGAAACCTCCTTTTTTCTTTTGCCCCTCGCCGTCCTGCACCCTTCCGTTCTCAGATGGCGCGATGGATTCGGGAGAGACCGTGCTTTTTTAGAGCAATTATCATGCCAAGTTCTTCGAGGATTCTCAACAGGTTGAGAATCACCATTTTTAGACCACGGGGCAGCCCGGCACTACGAATTGAGCCGGCTTCCTTCCCAGCAAATGTCCTTAAAAACCGCACATTTCCTGGAAAAAAGCATATTGCCTGCCAAGCTATCCCGAAATGATTGTTAGGACCGGGCCGTCCTTTTCACCGCGTGTATCAGGGCTAGTAGGGCGTTAAACGCAATTCGCATTCATGAGAACGGAGAGGGAATAACGAATATTGATTGGCACGCATTTCGCATTACTTATTTATTGAAGGAGGACGAATATGAAGAAATTCCTCTGGATCATTCCTGTTATCCTTGTGATCACGGCGGGCTACGCTGGGTATTTTTCTTCGCCCAAGATCGGCTATTCCCCTAGCGGGGGAAGTCCCATTGTCTCCGGTCTTCAACAAGAAGATACGTCCTACTTTTATGATCGTTTGTCCCCCTATGGAAGCTGGGTCAGCCTCAATCCCTACGGCAACGTTTGGACCCCCAGGCATATGGGCTACCGCTGGCGGCCTTATAGCGATGGACATTGGGTCTGGACCGACGACGGCTGGACCTGGATCGCGAACGAGGAATGGGGAGATATTCCCTTCCATTATGGCCGCTGGGACTGGGATAACGACATCGGCTGGTTCTGGGTTCCCGGCACGGTCTGGGGCCCCGCCTGGGTGACCTGGAGGTCGAATGACCAATACATGGGCTGGGCGCCTCTTCCGCCTGGCATCGAGTTCAGCGCCGGAATGAATTTCAATTCGCTCTCGATCAACATTCCCCTCAATTTCTGGGTCTTCATCCAAGGCCCGCATTTTCAGGACCAGAATCTCAATCCCTATGTCCTTCCGTTCGAACGCAACCAGACGATCGTCAACAGCACATCGATGCACAACAACATCTACACCCGCAACAACAGGATCATCAACGAAGGAATCGGGCAAGATGAGATCCGCCGAATCACCGGGCGGGCCATCCCCACATACGCGATGCAGGATGCCCGGCAGCCGGGACGCACGAAGGTCGTGGGCCAAGAGGTCCAGATGTTCCGGCCGGCCATCCGGGAAAACGAAACCGCAAAGCCAAAGGTCGTTTTGAACAGGGACCAAGCCAAACAAGAGCTGGCTACGGCCAAGGTCTTCGAGCCTCGAGCACAACAGCCCATCAACGCGGAAGCCGCGGCCGTTACGAAGCGGCAAGCCGAGGAAAAGGCCCTCCTCGAGAAAACCCAGGCGCAAGAGCTGAAGAACATGCAGAGCAAGAGCGCCGCGGCACAAGCGCAGATCCGCGACACGGCTGCAAAAGCGAAGGTCCAGAAGGACTACCAGGCCAAAACCGCCCAATTGCAGAAACAGCATCAGGCTGAGAAGCAGCAGTTGACCACACGGCATATCCAGGATACCGCGCAGGTCAAACGGGTCGTCCAGCCGCCCAAGCAGGCCCCGCCGCCCAAAAAGAAAGAGATCAAGCAGGAGTAGGGCTGGGGTGAGTCGAGCGTTTATCGAGCACTTCCCGCCGGCCCCGAGAAGCATCTTCTCGGGGCCGGCGATGAAGATAAGGCGGCCCATGAATCGCAGATGCGCGATCCTTGTGCCGGTTTTTTTGGCCGGGGTTGCAGCAACCTTCGACATCAACCTAGAAAAGTAACCACAATGTCTCTGTCAGGGAGGATGCCGTGACGGAACACGAAAGGCAGCGTTTCTGCGGGTGTCAATGGAAATCCGCGCTGATGGCTCTGGCCTTTTTCGCGGCCTTCATCAGTGGCGGATCACACGCATACGGGGGCCTATTATCCGGGAGCAACGATCCTCCGCGGCCGGGATCGCATCAGCCCCCGCAAGCCTATGGTGCGAATTTTTGTTTATCTTCGTTTCGAACAAACACCGACAGCGTGAATGGAGGCGGCTCTGGGCCCATCGCATTTTCCCTCCAACAACAGCCGTTTACCGAGGCGCCCGTTCGGCTGCGGAATGACGACCCGGAGTATAACAAGAGATCCCCCGTGTGGGAGGTCGCTCTCAGGGTGATCTCAGCGGATGCTTTTATTTGGGCGGTTGATCGGTTTGTTTTTAATTATTCCTGGTCGCACATAGGACCGGCAAGCTGGAAATATAACATAAAAACGGGCTGGGAATGGGATACAGACCGGTTGGGCATGAATTTTTTCTTTCATCCCTATTCCGGGGGCATGTATTTTGATGCTGCTCGGGCGAACGGATACAGTTACTGGGAATCCATGCCTTTTGCCTTTATGGGAAGTTTGATATGGGAGTATTTCGGGGAAACGACGCGGCCGTCGTATAACGATATTATCAACACGACTCTCAGCGGCGCCTTGTTTGGAGAAGTCCTTTACAGATTAGGTTCGAATATCCTGGATGATCGAACGACCGGATGGGAGAGATTTTTCCGGGAATTTGCGGCTGCGATTATGAGTCCCGGGAGAGCTCTCGAAAGACTTTTGCACGGAAAGATGACGCGAGTCACTCCGAAAGAGGTCTATCAGAAAGAACCTCTCAATATCACGTTGTACGCCGGGACGCATTTCTTCAATGAGGGGACGAACTTCGGGACGGGGAGCCTATGCGGAAGTTTAGGGATTCATCTGGATTATGGGGATCCGTTTGAGATCCGGCCCCGGAAGCCTTTTGATTTCTTCAAGCTCCGGATAGATCTCAGCTATGGAAAAAATGTGGATAAGAAATATCTGGACAATCTCACCGGGTATGGTCTTTTGTTCGGCAAGACCGTTCATTCCGGGAATTGGGACATCCTGATCGGGGCATTTCAACATTATAACTACTGGGACAGCAGGATCTTCGAACTCGCCACTCTGGGCTTCGGTGGAGGAATCATCGCGAAGTGGCAGTTGTCCAAGAATACGAATTTTCAATCCGCATTCCATCTCGGGGTCGTCCCTCTCGGCGCCAGCGATTCGTCTTATATTGATATTGTGGAGGGCGGGATCCCTGGCCGGAATTATGATTATTCCGGCGGAGGCGAAGCCAAGTATGAGGGCACTCTGAATATTGCGGACAGGGGACAAGTGACGGCGATCTATTACCTGTACTGGCTTCACACGTATATCGGGCCGGCCGGGAACAATGTCATCGGCATCTTCAAACCCAGAATTGCCGTCAAACTTGTCAGCAATCTCAGCCTCGGATTTGAATACTTGTATTACCACAAGGACAACTACCTTCGCGATTATCCGAATGTTCACAAAAGGAACAGCGAGCAGAAAGTCTATCTGATGATGTATTTCTAAATTCACGCCTTTGTTCAGATAGATCATGAGGAAATGCTGTCGGCAAGGGAGGCCCGAAAAAAATGAATAATTTATTCGTGCAAGAAACAACGAGTTTGAGACCGCTGAATGGGATCCTGCATAAGATCCTCACATTCATTTATTTCCTGGCCCATCAGATCGGTTCAGGGATCATCAGGGTCATTCAGCCGTTATTCCCACGTAATATTTTCCCGGACAATATTGTCGATCCCCTCGGATTCTTGATCATTTTGACCGTATTCATGTTTCTTGTTGGTGTCGCCAAGAAGATCGCCTGGATTATTATTTGCGTGGCCTGGATTCTGTTATTCATCAGAATTCTTATCATCATTTTTAAACTCGGATAAGCGGTCCCAAAAAACAGGATCCAACGTTCTACCCTCCTGGGCAGATGGGGGAAACCCGATTTCTAGGGGAGAATGTTCTGTTTTCCTTTACGGACCAGGAGTCAGAATGAGGCGAGGAATGTCCTTTTTCCCCCCGCTCCCGAACCCGGGCCTCAAGGCCCGGGCGGGCATGGACTTCTGACCCGCTTCCCCCGTCCCCCCGTCAACCCATCATTGCCGCAAGGATCTTGAGCGACGGGACGTTGCTGAAGATGATTTTGAGGACGGCCAGGATGGGAACGGCCAGGATCATGCCCGGGATCCCCCAGAGCCAGGCCCCGAAGAACAGGGAGAAAAAGACGAGGAGCGGGCTCAGGCCCAGACCCTTTCCCATAAGGCGGGGCTCGACGATGTTCCCCAGGACGAAGTTGATGGCCATCAGAAGGACCAGGATCCCCAGGACTGGGCCGAGATCGCTGAAGAAGAACGTGGCCAGCAGGACCGGCAGGGCTGTAGCGATGATGGACCCAAGCGCCGGGATGTAGTTGAGGAGAAAGGCGAGGACGCCGAAGACAATGGCGAAAGGAAGATGGAACAGGGCGAGGATGACGGTCGTCAGGGTTCCCACGATGATGCACATGAGGGTCTTGACGGCCAGGTACCTCTGGACATGGTGGTCGATCCTGCGCACGGCCTGGGCCACCGTCGAGGCCTGGTCCGGCGAAAAGGCCTGGGCGATCTTCTTTTCCATCCGGCCGCGCCCGCCGAGGATGAAAATCATGAAGACGAAGACGAGCAGGAGCTCGGACATGAAGGAGAGGAACGGGCCGAGCGCGGACAGGATGAAGCCCCCGACCTTCT
The DNA here is from genome assembly GCA_050015275.1 of Candidatus Aminicenantales bacterium. Classification (GTDB taxonomy): domain Bacteria; phylum Acidobacteriota; class Aminicenantia; order Aminicenantales; family Saccharicenantaceae; genus DATKJS01. Next base: position 8,891 of record JBEKBS010000015.1, on the reverse strand, counting down.
CCCCGGTCAGGTTGTTGATCCAGCTCAAGGCCTCGGCCTTCAGCCGCGGGTGCCGGATGATCTTGTCCACCCCGTTCAGTAACGATTTCAGGATCTCGTTGTTCGAGGGAAGCTCCGAGGCGAACTGCTTGCCGCTCGCGTAGAACACGGCCCCCATGAGATAGAGGAAGATGAACGTCAAGAGCAGGATAGCGGCCATGGCGATAGATCTCGGGACCTTCCAGCTGACCAGGAAATCGAGGGCGGGCGTCAAAGCAAAAGACAGTAAGAGGGCCAAGCAGAATGGGATAAGGGCTGGCTTGGCCAGCTTCAGGAAGACCCCGAGGAGAAAGATGATGATGACGGCATCCGCTACCTTGCGTAACTTATCCTTGTCCATAGGCATCCTCCCGCCGCTCATCATCATACCCAAAACGGCCGGAAAAGGAAACGGGGCGGACCCGGCCGCCGGGGTCAGCGCCGCCGCAATTCTGTTTTTTTAAGCGCCCCGCGCCTTGAGTTTTGCGCCCCGAGGGGAGCGGCGCAGGAAAGTTATGAGTTGGCTTACTGAATGACCTCTGGTGAGCATTTTTTCCTGCGAGCGTAACGCAACGTCCAGGGTTATTATTATGGTCCCCTCAAAGTATACAAGTCCGTGTGTGCCATTTGTCAAATCATTGAATGCCGATGTATTAAGTTGAAAAATCGCCCAGAATCGGCTAAAGTTGAAGCAGAGGGAATGATGCCATCGATGATGATCGATGCCATTTCGGATAAAGCAGCAAACGCATTCGAGGAGGGAAGATGAAAAATGCGGCTTTATTGGCCCTTTTGGGACTTATCTCGGTTTTTGTGGCCGACTGCGTTGTCGCCTATCCGACGTTCGGCCCTCCCCCCCTTAGGGAAGAAGTCATGGTCGGCCGCCCGGGACCCGGCTACATTTGGATCGGCGGCTACTGGGGATGGGTGGGGGGACGTTATTCCTGGAATTCAGGATACTGGACCAGAGCTAAGCCGGGCAAGGCCTGGGTTCCACACCGATGGGAACAGAAGGGACGGAACTGGGTCTCCCGGCCCGGCTATTGGAGATAGATCAGGAGCAAACATAGCGGCTGGCTTCTCCCGCCAATTCCAAAAACCTCCAGTGCGGTCCAGCGCGGATCGTCCTCGCTGTAGCCGCTCGGTCCGGCCTGGACCCTGAAGCCGTATCAAATGTTGTCCATTTCGATGGAAGCCTGCGTTCCCGTCCGGCAACGATAGGCCCACATCCTCCCCGTAAGCCGTGATTGAGGATGTTCCCCGCTCGCTCATGTGCGATCCAAGGAAAGCAGGGAGGAGGACGAGGCCGGCTAAGCTGGATGCCTAAACGACACCGTGCGAGCAAGGGGGAGGCCCTCATGAGGCCATTGCCCCTGTGACCTCACATATCTCTAAGAAGGCCCCAACGTCCATCGGGGAATGCTGCGGAAGTCGGGGCTAAGCCGCTGGCGCTTCGAATGATCGGGGGGGGGCGCCGCCCGCCCCCTCGAAAGGCTGGACCGCGATGATCCGCAAGGTCCAACGGCTTGAAAATTTCACGTTGCAGGTGGTACATTGGGAGCTGGTATGTCACTTCATGGGAGACTTCGCCGCAACGAAAGGGATCCATTCTGTGAGTTTCAAACGGCTCCATAAGATTCTCAGGAACTTCGGTTATCTCTGGCCGGCCCTAAAAAAATTCAATACAGACAATGGCTTCTTTTTATCCTCGGGGATTACCTTCAATCTCCTCATCAACTTGATTCCCTTTATCATGCTGCTATTGGCGTCGGTAGGAACTTTTCTCTACAACGACCAAGAAGTGCTCAACCATATCCGGGCTTATTTCAGAGATGTGGCTCCGGCATTGGATCCGAAGATCGCCAAAAACCTTACAACTATCATCCAGAACCGCCATATCGTGGGGGTCATAGGCTTTATAGGTTTGCTGTGGTTCTCCACATGGGTCTTCAGCTCCCTGCGGATCGCTTTCGATGTCGTGTTCCGGGTGGAAAAGGGCAGGGGAATGTTGCGTGGGATAGGCATTGATCTCTTGATGATCCTCGTGGCGGGAATCCTCCTCGTCGTGAGCCTGTTCCTGAGCTCCGTGATGGCCGCCCCACAGAGTTTCCGGGGACAGATTCCTGTGGTGATAGGGCCAACGCTTCAATGGGCCCTTAAATACGCGCTCCCTTTTATCCTCACCTTTTGCATGTTTTTTTTGATTTATAAAATCATCCCTCATAGGAAGGTCCACGTCGAATCCGCCCTTCTGGCGGCTCTCGTCACGGGTCTGCTTTGGGAACTGACAAAACATCTTTTCACCTGGTATGTCCTCCATATCGCAAGCTATGCCAATCTTTATGGCTCCCTAAATACCTTGGTCCTTTTTATTCTGTGGGTCTATTATTCTTCGGCGATTCTTGTCGTGGGAGGGGAGTTCGCTTATTTCTTGGAAGAAGACAGACAACGATCGATTGTCTGACACGGGCGGCCCAGGACGCGTCGGGAGGGACCTCATCCCTGAAAAATGGACCAAACCAGAGAGCGGGCTCAAGGCTTGAAAATCTCATTTCAAGGGTGGTACATTGATGGGGAGAAAGGTCAACCGATGGCTGTCGGCTTCCTCTAGGGACGATGAGCGGCGTGTCAATGACATTGGTTGTTGCCGCGGTGTTGCCGGGGTTTTGTGCCCCTGTCATGCGGCCAAAAAAAATCCCTATGGGCTAATGTTTTGGGGATAACCGGTCGGAGGATACAAATCATGGCCGACATCGATATCGTGACCGTGGAAAGAGAATCGGAGCTGAGGGACTTCATCGATCTTCCCTGGAGGATCTATCCTGCGTACCCCAAATGGGTCCCTCCCCTGAAGAAGGACGTTCGCCGGCTGCTGGACCCCGCCAAGCATCCTTTCTGGGAGTCTGCCGAGCGCGTCCTTTTTCTGGCCCGACGCGGTTCGGACAAAGTGGGAAGGATCGCGGGCATCATAGACCGTCGTTATAACGAGTTCCACGGTGAAAAGATGGGCATTTGGGGATTTTTCGAATGTGCTGATGATCAAGAGGCCGCGGCGGCCCTCTTCTCTTCCGTGGAGACGTGGGCACGCCAGAAGGGGATGACCTTCCTGAGAGGCCCACTCAACCCGTCCACCAATTACGAGATCGGGTTGCTCATTGAAGGATTCGATTATCCGCCTGCGGTGGAGATGCCTTACCACCCGCCGTACTACTCAAGGTTGGTCGAATCGTGCGGTTTTGCCAAGGAGAAAGACCTGCTGGCCTTCTTGATCGAGGGCGATTACCATCTTCCCGAGTGGATGGATAGCCTGGCCGGACGTATCGCCCGGAAAAAGGGCATCCACATCAAACGCATCAATCGAAAGGATGTGGACGCCGAGTTTGCCTTGATCAGGGAGATCTACAATGACAGCTGGTCGGGCAACTGGTGCTTTGTCCCGTTGAGTGCTCATGAGATGCGGGACATTCAAAAGAACGTCATGCAATTTGTGGATACGGACCTGGCTTTCTTCATCTATTTTGAGAACGAACCCGCGGCGGTGTGTGTGATCTTTCCCGACATGAATCCTCTCCTCAAGCGTCTCAACGGGCGGATCGGCGTGATGGGTTTGCTTAAGGCGCTCCTGTATCGGCGGGAAATCAACGGATTGCGATTGCTGATGTTCGGGATCAAGGACAAGTACCGGCAGATGGGCATTCCCCTGTTAGCCTTCCACCACATCTATGAGGTCGTGAGGGGGAAAAAGAAATATCGTTATATGGAGCTTGGCTGGACGCTGGAGGATAACGACGCGATCAACTTATTGATAGAGGAAACCGGCGCAAAGCTATATAAGAAATATCGCATCTTCAGAAAGTCCTTGTAATTTAAATGGGTGAACGGACAGAGTTGAAACGGAGGTCGGGACATGCGGGCTGAGGATCAGGGTCCCATCATCGCTTTCGTCTGGCGGCCCGAGGAGATCATCCCGCCGGTAACCCAATTGGCTCATCGAACGGGGAGCCATACGATCTTCGATTTTTCGATGATGGAGACGCAAGCCCTGCATGCCTTCTTGCGAAAGGCTGCCCCTGCTTGTCGCGTTGGGGATATCAAGATCTCTGCGGACACCTTGATGGATCCATCTTTGGGGCGGTCGCTGAAGGAGACAGGAGTCCAGAACATATGGGTGGAATGCCACCCCCAGTATTTCCGGGGGGATATGTCCGGCTTTCACCAGAGATGGAGAGAATTGTCGGAAAACAACCGTTGTTTTCCAATCGTTGGAGACTTGGAAATCCTAGCAACGATTTTGAAGGATCGTCCGGGAATCGGACGCATCGTCCTGAAAGGATGCGAGGCCTCCGGATTCGTGAGCGGTGAAACAACCTTGCTCCTCTATTCGGCAGCCAAGGAAATGCTGCGTGATTCCGCGAAACCTCCGGACATCCTCATCTGGGGCGGCGTCTGGACCCCTGAGGCGGCAGCGGCATTATTGTCCACAGGAGCAGCTGGGATCGTCTTCGAGAGCGTCCATTGGCTGACGGACCTTGTGGCCATTGATGACCCTCAACGCCAGCAACTCGCCAAGATCCGCACGGATTCGACCTCACTCGTCGGCTTAGACATCCAGGTTCCCTGCCGACTTTTCAATAAGGGGAACTCGGTGGCGTTCCAGAAGATCAAAACGTTCGAGGACTCGCTGTGCGAAACAGAGATTACGGAGGAAAGCCGCCGCCGCTTCGTCGACCACGTGAATCTCATGTCCCGACAACCTCTGAAGAGCCATTTCACCAAAGATGAGGTCATCCCGCTGGGTGTGGAGGCGGCCTTTGCGGCGTCGTTTGCTGAGCGTTTTGGGGCCGGAACCGAAGCGGCCGTGAAAGCCTTCATTGAAGAGATTCGAAACTTATGCCGCGCGGCTGAGAGGAAAAAGGATGGCTTTTTGGACAGCCCTTCAGCCAAGGCGCTGGGAACGAAATATCCATTTATCCAAGGCGCCATGTCCTCCATCACCGATATCCCGGAGTTTGCCGCGAGAATCGCTGATGCCGGAGGATTGCCGACGATCGCCCTTGGCCTGATGAATGCGGAGGCTCTTGATCGGAGAGTGGGCCGTCTTCCCGAAGTGATGGGAGAGCGATCTTATGCCGTGAATATCCTTTCTTTGGCGGAGAATCCGTTCAGGGAGACTCAGCTGGACTGGATAAAGAAGACCAAGCCCCGTTTTGTCTGGATCGCCGGAGGGGATATCTCCCCCATAAGAGAATTGCTGGAAGATGGCCTCGAGGTGGCTTATATCGCCCCGGATGAGGCCCTGCTGAAGCTCGCCCTGGAAGCGGGCGTGCGGTACGTCGTCTGCGAGGGGTATGAGGCAGGCGGCCACGTGGGGCAACATAGCACACTGACCCTTGCCCAAATCGTGTTGGACCTCAAACGGCAAAAGCCAACCCTGTTCCAAAATTGCCGCGTGATCCTCGCCGGGGGGATCTTCAATCGTGAAACAGCGTTCATGGCTGCCATGCTCGGCGCAGACGCCATCCAGATGGGCACCGCCTATCTGGCCACACAGGAGATCGTTGAAACGGGCGCTCTGACGGCCCTCTATCAGCGGATGGTCCTGGAATCGTCCCCGGGCGGGACCGTCGTTACAGGTCGAAGCACCGGACTCCGGGTGCGGTCATTGAGGACATTGAGGATAGCCGCTGTTTTATCTCTGGAGAGAAAATTTGCAGCGGGTCACCAGGATGAAACCTCCTTCCGGACAAAAATGGAGGAGATGACGGCGGGGAGTCTCTTCGTTGCCGCCCGGGGTATGGACAAGCAGGGCAGGCGTCTGTCTGAACGGACCAGGATGGAACGCGGGCAATTCATGAGCGGGGCCTGCGCCGGCCTTATCAGTAAAGCACAGAAGTTGGAGTCCTTCCACCGCGAGTTAGCCGAAGGGGCTCTTCACCTGCATCAGCCATTTGAGGGGGCCCGTCAAGAAATGACCTCTGACATATCGTTGCCTAGGACAACTCCATCTTTTGGTGTTGGGCGGGCGGACGTGCGCGAAGGCGATCATGACAGGGTCGCCATTACAGGGATGAGTGTCGTCAATGCCCTGGGAAAAAGTCCGGAGGAGATATGGGCGGCAAGTCTGGCCCTGAAGAGTGGAATTACACGTATCCCGTCTTCATGGTGGGATCAGGAGCGTTTTTATGATCCCCGGCCGCACATCATGGACAAAACCTATTGCAATGTCGCCGCCTTTATGGACTTTCACGCCTCGCGCAGCGAACTCGGGATTCCGCCCCACGATTTTCGAACGATGACCGACGCCACAAAGATCACCATGTGGCTGGCTGAAAACGCCATCCGGGCCTCCGGCATCCTGGAGTCAGGCATCCCCCGCGAGCGGATCGGAGTCCTTATCTCCCAGAACTCGGGAGAGACATCGGCACCTCTTACACCTCTCATAATCAGGGAAAATATTCACAATATCCTTGCGGCCATCCGGCAAACGGTCCCTGTAACGCCGGAGCAGGAGCAAGCCATCGAAAAAGAGTTGAAGTCCAAATCGATGGCCCCGGACGACACCTCGCTTCTGGGCAGGCTCAGCTGCGCGGCGGCCGGCTTCATCTGTAACCGGTACGGCTTTATGGGTCCCAGCTTTTCAGTCTCCGCAGCCTGCGCGACCTCACTCGTCGCCCTCCACAGCGCCATCCAGATGATCCGAAACGGAATCATCGATGCCGCCGTCGTCGGAGGGGGTGAGGAGAAGCTCACCCACATCCATTTTATCGAATTCTCCGCGCTGGGCGCACTTTACGGACTTTCCGGGCGGGACAGACCTGCTCACGAATGCTCGCGTCCCTTCGATGCCGAAAGAGACGGCCTGGTCCTCGGCGAAGGCGGGGGAATGATCGTTATCGAGCGGGAAAGTCTGGCGCATAAAAGAGGAGTGCCTGTCCACGCCATTATTACCAATATGGGAGCGAGCAACAATCATCTGGGGATGGTGGAATCATCGAGTGTCACCCAGGAAATTGCCATCCGCAACTCTTTCCGCGGGATACCCTATGGACCCGATGCCGTGGACATGGTGGAATGCCATGCCACAAGTACGCGGCAGGGTGACATCGAGGAGGCCCGGGCTCTGAAGACATTCTTCAAGCCCTCCAATCGCACCATGCTGGCCGCGTTCAAATCTCAGATCGGACACACCCTGGGCGCCTCGGGCATCATCGGTCTCATTCGAGGAGTCACGGCCATGAAGGCGGGGGTTTTCCCCCCGACTCTCAATTATGTGCATCCGGACCCGCAGATTGGCCTGGAAAGATCCGGGCTTTTTGTCGCCACGGAGCCGCTTGATTGGACGCGCAGGAACGGCCAGCCAAGAAGGTTTCAGGTCAATGCCTTCGGGTTTGGAGGGTCCAACTATATTGTGCAGTTGGAACAGGCCCTGCATGGAGAGGATAAGGTCTTGATTTCCGCGGAGAAAGAGGCCCAAACGGGAGGCGAGCGTTTGGAGCTCCAAGGCATCTCTTTCTTCCGCACCGAGATTGACGGCGGGTACAGTCGGGTGGCCATCGTGGCGCAATCCGAAGAAGAAGCGATCACGGCCATGGAGAATTCGGCCTCTCTCATCGAAGCCGGGATCGCCGCACCCAAGACATTGAGGTCTCTGGCGCAGCAGGGGATCTTTATAAGCCCTGAGGATTTGCCGGTGCCGCCGCTGGCTTTTGTCTTTCCCGGACAGGGGGCACACTATGCCGGAATGGGGCGGGCTCTTTACGAATGCTTTCCCGTTATCAAGGAGTGGATGGATCGGGTGGCAGCGGCCGCGGACTTCGACCTCCTGCGCTTGTTGTTTCATGATCGAGAGGAAAACCTCCGGAAGACCCGCTGGCAGCAACCTGCCCTGTTCGCCCTGGAACACGCCATGGCTCAATATCTTGTTTCCCTTGGCATTAAGCCTGTGGCGATGGCCGGCCACAGCCTGGGCGAGCTGACAGCTTTGTGCCTGGCCGGCGTATATTCCATGGAAGATGGGTTCCGAATCGTGAACATGAGAGCCCGCTGCATGGACAAGGCCGCCGCCATGAATATGGATCCCGGTGTCATGGCCGCCGTGGATGCCCCTATGGAAATGCTGAAAGACATGATGAAGGGGCAGGAAAATATCCACATTGGCAACATCAATTCACCGAGCCAGATCATCCTGAGCGGCCACACCGAGGCCGTCAAGGCTCTTGGCAAAAAATTGAAAGAGATGGGATACCGATTCACCCTCTTGCCGGTGAGCATGGCCTTCCACTCTCCTATCATGAGGGTCATCCATGACGAACTCGAGGCGTATGTGGCCTCCCTTCCAATCCATGCGCCCAAGATACCTGTCATCTCCAACACGACCATGGGGCCCTATCCGTCAGATCCCGGTGAGATCAGGCGAATCCTCATGGCTCACCTGGAGTCACCCGTCCATTGGGAGAATAACGTTCAGACCCTTTGGAACGACTATGGAATCCGGCTCTTCGCGGAGGTGGGACCTGGCGATATATTGAGCAATCTTATCGCCGACACGCTCCCTGACCCCATATGCATCCAGACCTGCATGCCCTCTGCGGAGTGCATGACTTACAAGACCGCCCTTGCTCAGCTCTTCGTTCGAGGGCATCTGAAGGTTCGCAGAGAACCGAGGGTTGTTTCCCTCTCTGCATGCAGGGAAGCTCCCGCATCGGGCCGCAACGCCCCCGATGGACAGGCCCCCCATGCCCTCGCCGAGATGCCCGAGCGTCAGGACCATATCGAAGGGCTCATTCAGATCATCATGGACGCGACAGGGTTCAACAGGGATGAGATCCAGCCCGATATGGATCTCCGAAGGGACCTCTCCATCCGCTCCAGCC
>JBEKBS010000014.1:0-74604 GCA_050015275.1 Candidatus Aminicenantales bacterium | reverse complement strand
CTTTGCGTATTGCTCCAGGGACTCTCCCTCTTTTCCATCTGTGATCGCTCCGCACCCCTCGCCCAAGGGGCGAGGAACCGTGCCCGCGTCGCGCTCAATGTTTTCTCCGGGACATCCCCCCTTCGTCCGCTAATCTATCTAAGTAGGAACGATTCGGGAAGGCTAAACCGCGCATGACGTTCCGGCCAATCCCCGAGGCCCTGGGAAGGGCAGCTTGATGTGTTATAATTGCGGAATGATGCGCAGGTGGGCCCTATTCGTGGTTATGCTGTCCCTGGCCGGGCTCGCCTTCCCGGTCACGCCGGAAGAGACCGCGGCAAACCTTGAAAAGGCGCTCAGGAGTCTCCGTTCTCTCCGGGCCCGGTTCGACCAACTCTATTTTTCCCCGTCGGTCCCCGACCCCCTCCATGAGCGCGGCGAATTTTTCCTCCAGAAGCCGGACCGGATGCGGTGGCAATACAAGGACCCTCAGGAGAAGACTTTCCTTTATGCGGGCGGGGTCGTTCAGATGTACCTTCCCGAGGAAAAACAGCTCACCCGGAGCCGGATCCCGCCCGAGGCGTATGAATCGGACATCCTGGGCATTTTTCTGGGAGGGAAGTCGTTCCGGGACCTTTATGTCATCGAGGACTCCCGGTTCCCGACCGATACGGCCGGGGTCCTCCAGATCAAGCTCACGCCGCGGCAGGAAGGGGATTACTCCCACATCCTCCTCGAGGTCGACGGAAAGACCTGGCTCCTCCGGCGGGCCATCTTTTTCGAATGGGCGGGAAACAAGAGGGAGTTCCAATTCAGCGGGGTCCGGACGAACGCCTCCCTCCCCCCCGGGACGTTTGAGCTCAAGATCCCTCCCGGCACAGAGGTCATCGACGACACAGGGGCTATCAAGCGCTAAACCTTTCAGCCCGTGACCCGTATGAACATGTGAGGGCCGGAAGTCTCCGATGAACGACGACAGCCGACTCGTCCGAAAGGCCCTCAAGGGTGACCGGAAGGCGTTTGAAATGATCATTCTCAGATACCAGCAGCCCTTGGTCAATTACCTCGGGCGCTTGACCGGCGAACGGGAAACGGCCCTGGATTTCGCCCAGGACATTTTCCTCAAGGCCTACGCGTCCCTGGCCTCGTACCGGCCGTCCTTCAAGTTCAGCACCTGGCTGTTCAAGATCGCCTCGAACCACATGATCGACCACTGGCGCAAAAAAAAGATCACGGCCGTATCCCTCGACCGGCCGTTCGATGACGACGACGGCTCCCCGAGGATCCAGGTCGAGGACCGGGAGCCGTCCGTCGCCCGGAAGTACGAGCTGGCCGAGGTCCGGGCCAGGATCGAGAGGGCCTTGGAGAGGATCCCGGAGGGGCTCCGGGAGCTCTTTGTCCTGAGGCATGTCAACGAGTTTTCCTACGAGGAGATCGCCGACATCAAGGGCCTGCCCGTCGGAACCGTGAAGAACCGCGTGTTCCAGGCCAAGGAAATGCTCCGCCGGCAATGGGAGGAGACGCCGTGACCTGCCTACGTCCGGACCGGATGGACCTCTACCTCGAGGGGGAGCTGGACGAGGCCGAACGCCGCGAACTCGAAGCGCACCTCGACGCCTGCCCGGCCTGCCGCCGGTCCCTTGAGGACCGTCGGGCCCTGAACATGGCTGTCGCTGGACTTCCTCCCTTCGACATCCCGCCGGACTTCGCCGCGACCGTCCTCAGCAGGCTCCCGGCGGGCGAGCGCCCCGCTCCCGGATGGCTCGCTCCCGTCGTGACCGGGACGTCCATCCTTCTGGCCGGGCTCCTGGGCGCCCATCTTCTGACCGGCGAGAGCCTGGCCGACGTGCTGGTCTCTTTGGGCCGGTCCGTCATCGGCTTCCTCAGCCTAGCCCTCCCGCTTTTCGCGAAAGCGCTCGAACTCGCCCGCGTTTTCATCAAGCTCGCGGGAGAGATGGGCACGGCTGTCCTGAAGGCCCTCGGCGGCCTCACTTCGCTCCTCAGGCCTCAGATCCTGAGCTTCATCGTGGTTCTGGCCATCGTCCTGTCGTTCCTGGTCCTTTTCGGAGTGAAGAAAATCGTCTCGTTGGGAGAAAGATCATGAAGGAAAAAAGGCTGGCCCTCACCCTCTTTTCTCTGGCCGTCTTTTTCGCCCTGGGCGGGCCGCTCGCCGGCTTCCAGGGCATCACCATACAGAAGGACGTCACGGTGGCCGCCGGCGAGTCCCAGGGCAACGTTTTCACCCTGGGCGGCAACGCCGTCGTGGACGGCAAGGTCCGCGAGAGTGTTGTGGCCGTCGGCGGCACGATCACCGTCAGCGGCGAGGTTGGGGACGCCGTGGTCGGCATCGGCTCCCGGATCGTCATCAAGTCGACGGCCGTCATCAAGGGGGACGTCGTTTCCCTCGGCGGGACCCTGGAGAAGGAGCCGGGCTGCACGATCCAGGGGGATACGGTTTATCTCAAAGGCTCCGAGATCGGCGAGAAGCTGTTCAAGGGAGACCTCTTCAAGGGGATCTTCAGCTTCTCCTTCATCCCGATCATCCTCGTCCTCCACCTCATCGGCCTCTTCGTCTGGCTCGTGCTGGCCCTGGTCGGGGCGGCCCTTTTCCCGAAACAGATCGCCCTGGCCTCGGCCGAACTCCGGAAGTCCTTTTGGCCGGTCTTCGCCATCGGCTTCCTGGCCCACATCGTCTTCGTCAGCCTCGTCGTCTTCGCGGCCCTCCTGAGCATCATCCTCATCGGGATCCCGGTCCTGCTCGCCCTCATCGCGGCGGGCGTCATCATCAAGATCTTCGGGCGGCTGGTCGTCTTCTACTTTTTCGGGGACAGTCTTCTCCGGGCCTTCGGCTCCCGCAAGGCCTCGACCGTCGGAGCCGTCCTCATGGGACTTCTCGTCATCGGGCTGATCGGCTTGCTGCCCGTCATCGGCTTGCTCTTCGGCCTCGTTCTGAACATGGTGGGTTGGGGCATCGCCATCCGGACGAAGTTCGGGACGACGGAGAACGTGTTCCAGAAAAAGCAACCGGTGCCGCCCGCGGCCTGAAGAGCGGGCTAACGTTCGAGGATCGGCCGGGAGCGGACTCCGGGCAGCGACCATCAGAAGCGGGACGGAGCGGCTCGGAGGAGCGCTTCTGGGAAATATCTGAATAATGAGAACGCTCTCTCCCGCAGGGATCCTAGCGTTCTAAGATTTCCTTTTCTTTAGCCTGCGCCATCTCTTCGACCCGGGCCGTCGTTTCATCGACGAGCTTCTGGAGATGTTCGATCCCCTGGAACTTGTCGTCCTCGGTGATCTCCTTCTCCTTCTCGAGCTCCTCGATGAACTCCTTGGTCTCGCGGCGCATGTTCCGGAGGGCGGTCTTCTCCTCCTCGAGCATCCGGCTGATCCTCTTGGCGATCTCCCGGCGCCGCTCCTCGTCGAGGGGCGGGACCGGGACGCGCAGGACCTTGCCGTCGTTGAGGGGGTTGAAGCCGAATTCCGAGCCCCTGATCGCCTTGTCCAGGGTCTCGAGGAGCGAGGGGTCGTAGGGCTGGACGACGATGAGCGTCGGCTCGGGGACCTTGAGGGTGGCCACCTGGTTGACCGGCGTGGGCACGCCGTAGTAACTGACCTTGATCTCTTCGAAAATGGCCATGTTGGCCCGGCCGGTCCGCAGCATCCCGAGCTCCTTCCGGAAATGCTCGACCGAGGCCTTCATCTTCTTTTCGAGGTCCTTCAGGATGTCTTTGACCATGGCGTCCCCTCTTCGCTTCAAAAGACCTTGGTGCCGATCGCCTCGCCCAGGACGGCCCGCCGGAAGCTGTCCTTGCCGTTGAGATCAAAAACGACGATCGGCATGTTGTTGTCCCGGCAGAGGGAGATGGCGGTGGAGTCCATGACCCGCAGCCCCTTCTTGAGGACGTCGATGTAGCGGATGGACTTGAATTTCCTGGCCTTGGGATCGATCATCGGGTCGGCCGTGTACACGCCGTCGACCTTGGTCGCCTTGAGGATGACCTCCGCGTGGATCTCCAGGGCGCGCTGGGCCGCGGCCGTGTCGGTCGTGAAAAATGGGCTGCCGATGCCGGCCGAGAAGATGACGACACGGCCTTTTTCCAGGTGCCGGATGGCGCGCCGCCGGATGAAGGGCTCAGCCAGGGAGCGGATCTCGATGGCCGAGATGTGGCGGGCGAAGACCCCTTCCTTCTCCAGGGCGGAATGGAGGGCGATCCCGTTGATGACGGTCCCCAGCATGCCCATCTGGTCGGCCGAGGCCTGGTCGATGCCGACCTTCGTGCCCTTGACCCCGCGGAAGAGGTTGCCCCCGCCGATCATGACGGCAATCTCGACGCCCATATCGCGGACGCCCTTGATCTCCCGGGAGATGGCCAGGGCCCGGTCGAAATCGATCCCGTAGGCGAGCTCCCCGAGGAGGGCTTCGCCGGACAGCTTCAGGAGGATCCTCTTGTACACCGGCTTCGGCATTGGCCTGGCCCTCCTCTCAGAACCGATCAGAGTCGACGCTTATTCCTGGCCGATCTCGTAGCGGGCGAACCGCCGGACCTTGATGTTCTCGCCGATCTTGGCCACGGCCTGGGTGACGAGGTCGCGGACCTTGATCTTGTCCTCCCGGATATAAGGCTGGTCGAGGAGGCAGACCTCCTCGAAGAACTTGCCGAGCTTGCCCGTGACGATCTTTTCCATGATCTCGGGCGGCTTCTTCATGTCGCCGAGCTGGGCCTTGATGATCTCTTTTTCGGCCGCGAGGACGTCCTGGGGGATGTCCGCGGACGAGATGTACCGGGGCTTGGCCGCGGCGATCTGCATGGCGATCTCCTTGACCAGCTCCTGGAACTCGGAGTTGCGGGCGACGAAGTCGGACTCGCAGTTGACCTCGACCAGGACGCCGATCCGGCCGTTCATGTGGATGTAGGACCCGACGACGCCCTGCGAGGCCTCCCGGTTGGCCTTGGCCTGGGCCCGGGCATGCCCTTTTTTCCTCAGGATCTCGATGGCTTTGTCCATGTCGCAGCTGGCCTCGGCGAGCGCGCTCTTGCACTCCATGACACCGATCCCCGTCCTCTCGCGGAGGTCCTTGACCATTTCAGCGGTGATTTCCATGAATGACTCCTTGACCGCCCGGACTCAGGCGGGCTCTTTCTTTTCTTCGCCAGCGTCCGGAGATCCGGCCGCCTCGGGCGGCAGGGCTTCCCCCTTCTTCTGCTCGAGGAGCTCCCTGCTGATCCGGTTCTTCTTGCCCTCGACGATCGACTCCGCGACCTTCGATACGAACAGCTCGATGGCCCTCACGGCGTCGTCGTTCCCAGGGATCGGGTAGTTGACGTTCTCGGGGTCGCCGTTGGTGTCGACGACGGCCACGATCGGGATGCCCATCTTCCGGGCTTCCTGGATGGCGATCTCCTCCTTCGAGGAGTCGATGATGAACAGGGCGCCGGGCAGCTCGGCCAGGGTCTTCAGGCCGCCCAGGTTCTTCTGGAGCTTCCGGTAGACCTTCTCGAGCTTGGACTGCTCTTTCTTGGACAGGAGGTCCCAGCGGCCGTCCTCCTTCATCTCCTCGAGCTCCTTGAGCTTGTCGACGCTCGCCCGGACGATGGTGAAGTTCGTGAGCAGCCCGCCCAGCCAGCGCTGGTTGACGTAGGACGATTCGCACTTCGAGGCATAGTCCCGGATGATGTCCTGGGCCTGCTTCTTGGTGCCGACGAAGAGGATGGTCTTGCCCTCTTCGGAAATGCCCCGGATGAAGCCCAGGGCTTCCTTGAAATTCTTGATCGTCTTCTGCAGATCGACGATGTAGATGCCGTTCCGTTGCCCGAAGATGTATTCCTTCATCTTGGGGTTCCAGCGCTTGGTCTGGTGGCCGAAATGGACACCCGCCTCCAGCAGTTCTTTCATTGTGACAGAAACCAACTCGAGCCTCCCCTATCCAACGTTACCGCTTATGGTACTGCGGAGCCTTGCGAGCGCCGAGCAACCCATACTTCTTGCGTTCCTTGACCCGGGCGTCCCTGGTCAGCAGGCTGGCCTGTTTGAGCACGGGCTTGAGATCCCGGTTGAACTCCACGAGGGCCCGGGCGATGCCGAGCCGGATGGCCTCGGCCTGCCCCTTGGCCCCGCCGCCGCTGACGCGCATGAAAATATCGAACTTGTTGTCCGTCTCCGTGAGGAGAAGCGGCTGCCGGATGATGAACCGGTGGGAGTCCAGGCGGAAATATTCGGTGAACGGCCGCGGCCGCTTGTTGACGTACAACGTGACGTCGCCCTTCCCGGACCGGAGAAAGACCCGGGCGATCGACGATTTCCTTTTTCCCGTCCCGTAATATTGGATTAGACTCAAGATGCCTCCTAGATCTGGTATTCCTGGGGGTTCTGGGCTTCGTGCGGGTGGCTCGGACCGCGGTAGACCTTGAGCTTCTTGTAGACGGCCCGGCCGAGCTTGCCCTTCGGGATCATCCCCCAGACCGCTCTCTTGATGACCTCTTCCGGCTTCCTCTCAAGGAGGTCCTTGAGCGTCTCTGCCTTGATCCCCCCGGGGTATTGCGAATGGGAGTAATAGGTTTTCTGGTCGAGCTTCCGGCCGGTGACCCTGACCTTCTCGGCGTTGACCACGACCACAAAGTCCCCGGTATCCAGATGGCTGGTGAACTGGGGCTTCTTCTTCCCCCGGAGCAGGTCGGCGACTTCGGTGGCCAGGCGGCCGAGGATCTTTCCCTCGGCGTTGACCAGCCACCACTTCTGTTCGATATCGTCCTTTTTTGGAATAAACGTCCTCATGAGCTTCTAACCTTTAAGCAGAGATTCAGTGATGCACTAAAATACTAAATCTAAAGGGAATTGTCAACTTGTTCGGGTCCAATCCGGCTTCCCGGCCCAGGCGGGGTCTGCCTTGGGCCGCCTTATCAAGCCCGCCTCCCGGCTTTTCGCCGGAGGGCGACAAGGACGAGCCCGATGCCTGTCAGGAAGCCCCCGATATGGGCGAACCAGGCGACGCCGCCGCCCATTCCGACGTTCACGAGCTGCGCTACGAACCAGAGCCCAAGGACGATCCCCGCGGGGACGGGGACGATGAAGAAGAGGACGAGGGTCAGGACCCGGGCCCGGGGGAAAAGGACCAAATAGGCCCCGAGGACCCCTGCGATCGCGCCGCTCGCCCCGATCATGGGGATTTGAGAGCTCGGGGTCGCCGCGACCTGGGTCAGGCCGGCGGCCAGGCCGCAGACGAGGTAAAAAAGAACGAAACGGAAGCTTCCCAGAAAGTCCTCGATGTTGTTGCCGAAGATCCACAGGTAAAGCATGTTCCCCAGGAGATGGAAGAGGCTCCCGTGAACGAAAAGGCTCGTGAGCAGGGAGAGGAGCGGCGGGACCCGGAGGGCCTGGTCAAGGGACCGGAAATGGCTGATCTCGTAGGGGATGGAGCCGAACCGCAGGGCGCCCATCTGAACTCCCTGAGGGGAGAAAGCCCCGAGGCAGAAGACGAGGACGTTGATCGCGATCAGGGACAGCGTGACGTAAGGCACCCGGGAGGTCGGGTTCTCATCGTGGAGCGGAATGAACATCGGGTCTCATGGTCTCCCCGGCCAAAAAAAAATGCGCCCCGCCCCCCGGGGGGCAGAGCGCAAGCTTCGTTCGTCCGTCGAGGATCAGCCTGTCTTCTTCAGCTCTTCTTCGAGCTTCTTCCGTTCGGCCAGCCGTTTCCTCAGTTCCTGGAACTTCTCGATGGCCTTGTCGGCCTCGGCGATGTAGCGGGTTTCTTTCTCGGGCTCGAGCACGCGGAGCGTGCTCCTGTAGAGGACGCTCAGGTAGGCGTACGGCTCCGGATAGTTCGGGTCGATCGAGATGGCCTTCTGGAGGGTCTTCAGGCACTGGTTGGCGGTCGCCAGCCTCTGCTCCGTGGGAATGAACTGGAAGCGGTAGGCCCGGCTCCACTCGTTGATGCCCTTGGCCAGCCAGGCCTCCGCGGAGTTGGGCTGAAGGACGAGGATCCTGTCCCGGTACTCGGCAGCCGTCTCGAAATATTTCAGCAGGATGTTCGGGTCGGAGGCCTGGAGGGATTCCAGGTAGCTGGCCATGTATGCGTAGCCCTGGGGGTTCTCCGGGTCCGTCTCGATCCGGCGGAGGTACATGGATTCGGCCTTCCGGGCGATCTCCTTCTTCTCCCCGGCGTATCTCTTGTAGAACTCGGCGACGACGTAGTAGTTGCTCATGTTGGTGGGGTCGAGCTCGATGATGCGGAGGTAGAGCTTCTCGGCCTGGTCGAAGCTCCTCAGCTTGTCGTACATATCGCCCAGGGAGTAGATGATGTCCTTGTTGTTGGGCTCGATCGCCAGGGCCTTGTTCAGCGCGTCCAGGGCCTTGGTTTTCTTGTCGTTGTTCTCCGGGTTGTCGACGCCGGGCTTGTAGAGCTGCTTGTAGCTCTCCCCGAGGAACCGGTAGGCCTCGATCATCTGGGGATTGTCCTTCAGAGTCAGTTCGTACTCGGTGATGGCCTTGCGATACTGGTTGTCGGTGAAAAAGCGGTTGGCTTTGGCGAGATGATAATTGGCCGAAAGCTTGGAGACGCTCAGCTGATCGCACGCGGTGATCGAGAAAACAAAGGCGAGGGCGATGACGGCGAGGAGAAGACCATAGGTCCTTTTTCGAAACATCCTGACCTCCTTATATTCTGCTCATCACTTCTTTGCAGGGACAGAAAGACAAAGATATTTTATAAACCAACGGGCCCCCAAAGTCAAGGAGAAAGCGGCCATTCGGGGGCCAGGCCGCCGTGCTAGCCAGCAAAACCCGCGGCGGCCATCACGGTCTCTCCGAGGGAGACCATGGGGAAATCTGGAGAATATTGCCACGCCGCTTTGCGCCTCGTGATGACTGCCGCGGTGCTAGCCAGCAAAACCCGCGGCGGTCAGCTGGTCCGGACGAAAAGGCGGAGGGGCGTCCCTTCGAAGCCGAAGGCTTCCCGCAGCAGCTCGAGGAAGTGCCTTTCGTAGGCCGGGGACAGGGAGCCCCGGCTCCCGATGAAGAGGATGAACGTCGGAGGGAGGACGCCCTTCTGGGTCATGTAGCGGAGCTTGGCCCTGGCCCCGCTCCTCAGGCGGGGCGGATGGGCTTCCGAGGCCCGGGCCAGGAAGTCGTTGAGCCGCGACGTCTCGACGCGCCGGGAGGCATTCGCATAGACCTTTTCCGCCATGTCCAGGATCTTGATAACCCGATGCCCTGTCAGGGCCGAAACGAAAACGAGGGGGGCGTAGCCGACGAACGAGAGCTTCCGGTAGACCGCGTCGCGGAAGACCTCGGGATCGACGGACCTGGTGTCCACGAGGTCCCACTTGTTGAGGGCGATGACCAGGGGCTTCCCGGAGTCGTGGGCCAACTGGGCGACATGGGCGTCCTGGCGGGTGGGAAACTCCCGGACGTCGAGGACGAGACAGATGACGTCCGCTTGGCGGATGTTCGCCTGGGCCCGGATGATCCCCGCTTTTTCGCGGCTGTCCCGGGTCCCGCCGAACTTCCGGATGCCGGCCGTGTCCACCAGGCAGAACGGTTTCCCGTCGCGGACGATGACCGTGTCGGTGCTGTCCCGGGTCGTTCCGGGAGTTTCGCTGACCAGGAGCCGCTCCTCCCCGACCAGCCAGTTGATGAGCGAGGACTTACCGACGTTGATCCGGCCGACGATGGCGATCCGGAGAGGTTCCTGCTCTTCACGCGCCGGCGGCCCCTCCGGGAGGGCTGAGGCCAGGGCCTCTTCGAGGGGACCGATGTTGAGCTTGTGCTCGGCCGAGACGAAGAGGATGTCCTTTTCGCCCAGCCGATAATACTCGGCCGTCATCGTCTCTTCCTGGACGGGAGAATCGACCTTGTTGACGACGAGGAGGACGGGCTTGTCGAGCTTTTTCAGCGAACGATAAAGATCCTCTTCGGCCGGGGCGATATCGCGTTTCCCGTCGAGGACGAAAAGGATGAGGTCGGCCGCCTGGGCCTCGGCCCAAGCCCTCTCCCGGACCTTCCCGCTCATGGGCTCGTCCTCGACGCCGAAGAGCCCGCCCGTGTCGACGAGGAGGAAGCTCCGGCCGCCGACCGTGCACGGCGCCGCCAGGCTGTCCCGGGTCATCCCCGGCAGGGAGTGGACGAGGGACTTCTTTTTCCCGAGGATCCTATTGAAAAGAGCGGACTTGCCGACATTCGGGAAACCGACGATGACGACCCGGGGAAGCGTCTTCACGGGCGGCCTGGCTTCATTTGGCCACGATCGAATAGTCGGGGGGGAAGGGCCGTGTTAGGTCGACGTGACCGCCCAGCGTCTCCTTTTCGGCGCCTTCGACCAGGATGGCCACCTTCTTAACCGATTTGAAGTTGAAGGCCAGGGTATTGACTACGGCATAGACGGCCGAGAGCTCCGACGAGGACCCGTAGGAGAACTTGTCCACGATCTCCCGGCCGAAATCGACATACGCGATGCCGTCTTTGGTGATGAACACCTGGCGGACCCGCGTCTCGGCCGGGAGGGGCGAGATGAGGGATCTCGCCGACCCCTTGACGAGCTCGGCCAGGGCCCGCTCCGCCTCATCGGCCGCCGACGGGCCCACGGCGATCTCCCGCGTTTCACCGTGGAGAAGGTCATCATCGTCGGAAAGGAAAAAGAGGGTCACGGTCTTCCGGACCGCGGGTTCGCCGGCGGGCGGCTGGGCCTTGGGGAGGCCGGCCTCGGCGAGACGCCGGACCTTTTCCCGCTCGCCACCGGTGAAGAAAATGATGACGAGGACGGCCAGGACGACGAGAAGAACTCCCAGGATGAGGGCCGGCTTCCACGGGTTCTTCTTATCGGCCATGGGTGTTCACGGATAGAGCTGGAGGTATTTCGTGAGGCCGCGATAGATGGCCTCAGCGACGCTCGTCTGGAACGCGTCCGAGGCGAGCTTCTTCTCTTCTTCGGGGTTGGAAATGAAGGCCGCCTCGATGAGGACGGCGGGGCAGGCGGCGCCCGTCAGGACCTTGAACGGGGCCTGCTTGATGCCCCGGTTCCTCGTCCCCAGGAGCGAGTTCAACTCGGCCTGGATCATCTCCGCCAGCTGGCTGCTCTGCCGGATGTAGGCGGTCTGGGCCATGTCCCAGAGGATCATTTTGACGTCCTCCTCGCTCGTCTTGTCCACGTGGTCCTCGATCCGCGAGGAGTTGTTCTCGAGGTAGGCCAGCCGCCGGGTCTCCTCGTCCGGGGTCGCCCCGGTGCTCAGAAAGAACGTTTCCGAGCCTTCGGCGCTTTTCTGGCGGGAGCTGTTGGTGTGGATGCTGATGAAGACGTCCGCTTTCTGGTTGTTGGCGATGGCGGCCCGGTTCTCGAGCGGGACGTCCATGTCCTTGTCCCTGGTCAGGACGACCTGGAAAGCCATGTTCTTCTCGATCATGGCCTTGAGCTTGAGGGCGATGGCCAGGGTGATGTCCTTCTCGACGGTCCCGAGCTTGCCCCTGGCCCCGGGCTCGATCCCCCCGTGCCCGGGGTCGATGACCACGGTCCGGGGCTTCCGGGCGTCGGAGCGGGAGCGGGGGCCGGGATTGCCGGCGGTCTGGGGAAAGGCGGGCCGGGCCAGGCCGGCAAGGAGGAGCAGGGAAACCAGGAGGCGGCCGCGTCCGGCTTTCCGTTCTTTATCCGTCATAAAGTTCTTCAATTTCGGATCTGGTGGAGGCGGCGGGAATCGAACCCGCGTCCGAAGGCATTCAACAGCAGGTGCCTACATGCTTATCCTCTTCAGCTTTCTCGTCCCGCGGCGCCCGAAGAGGAAGGACCCCGAAGGACCAGCCCCGAAGGTGCTTCGCTCGCCGGCCTCAGGGCGAAACCGGTTCGCTATCCTGCTTTGTCGGCGCTCCCGAAGCCCCGCAGGAGAGGGCCCCGGAAACGGCGTGCCTTTCTATCAGGCCGCGACTGCTAAAGGTTCTGCAGTTAATTTTTTCCACCGGTTTAACGAGGTGGGTGGGACCTCGGCATGCCACTTGTGTCTCATTACCTCCGTCGAGACCAATTCGCCCCCAGACTCCTTTCCATTTTATTATAAGGGGCCCGGCCGGGGGTGTCAACCGGAGGAGCTCCCGCCCGCGCGGGCGGGGGGGGCCGGCGGCCCCGTGGCGAGGAGACGGTCAGACGCCGGCTTTTTTCCGGAAATACGGAAGGCCCGCGACCCATCTGAGGAGGGCCGCCGTCGGAGCGCACCTCATCGGAGCCGTGATCAACCGGTTCCTCAGGCCGGGGATGCAGACGACCTTCCGGCGGCCGAGCGCCCGGAGGGAGGTCCGGACAACGGCCCGAGCCGACATCCACAGAAACCCGGGGAGGCCTGAAATGTCCATCCGGATCACCTCATGGAAATCCGTGTGTGTCAGGCCCGGGCAGAGGGCCTGGATCCGGACTCCCGTCCCCTCCAGTTCGTACTGGAGATTCTGGGAGAAACTGACCAGGAACGCCTTGGTGGCGCTATAGACCGGCCCCGAGAGGGGCGAGAAGGCGGCGATCGAGGCCACGTTGATGATCCACCCCCGGCGGCGGAGGACCATGCCGTCCAGGGCGGCCCGGGTCAAGCGGACGGGAGCGGCCGCGTGAACCCGGATCATGGCGAGATAGGGCTCGACGCCCGTTTTCGAGAACGGTCCCGGGCTCCCGAAACCGGCGTTGTTGATGAGGAGGTCGAGCGTCTTTTCGGCCGCGATCCGGCCTTCGACCCGCTTGAGGTCCTCGTCCTTCTCGAGGTCGGCCTGGAGGACCTCGACGGTGACGCCATGCCGCTCCGCCAGCCGGGCGGCGAGCACGTCCAGCTTCTCTTTCCGGCGGGCGACGAGGACGAGGTTCGAGCCGGCGGCGGCGAGCGCCTCGGCGAACTCGGCCCCCATCCCGGCCGAGGCGCCCGTGATCAGAGCCGTCCTGTAGGTCGATATGGTCATGTCGCTCCTTCCATCGCTCACGTCATCCCGGCCCGAAGAGGCCCGTGACGATCATCCGTGATCCTCATGGCCATGATCGTCATAGCCGTTTCCTTCCCCCAGGACGGCATGGACCTTGGGCATCCATTTTCGGACAGGGATCGCCTGGGGACATTTCTCCTCGCAGGCCCCGCATTGCGTGCACGCGCCGGCCCTCTCGGCCTCGGTCAGGAATCTCACATAGAGGGCCCGGCTGGTCCTCGGGTCCTCGTGGATGTAGCCGCCGTTGTACAGGTCGAAATTCCGGGGGATGTTGACCCCGTTCGGGCAGGGCATGCAGTAGCCGCAGTTCGTACAGGGGATGGGAGTTTTTCCAAGGTAGGCCCGGCGGGCCTCATCGACCAGACGGGATTCACCGGCCCTCAAGGAATGGACGGCGGACTTCTCCGCGGAGCGGAGGTTCTCCTCCACCTGGACGGGCGTCGTCATCCCGCTCAGGACGACGGAAACCTCCGGCTGGTCCCAGATCCACTGCAGGGCCAGGTCGGCGGGAGAGCGCGCCGGGTCGAAGCGGTCGAAGATCTCCCGGACCGGCCCGGGCGGGTTGGCCAGCCTGCCGCCGAGCAGGGGCTCCATGACGACGACGGCGAGGCCTTTCGAGGCGGCATATCTCAGCCCCTCAGTTCCCGCCTGGCTCTCCGTGTCCATGTAATTGTACTGGGCCTGACAAAGCGTCCAGCCGTCGTACCCGTCGACGATCTCCCGAAAGACCTCTGGCTTGTCGTGGAAGGAGAAGCCGATATGCCCGACCCGCCCGTCCTTCACGGCGGATTCCGCCCTCCGCAGGACGCCGAGCTCGCGGACGGAGTCCCAGCGTGGCTTGCTCAGGGCATGGAGGAGGTAAAAATCGATGTGTCCCGTCTGCATCCTCCCGAGCTGTTCGTCGAGATAGGTATCGAAATCCTCCGCCCGCCGGATCAGCCACACGGGGGATTTCGTCGCCAGCCGGATTTTTGTCCGATAGCCGTCCCTCAGGGCTTCGCCCACGACGACCTCGCTGGCCCCGTTGTGATATGGATAGGCCGTGTCGATGTAATTGACCCCGCGGTCGACCGCCGTTCGGATCATCCTGATCGCCGTTTCTTTGTCGATCTTCTCGCTCTGCGGCGCCTCGTCGAACGTCGGCAGCCGCATGCACCCGAAGCCGAGGGCGGAAACCTTCCAGCCGGTCCGGCCGAACGCTCTGAACTGCATGGTCACCTCTCTCCGGACTATTATACAGGATGCCGCTATACAGGATGCCGCGTCCGGCAGGGCCGCCGGATCTTGGGGAGACCGCCTCCGTCCCGGTTGAAAACTCGGCCGGCGGAAGCTATACTGAGAAAAAGACCAGGGAGGGAGGAGGTGGCCATGCCCATCGAATTGAGCCGCGAGGAAAAGAACCTTCTGGTCGGCCTTCTGGAGAAGGAGGTCGACGAAATCCGCACGGAGATCCACCACACCCAGGGCTATGACTACAAGGAAGGGCTCAAGGCGCGGGAGAAGCTCGTCCAGGCCCTCCTCGGCCGGTTGAAGGCCTAGCCGTTCGCCGTTATCGGCTGCCGACCCTGCCGCGGACGACCGTAATTGAGGCTTTCGGCAGGGTGTATCCCGTCTTCGCGCCGCCAGCCATTTTCGCTCTCGTGGGAGGACTGTCCGGGTCCGCATGGCCCTTCGGCCCGCCGGCACGCCAGACGTATTGGCCGGCGCCGTACGTGACCACGTCGACCGGCCCGGAGAGGAATCGGTCGCTCTTCGCCTGGGGGTCATGGAAGGCGATCGACACCGTGTGGGCGCTCTCACGGTCCTTGTTGACGAGGAGCAGAGACCACAGGCCGTCGGGACGCTCGAGGGCGTAGGCCGTGACGAGGAGGTTCCCGGAAGCGTCGCGGACCCCGCTCGCGGCCCGATAGACCCGGTGGGCGGCGTCCACGGGCTGGACCCACTCCTGACTGAGAAGCCGGGAGGCGAAGTACTGGGCGAGCCGACCTCTCACCTGAAGGTCCGCGTCCACGTTGAAGAGCCCGAAGGACCCCCAGGAGTCGTTGCAGCCGGGATGCAGCGGCGACGGAATGTCGTGGAAAAAGTAGCTGGCCTTCCCGCCGCCGGTCAGGAGCGCGCCCGTGTAGTCCGCGAACCAGAGGCCTCCCATGATGTCCACGAACGTCTCGCCGGTCTGCCAGGCCAGGTTGACCTCGGTGACGAACATCGGGACATCGGGCGGCAGGCCGTCGTCCCGCCAGACCTGGAGAATGTGGGTGATCAGCTCGGGCTCGCTGTAGAGGTCGCTCCAAGACGTGTGGCACGGGTCATAGGGATAGTGTTCGAACGACAGGAAAGCCAGGTCGCTCAGCCGGCCGCGGGCCTTCAGGTAGTCGAGGAACCGGCCGAGCCAGGAGACGCGCCCCTCGGCGTCGGGCCAGACCTCGACATCGCTGTTCACGCCCTGGAACGACGGCCCTCCGAGCTTCAGTCCGGGATCGACCTGATGGATGGCCGACGCGAACTGGAGATAGAGGGCCGCGTAATCCTCGGGCAGCATGTATTGGCCGTCGGGCTCCTCGCCGAGCTCGACGTAGGACACCGGGTAGCCCCGCTTCTTGAGATAGGCCATCTGGGCCGCGGCGTCTTCGGGGATCGAATAGATCATCGCCACGGGGACCATGGCCGGGAGCCCGCGGGTGATGCCGCAGGTGAAGAACAGGTCGAATCCGACCTGCTCCCCTAGCTTCTCGTCGAGGTCGGACTCCCGGTGCCAGGGGTCGACCGAGGAGCAGAGCGTCGCGGACTGGTTCCCGTCGGGAGAGTGACGGACGACGTCCTGGAACCGGCCGTCCGCGGCCAGGGTCCCGGCGGACAATTCACGGATCGCGTATCCCGCGGAGTCGCGGGGGTCGGCCGAACCCGGCGTCGCGCAGGTATTGGAGGACACCGTCATCCACAGGCGCAGGTACCGGACCCGGGCGGGCCGGGAGGCAAGACGGATCGTGACCGTGCCGCCGCGGCCATCCGTCATCGTCCCCAGCGGGAAGTTCTGCCAGACGCCTTTCGTCGGAGCGTTGACCGGATCGACGTCGCCCGTCCAGAACTGGATCTTGTAGCTTCGCGCATAAGGCTCGGCCCAGGCGATCTGGACGGCGTCGATCGGGAGCTTCTCGCCAAGGTCGAGCGTCACCCACTGCGGATGGAGCGAATCGTCGTCACCGGAGAACGCCCGGGTCAGATAGGGATGGCTTTTCCAGAACGTCCCGAGGTCGCCGTCGGTCAGGCGGGAGTAGCCGCGCTCGGTCCCGCTGTTCCGGGTGAAGCCGCGGCGGGGAAGCGGGTACGCGTACGAGTGCCTGATCATCCCTCCCGGTTCCGGGCTGCCCGTGAAGTAGCCCCGGCCGGACGGGTCGCTCCACGTCCCCGCCGGGTTCCAATGCCAGGCCTCCACGAAGAGCTCCGTGTTCTGGCGATAGGTCACGGATTGCCAGCCCGCCGACAGGATCTGCTTCAGGAAAGGCCCGCCGAGCGTCTTGTCGGCGACCCCGAGCTGCAGCCGGTCGACCCCCGCACCGAGCGCGCGCACCGGGCTGAAGGAGTTCACGGCGTGCGACGGCGAGGCGTCGACGACGATCCTCTGGAGCGCTTCCTGGGCCGCCCCCCCGCCGCCGGTGCAGAGGACCACGGCGACCGAGCCCAAGAATGGGAACAGGAATCCAAGCCTCCGTTTTTCCGGGATCATGACTCCTCCTTCAAGTTGTCAGGCCGCGTGAAGATGGTAATTCATCAACAGAAAGGTTGTCAAACCCCGGGCCGGCTGGGGTCTCGCCCAGAGGATTATCCTTTTTCGGGGCGATTTGCTAGAATATTGATAGGAATGCTATATGAAAATCGGAAAGGGCTCGATCCCCTGGAGGGCCGCGGCCGGGTCGCTGGCCGTCCTGGCTCTCGTCGGAGCCGGGGTCTGCCTGAAGGCCGGCGCCTTTGACCCCTGGGACCTCCGGGACGCCATCGACCGTCAGATCCACAAGAGCCCGGCCGAGCTCGTGGACCTCCCGGGACACGGAGCGCTTCCTTCCCGGATGGATCCAAAGCTCGTCCGCCTCTATCACGACCGGGACATGCATCCTTATTGGGTGACCCCTGCCGGGCCGAACTTGAAGGCGGAGATCCTGCGTTCCATCCTCGCCGCCTCCGACAGCCAGGGATTGAACCCGGCGGATTATGCCATCGACCAGATCGACCGGGCTTGGGACAGGAGGGGCGTCGAGAGCCTGGCCCGCCTGGAGCTGCTGCTCACCCTCGAGCTCGGCGAATATACGTTGGATCTCATCGAAGGCCGGCATCAGCCGAAGGATTTCGACCCAAAGGTCTTTCCCACGGCCTGCGACTGCAATCTCGATGAGGCGGCCCTCGTCGAGCAGAGCCTGGCCGCCCCCGACTTCAAGGCCTTCATGGAGGACCAGGCGCCGCCCTTTCCCCAGTATCGCGGGCTTCACGAGCTCCTGGCCGCTTACCGCGGCATCGCCGCCCGGGGCGGCTGGCCTCACGTCCCTCCTGGGGCCTCGCTCAAACCGGGGGCGACAGACCCGCGCCTGCCCGTAATCCGGCGCCGGCTGAGCGTCACCGGCGAGTGGCCCGGCGGCGGTCCTTTGGACGGGACCGTTTATGACGAGGCCCTGGCCACAGCAGTCAAGCGGTTCCAGCGGCATCACGGCCTCGACGCCGACGGGATCATCGGGGAAGCCACGCTGGCGGCCATGAACGTCCCGGTCGGAAAGCGCATCAACCAGCTCATCGTCAACATGGAGAGCTGGCGCTGGGTGGGGCGCGACCACGGCGAATGGTGGCTCGCGGTCAATATCCCGAGCTTCGAGCTCGTGGCCCTGCGGGACGGCAAGGCCGAACTCACCATGTCGGTCATCGTCGGCGACGAATACCACATGACGCCTGTGTTCAGCGACAGGCTCCGCTACGTCGAGCTCAACCCGTACTGGAATGTCCCGCTCAGCATCGCCCAGAAGGAGATGCTCCCCAAGCTCCGGAAAGACCCCTTTTACCTGAAGAAGGAACGCATCCGGATGTTCAAGGGCTGGGGAGACGACGCGGACGAGATCGACTCCACGGCCGTGGATTGGGCGAAGGTCGGACCCGAAGACATGGGCCAGTGGAGGTTGCGCCAGGACTCCGGGCCCGACAATTCCCTCGGGACGGTGGCCTTCATCTTCCCGAACGCCTACGATGTCTTTCTCCATGACACGCCGGCGCGCGGCCTGTTCGGATTGCCGCAGAGGGCCTTCAGCCACGGCTGTATCCGGGTCTCCAGCGCCCAGGTTCTCGCCGCCTACGTCCTGGGCGGGCCGGACAAGGGCTGGACCGAAGATCGCGTCCGCAGCCTGGCCGCGGACGGCAAGCACCAGATCGTCCATCTCGAGCCGTCGCTGCCGGTTTACATTCTTTACAATACGGCCGTCGTCGACCCGGAGAGCCTCGAGGTGTATTTCTATCGAGATGTCTACGGCCGGGATGCCCTGCTCGAGAAAGCGATCTTCTAACATGAGCGCTCTGGAGCGACAAAACGTGGTGGCAGGAAAAGGGGCGGCTTTGAAAACCTTCATCGCGGGCGCGTTCGCCGGGCTCGTCCTGGCCCTGTCGGCTGCGGCCCAGACCGCCGTCGCGACACCCGCGCCCGAGCGGACCCTCTCTTTCTACAATACGCACAACGGAGAGCACTTGAGCATCGTCTACAAGCGCGGGGACGCCTTTCTCCCGGTTGCCTTGGACAACATCAAGCATATCCTGCGGGACCCGCTGACCGGCCAGGAGGATGCGATCGATCCGGCCCTGCTGGACTTTCTCTACGACCTGCTCCAAGAGGTCGGATACCGGGGGGAGGTCCATGTCGTCTGCGGGTTCCGCTGTCTCGAGACGAATACGCGGCTCCATAACCAATCGAGCAGCGTGGTGCTGGGGAGCCAGCACACCAAGGGCCGGGCCCTGGACTTCCGTCTGCCGGGGCTCGACATGAAGAAAGTCTGGGAGACCGCCCGGTCCATGAAGCGCGGCGGGACCGGATACTACAAGAGCTCCGATTTCGTCCACATCGATACCGGGCCCGTCAGGTTCTGGTAAAAGCGCGGCGGTGAGGGCGGCCGGACTCGTTTCATGCGGGAACGGCCGAGCTTAATAGCGCCCGTATTTCTCCACCAGCTCGGCCACCCGGCGGACACGCCGCTCCAGGCGGACATGACCAGGCACTCGGTCATCAGGAGTCCTTTCCGTCTTCCTTATTTCTGGGCCTCGGACAGCGCCCAACGGTCCTTATGGTGCATTCTAACGATTTGCCGCGGCCACGGCAATGACAACAGAAAACTTTTCAGGCCGTCTTCGCGGATCCTATATCCTGACGTAAGAAATCTATGATCGGCCCCCGGAATCTTCTTGAACAGAGCAGGGGCCTGAATTAGGATTGATCCTCGATGTTTGACGGCCTGGATCAAAGTCTTCGGAGGAGGTTTTCCATGAAGCGAAATCTCGGCATGGTTCTCGTCACTGTGAGCCTGCTCACCGCCCTTTCCCTTATCCCGGTCGTGCCGGTCAAGGCAGGTGAGACTCCGTCCCCGCTGAAACTACCTTCCCAGGCCGCGATGCCTCCGGCTAAACATGTCCCGACGGTCGACGACCTCATGGCCCTCAAGTCCGCCGGCTCGCCTCAGATCTCTCCCGACGGGACGAAAGTCGCCTATACCGTGACGGAAGCTGATTTCGACCAGGACGCCTACGTGACGCAGATCTGGCTGGCCGACGTCGCCTCCGGCCAGACGATCCAGCTCACCCGCGGCAAAAAATCCTCGTCCGGCCCCGAGTGGTCCCCAGACGGCCGCTGGCTGGCTTTTGCCTCGACCCGGGCCGAGGATAAATCCCAGATCTTCGCGATCAATCCCGCGGCCGGCGAGGCCGTCCAGCTCACAAAGGCCGAAACCGGCGCCAACGGGTTCGAATGGTCGCCCGACGGGAAGACGATCGCCTTCACCGCGACCGACCCCGAATCCAAGGAATCCAAGGACCGGAAGGACCGCTACGGCGACTACGAAGTCGTGCGCAAAGAATACAGGCACACGCACCTCTGGACCGTGGACGTGGCCGAGGCCCTCAAAACGCCCCAGGCCGGACGGCGTTGGACGTCGGGAAAGGACTTCACCGTGGGCGGTTTTTCGTGGGCGCCCGACGGGACGAGGATCGCCTTCAGCGCCACGGTCAATCCGGACCTCATCAACGGCGGCACGGCCGACATCTTCGTCCTCGACCTCGGCGGCGATTCGGTCAGAAGGATCGTGTCCCTGCCGGGACCCGATAGCGGTCCGGTCTGGTCGCCGGACGGCCGCTCGATCCTTTTTTCGAGCGCCCTGGGGCACGCGGATTATTTCGCCGGGAACTCGCGCCTGGCCGTCGTCCCGGCCGAAGGCGGTCCGGTCCGCTCGCTGACCGACGCATTCGACGAAAGTCCGGGCTCCGCATTCTGGCGGGAAGACGGGGTCTATTTCTCGGCCCTCCAGAAAACGGCCAGTCACCTCTTCCGGCTCGACCCGTCGTCGCTCAAAATAACCCGGATCACCGGACCGGACGATGCCCTCATCGGAGGCGTCTCGTTTTCCCGCGACGGAAAGCGGCTGGCATTCTCCGCCGCATCCCCGACCACCCTCAGTGAGGTCTATGTCTCCGGGCTCCCGTTCAACCCGCGACCCCTGACCCGGATGACCGACCAGGTCGCGGGGTTCATCCTCGGGACCCGCGAGGTCGTCTCCTGGAAAAGCAAGGACGGGACGCTGATCGAGGGCGTCCTCATCAAGCCAGCGGATTTCGACCCCGCCAAAAAATACGCCCTGCTCTGCATCATCCACGGCGGGCCCACGGGGGTCGACCGGCCGGCCCTCCTCTCCGGCGACGCGCGGACCTATCCCTCGGACATCTGGGCCGCCCGCGGCGCCCTCATCCTCAAAGTCAATTATCGCGGGAGCGCCGGCTACGGGGAAAAGTTCCGCAGGCTCAACTACCGGAACCTCGGCGTCGGCGACGCATGGGATGTCCTCTCGGGTGTCGAATATCTCGTCGCCAAGGGCTGGGTTGACCCGGCGCGCGTCGGCTGCATGGGCTGGAGCCAGGGCGGCTACATTTCGGCTTTCCTGACGACTTCGAGCCGCGCCTTCAAGGCGATCTCGGTCGGGGCGGGGATCTCGGACTGGGCGACTTACTACTACAACACCGACATCACGCCCTTCACGATCCAGTACCTGGGCGCGGACCCCGCGATGGACCCGGCGATCTATGCCAAGACGTCGCCCATGACCTACATCAAAAACGCGGCCACGCCGACCCTTATCCAGCACGGCGAGCTCGACCGCCGCGTCCCCATCCCGAACGCCTACGAGCTCCGGCAGGGGCTCGAGAACCGGGGCGTCCCGGTGGAGATGGTCGTTTACAAAGGCTTCGGTCACGGCATCAATAAGCCCAAGGCGACGCGGGCCGTGACCGAGCACAATCTGGCCTGGTTCGGCCACTACATCTTCGGCGACCCGAAGCCCGACCTGACAGTGCTTCCGTTGCCTGCGAAAGCCGCCGATAAAACCGGAGATGGGACCACAAAAGCGGATTCAGATGGACTAAGATCGGGACTGTCAGGTTTTCCGTGTAGACCCCTTTTCGCGTTTGATCCCGTTTTCACAGTTGTCAACAGCCAATAGAAACTGCTTGATTCGTTTTGCTTATCCAAGGAGGCCTACACAGTTTCCCTTACACTCCTTCAGGCGGGGAGCTAACATAGGCTTTGGCCGGTGAGGTCAACGGGCCGATCCAAGAGGAGCGGACTGGCGATCGTTTACGGTCTCCTCACCCCTTGGGGGGATACGGACATCCGAAGAGTCACCTCCAAAATCATCACTTTAAGGGATGGCCGGCTCCAAGATATGGTTTAATATTTCCATGCAATGTGGACTCAGCCCGTTTTGAAAAGGCCTTTATCCTTTAGGAACATCCGGGCCAAGGCCACCTTCTTGATCCTCATTCTGCTCGCCGCCACAACATTCCTGTCTTATGCCATCACGGTCCGGATCATGAACAACCACATCGCGGACAGGGTCATCAGGACAGCGGAGTCCCTGGGCCGGAGCATCGCTCCCTCGGCGGGCTTCCTCATCGGCGCCCAGGATCTGCTCGGCCTCGATTACATGGTCTACCAGATCAGGAAGACGAATCCCGACATCAAGTCGATCGGCATTCTCGGTCCCCGGAGAGACATCATCGTCCACAGCGACATCAAGGAGCGTGGCCGGAAGATAGAGCCGGCGGGAGGAGAAGTCCTCAGGAAGAGCGAGGACGGGACCTCCGTCCGCAAGATTTCCGGCGCGCCCGGCAGCCTCATCGAGATCGAAAGTCCGATCGTTTTCATGAACAAGAACCTGGGCTCCGTCGTCCTCAGCGTCGATTGGTCCGTTTTATTGACGGCCCAGGGCGAAGCCCGCCGCAAGGTCATCGGCTTGTTCGCCGTCATCCTGGCCCTGGGCGCGATCAGCAGCATCCTCCTGTCCTCCAGCCTGACCAAGCCGATCAAGGAGCTTTCGTCCGGCGTCGAGGACCTCAAGCGCGGGAAAATGAGCAAACCGCTCCGGATCTTTTCCGGGGATGAGCTCGGCCGGCTGACGGCGAGCTTCAACGAGATGTCGGGGCTCATCACCACGCAGCGGGACCGGTTGGCACAGAACGCGCAGGAGCTTGAAGAAGCTTATGTTTCCACCGTCCGGGTCGTGGCCGCCGCCATTGACGCGCGTGACTCTTACACGCTCGGGCATTCCACCCGGGTTTCCGATCTGGCCGTCGCCCTCGCTAAAGAGCTTGGGTTGAGCGGTCAGGAGCGGGAGGACATCGAGATCGCCTGCCTCTTTCACGATGTCGGCAAGATCAAGATCCCGGACGCCATCCTGCACAAGACGGGCCGGCTGGACGCTCCCGAGTGGAAGGAAATGCAAAGACACCCCGAATATGGCGCCGAGATCCTGGGCAAAGCTCCGTCCCTCCGCAAGTTCATCCCCGCCGTCAGGCACCATCATGAGTGGTATGACGGGAGCGGCTACCCGGACGGGCTGAGCCGCGAGAAAATCCCCCTGGCGGCGGCCATCATCTCTCTCGCCGACTCCTATGATGCCATGACATCCGACAGGCCTTATCGGACGGCGATGACCAAAGAGGAGGCCTTGGACACGATCCGGGAGTTTTCAGGGAAGCAGTTCAGTCCCGAGCTGACCCCGATCTTCCTGGGGATCTTCGATAAATCAGGATGAAAACGTGCCCCATTTGTCGTTGAAGAGAACGCTCGCCTATGCCGCCCTTCCCTGTCTTTTATTGTCGGCCTGCTCCACGGCCAACAGGGACCTGACAAGACAGGCGTCCGTCGAATCCCGGAAGGCCCTGGGCGCCGGCGACTTCCAGAAAGCGCTCGATGGCTTCAAAGCGGCCTCCCAGAAGAACCCGCGCAGCAAGGAATTGACGGAGAGCTACGCCCGGACGGTCGAAGAGATCAAGCGGACCGCCGACCAGGCCCTGAGACAACGGGATTTCGCTCGGGCCGCCAACATTTATCGTGTCCTTTTCAACAACTACGCCGGTTTCGGCGGGTTCGCCGTAAAGCTCACATTCAATAGGTCCTCTCTCGAGATATCGATAAAAAATTGCCGGGTCGGCATCATCGACGGCCCGGCTCAGGAAGACTTGAAGGCCGGGAATTTCGCCAAAGTCCTTGAGATCTATCAGGCCGCTCTCCAAGAGTTTCCGGGGGACGCAGGATTGGTCGCAAGCTATGTCCGGGCGGTCCAGGCCGTCAAAGCGGCCGGGGACGAAGCGCTGGCTGACCAAGATTTCGTCCGGTCCGGGAAGGTGTACGCTTTGCTGTTCAGGAATTTCCCGTCATTCGGAGGACTTCAACCGGCCGTTGCTTTGGCCAGGGCCGACCTCGTGGGACCCCTCGGGGTCTGCCGGGAGAGCCTGACCAAAATGGGGCTCGCAGAATACCGGAAAGGGAACCTGGCTAAGGCGATCGCCGTCTGGGAGGGCCTCCTGTCCTTCGACCCCGACAACGCCGAGATCAGAAAAGCGGTGAACACCGCCAAGACCCAACTGAACGAGATCATCAAGAAATAATAGCCCGCAATATCCTGGCCAAGCGGAAGCCCGACTCGGCGTTGGCCCCGAGCGAACGAAAGTAGGTTCCCAGCGTTTGCGGGGATCCCTAAAAAAGATCATTGTCTCCGATCTTTCCGGTTGCGTCCTCGGATGGCAATGATTTCCGCTTCCGCCCTGGGGAATTGGGCTAGGGCCGCGCTCAAAGGCCGTTCCGCGGTGCGGCCTATCCCATCGGAAACGACATCAATCGTGTTCAAACTCCCTCCCGATCAACGAAGCGCCCGCCGGCTCTCTTGAGCTGCGATCTTCTGACTCTTCCCAGGATGTGTGTATCGTTGCGTCCCGTTGACGCTGAAATGGTCCAAGAGGTCTCTTTCCGTAACGATATCTACGCCGGTGTCGAGCAAACGGGAGGCCACCCGATGACTCAAATCGGAGCAGGGAAGTTTCTCTTCGTCCAGGTAGCTGCTGCTTCAGATGACCTGGGCTTTTTCCTCATTTCGCCATAGGCTCCGAAAAGCTTGTGGCAGTACGGGCAGACCAGCAAGGGCGGGCGTTTTCTCGTTATACCGGAACGCAAAAAGACCGAACGAATTTGTTCCCCCATGTAATACTATATATAGCATTTATCTCTTTTCGTCAAGCGACAGGTTGTGTTGATGCGGTTATGGATCTACTTCTGCGTGTCCCGCTTCTCCCACTCCTCTCGCTTGAGGGGCGTGATCGGATCCAGCTTTTTCTCTCCCAGGCCCTTGTTCACGTTGGCCAGCTCCCTGGCGGCCCAAGCGTCGAAGTCCTTCGCGACGTCGTCCAGCTCCCGCGCGAGCGCGCCGGTGCGTTCGACCTGCGCCTGGGTCGGCTTGCCCTCGTATCCCGTCACGGCTCCGTACAGGTCGGAGAGGTTCTCGCGGAGCCGCTCCTCACCGGTGATCATCCCGCCTTCTTTTGTGGCGACGATCTTTTTCCGGAATTCGTCGGCCCGCAGGGACGCGGCCCGCAGGCGCTGGCCGAGCGGTTCGCCCGCGGCCAGCTTCGATGCACGGTCATCGAGCGCGTCCCGGACGCCATTGATCCGGTCGACGACGAACGTCATATCGCCGAGCATGTTGTACAATTTCAGGGAAAGGTCGAACTGGGATTTGCGGTCTTCGAGGGGGTATCTCGATCGCGGGTCGAGGCCGACGGTGAGCTTGGTTGTATAGATTTTTTTGTCCTTCGTCATCTTCACGGTGTACGTCCCGGGCAGGACCCGCGGGCCGACACCGCCGCCGGCGGCCGTGGCCGCGGGCGGGACTTTCGGCGCCTTCAATCGCATGCCCCAGGTGATCCGGCTGAGCCCACGGCGTTTGCTACCGGGAAGCGTGCCCATCGACTTGCCGGTCTCATCGAAGACTTCGATCTTGAGGTCGCCGAAGATGTGGCGCTTCTTCTGGTAATACGTGATCGTCGCGTCGTCGGTGGGATTGGGACCGGAGAACGAAGCATCGCCGTTGGACCACCCGCCCCCTGCCGGGATCCGCTGGATGGGAGGTTTCGCATCAATGAACATCGCGTCCTGGGCCAGGGCCTCCGGCGTCAGCGCACGGAGCGGCGTGATGTCGTCGATGATCCAGATCCCCCGCCCGTGCGTGGCGATGACAAGGTCTTGGTCGCGCGGATGGATGGCCAGGTCGCACACGGCGACATTCGGGAGGTCGCCCCCCTTGTACTGCGCCCATTGCTGGCCGCCGTCGAGAGAAATCCACAAGCCGAACTCGGTGCCGACGAACAAGAGGTCAGGATTGACGAGATCCTCTTTGACGACGTGCGCGTAGCCGCGCAGGGGATTCCCCTCACTGAGGATCGACGTCCAGGTCCGGCCGAAGTCCGTGGTTTTGTACGCATACGGCCGCATGTCGCCGAACATGTGCAGGTCGAACGTCGCATACGCGGTGCCGTCGCTGAAGTGCCCGGGATCAACGGATGAGACCCACGCATTCTTGGGCAATCCCTGGATGTTGCCGACGACGTTCGTCCAGTTTTTCCCGCCGTCCCGAGTGACCTGAAGGTTACCGTCGTCCGTTCCCACCCAGATGATGTTCGGATCCCTCGGGGATTCGGCGATCGCGAAAATGGTGGTGTGCATTTCGGCCGAGGAGTTATCTACCGTGACGCCGCCGGCCTGTTCCTGCCTCTGCTTTTCCGGGTCGTTGGTCGTCAGGTCCGGCGAAATACGGTCCCACGTCTGTCCCTGGTCGCGCGAGCGGAACAGGAACTGGGCCCCGATGTAGATGGTCCCTTTTTGGGTCGGACTCACGTGGATCGGCGTGTTCCAATTGAATCGCAGGGGGCCTTCCTTGTATTGAGGCAGCGGCTTGATGCTCCGGGTTTCATGCGTTTTCCGGTTGACCCGTCCGATCTCTCCCCCCTGGGATTCCGCGTAGATGTAATCGGGATCGGACGGATCGGCGAACATCCAGAACCCGTCGCCGCCGAACATGTTCTCCCACTGGCTATTGGTAATACCGCCCGGATACTGCGAAGCGCCGACCCAGGAACTGTTGTCCTGGAGTCCCCCATAGACGTGATATGGCATGTCCATGTCCACGCTGACGTGGTAGAACTGCGAGATGGGGAGGTTGTCGGCTTTCCACCAATGGTTGCAGCCGTCGTAGGAGTACCAGAGGCCGCCGTCATCTCCCGTGATGACGTGGTCGGTATTGTCGGGGTCGACCCAGACATCGTGAAAGTCGCCGTGCGCGCCGCCCGATATGTAGCTGAAACTCCTGCCCCCGTCCGTGCTCATGATGAGCGGCCCGTCGGTCTTGTAGACCTTGTTCTCGTCCTTCGGGTCGACGATCAGATTGGCGAAGTAGAACGGCCGCCAGAGCATATTCTGGCTCCGGTCGAGCGCCTGCCATGTCTGACCGCCGTCGTCGGAGCGGTACAGGCCGTTCTTGGGCGGCGCGGCTTCGACGAACGCGTACACGACATTGGGCTTCGACGGGGCGACCGCCACGGCGAGGCGTCCCCACGGCTTTGGAGGAAGCCCCTTCGCGGTTTTTTCGTCGAGGTCGGTCCACGTGGCCCCGCCGTCGGTCGTCTTGAAGAAGCCGCTCCCGCTGAAAGCGCCCGCGTCCTCGCCGCCGGAACGGAACGTCCAGCCCTTCCGGCGGAAATCCCACATGCACGCGAAGAGCGTCTTCGAATGCTGACGGTCCATCGAGATCATCGCGCAGCCCGTGGACGCGTTGGCTCCCTTGAGGACCTTCATCCAGGATTTCCCCCCGTCGGTCGTTTTGTACAATCCGCGCTCGTCGCTGTCGCTCCACAGTTTTCCCGTGGCCGCGGCGTACACGGTGTTCGGGTCGGTCGGGTCGACGAGGATCTTGGCGATCCGCTCGGATTCCTTCAAGCCTAGGTTCGTCCAGGTGTCGCCGCCGTCCGTCGATTTGTAGATCCCGTCGCCGATCGAGACGCTGTTGCGCGCCCACGTTTCCCCCGTTCCCACCCAGATCACTTTGGGATTCGTCGGGTCGACCGTCACGGCCCCGATGGATTGCACCGGCTGCTTGTCGAAAACCGGCTTGAACGTCGTGCCCCCGTTGACCGATTTCCAGACGCCGCCGCTGGCGGACCCGACATACACGGTGAGGCGCTGACCTTCGTGCACGGCGTCGAGCGCGGCGACACGGCCGCTCATCGCGGCCGAACCGATGTTCCGCGCGCCCAGGCCCGAGATCGTCTCCGGGTCGATCTTCACGGGGGATCTCTTTTCCTGCGCCGATACGCCCGCGGCCACCGCAACGCAGAGGATGACCGCCAAAAGCCATTGAGTCGATGTCATTTTTTTCATGGGGAGACCTTTTTCTTCGGGTGGACTTGCTGTGGGGCATTCGCCGGCGCTGCCGGCTTCGCGAAGTCGCTGTCATTGACCGGAACGTTGGCTTCGATCTTCTCGTAGGTGACCGTGCCCCGGTCCGCGCTGCCCTTCATATTGGTTTCAATCGAGTGTGGCAGGTACCAGCCGCCGACCTCCTTGTAATCGCCCAGCGACATTTCATACTCATGTTCCTCGCCGCGGACCATGCGTTTGATGCCGATCTTGATCGGGACGCCGTAGTCCGTGTCCATGTAGTACGTCCAGGTGTCCCCGTTCGCAAGCGTCACCTCAAGCTTGAGGGCATCCGTGCCTTCGACCGGTTCCATGCCGAGGTATTTGACCTTGTTTCCCTTCTGTTCGTAATTCACGATCGGGCCGTCGAAGTCCGCCTCCTCGAGGATCCCCTTCATCTCTTCTTCGCCGAGAGACTCGGGATCCTTTTTGCCCCCCCAGGGTTCGATCTTCCAGCCGGTCTTGCCGTCGTAGGCGGTGATGCCGGTCATGGACATCATCGTGATTTCCTGCCGCACCATATTGGGCCGTTTGTTCTCCTGACGGATCTTCACTTCGAACCCGCCCCCGCCGGAGGCCTTCCCTGTCCGGACCAGCGTTTTTATGCTCTGGATCTTCTGAACACCCCCGACGGTTTTAAGATACTTATTGATGATCTCCTCAGCCGTTTGCCCCCTCAGGCATACGGCGAGGAGCAGAAAAGCGGCGACTCCCAGCAAAGCTCTACGCATGACGATTTTCCTCCATCTCATGGATTTGTGATCGGCCCCTCATGATCTTTCTCGCCTCCGGGAGGATGACCCTATTGAGAGACACGAGATAAGTCGATGAACTCCTTGACGGCGTCCTTGTGGATCATGAAGTCCATCATCTTCAGCTTCACGTAGTCTTCCGTCAGGAAGTAATATCCCTTCGGGTCCGCGTTGAAGGAGCTCGACCCGGAATCCTTGATCAGGAACCAGCCCTTGCCGTTCGCTTCCTTGTACCCGATGAGATGGACTCCGTGGTCGTCGGTCGTCGACCCGTTGCTGAACCGGAACTGACGGGCGTTGTCGTCGATGTCATCCGAGGGAATGTCGAAGGTTGGGATCATGAAGACCTTCTTCTCGGCGTTCTTCCCCGGCTCCGAGATGTCCCCGCCGAGGCTCACCGAATAGCCGCGGCGCAGGGCGGTCTTCAGGATCTTCATGAAGGTCTCGAGCCGGACGTTAGAGTAGTCCTTGCTGTGCCACCAATTGTCCGGGACCTCGTATTCGACCCCCGGCCCGAATGGCTGCTGCATGTACGAGATGACGTCCACGTAATCGTCGGGGTCGATCTGGAGGTAATCCTTGAGGTAGCTCTGGGGCGTGTATTCCTTCCCCTCGAGCGTGAACCGGGCGGGGGGCTCGCCCAGGTGGTGGTTCAGGATGGCCCGGACCGTCGCCACCGCCGCCTCCTCGTCCCAGGCGTTCGAGGCCTTCAAGTGCTCGAGGTAGGATTGGACCTCGGCGATGAGCTTCGAGTGGTCGTGGAACTTCTGGCCGGGCTTGAGGCCGGAATAGACGCTCCAGGGCATGCAGCCGTAGATCTTCCAGTCCCTCGTGACGGCGTTGGCCTCGGAGCCTTCGGCGACGGCCGAATCGCCTCTTTCGCGGACGAACCGTTTGGCCCGCTCCAGGTACTCCCCGTAGACGGTGTACATCTCGGAAAGGCGGACCTTCTTGCCGTGGACCCGATAAACTTCCGACTCAAAGAAGGAGATCGTCGAGAAGCACCAGCAGGTGTTCGTGGTGCCCTGCGATGTCGGCGGGTTGTGCCAGACGGCGTTGAAGCCCTCGAGGTTCTTGGGCGCGTCGAAACCGCTCAGATCAACGACAAAGGCCTTTCCAGGCGCGGGCTTCTTTTTCCCGAATTCCTCGGTCGCCTTCTGGATCTCGTCCCAGAACGCATTCTTGGGCTCGACGAATATCCCCTTGTCCCTCTTCTTCTCCTGCGAGACGGCGAGCGCGGGCAGGAGAAGCACGACCAACAACAAAGTTCCGATCTTTTTCATGCGGCACTCCAGGGAAAGATGGAATTCTGCTTTTATCATGGCAGGGTGAATTTCCTCCTGAAATATATCGCCGGCCGGGCGGCGCTGTCAATGACGGGATGAGCGGTCCCCCCGTATGACCGGACCACGGCCTGGCGTTTGGCGAGAATGTGCGACGTCACTTGCGGGATGAACTCGGGCAGGTTTAGATAGCTGAGAAACAGTCCGCATGGGGCGACAGGCCGTCCCTACATGCCGGGATATTTCCCGAGGAAGATCAGGGCGAAGTCGATCGAATCCCCAATCCCATGCGCAATGATCGGCACGGACAAGTTGCGCCCCGTGCGCAGATAAATAAGCCCCAGCAAGAGTCCCGACAGGCCCTCGTCGATGATGCCGGTCAACCCTTGGTACGCGTGGGCAAGCCCGAATCCGAAGTGGACGACCACGAGGCTGATCATCCAGGCCGGCCGCGTGCGATCCAGGAGGTCGGCGACCCGGTTCATCAGGTAGCCGCGGTAGACCATCTCTTCACCAAAGGCCCCGACGGTCCAGGTGAGGGCGAGAAAGATCAGGGTCAGCCTGAGGTTCCCGGCGAGCGCGCGGAAATCTTCGAGGTTCGGTCGTTTCCCCAGGAAGCGTATCAGCAGCGGTTGACTGACGAAGAGCTGGAAAGCTTCCAGGGCGAGCCCGGCCGCGACGCCCCAAAGCAGCGTGGTCGCCCAACTCCTGTAACGGGTCAGACCGATGCGGCGCCAGCCGATCTTGCGAACCCAGAGCGAGACCGATCCGAGCGCCAGCAGGAACGGAGTCTTGCTGAAGGGGATGAGATGCCGGGCGTCGGCCACGAAGATCAGGACAACAGCCACGAACTCTCCCGCCGCCAGCCATTTGGAGGACAGAAGGTCCTTTTTTCGGAGCGTCCGATTGTCCGGCCCGAAGGGTCCGGAACTCGTGGCTTCCATTACCGGATGATGGTATTCCCGGTTTACGATTCAAGTCAAGAAACCTCCCGCGGCCGCTGATGATCGGATTTCCGTCCCGAGATGAGTTCTTCCTTGCGCTCCCGGCTCAGGGACTTGACCGCGCACTCCCGGGCCAGGGACTGGGAGCGGGTGCCGCACTCCTCCTGGTAGACGAGGACGACAGGGCGCCTGGTCCGGGTGTAGCGGGAGGCCTTGCCTTCCTGGTGCTCCCGGAGTCGGCGGCCGATATCGGTGGTCACCCCGGTGTAGAGGGACCCGTCAGAGCATCCGAGGATATACAGGGACCAGACGGATCCTGCGGTCGCGTTCGGCGCCGATCGCTCCTCCTTTGCCTTCATCTTCCGGAGCATGCGGCGATATTGTGGTTTCATGGAACCGAAATGTGGGGTTCGGATATTCCGCTTTCTGCAACCCGGCGATTTGCCGGGCGGGACGGTGAATCCTGTTTCCTATTCACGTCGGAAGAATACGTTCGGCCGTTTGGCGATGTCAAGAATCCCTAGGCGCGACCATGAAGAGCACGGGGGAGCGGTCTCTTCATCTCCTCTTTTCATCCGCGCTTTTTTTCGATTCGACTTCCCGGAGCTTGATCGCCCTGTCCAGGGCATCCTCGATGCGTGTCTGGGCGATGCGCGGGTCCGGCTCATCGAGGACGATGGCGACGTGCAGCTCCTTCACGCCGAAGTATAAGCGCCGGCCGAGCACGGTCCTTCCCTCCATGATCCGGTTGATCCGATTGATCATCGTGACATCCGTCAGGAAGTTCTTGAACAGGCCGAGGACCTTATCGAAAAGGTCTTCCGGCGGCTGCTTGAAATTGACGAGGACGAGCTTGGACTTCTCGGGTCCGTACTTGGCTGAATAAGCCTCCGCCAACCCTTCTTTGAACCCCCAGAAATCAGCCCCAAGGAGCGGCGTTTCCTTGGCGGCGGCCACATCCCCGCAGACGTAACGTTCGGTCCCGGGCACGAGGTTGAACTCAGGCATGCAGGAAAAAGCCTGGGGCAGGGGAGAATCGGCGGCCGGAAGCTTCCGGGTCAGCGACATCGCGAAATCCTCGACCTCGGCCTGGGTGCAGCCGGAGGCGACGATATTGACGTAGAGGTCGCCCTTGACGAGGTTCGCCTGTTCCGGGACGACCCAATGGGCCGTCTTGATCCCGGGCAACATCGGCTCGTCCCCCTCGCGCCTCGTGGAAAAGATGCCGAAGGCGGCCGCGGGAGACTCCATCCGGTAGATCTCGAGGGTGATCGACTTCTTTGGAGCGGCCCCCTTTTCCGGGACAAGCTGGAAGAGCGTGAGGTTCCGGAAGCCGTACTGGAGAAAGATCTCGGCCCCGCCGTCGACGTAACCGTGGAGGTCTTCCTTGGAAAATGTCCGCGGGGTTGCGGCGAGGATCCAACCCTGGACGCCCCTCATCCCCATGAAATCGGCCGGGAATTCGCCCCAGCCGTCTTTCGGCTTGACCTGCTCTTCCTGGGCGGGCGCCGCAGCCAACGTGAGGCAGAGGATGAAGACCGCAAAGTGGCCGACCGTCATTTTCCTCATGTTCAGGATGCCTTTGTGTCCCCGACTTTTATTTTATCACGCGCCGCAACCCCAAGCCCCAGGGGATCGGTGCTCTCGAGGAGCGCCCGGCTCTTCTTTTACTCGAGCGGCTGGACTCTGCGCGCAGAGCCCGCCCGTAGGTCTCGAAACCAACACCTCCCATCACAAAAGGATGCCATACCCGGGCTAGGGACTAATTCAATAAACCTCTCGGCGGCGGAGGTGAGGTTTTTTTCGGAGGCCCGTTTGGAGAAAATTATGGCGGACATTCTTGGCCATCACGATCGACCCGTCTGCGCCCGGAAGCACGTCGGCTCTATTTGGATATCACCCGATCTTGGACTTCCTTATACTCGCTGCGGATCTTTGCGCCGGATAGGGGACCTCCCAACACGGCGCTGATGTAGCAGATGTCAAGCGCTCCGGCGCTCAATGGGAGAACACTCCACGCCATGGATAACACACCGAGCGCATGGTGCCGATAGATATAGCCGACCACGAGGAATCCTATGCCGGCGACCAGACGGAAGATGCGGCCTGCCGGACTGTTGATGAACTTCGAGAAACCCGATTGATTGAAAGCTATTTGCCGACTCATGAAAAACCTCCTTTTTGGACAAAGAACAGGGAATTGTTTTTTTCGCGCGGCATGGAACCCCCGGATGCGGGCTCCGGATCGACCCTTCCCCTCACAAAATAATGATATCCCGGCCGAAGGCCCTCGTCAACATGACTCTCAGCGGCAGAGGAGTGGCGGTTTTCAGAGGGTCCTTTCGGCGGGCATGCGCGCAGAAACTTGCAGCTACTTAGCGGCAATCTTCGAAAAATGGGCTGCTGCGATCTGCCAACGACTGGCCATTTTGACCCAGGTATCTGTATATCGAAACTGGGCGCTGTAATCCTCGCCCCTGTAGCGGCCTTTTTCAGTGGTGCGATATGTGACCACCGCCGCATCCCCGTAAACGTGGACCTTCATGTCGTCTTGCACAACGCTGGTCACAGCTAACACGCCAGTTTTCACCTCTTCGATGTCCTCGCTCTTGGTGAAAACGTTCCCATCGGAGTCAGTTTGAACGATGCCGGCCGCTTCAAGCCGGTCGAGTGCGGCCAGGTCGCGCTGGACATAGGCCTCGCTCCATTCCTTCTCGAGCTTGATCAGCTCCTGTTCCGCGCTCCCGCCCCTCGGTTTGAACGTCGTCTGCGTCGTCTGGGCAAGGATGGCGACTGTGAAGACCAAGACAACCACACAAATTGCGATAGCGATGCGTTTCATGAAACCCGTCCTCCTGAAGTGATTCAGAGACGCGGGGACGGCAAACATGGATTTTGTTCAGAAGCTGACCTTCGACTTCCCCTCATCCCTCGCTGATTGACTTATAGCTTCGCGGAGCCATGAAGTCAACCCATTTCGTGGCCATCTTCCGGGAAGGACGGCGGCTTCAAGACACTTCCCGAAACGCCTCTCAGAAACTAGTGAATCTTTATCTCCCCAACCCCTCCTAGAATTCAGGAGGGGCTATGAAAAGAAAGGCAGTTTAATATACAAAGTTGCCCTCAACCTCTAATTAGATCTTAACCCCCCTGCCCCCTCTGTAATTAGGGGGGACTTGCGGTAGGCAACTTCAGTATACAAAGACGCGTCCCGAGATTTTGTTTTGATTTCCTAATCCCCCTTATCCCCCTTACGCCATTAAGGGGGACATAAAAGGACCGCGTCTTTGAAAGAGGAATGGCGGGGCCGACGAGACTCGAACTCGCGACCTCCGGCGTGACAGGCCGGCGTTCTAACCAACTGAACTACGACCCCGCTCGAGGGCGCGGATATTATAGGGAAATGGGCCGGGACTTGCAAGCCGCTTCCCCCGACCCCGGCCGCGGGTCCTTTTCTCCCTCTGTGCCCTGTTTGCCCCCGGCTTTCATAAGGCCTATACTATGGATAACGCGTTTAACCTAATCCGGTTCAGGGGAGGAAGACCATGGCCAGATTGACCAGGATCGAGAAGTTCAAGACCAAGATCGACATTGAGATGGACCATGTCAGGGCCGCGCTCATCGAGCTCCGGGCCAAGGCCAAAGAGGTCAAGCTCGACACGAGGGTCGAGATCGAAAAGGGCCTCGACGCCATCGAAAAAGGCCAGGCAGATATCGGGTCCAAGCTTGACGAATGGGCCAAGGCCGGAAAGGACGCCGCTGGAGACCTGAAGAAGACGATCAAGCGCTCGACCAAGGACCTCAGGAAGTCGGTCAAGAAAGCCTACAAGAGCCTGACCTGAGGCGGGCTACATCTTCTCGAGGGCGGCGATCCGCTCCTCGATGGGCGGATGGGTGCTGAAGAGCCTGTTGACCGCCCCCCTGACATTCTTGAGCGGATTGACGATATAGAGGTGGGCCGTGGCTTTGTTCGCCGCCTCGAGGGGCTCCGGGTCCGCCGAGATCTTCCGCAGCGCCGAGGCCAGGCCCGGCGGGTAGCGTGTCAGCATGGCGCCGCTGGCGTCGGCCAGGAATTCCCGCTTCCGCGAGATGGCGAGCTGGATGATCGTGGCGATGAACGGCGATAGC
This sequence comes from Candidatus Aminicenantales bacterium, assembly GCA_050015275.1. GTDB lineage: Bacteria > Acidobacteriota > Aminicenantia > Aminicenantales > Saccharicenantaceae > DATKJS01. Next base: position 39,548 of record JBEKBS010000014.1, on the reverse strand, counting down.
GCCGCGAGGACCAGGCCGACGACGATCAGAATGGCCCCGGCACCGCCCCCGCCTCGCCCGGCCCGACCGCCCCGCCTCCTCCCCCCGCCCCAGAAAAAGCTCCGCAGGATCCAGTCGCTGAGAAGGGCCACGACACCCGCCATGACCACGACCAGGGTCTGGAGCCGGATGTCGAAGTTCTTGATGTGGGACATCTCGTGGGCGATGACGCCCTCAAGCTCGACGCGGTTCAGCTTTTCGAGGATCCCGGTCGTGACGCAAATGACCGCATTTTGCGGGTTCCGGCCCGTGGCGAACGCGTTGGGGGCCGTATCGTCGATGACGTAGCAGCGTGGAGTTGGCACGCCGGCCGCGATGGCCAGGCCTTCGACAACGTTATAGAGATAAGGATATTCGTCCTTCGTCACGGGACGGGCCCGGCTGATGGCCAGGACGACCTTGTCGCTCGAGTAATATCCGGCGGCGGCCATCCCCATCGAGACGATCACGGCCAGGACCAGGCCGCCCTTTCCCCAGCCTGTCACATACTCGAAGAACCATGTCAGGAGGAAGATGAAGGCTATGAAGAAGAGGATGAGGGCGGCGGATTTCCACTTGTTGCGGCTGATCTGCTCATACATAAAGTTCCTCTCGATCCCCTCATGCCCCAAAACGGAGGCCTTCGAACCGTTCGATCAAGGAAGGAGATCAATTTTACACTTTTAAAAAAGCTGAAAAATGTAGGTTTGACCCCATCTTTTGTCCATCTTATTCTCGAGCGGCCGAAGAGCGTCACAATTTCGGTAATGAGTTGTGTGTCACCGAATTAGTCACCGAATTAGAAGCTGACTTTGACCGGGCCGCGGGCGACCTCTTCCTCGATCTGGAAATAGTCCCTGGGCTTGAAGCCGAACATGCCGGCGATGAGGCTCGACGGGAAGACTTGCTGCTTCATATTGAACTTCATGACGGTGTCGTTGTAGAACTGCCGGGCGTAGGCGACCTTGCTCTCCGTCCCGGCCAGCTCTTCCTGGAGCATCAGGAAGTTCTGGTTGGCCTTGAGCTCGGGGTAGTTCTCGGCGACGGCAAACAGGGATTTCAGGGCCCCGGTCAGCACGTTCTCGGCCTGGCCCTGGTCCTTGACGCTCTGGGCGTTGACGGCCGTGGCCCGGGCCTGCGTCACGCGCTCGAAGACCCCGCTCTCGTGCTTGGCGTACCCCTTGACCGTCTCCACCAGGTTGGGGATGAGGTCATAGCGGCGGCGGAGCTGGACGTCCACCTGGGACCAGGCGTTGTCGCAGCGGTTCCGCAGGGTGATCAGGCTGTTGTACATGCCGACGGCCATGATGGCGATGGCCGCGATGATGATTAAGAAAACGACAAGAGCTCCCATGTGTTTCTCCTTGACTGCCGCGGGAATTCAACCATAAAGATACGGGCGCGGGCCCGAAAAATCAAGCCCTAAAACAATCACCAGTTGTCGGTCCGGAACGGCGACGCCGGCAACCCTTCCTTGTTGGCCAGGTTCGGGGTCGCGAGCTGGCTCCAGCCGAACCGGACCGCCTTGGGCGCCGCGACACGCGGGCTCCTGACCACGACCTTATCGCCGGAGATCTCCGCTTCGGCCCTGTAGAAGATGTGATCGTCGCCGGCAATCTCGAACCAGGTGGGCGGCTGGCCGTCGTTTGTCATCAACCCGCCGCCGGCATGGTCAAACGTGACCTTCGCCTGGTTTCCCTCGATCGTCATCGACTTGTACATCGGGCCTGAGTAAACGAGGTCCTTCTCGCCGTAGGTTTTCGCCCGGGCCCAGAGGGCGAGGCGCGCCCCGACGTCTTTCTTGTTCCGGGGGTGAATGTCGCCGAGGTCGGCGATGTCCGTCACAACGGCCATCCCGGTGTTGGGGAGGCGCAGGACATTGGCCTGGGCTTCCCAGAGGAGCGGCAGGCGCATGAGGTCGAGGACTGGGCTGCCCTTGGTGTCCCGGTCATAACCGTAGTTGAAGGGCGCGATCTGGACATAATAGAAAGGAAAGTCGCCGAGCTTCCAGACCTCGCGCCAGCCTCTGATCAGGGCCTCCATTTTCTTTTCGTAGAACAGGCCGTCGTTCCTGTTGTTCTCGCCCTGGTACCAGATCGCGCCGCGGATGGCGAAGGGAGTGAGCGCGTGGATCATTCCGTTGTAGAGCGTCGTCGGGGCCTGGGGATTGTCGTAAGGACTTACCGGGAAATCGCCGTTCGCGGGCTCGACGGGGATTTCGGATTTCGCCTTGAGCGCTTTTTGGACGTCGTGAAGCCACGCGTCCCACACGGGAACGGCCTTCTCAAGGTCTTTCCGGTAGTCTCCGTATTTGGCGAGCTGTTTGTCCAGGAGCGGCTTCGTCTCGGGAATGGCGGCGAAGCCGGCCGGCGGGGTCCAGGGCTCGATGTCCGTCCCGCCCCAGGCCGACTCGATCAGGCCGACGGGCACGCCCAGCTTCTTGTGGAGCTCCAGGCCGTAATAGTAGGCGATGGCGGAAAAGGGACGGGCCGTTTCCGGCGTGCAAACCGTCCATTTGGCCTGCACATCCTCCTTCGGCCGGTCTGAAGTGTGCTTCGGCACCAGGAAGAGCCTGAGGTTGGGGTGGTCGGCCCTCAGGATCTCGGGAGTAGGGCTGGCGATGGATGAGAGGGGCCACTCCATGTTCGACTGGCCCGAGCACAGCCACACCTCGCCGACGAGGATGTCCTTGACGACGATGTCCGGGCCCTTCTCGCCCCGGACGGTCATTTCGAGGGCGGGGCCTCCGGCCTTGAGCGGGTCGAACACGACCCGCCACTTTCCGTCCGCCGAGGCCCGGGCCTTTTTCTCCTGGCCGGCGAGCCTGACCGTGACCTGTTCGTTCTTTGCCGCCCAGCCCCAGATCGAGACGGGTGTATCCTGCTGGACGACCATATGGTCGCCTACGACCGCGGGGAGCTTGACCTCCGCGGACAGGGCGAGCGGGAGCGCGGCCCAGAACAGGACTATGCAAGCAATTCCAGCGCGCAGTTTTTTGCGAGTTATCATGGATGAGCCCTCCTTCTCATTCGAATCTTGAACTCCCCTGAAGATAGCGTCCAGGGAGCGCGGTTGTCAAGGACACCCGGGAAAGCGGGTCCGAACGCAAGCTAGAAAACTACCCCTCCCCGGCCGGCATTAAAACAGGGACAGGGCCTCGCGTCCCCGTGGCCCTAGAACTCGAGCCGGAAAGCGAGACCACCCGGCCAGACGCTCACTGTCCACTTGCTCTCCGGCCGGGCCGGTAAGGCCTCCCCGTTCTTCCCCAGGTACTTTGCCTCATACTCCTTCAGGTCGCGGGTCGCCCGCATCGGCTGGGTGAAGATATTGAGGAGGGAAATGGCTTCGCCGCTCGCGAATGAGACAAGCGCGCTGCCCCAGGATTGCTTGAACGCGGCCTTGGTCACGACCGCGCCTGCGGCGTTGGCACCGATATTCAGCAGGTGGGTCGTCCAGCTTCGTCCCGACGCTTCCCGCCGGGCGCATTTCCGCAGGAGCTCTTCTGCTTTTTCGAGCTTCGCCTGCCGTTCCTCTGCCGTGCCTCCCGGCATCCGGCCGAGTTCCTTGGGGGCGGTGGCCGGAGTAAAGGGGTCGAGGAGAAGGGCGCCGACTCCCAGGACAAGGGTCGCCCCGCTCACGAGCATGCCCTCGCCGAATTCCCTGTCAGGGACCGTCTCGCCGCTTTCTATCTTCGTGTCGGCCCAGTGGGAGCCGGCCAGCATGCCTCCGGCGAGGGCCCCGATGTAATATGCGGCCAGCCAGCCGGAGTACCACGTCTCGGCCCGGGGCTGGCCCGAGCGCAGCGCGTTCTCGATATAGCCCAGGCGGTCTTTCACCTGATCGTCCGAAAGCGCCGCGTTTTGCTGTGCCCGGGCGACTCCCGAGGGAACGAGTTGCAAGATGAGCGCGATGACCAACCCCGAACAAAAAAGCCGATGAGATAAACGATTCATGAGGACCCCCTTCGGGAATGTTAGGACTGTCCTTCGTCACGATAGAAAATAAAGCAGCCCGGGGCCGATGTCAAGGATGGAAAAACCCGGGGCTTGGCGAGCGGCACCACGACCCCGCGCAACCCGTTGAAATAAGGGGAATAGTGGGCATTTTTGATTGACATCCCTCCGGCCGCATGTTAAGATAATAAACCCCCGAATGGGGGAAATTCATATATCTCGGCACCCTAAAGGAGGTTGCGTTTCATGGCTACACTCAAAGAGAAATTCGCGGCCAAGATCGGCCCGATGAAGGAACGGGTCCAGAAGCTCAGCAAGGAGCAGGGCGAGGTCAATGTCTCCGGCGTCAACGTCGGCCAGGTCATCGGCGGCGCCCGCGACATCATCTCCATGCTGTGGGACTGTTCGCTCCTCGACAAGTTCGAGGGCATCCGCTTCCGCGGCTTTTCCATCCCCGAGCTCCGGGACAAGCTGCCCAAGGCCCCCGGCGGCACCGAGCCCCTGCCCGAGGGGATTTTCTATCTCCTTCTCCTTGGCGAGATCCCGACCTATGGGGACTGCGCCGCCGTCACCGAAGAGTGGCAGAAGCGCGGCGTTCTGCCCCAGTATCTCCTCGATACGATGAACGCCGTCCCGAAGGACACCCACCCGATGACCCAGTTCTCGCTGGCCATCCTTCAGCTCCAGAGGGAGTCGGTGTTCGCCCAGCGCTACAAAGAGAAAATGCCCAAGTCGCAGTACTGGGACGCGATGTTCGAGGACGTCATGAACCTCATCGCCAAGCTCCCGAACATCGCCGCCTACATCTACCGCCGGACCTACAAGGGCGGCAAGCACATCGCCCCCAACCTGAAGCTCGACTGGGGCGGGAATATGGCCCACATGCTGGGCGTGAGCGACGACCCCGCCTTCAAGGAGCTCATGCGGCTCTACCTCTGCATCCACAGCGACCACGAGGGCGGCAACGTGTCGGCCCACACGACCCACCTCGTTGCCTCGGCCCTGTCCGACGCCTACTATTCCCTGTCCGCCGGCATGGACGGCCTCGCCGGGCCTCTCCACGGGCTGGCCAACCAGGAAGTGCTCGCCTGGATCCAGGACCTCGTCAAGGACCTCGGCGGCGTTCCGACCAAGGAACAGCTTGAGAAGTACATGTGGGACACCCTCAACGGCGGACGGGTCATCCCGGGTTACGGCCACGCCGTTCTCCGGAAGACCGACCCCCGCTACATCGCCCAGAGGGAATTCGCCCTCAAGCACATGCCGGACTATGACCTCTTCAAGGTCGTCAGCCTGGTCTACGAGGTCGCGCCCGACGTCCTGACGAAGCACGGCAAGACCAAGAACCCCTGGCCGAACGTCGACGCCCACTCCGGCGTCCTCCTCAATTACTACGGCGTCGTTGAGTACGACTTCTATACCGTGTTCTTCGGCGTTTCGCGCGCCCTCGGCGTCCTGGCCCAGCTCGTCTGGGACCGCGCCCTCGGCCTGCCCATCGAGAGGCCGAAGTCCGTCACCACGGAGTGGCTGGAGAACTTCATCAAAGAGCATCCCCCGGCCGCGAAATAAGTTTTTTTTCGGAAGGCAAAAGGGCCGTTGTCCGCGGGGGCGGCGGCCCTTTTTATTTCTATTTTTCCGCCATGTGCGGATAGGAGATGTCTTTCGGCGGCAGGAAGTTCTCTTTGATGGCCCTCGGACTTGTCCAACGGAAAAGGTTTAGATAGCCCCCGGCTTTGTCGTTGGTGCCGCTCAGCCGGCCGCCGCCGAAAGGCTGCTGGCCGACCACGGCGCCCGTGGGCTTGTCGTTGATGTAGAAATTGCCGGCGGCGTGAAGGAGCCGGTCGAGGGCCGCGCGGATCAGGCCGCGGTTCTTGGCAAAGATCGCGCCGGTCAAGGCATAGGGGCTTGTCTCGTCGACGAGCGTCAACGTTTCGTCGAAGCGGCCGTCTTCGTAGACGTACACGGTCAGCACCGGGCCGAAGATCTCCTCGACCATTCCCCTGAATTTCGGGTTCACGGTCTCGATCACGGTCGGCTCGATGAAATACCCCACGGCGTCGTTGTGCCCGCCGCCGACGACGACGCTCGCTTCCTTCGAGCCGCGGGTGTCTTCGATATAGCCGACGATCCTGTCATAAGCCGACCGTTCGATCACGGCCCCCATGAACGTCCGGAAATCGGTCACGTCGCCGACCTTGATCTCTCCGGCCATCTTGAAGAGCCGGCGTTTGACATCCGGCCACAGGGACCGCGGTATATAGGCCCGGCTGGCCGCCGAGCATTTCTGTCCCTGGTACTCAAAGGCGCTCCGGAACAGGGCCGCGCCGAGCTCGTCGACGTCGGCGTCGGGGCCGGCCAGAATGAAATCCTTGCCGCCAGTCTCTCCGACGAGCCGCGGGTAATTGCGGTAAACCCCGTTCTTGAGGTTTTCGGCGACCCTCTGCCAGATGCCCGTGAACGTCGCCGTGGAGCCGGTAAAGTGGACCCCGGCGAGGTCAGGGTGGTCGACGACGGGGTTCGCGACCTCCCCGCCGCTTCCGGGAACCATGTTGATCACGCCGTCGGGGAGACCCGCCTCGAGGAGGATACGCATGAAATAGTGCGCGCTCAGGACGGCCGTGCTGGCGGGCTTCCAGATCACGGTGTTTCCCATCATGGCCGGCGCCGTCGGCAGGTTGCCCGCGATCGACGTGAAATTGAAAGGGGCGACGGCGAAGACGAAGCCGTCCAGCGGCCGGTATTCGAGCCGGCTCCAGTTCCGCGCCGGATTGACGTCCGGCTGCTCGGCATAGATCTTGTTCACGTACGAAACATTGAACCTGAGATAGTCCGTGAGCTCGCAGACGGCATCGATCTCGGCCTGGAAAACCGTTTTGCTCTGGCCCAGCATGGTGGCCGCGTTCATCACGTACCGGTAGGGCCCGGAAAGGAGGTCGGCGGCCTTCAAGAATATGGAGGCCCTGTCCTCCCACGGCAGCCGTTCCCAAGATCTCTTGGCCTCCAGGGCAGCCTTGATCGCCAGCCCCGCTTCCTCGCGGCCGCCGGCATAATAGACCCCGAGCTCCCTGGCATGATCGTGCGGGCAGGCGAGCTTGGCCCTTTGGCCTGATCGGACCTCTTTTCCGCCGATGATGAGCGGGATCTCGACCGGAGCCCCGGTCTGCCGTTCGAGCTCCTGCTTCAGCAGACGCTTTTCTTCGGAGCCCGGCCTGTATTCTTTAACTCCCTCGTTCACCGGCGTGGGTGTGACGAATCTTCCAGATGACATGACCCTCTCCTCCGCGGCTATTTGTCCTAAAATATACCCTTTTTCCGCGTTCCCGTAAAACCGGCGCCCGGGAGTCGATGACCGCCGAAGGCCGGCCCGCCGGGTCCGGTTTCCACGATCCAGCGATTGTGCTATAGTATTTTTTCAAGAATCGAGAGGGAGGAGAACTGACCATGGAATATCGCATCGGCCTCATCGGCTGCGGCACGGTCGGGCAGGGACTTCTGGAGATCCTGGACAAGAAAAAGGAATATCTCCGCGACGCCTTCGGTTTCGAAGCCAAGATCGTCGCCATTTCGGATAAGCTCAAGGGGACGCTTCTCGTCCCGGACGGGATCGACATCCCCGCCGTCCTCGGCGTCCTCGGCCGCGGCGGCAACCTTTCCGGATATCCGAAAGCGAAGCCCGGGCAGGCCGAGCCTCTCGACCCCCTGGACATGATCGAGAAGACCGACGCCGATATCATCGCCGAGCTCACCTACACGAACATCGAGACCGGCGAGCCGGCCACGAGCTACATCAAGAAGGCCCTGCGCTCGGGGAAAAACGTCGTCACCTCCAACAAGGGCCCGGCGGCGCTCCACTATCGCGAGCTCCAGGACCTGGCCCGCAAGAACGGGCTCCAGTTCCGGATCGAGGGCACGGTCATGAGCGGAACGCCCGTGTTCCATCTCGCCGAGAGCGGCCTCCCCGGGAACGACATCCGGGAGGTCAAAGGGATCCTCAACGGGACGACGAACTTCATCCTGACGAAGATGGAGACCGAGGGCATGGACTACGCCGACGCCCTGAAGCTCGCCCAAAAGCTCGGTTATGCTGAGGCCGACCCCACGGCCGACGTCGAAGGCTTCGACGCCCTGGCCAAGATCGTCATCCTGTCGAACGTCCTCATGGGCGGGTCCCTCAAGACTACGGACGTCCCGCGGAAGGGCATCTCGGCCATCGGCAAAGCCGACGTCGCGGCCGCCAAGAAAGAAGGCTACCGGTTCAAGCTCATCGCCCAGGCGAAAAAGGAGGCGGGCCGGGTCGTCGCGAGCGTCTCCCCCCAGAAGCTGCCGCTCTCCGACCCCCTGGCCGGCGTCATGGGCGCCCACAACGCCCTGAGCTTCGATACGGACCTCATGGGCAAGGTCACCATTCAGGGCGCCGGCGCCGGGAAGACCGAAACCGGGTTCTCGATCCTGTCCGATCTGCTGGCCATCCACCGCTGCCGCTGAGATAATAAAAGAACTTGGACCCGGCATTGGCTGGAGCGTCATGCGCGGTTTAGCCTTCCCGAAGCGTTTTTCGAGGGAATCCTCAAGAGAGGGGACCCTCAAGAAAGAATCCCCTCTCTTGAGGGCGGCGAGGATGTTTGAGCTAGAGCCGACGAGGGGATAATGGAGTTGAAAAAATGGGAATGAGGATACCCATTTTTTAAACGGGAGCCAGAGCTTGGATCATTGAGCGAGTTCCGCAGACGCCGAGAAAGAACGATGAGGGAAGGGCGTGAAGAACCGCGCTCTGGAGCGGAGGCCATGCCGGAGCCAAGTTCTAAACCATTTTGAGATACACGAGACATCATCAACTGTCATCGATCCCGGGAGCTTGACTCGGGCCGCCGTTTCTTTATATCCTAGGGACTAATATTCCGTGTCATGCGGTTTGTCTTAACATCTTTTCCTGCGCCATTCAGCCCCGAGAGATCTATTCATTTCGGATTGGAGGCATCATGAGTCCCACCCAGGCCCACCGGCCGGGAGTGCAAAAGTACATCGACGCATCTCAGAAGCTCATCGCACAGCGCCAGGCTTCGCTGGCCCGGATGAGGGCGATGAAGTTCGACACGATCGCCGTCCACGGCCTCTACACCCTCGAGGAATCCCTGGAACGGAACCAGGGGGCCGTCATCGAACCCCTTTACCTATCGGCCTCCCAGGGCTATGCCGACGCCGACGAGCTCGAGGCGGCCCTATCCTACCTCGTCCCCACCTGGTGCTATACCCGGATCGCCAACCCGACGACCTATTACCTGGAATGGGTCCTGGCCTTGCTCGAAGGCTATAAGACGGGCTGCGACACATCCTGTCTCGTAACGGCGTCCGGGATGTCCGCCATCGTGTCGGCGGTGGACCCGTTCCTCGTCGGGCAGAAGAATGGGTCGGAGAGGATCAACTTCGTCTCCTCCATCCAGCTTTATGGCGGGACCTACCAGCATTTCTCGGTCCGGAAGATGAAGGAGCGCGGCATCGAGGTCCGCTGGGTCCTTCATCCCAACGACGTGCAAGAATGGAAATCGAAGATCGACGAGGACACACGATTCCTGTACATGGAAATGCCGTCCAACCCCCAGCAATCCTTCTGTGATGTGCGGGCCCTGACCGACCTGGCCCACTCCTGGGAGATCCCGGTGATCATTGACGCCACCTGCGCCACGCCGGCGCTGATGCGGCCCATCGCCCACGGCGCGGACGTCGTCGTCCACTCTCTGACGAAATCCATCACCTCGGGCGGGCTGGCCATCGGCGGCGCCCTCATTAGCCGCAAGCCCATCATCACCAAGGTCCGGAACGACGATCCCATGTTCAAGGAAAGTTTCGCGGAATACGTCAAGTTCTGGCCCTATCGGGACAACGGGCCCTCGGCGTCGCCCGTCAACGCACTCTTCGCCCTCAACGACCTCCGGACCCTCAGCTCCAAAATGGACCTCGTCAGCCGGAGCTGTCAGAAGGTGGCGGAATTCCTCTCGACCCATCCCAAGGTTTACCAGGTCGATTTCCTGGGGCTCCCCCGCCATCCCCTACACGCCGTGGCCAAGAAGTACATGAAGCTCGTCGATTCGGACGACGGCAAGGGCAACGAGGTCAACCGCTACGGCCACCTGATGAGTTTCCGAGTCGACGGCCCGCCGGAAAACGCGCGCAAGGTCTTCGACAATCTGAAGCTCATCCACCGGGCCACCGACCTCGGCCGGATCAAGAGCGTCGCCACGATCCCGGCGATATCAACGCACCAGCAGCAGGGCGAGGAGGCCCGGCGGATGGCTGACATTCCGCCCCAGCTCATCCGGCTCTGCGTCGGCGGCGAACATCCGGACGACATCATCGCCGACCTCGACCAGGCGCTGAATTCCCTCAAGTGATCCGGACGCTTCCGGACCCGTGATGAGCGACGCCCGCCATAACAACTGAGGGAGAAGAGGGGAGTCTTTCCGATGCCCGAAAAAAGATCAAAGCTATCCGGATACCGAGGAACGTGGGCCTGGGTCGACCTGACGGACCGGTCGGTCAGGGTCGAGCCGGCCGACCCCGCTCTCTGCCGCGATTACGTCGGCGGCCGCGGGCTCCAGGCCCGGCTCCTGTCTGAAAAGCTCCCGGCCGGAAGTCCTCTCAAGGACCCCCTCAGCCCCGGGAACAGGATCATCATCGGGAGCGCCGCTGCTAACGATACCGTCATCCCGACCGCTGGCCGCGGCTCCTGTTCCTTCATCGGGACCATGACCCGGTCGCCCGAAGACGCGGCCTGGGTGCCGGGGCATAGGCCCATCTACGGCATGGTCACGCACTCGAGTGCCGGAGGCCTTTTCCACAACATGCTCAAACGGGCCGGGATCGACCAGCTCATCATCGACGGACGGGCCGACCGCCCCGTCCGGATCGAGGTCATCGAAGGGACTGTCCGCGTCGTCGCTGCGGAGGAGACCCTCTTCCAGAAGGCCGGCGGCCGCACCGTGCCCCGGCCGGCCTCGGAGATCACCGACGAGCTCGGCCGGAGGATCAAGGGCTCGTCCACGGTCTGCGTGGGGCCGGCGGGCTGGAACCTCGTGGACTTCGCCTGCCTCACGGCCGATTATCACCGGAACTTCGGGCGGGGCGGAGCGGGCGCCGTCTTCGGTTCCAAGAATCTCATCGCCATCACCGCGCTCGGCAAAGAGCCCGTGTCCTACGCGGACGCCGAAGGATTCAAAAAGCTCGGGCAGGAGCTTGACGGGATCATCAAGGCCAGCGTTGAGGATCCCAACCGGACGGCTTCGTTCCGGCCGACGACGGGGACGACCTGGTGGCTCGACCGGGCCTTCAACGGCCGCTACCTGGGCCTCAAGGGCGGATACCTCCCCTGGCACAATTTTGACGAGGGGTCCTTCGACCCCGGCGACTTCGCCCGCGTCTCGACGGACGCCTTCCTGGAGATCTCCGGCAAGCACAATGTCTGCAACAAATGCCGCCACATCTTCTGCACGCGGTCGGCCAAGGTCGAGTCCGGGCCTTATGCCGGCGCGGGCGTCCGCCCCGAGTTCGAGACGATCGCCCTCTGGATCAACTGCTGCATCCTCGACCGGGACGCCATCTTCCACATGAACTATCTTTGCAACGAACTGGGCGTTGACACGATGACATTCGGCAGCATCATAGCGGCGGCCATGGAACTTACCGAGAAGGGATTCCTTTCGGCCTTCGGCAGCCGCCTGAGGTTCGGGGACGCCGCCGAGATGATCCAGGCTCTGAAGGATATCGCCTACGGCACAAGCGACCTCGGCCGGCTCCTCGGCCACTACACGGACCGCGTCATCGGAGAAATCGCGGGCCGCGCGGCCGCGGGCCAGCTCGCCGAAATAGTCTATTGCGCAACGACGGCCTATGGAGGCCTCGGCTACGCCGGGATCAACCCCAAGTCCTTCCCGGGGATGTTCACGGCTTACGGGACCTCGAACCGCGGCCGGGGCGACCACACCTACGCCTGGACGATCCAGGCCGAAGAGAGCGGGCTCAAGGGCGTTCGGGACCTGGCGGCCTACGTTGCGGAGGGCCAGGCCGGCAAGGCCCTCGTCGATTCGCTGGGCCTGTGCGATTTCTTCACGGGCGACATCACCGCGGAGCCGTTCCTCTCCCTCTACCGTGCCCTGACGGGGATCGAATACACGGCCGATTCGCTCAAGGAGTGCGGCCGCCGGATCTATGACCTCGAGCGCCGGATGAACAACATCCAGGGCCGCGACCGGGCCTACGACGCCTTCGTCCCGGCCAAGCTCAAAGTCCCGATGACCCACGGCGCCCACCAGGGACGGGCCGTCGACGAGGCCTTCTATAACTCCGTCCTCGATTCCTACTACGACGCCTGGGGCTGGTCGCGCCAGGGGATCGTTCGGGCCGGTTGAATTCGGCGATAACTTCCTTTAGAATCGAGCCGTGGAAAAGATCCGCATCCGCGGCGGCCCCGACCTCCGGCTGAAAGGGAAGGTCCGCATCAGCGGGGCCAAGAACGCCGTCCTGCCCGCGATCGCGGCCTGCCTCCTGACGGGCGACGAGGTCCGCCTGAACAACATCCCCCGGGTCAAGGACGTCCACACCATTCTGACCCTGATCGACGAGCTGGGCGGAACCTATTCGATCAAGGAGAATTCCGTCTCTGTTCGCGTCGAGCGGATCACGTCCGACGAGGCCTCGTATGAACTCGTCCGGGCCATGCGGGCGTCCATCCTCGTCCTCGGTCCGCTCCTGGCCCGCTTCGGCAAGGCGGCCGTCTCCCAGCCCGGCGGCTGCGCCATCGGCTCGCGCCCGGTCGACCTCCACATCGGCGGCCTGCAGAAGCTCGGGGCGAAGATCTCGCTCGAGCACGGCTATATCCAGGCCCAGGCCGACCGGCTCCGCGGCGCCGTCGTCGAGTTCGAGAAAAAGACGGTCACGGGCACGGAGAACCTGCTCATGGCCGCGGCCCTGGCCGAAGGCGAGACCATCCTGAAGAATTGCGCCGTCGAGCCCGAAGTGACCGACCTGGCCGTCCTCCTGAACAAGATGGGGGCCAGGATCGAATGGCGCGGCGACGACACGGCCCGCATCCTGGGCGTCCAGGAGCTCCACGGCACCAGCCACGACATCATCCCCGACAGGATCGAGGCCGGGACGTTCCTCGTCGCCGGCGCCCTGACCGGGGGGGATGTCCTCCTCACGGGCGTCGAACCGGCTCATGTCCGAATGGTCATCGAGAAGCTCCGCTATTCCGGGGCGGTCGTCGAGCCGGAAGGACGGAAGGGCCTCCGTGTTTTCGGGAACCGCGAGATCAAGGCCCAGGACATCACGACCTCCCCCTACCCCGGCTTCCCCACGGACATGCAGGCCCAGTTCATCACCCTCATGACCCAGGCGGAGGGGACGTCGATCATCACGGAAACGATCTTCGACCGCCGGTTCGCCCACGTCAACGAGCTCGTCCGGCTCGGGGCGTCGATCGAGGTCCAGGGAGACAAGGCCATCGTTAAGGGCGTGACGCCCCTCTCCGGCGCCGAGGTCACGGCCACCGACCTCCGGGCTTCGGCCTGCCTCATCCTGGCCGGCCTCATCGCCGGCGGCGAAACCATCCTCAGCGAGATCGAGCACCTGGACCGGGGCTACGAGAGGATCGAGGAGAAGCTCGGCGGCCTCGGCGCCTCGATCGAACGATTCACGTCCTGAGAGGAGGGTCCATGGACACCTGTCTGTTCTGCCGGATCGTCAAGAAGGAGGTCCCGGCGAAGGTCGTCTACGAGGACGAGAAATTCCTCGTGTTCGAGGACATCCGCCCCCAGGCGCCCGTCCATCTCCTGCTCATTCCGAAGGCACATTTCGCCTCGCTCAATGACGCCCCGGAAGGGGCCGAGGGACTGCTCGGCGAGATCCTCCTCCGGGCCCGGGAGATCGCCCGGGAGAAGGGGGTCGGGACAACCGGCTACCGGATCGTCCTCAACACGGCCAGGGACTCCGGCCAGGACGTCTTCCACCTCCACTTCCATCTTCTCGGCGGCCGCCGGATGAATTGGCCCCCGGGATGACCGGCCGCGCGGATCGCAACATCCCATGGCCTACCTGATCGACGGGAATAACCTCCTCGGCCGCATCGCGCCCCAGGAGCTCAGGGAGAGGTCCGGCCGGGAGGGGCTCGTCGTCCGGCTCCTGGGTTTCCAGAAGGTCACCCACAGCCGGATCCATCTCGTTTTCGACGGCAACCCCGAGCAGGAGCGGACGGCGGTCGCCGTCAACCCCAAGTTCACGATCCACTACCCGGGGGAAGGGCAGAGCGCCGACGACGTCATCGAGGATGTCATCCTCCGGCTGACGGACCGGAGGCGGTTCTTCGTCGTCAGCTCGGACCGGGCCATCCGGGAATTCGCCAAGGCGAACGGCGTGACGCCGGTGACATCGGAGGTCTTTGCCCGGGAGCTCAAGACCGCCCTGAAGGAACGGAAAAAACAGAAGGAGATGGAGAAGCGGGTCGTAGCCCCGTCGCCGCTCGAAGTCAACCTCTGGGACGAGGTCTTCAAGTCCAAACCATGACGGCATTCTCCATCGTCGGCGCGGGACGGCTGGGGACGTCGATCGGCGCCGCCCTGACGAAAAAGGGCTGGAGCCTCAAGGTCATCGCCGACCGGGACCCGGCCGCGGCCCGGGCGGCCCGGAAGATCATCGGCCGGGGAACGGCGACATCGGACGTCGGGAAGGCGGCGCGCGGGGCGAGGGTCGTGTTCATTTGCGTCCCGGACGATTCGCTGGAGGCCGTGGCGAAAAAGCTGGCCCGGCCGGGGTCGAGCTGGACCGGCCGTTTCGTCTTCCACACGAGCGGGCTTCATCCCGCAGCCGCCCTCGACCCGCTCCGGAAAAAAGGCGCCCGGGCGGCTTCCATCCATCCCGTCCAGTCCTTCCCTGAAAAAGGCGCAGCCCTCCGTTTCTTCCGCGGGATCTTCTGGGGGCTCGAGGGGGACGCGGACGCGGTCAGGGCCGGCCGGGACGCGGTCAGGGCCCTCGGCGGGCGGGCCCTGGTCCTGCGGGAAACTGACAAGCCCCTCTACCACGCCGCCTGCAGCCTGGCTTCGAACGGGCTCGTTTCGCTCGAGGCGACCGCCGTGGCCCTCCTCCAAGAGGCGGGAGTTCGTCAAAAAACGGCCATAGCCGTTCTGCTGCCTCTCATCCAAGGAACTTTACAGAACGTAAAAAATTTTGCCTTGGAAAAAGCGCTGACAGGCCCGGTTGCCCGGGGGGATATCGAGACCGTCCGCAGACATCTCGAGGCCCTGAAGTCCCGACCCCGCGAGGAAGAGACATACAGGATTTTGGGAAAACAGGCCCTGGGACTGATCGCGGGCCGAGTTTTGCCCGCCCGGAAGGTCAGAGCATTGAAGCGGTTGCTGGAACGTGGATGACCTCCTCTTCCAGCCGGATGCCGGACATCCCAAAAACGCGGGTCTTCATTTCCTCCGCCAGCTGAAGGACATCCCTGGCCCGGGCACTCCCCGTGTTCACGATGAAATTGCAGTGCCCTTCGTAAACGGCCGCGCCGCCGACCGACAGGCCCTTCGCGCCGGCCTGCTCTAGGAGCCGTCCCGCCGCGACCTTCTCCCCGGCCGGAGAACACGGATTCTTGAAGTAGCTCCCGGCGCAGGCCGTCCCCCAAGGGGGATGTTTGGCCCGTCTCTTCTCCAAGTAATCCTTGATCTTGGCTTCCGAGGCTTTGCTGTCGCCGGGCGCGGCATTGATGACGGCCCGGAGGACGACGGCATGGCTTTTCTGGAGGGAGGACGTCCTGTAGCCGAAGCCGAGATCCTGCCGGGCGAGCTTCCGCTCCCCGCCGGCTTGGTCAACCAGGACGGCCTCCTCGAGGGAATCCCCGATGCTCTGGCCGAAGGCCCCGGCGTTGCCGGCGAGGGCACCGCCCACCGTCCCCGGGATCCCGGCCAGGAATTCCAGGCCTCCGAGCCCTCCGGTCAAGGTGAATTGGAGCAGGAACGAAAGGCCCGTCCCGGAAGCGACGGTCACCCGGCCTTCGTCGACGGACAAACCTTCCGCCCTGTTCCGGACGATCAACCCCCGGTACCCCTCGTCGTCGAAAAGGATGTTGGTGCCGCCCCCGACCACGTAGAAAGGGAATTTCTCGCGGGCGGCCACGGCGACGGCCTTCTTCAGATCTTCCTCCGTCCGGGCCTCGAAAAAAAGGGCCGCCGGGCCGCCGATCCTGAAACTCGAGAACTGATCGAGCCCGATCTTTTCCCGGAGCGGCCGGCCTGTCGCTTCGAGGAAAGCGCTTCTGAAGTCCTGGACGGCTTTCATCGCGGCTATTATATGGCATTGCCGCCGGTGAAGTAAAACGACCGCGAGTGTCCATTCTGAGAGACGGCCCTCCCGGCGGCCGCAGACCGCGTCACGGCGTTAATCAGGGGAGACATTCGATGGGACATGCCGGTGTCCCCGTTTATCGTTATTGGCATGAGAATTGCTATATTTTATGGCTGTGAGGCAAGATATTGACAATTACCGGGATGCGGACTATGATTCTACAAATTTTGATACGAGGTTGTGAATGAAAAAGACGCTTTGGACCGCGGTGACTTTGGTTTTCCTGCTGACGGGCCTCCTGGCCGCCCAGACCGCCGATGAGGAATACCTCAAGGCCATGCAGATGTCCGACAAGTGCCAGCAAATCCAGGCCCTCGATGCCTATATCGCGCAATACGCGGGGAAAGGCGGCCAGTATGACGCTTACGCATACGCCTATTACTGCCTGACCCCCTGCGCGGCCAAGAACGCCCAGAAAGCCATCGACTACGGCGAGAAGGCCCTGACCATGAGCGGGATCGATGCCGATATGAAAGTCGGGATCATCTATACGATCGCGGAAACGTACTCCAAGAGCGGCCAGCCCGACAAGGCCAAGGCGACCGCCCAGCGCCTCATCGACATGGGGAAGGCCGCCAGCGACTCCGCGAAAGGAGCCAAGCTCCAGGCGGCCGGATACGTCCTCATCGGCACGTTCGCCGAGAAGTCCGGCGATTACGGCGCCGCCGCCGCGTCTTATATCACGGCCTACGGGATCCTGAAGGACCCGAGCATCACGAAGCAGCTCAACAACCTCGCCTCGACCCTTTACAAGAGCCAGAAGTACGTCGAAGCCGAAAAGGTCTTCCGGGAGTTCTATGCCGCCGACCAGGGCCCCGAAAGCGCCTCCCTCCTGGCCCAGACCCTCTACAAGGAAGGAAAGGTCGACGAGGCCTTGGCGATCTACAGGGAAGCCTACAGCAAGAAGAGGACCGCCAACCTCGCCCTCAATATCGCGGTCATCCTGAACAAAGAGGCCAAGACCAAGCCCTCCCTCAAGCCTGAAGCCATCAATGCCCTCATCGAAGCCGGCCTCCTGAACCCCGCCCAGCAGAAGAACCTCCATCAGGCGGCCCTGAACCTTTATATCAGCGACAGCCCGGACCTGGCCGCGATCAACACCCAGATCGAAGAGCACAACAGGAACATCGCCGACATGACCAAGACCTACAACGACAAGTACGGGACGAAGAGCGACGACGACCTCACGGGCGCCGAGAAGGTCTCCATGAAGAAGCTCAACGCCGCCATCGAGTCCGAGAAACAGGCCATCGAGCAGATCAAGGCCCAGCAGAAGAACGTCCTCGACAAGTTCAACCAGCTCGTCGCCCAGGTCAGGGCGAGGCTCGAGAGGTAAAGGGGCCCTCCGGAGGCGTGTTCGAACCTCGCCGCCTCCCTCCCCGCGAGGGCCGGCGATGAGGACTTTTTGATAGCGGAGGAAATCCGTGTCCTCCTCTTTATCCGCCAAACAGGCCAGGGCCCGGGCCGGGGAGCTCCGTCGCGAGATCCTCTATCACGAGCGGAAGTACTACGTCGACAACGACCCCCAGATCTCCGACGGCGAGTTCGACCGTCTCGTTCGCGAGCTCAGGGACATCGAGGCCCGGTTCCCGGAGCTCGTCACCCCCGAATCCCCGACCCAGCGCGTCGGCGAGAAGCCGATCGAGGGGTTCCCCTCCGTCACCCACCGGACGCCCATGCTCAGCATCGACAACGTTTACAACGAGGCCGAGCTCCGGGAGTTCGAGGAGCGCGTCCGGAAGCTCCTCCCCGGCCGGGCCGTCGAGTACGTGGCCGAACTCAAGATCGACGGGCTCGGCATCTCCATCCGCTACCGGGACGGGAAATACCGCCAGGCCGTCACCCGCGGCGACGGCGTCCGCGGCGACGACGTCACCGGGAACGTCAAGACCCTCCGGGCGCTGCCGCTGGTCATCGAGGATCCGCGGGATGTGGAGGTCCGGGGCGAGATCTACCTGCCTTTCGAGTCCTTCAGGGCCATCAACCGGGACCGCGAGGAAAGGGGGGAGGCCCTGTTCGCCAACCCCCGCAACGCGGCCGCCGGCTCCATCCGGCTCCTCGATCCGAAGGAAGTGGCGCCGAGGAGCCTGAGCGTCTTCCTCTACTATCTTTTCATCGACGGCCGCGAGGAGCCGACCCAGTGGGGTGCCCTCCAGAAGCTGCGGAAGCTCGGCTTCAAGACCAATCCACATTCGCGGCTCTGCCCGACGCTGGATGACGTCCTGGCGTATCACAAGGAATGGGCGGGGAAGCGCGACAGCCTGGACTATGACGCGGACGGGATCGTGGTCAAGGTCGATTCGGCCGCCGCGCGGGAGTCCCTGGGAGTCACGGCCAAGTTCCCGCGCTGGGCCATCTCCTTCAAGTTCCCGGCGCGCCAGGCGACGACCAGGGTCGACGACATCATCATCCAGGTCGGCCGCACGGGCGCCCTGACCCCGGTGGCCGTGCTCGAGCCGGTCAAGCTCTCCGGAACGACCATCAGCCGCTCCACCCTGCACAACGAGGACGAGATCCGACGGAAGGACGTCCGGGTCGGGGACCACGTCCTCATCGAGCGCAGCGGCGACGTCATCCCCCGGGTCGTCTCGGTCATGAAAGACCGCCGGACAGGCCGCGAACGGCCGTTCTCCTGGCCGTCGCGCTGCCCCGTCTGCGGGTCGGCGATCTTCAGGCCGGAGGGCGAGGTCGTCTCGCGCTGCGTCAATCCCTCGTGCCCGGCCAAGGTCCGCGAGTCCATCCTGCACTTCGCGGCCCGGCGGGCCATGAACATCGACGGGCTGGGCGACGCGCTGGTCGACCAGCTCCTCGCGGCCGGCCTCGTCCGCTCCATCCCGGACCTCTACGGCCTGACCGCAGAAGAGCTCGTCAAGCTCGAGCGGATGGGCCCCAAGAGCTCCGAGAACCTGCTGGCCGAGATCGGACAATCCAAGAAAAGGGACCTGGACAGGCTCGTCTTCGCTTTGGGCATCCGCCATGTGGGGGAGCGCCTGGCCCAGATCCTGGCCGCCCGATTCAGGAGCCTCGACGCCCTGGCCGCGGCCACGGAGGACGAGCTGACCCGGACCGAGGACGTGGGGCCGAAGGTGGCCGAAAGCATCCGCTTCTTCTTCGACCAGCCGGAGAACCGGGAGCTCGTCCGGAGGCTCGGGAAGGCTCGGGTGAACATGGCGGCCCGGGAGGAAGGCGGCACCCGGAAACTCCTCGAAGGTCAGGCGTTCGTGATCACCGGGACGCTCTCCGGTTGGACGCGGGAGGAAGCCCAGGAAAAGCTCGAGGCGCTCGGCGCCCGGGTCGGGTCGTCCGTGACCAATAAAACGACCTGCCTCATCGCGGGCGAATCGCCGGGGTCGAAGCTCGACAAGGCCCGCAAGCTCGGCATCAAGGTCATCGGGGAAGTGGGGTTCCGGAAGCTGATCGGCAGAAAAGGCTAGCTACTTTTTCTTCTTCTTGCCCTTGGACCCGAGAAAGTCCAGCGAAAAGAATCCTTCGAGCCCCTTTTTTTTCTTCTGCCCGACGCCCATGTCCATGAGCTCCTGCCGGGCTTTGGCATGTTCGCGGTCGGCCTCCAAGGCCTTCTCGAACTGCCGGATGGCCTTGGTCTGGAGCCCTTCGGCCCTGTAGAGGACGCCGAGGCCGACATAGGCTTCCGGGTTCCAGGGCTCGAGGCTGATGGCCTTGAGGAAATCCGATTCGGCTTTCCGGAGATAGCTCGGGATCTTGGATTCGGCCATGGCGAGGAGCAGGTAATAATCGGCCTTGTCCTGCCTCAAGCGGACCGCTTCCTCAAGATAAGAGACGGCGTCGTCGAACCGGTCCGTGCCGAAGAGGGTCTTCCCCTGGCGGAACTTGATCTCGGCCTTCTTGACGGAGTCCTGGCCCTCCTCTTGGGCGCCCGTCGCGATGCCCGAGTCATAGTCCTTCCGCTTGTCCTTGTTGCTGAGGACCCGGTAGGCGTTCGTGATCCTGTCGAAGACTTCGTCGATCTGGTTCTTGTACTCCGCGGCCGCCTTCCGCTCGAACCGGTCGGGGTGGAAGCGGCGGGCCATCTGGAAATAGGCCTTCTTGATCTCTTCCTCCGAGGCCGTCTTGCCGACCCCGAGGATCTGATAAAAACTCTTCTGGGCCGCGGCCTCGCGGAAAGCGAGGACGTCAGCGATCTCGGGGGTCATTTTGGTCCCGCCGGACGCCGTCTCCGCCGCGCCGGCGGACTTCGCCGCTTGCCCTTCCTCTTCCTTTTTCACGTCCACGAGGTCCAGACAGTAGAACAAGTAGAGGCTCTTCCAGAAGAAATCAGGAGGCGAGGTCAGGGTCCGGAGGATGGCCTCGGCCGGGTCGGCGCCCGTGATCCTGTCCAGGATCTCCTTTTCTTCCACGGTCAGAAGGTAGGCGAAGGACTTCCGCTTCAGGAACAGGACCTGCCGGGCCAGGAACTCCTTGAGGTTGGGGTTGGGCTGCATCCGGCGGATCCCGTATTCGATGATGAAGGGAATGCTGATCTTGGATTCCTCGGTCTGAGTTGTGGAATCGTCCCGCTCCTGGAAAGTGATCTCCGCGTCAAAGTAGGGGAAGACGTTGAGCGCCGTCTCCCGGAGCTGGTAAGTCAGGGCGTCCGACAGGTCCTGCTCGGAGATGACGCCGCGGCTTCGCAGGACCTCGCCGATGCTCTGGTTGGGCTCGACGTACTGGTCCATGGTGGAGTGGGCGTCCTTGGAGATGCGTTCGAGCTTGTAAAGGACCTCGCCCAGCCGTTCCTCGGCCACGTTGGTCTTGACCTGGATGAGCGTCCCCTTCTGAAAGAAAAAATACTTCTGGACGTCTCCCCGCTTGTAGACCAAGCGCCCCGTCCTTTTGTTGAAAAAGATGTCCCGGAGGCTGAGCGCGATATGATTCATCTCGGCGGATCGTCCCTTATCATAATAAGCGATAGAAAGACTATAATGAAAAAATGGGAATATATCAACTCTCGTTTCGCCGCGGGCGCGGTTGAAAAGCGGCCGGGTTTATGGTAGTTTTTGGAGCATGAAGATCGTCCTGGCCCAGGTCTCCCCCCGCCTCGGCGACATCGGGCGGAACCTGGATCTCCACCTGGAGCTCATGGACAAGGCCCGCCGCCTGAAAGCGGACCTCATCGTCTTCCCGGAGCTCAGCCTGACAGGCTATACCCTCAAGGACCTGGCCGGCGACGTGGCCCTCGACCCGGCCGCGGACCCCCGGTTCAAGAAGATCCTCGCCCGGAGCCGGGGGCTTTCGGTCGTCCTGGGGTTCATGGAGGAGAGGGCCGGGGAGAAGGGCCTCTTTTACAACTCGGCCGCGTTCATCTCCGGCGGGAAGCTCCTCCACGTCCATCGCAAGGTCTACCTGCCGACGAACGGGCTGTTCGAGGAGGCCAAGTTCTTCGCCCAAGGTCGCGATTTCCGGGTCTTCCCGACCCCCTTCGGAAAAGTGGGCCTGATGATCTGCCGCGACTTTCTTCATTACGGGGCGAGCTATGTCCTTTACGCCGGCGGGGCCGACATGATCATTGTCATCTCCGCGGCGCCGGGCCGAGGCGTCTCGGAGGGAGAGGCCTTCGAGACCAGCCGGATGTGGGAGCTCATGGGCGAAGCTGTTTCCTATTTTTCGACCGCCTTCGTCGCCTATGCGAACCGGGTGGGGAGCGAGGACGGGGTCTCCTTCGCCGGCGGGTCGTTCATTTACGGGCCCAGCGGCCAACTCCTGGCCCGGGCGGCCTATCTGGACCCCGAGCTTCTGGTTTGCCGCCTCGACCTCACTGCCGTCCGCGAAGCCCGGACGAAGTGGCTCTTCAAGCGGGACGAAAAGCCCGACGTCATCCTGAGGTCGCTCGAGAGGGTCGTCCGTGCCCCTGAAGATTAATCCCGTATTCGTGGAGAAGGTCCTGACGGGATTCGTCCGCGATGAGCTGGCCAAGTTCGGCTTCCGGAAGGCGGTCCTGGGCCTCTCCGGGGGACTGGATTCGACAGTATGCGCCGCCCTGGCGGCCCGGGCCGTGGGGCCCCGGAACGTCCTGGGCCTGATCATGCCGTACGGAGACTTGTTCCCGGCCGAAGTCCACGACGCCGAAAAGGTCGGCCGCGCCCTCGGCATCCGGACCCGGACGATCGATATCGCCCCTCAGGTCGACGCCTACTTCGCCGCCCACTCGACACGGAGCCGTATCCTCCGCGGGAACAAGATGGCCCGGGAAAGGATGTCCATCCTCTACGACTATTCGGCCCGGGAGAAGGCGCTCATCCTCGGGACAAGCAACAAGTCCGAGCTCCTCATCGGCTACGGGACGGTCCACGGCGACATGGCCTGCGGCATCAACCCCATGGGCGACCTCTACAAGACCCAGGTCCGCCAGCTCGCCAAGCACCTGGGCGTGCCGTCCTCGATCATCAGGAAGGCGCCCACGGCGGGCCTGTGGTCGGGCCAGACCGACGAGCAGGAGATCGGTCTGACCTACGCCGAGCTCGACGAGATGCTCGAAAATTTCGTCGAGAAACGGAAGTCCGGGCCGGAGCTGGTGAAGGCCGGGTTCAAGCCAGAGGCGGTCCGGAAGGTGGCGGAGATGATCAGGAATTCGGAGTTCAAGAGGAAGCTCCCGCCGATCGCCAAGCTATCCCCCCGCTCCGTGGGCCACGATTTTCTCTATCCCTACGACTGGGGAAAATAACCCGTGCGGGGAGACGGCGCCGGTCCCGGCCCGAAAGGCCGCCTCTACATCGTCGCGACGCCGATCGGGAACCTCGAGGACATCACCTTCAGGGCCGTCCGCATCCTCGGGGAAGTGGAAGCCATCGCCTGCGAGGACACCCGCCAGACCATCAAGCTCCTGAACAAATACGGCCTGAGGAAGCGGCTCATCAGCTATTTCCACCCGCGTGAAGGCCGAAAGGTCCCGGAGATCATCGGACTCCTCAGCTCCGGAAAGGACGTCGCCCTGGTCTCGGATGCCGGGACCCCCGGAATTTCGGACCCGGGTTTCCCTCTCATCCGGGAGGCCCTGAAGGAGGGCATCCCCGTGATCCCGGTCCCTGGCTCATCGGCGGTCACGGCGGCCCTCTCCGCGGCGGGGCTTCCGACCCACCGGTTCCTCTTCGCCGGATTTCCTCCCCCCAAAAAAGAAGGGCTCCGCAAACTCCTCCAGTCACTCAAAGAAGACGAATCCACGCTGGTCTTCTACCTTCCGACCAGGCGGATTTACGAGTTCCTGGAGGCGGTCCTGGCCGGCCTAGGGACGAGGAGGGTCGTCATCGCCAGGGAGCTGACCAAGATCCATGAGGAGTTCATCAGAGGGACGGCCGCAGATCTCCTCCAAGAATTGGAAAAGAGGCCCCTCAAGGGGGAAGCAACCGTCCTTATCGAAGGCCATAGATAGACTCCCCCGAGGATCCAGCACGGATTTTATCAACTGAAAAAAATGTAAAAATCACTATTTAAAACTTGACAATTTGACGCTAAGATATTATATTTGTAACAGACTAAGATATTAAGAAAGGAGTTAAATATGGCAATTATCAGATGGGATCCCTTCAGGGACATAGTAACCCTCCGGGAGAGAATGAACAGGCTATTTGAGGACATGGCCGCTTCGCGCGGAGAGGAAAAGGACCTGGCGACGAGTTCCTGGGCGCCTGCCGTGGACATCTACGAGACGGAAAATGAGGTCGTCCTGACGGCCGAGATCCCGGGTATCGAGGAAAAGGACATCGAGATCAAGGTCGAGGACAACACGCTGACTCTCAAGGGAGAGCGGAAGTTCGAGAAAGAGACCAAAGAGGAGAATTACCACCGGATCGAGCGGGCCTACGGGTCGTTCTTCCGGTCCTTCACCCTGCCGACCTACGTGGACCAGGACAAGGTCGAGGCTGAGCACGAGAACGGCGTCCTGAAGATCCGCATGCCCAAGAGGGCCGAGCTCAAGCCGAGGAAGGTCAAGATCCTGAAGCCGCTCGCCGCCGAAAAAGCAAAAAAATAACGTTTCGCCGCGAACGGGGCGGTCTTCGCAGAGGAGGCCGCCCTTTTTTTATGCCTGGGCCAGGGTCAGGGCCCGGATTTCAGCGGCGCCGGCCTGCCGCAGGACCAGGGCGCATTCCCGGAGCGTCGAGCCCGTCGTGAAGACGTCGTCCACGAGGACCAGCGTCTTCCCTTCGATCTTCGAGCTCCCTCTCGCCTTGTAGGCCCCGCGGACATTCTTTTCCCGTCCCACGCTTTCCAGTGTCGTCTGCGGCGGGACGTTCCTCGTCTTGACCAGGCAACCCCCGAGGACGTTCATCCCCTTGGCCCTGGCCAGCTCGCGGGCCAGGATCTCGGACTGATTAAAGCCGCGCTCCCTTTTCCTCTTGCCATGAAGGGGGACGGGGACAAGGAAATCCGCGCCTTGCCAGAGCGCATCCTCGGCTCCCAGGGATTCCCCGGCATAAGCGGCCAGGGCCCGGCCCAGAACGGAGTATTTCCGGTACTTGAAAAGCAGGATAAGGTCTTTGAGGACCCCGTCGTAGCGGCCGCACGACCGGTGGACGGAAAAGGTCGGGGGACGCTCCAGGCATCGCGCGCAGAGGTGGTCTTCGCCGGCGCCTTCGAAGAACCGGCCGCAACATAGGCAGACCGGCCCGCGCCGCGGGGCGAGCCGGCCAAGGCAGTCCCGGCAGACGACCTTTTCGCCGGGTCGCCCGAGCGGACGGGAACACAGTCGGCAGAACGACGGGAAGAACAGGAGCTCGACGTGCCGAGCCGCGGCCGCGGCTCGGGCCCGCAGCGACGTGGTCACAGGGGCTTGGACTCTTCCTCGGCCTTCTCCTGGCAGTTGATGCAGTACGGGGTCCAGGGAACGGCCTCGAGCCTCTTCCGGCCGATCTCCTGATGGCAGATCTGGCAGACACCGAATTCCTCGCGCCTGAGTCTCTTGAGCGCTTCGTCGATGAGGAGCAGCTGCTCCCGGTCCGCGTCCGAAAGGCTCAGAAGGAATTCCTTCGTATATGACGTCTCCGCCTTGTCCACGACATCCTGGGCGACATTGGTTTCCATCTCCTTGCTCTCTGTGGTCAGCTCGCTGAGCTTCCGGACGATCGTCTCCTTCTTCTGGAGAAGCATCTTCCGGAAATCCTCTCGCTCTTTCTTGCCCATTTTCTTGGCCACTCTGTCACTCCCTTACTTGGCGTAATGTCGGCCCCGGATGATGGTCAGGGCCCTGTAAACCTGCTCGAGCAGGATGACCCGGCTCAGCTCGTGGGAAAAGGTCAGCCGCGACAGTGATAGCCGCAGGTCGGCCCCTTCCGTGATCCGGTCCGCGAGGCCGAGAAACCCGCCGACCACGAAGGCCGGCGGCCTTCCCGCGTCCTCGGCCCGGAGGCGAAGGAAACGCGCGAATTCCGGAGACGTCATTTCCTTGCCCCGGTCAAGAAGGCAAATACTATAAACGCCTTCGAGATATTTTTCAAGTCCGCGGGCCTCCAGGTCCTTGATCTTTTCCGGGAACTTCTCGTCGACCCCCCGGGCCTCCCGGGTCTCCACGACCTCCAAGGTCGCGAGCGCCCCGATCCTGGCCGCGTAAAAATCCTGGAGCGCCCTGAGTTCGGGGCTCTTCGTCTTGCCGGGCCAGAGGATTTTCAGGCGCATTGCCGGAAACGCCCTCACACAATAATGACCCACCCCCGAATTGTCAACCCCTTTGATCAGTAATCGAGCCGCGGGGCGTCGCCCCACAGCTTCTCGAGCGAATAGTGATCGCGCGCCTTCAGAGAAAAGACGTGGACGACGAAGAATCCGTAGTCGAGGAGGATCCATTCCTCCGTCTCGCGGCCTTCGACGCTCAGCGGGCGCGTCCCCGCCTTTTTCAGCTCGCTCTCGATCCCTTCGGCGACGGCCGCGTTCTGCCGGGAAGAATTCCCGTGCATGACGATGAAATAGTCGGTGAAGGAGGAGAGGCCGGAGAGGTCGAGGACGCAAAGGTCCTCGGCTTTCTTCGCCAGGCAGACCTGGACGGCCCGCTTGACCTCCGGGGGAAGGCTCCGTTTCGTGAAGGGCTTTTTTTTCTCTTGTGTCATGGTTCCTATCGACCCGTATAGAGTTGGTGCTCCCGGATGTAGGCCGCGACGGGCCCGGGGACCAGACCCTCGAGGCTCTCGCCCCGCTGGGCCCGGGCCCGGACGTCCGTCGACGAGATATCCAGGGCCTTGATCGTCAGGAGGAAAACAGCGAAACGCGAAAACTGGGATTCGTCAGCGGCCCCGCCCTCGGGGACACGGCAGACCCGCTCCCTGAGCCGGCCACCGAGGACCTCCGCAGCGGACTCGAGGTCGAAGCCGGGCCGGCCCGTCACGATGAACAGACATTCGGCGATGACACGCTCGGACTCGCGCCACGTCCCGATCTCGAGGAATGCGTCCGCGCCGACGACGAAAAATATCCAGGCGCCGGGGTTGAGCTCCTTGATCTTCGTCAGCGTCAGGATCGAGTAGGACGTCTCGCGCGCCTCGACTTCGACCGGCGAGGGGACGAAGCCCTCGTGTCCCCGGCAGGCAAGCTCCACCATCCGGAAGCGGTCGGCGGCCGAGGCGACGCCCGCGGACTCCTTGTGCGGCGGAATGTAGGAGGGGATGAAGAGGACCGTATCCAGGCGGAACGCCGCGCGGACGTCCTCCGCGGCCCGGAGGTGCCCCCGGTGGACGGGGTTGAAGGTGCCGCCGTAGAGGCCGATCCTCTTTCTCACGCCTCTCCGCCCCCGCCCTTCTCCAGGCGCTCCAGGGTCCTTGCCATGGCCGCGATGAGCGGCCGGAGCCCCTCGCCCTTGAGGGCCGAGATGGCAAAGAACGGGATCCTCTTTCTCGCCGCCATCTTTTTGAGCTTCTCCAGCCGTGACGTGTCACCGCCCAGGAGGTCCACTTTGTTGGCCGCCACGATCTGGGCCCGCCGGGCGAGCCCCGGACTGAAGGATTCGAGCTCTTTCATGACGACCTCGTGATCGTGGACGGGGTCCCGCTCCGTGTACGGGGAAACGTCGACGAGGTGGACGAGGACCTTGGTCCGCTCGATGTGGCGCAGGAAGCGGGTGCCGAGCCCGTGGCCGAGGTGGGCGCCCTCGATCAGGCCGGGGATGTCCGCGACGACGAAGCTCCGCGCCGTCCCCAGGTCCACGACGCCGAGGTTGGGCGTCAGCGTCGTGAAGGGATAATCGGCGATGAGCGGCCGGGCCGCCGAGATCTTGGAGATCAGGGTGGACTTGCCGGCGTTCGGGAACCCGACCAGTCCAACGTCCGCGATCAGCTTGAGCTCCAGGACGAGCTCCTTTTCCTCCCCGGGGCGCCCGGGTTCCCACTCCCGCGGCGTCTGGTGCGTGGCCGTGGCATAGGAGGCGTTCCCGCGTCCGCCCTTGCCGCCCTCGGCCGCCAGGAAGGCCTGGTCAGGAAGGACGAAATCGAACAGCAACCCGTCTTTGCCTCTCTCCTTGACCACCGTTCCCACCGGCACGGGGAGCCGGAGATCGGTCCCCCGCTTCCCGGTGCGGCGGCTTCCCTCGCCGGGAGACCCCTTTTTGGCCTTGAGGATGGGGTGGAACCGGAAATAGGCCAGGGAGTGGACGCTCGGGTCCGAGATGAAATAGATGCTTCCGCCATTCCCCCCGTGGCCGCCGTCGGGCCCTCCCCTGGGGACCTTGTATTCACGCCGGAAACTGACGCAGCCGTCGCCGCCTTTCCCCGCCTTCAGCGCGACCTCGACCTGGTCAACGAACACGGAAGCCACCGGTGCCGCGGTTGGAGATGCTGAAAAAGTTCGTTTCGGGACGGGACGGGACGGGCGCTTTGATGTCGACCTCAAGCGGGCAGGACGGAAATGACCTTGCCCCCCTTTCCTTTATCGACAAAATGGACGACACCCGTGACCCTGGCGAAAAGAGTGTCGTCCTTCCCCCGGCCGACATTCAGGCCGGGCTTGATGGGCGTTCCCCTCTGCCGGACGAGGATCGAGCCGGCGTTGACGGCCTGTCCGCCATGGCGCTTGACCCCGAGCCTCTTCCCTGCGCTGTCTCTTCCGTTGCGGGCGCTTCCGGCTGCTTTTTTATGGGCCATGGCTTACTCCTTGGCCGATTTCTTGGGCTTGCCGGCCGTCTTGGCGGCCGCCGTCTTCTTGCCTACGGTCTTGGCTTTGGGAGCGGCCTTGGACTTGGCGTCCCGGGCCGGCTTCTTGGCTTTGGGAGCCGGTTTCTTCGGTTCGGCCGCCGCTTTTTCCGGGGCCTTGGCCGCGGGCTTCGCCTCGGGGGCCTTCTCCGGGACGGCGGGCCGCGGCTTCTCGGCCGGGGCCTTTTCCGCGGGGGCGGCGCTCTTATCAGGGTAGATCCCCTCGACCCGGACCTTGGTCAGCTGTTGCCTATGGCCGCGGGTCCGCCGGAACTGTTTCCTTCTCTTCTTCTTGAAAACGAGGACTTTCTCGTCCTTGTATGTCTCGATGACCTCGGCCAGGACCAGGGCGTTCTCGAGGACGGGCGTCCCGACGAGGACACCCTCCCCGTCTTCGATCAGGAGGACCCGGTCGAATCCGACCGTCCGGCCGTTCTCAACGCCGAGCTTCTCAACCGAAAGAACATCGCCTTCCTTCACGCGATACTGTTTTCCGCCTGTCAGGATCACTGCGTACATTGGTTCTGCCCTTTATCTGGATAAAAGTGGAATGTCAAATCTAGCATAGGAGGCGCTTTCTGTCAAATCCCCCTTTGCCGTTCTCATCAAGGCCGGCAGGCGCCGTCCCTCCGGAGCGCTGGCTTGACAACAAGGGGGCCTTTTACCTACCCTTAGGATGTCGATTCCCCCCCCCCGAAGCGGCGGAACGAGGGCGGTTAGCTCAGTGGCAGAGTATCGGTCTTACAAACCGGGGGTCGCAGGTTCGAACCCTGCACCGCCCACCACCTTATTCCTTGTATTTTCATTCACTTATCTTGATTTTCTTTTTTAGCCTGAGTCACTAAAACTGAGCCTTTTTTAGCGGTTTTATCCACGCCGTGTCCACACAGGGCTTCTTGGGGAGAAGTCTAGAAAACAAGGATAGAGTCCAATTACGAAAGGGACGGCCCCTGCCCGGGAGACAGGGGGAATCGGGGTAAACACACTAAGCCTTTTTAGCCGCCCCGAACACATCGCGAATCTTCACCTCATAGTTTTAGAGGGGGCAGGTCGCGTCCCCCCGGAAAGAATCGGAACCCGCCCGCCCCCCCCCGGCGGGGCAGAGGGACGGGCGTTTGAGACAAGCCTATTTTAAACCCAACCGCGATCTTTGCAAGCGCTGGCGACGCGGCTGACGGCGATGACGTAGGCCGCGTCACGCATGTAGAGTTTGCGGGTCCGGGCGAGCTCGCTGACGGCCAGGAATGCCGCCGTCATGTTGTCGTCGAGCCGCTTGAGGACTTCTTCCTTCGTCCAGTAGTAGTTCTGGTTCGACTGGACCTGCTCGAAGTAGCTGCACGTGACGCCGCCGGCGTTGGCCAGGAAGTCGGGGATGACGAAGATGCCGCGCTTCTTGATCACGGCGTCCGCCTCGGGGGTCGTGGGGCCGTTGGCGCCTTCGGCGATGATCCGAACCCGGGAGCCGATCTTCTTCACGGTTTCGGCGTTGACCTGGTTCTCGATGGCGCAGGGGAGGAGGATATCGACGTCCTGCTCGATCCAGGCGTCGCCCGGCAGTCGCTCATACCCGAGGGCCATGGCCTTGGCCTTGTCGATGCCGCCGAAGCGGTCCGTGATAGCCTGGAGTTCCTCGAGGTTGACGCCGCTTTTCTTGACGTAGGTGTAGGAGGTCTGGTCGTGCTGGTCCCAGCAGGAGACGCAAACGACCTTGCCGCCGAGCTGGGTGTAGAGCTGGATGGCGTACTCGGCGACGTTGCCGAAGCCCTGGACGGCGGCCACGGTCTTTTCGATGGGCATCTTCATCTCTTTGAGGGCTTCGCGGAGCGTATAAACGAGGCCGTAGCCGGTGGCCTCGGTCCGGCCGAGCGAGCCGCCCATGCCCACGGGTTTGCCGGTGATGAAGCCGGGGTACTTGGCGCCGCGGATGACTTCGAATTCATCGAGCATCCACAGCATGTGCTGGGGGTTGGTCATGACGTCGGGGGCCGGGACGTCGCTTAGCGGGCCGACATTTTTCGCGATCTGGCGGATCCAGCCGCGGCAGAGGCGCTCCTGCTCCCGGGGGCTGAGGTCGTGCGGGTCGCAGATGACGCCGCCCTTACCACCGCCGAGCGGGATGTCGACGACGGAGCACTTCCAGGTCATCCACATGGACAGGGCCCGGACAGTGTCGATCGTCTCCTGGGGGTGGAACCGGATGCCGCCTTTGCACGGGCCCCGAGCGTCGTTGTGCTGGCAGCGGAAGCCGCGGAAAACGCGAACGTTGCCGTCGTCCATCCGGACGGGGATCGAGAAATGGTATTCTCGGAGGGGCTGCCGGAGCAGCTCCCGTGTCGGTTGATCAAGCTCGAGAAGGTCCGCGATGCCGTCGAACTGCTTCTGGGCCATCTCGAACGGATTGAACCCCTTGGTCGCCATGAAGAAACTCCCTTCTGAAATCGATGTATTTTTGCATGCGGAGATGCAACAGTGCCGCTAAACGCGACTTAAAATTATAGTCCCCGGGGGCGGATTATTCAAGTCGCGCGGGGGGGCTGAGTACGGGAATTTGGGCGCATGAACCAAAAAAATTGGGTTATAATATACTCGCAGCTAATCATTTATTCTGGAGACCGTTCGGGTGAGCGTGCTTAAATGCGAAAAAGAAGTTTGCACAGGATATCCGACACCCCATCTTCCGACACATCGAGTTGCTTTTTTGTCTCCGACCTGCATGGACGCACCGATCGTTACGAGAAGCTGTTTCAGGCTGTTATGCAGGAGCGTCCGGGGGCGGTGTTCCTCGGAGGAGACTTGTTCCCATCTTACTTGCACGCGCTTTCATCAACCCACGAGGCTTTCCCCGATTTTGCCAAGGACTTCTTAGCACCGAGATTTGCACAATTGAAGAGGGCCCTTGAAAGAGACTACCCCAGAGTTTTTCTCATCCTGGGAAATGATGATATGCGCTCTGCGGAGCCGGCCATTTTGGATGGAACCGAGCTGGGCCTTTGGGAATACGTCCATAATCGGCGGGCCATGCTGTCGGAATTCTTAGTATTCGGCTACGCATGCGTCCCGCCCACACCGTTTCTATTGAAGGATTGGGAACGCTATGACGTCTCACGATATGTCGACCCGGACTGTCTGAGCCCTGAGGAGGGAATGCACTCCGTTCCAGTTCCGGATTCCGATTTGAGAAACACGACCATCAAAGCTGATCTTGAACATCTCGTCGGAAAGGACGATCTCTCTAACGCGATCTTCCTTTTTCACAGCCCCCCCTATCAAACCAACCTCGACCGGGCCGCTCTGGACGGCAAGATGGTCGATCATGTGCCGCTTGATCTCAACGTCGGAAGCATTGCCGTTAGACGATTCATTGAAACATCTCAGCCGCTCTTGACGCTCCACGGACACGTCCACGAATCCGCTCGAATCACCGGTTTGTGGAAAGACAAGATCGGCAGGACCTATGCATTTTCTGCCGCGCACGACGGACCCGAACTGGCGCTGGTCCGCTTCAGACTCGATGACCTGGAAGCCTCAACGAGAGAACTGATCTGACTTGCGGCCGGCTATTTTTTCACATCCTTGCCCATCGGCAGCAATCTGGGTGCGTCTGTGATGGCGCCGATCTTGGTCGCGAAACTGGTCCTGCTCTTGATATCCTCATCCGTCACAATGTGAATATCGAGCAACCCGTCCGTTTTGTGCCCGGTTCGCAGGTAGTTGACCTCACTCAAACAAAGGCTCCATCCTTCAAGCCAGCTCATCAAATCTTTTCTTTGTGCGTCTGTCCCGTTGAAATGAATAAGGATGTCGATATCGCTTTGTGGGCCCGCCGTCGCGTTTTTTGTGCTCCCGAAGATATAGAACGCTTTCACGCCAAACCGCTGAGCGTCCATCCTGGCAGCGATATGTTCAACACTGTTGAGCCGCCATCGCCAGTGAGCGTCGTCTTTCTTCTCTTGGGGTTCCTCTCCCTGCGGTTTTTCGGCGGCCATCATTGTTCCTGCAGGGGCTTTTACGAAGACCGCGACCGCTTCATCTCTCTCGCCATTCATGAGAACCTGCAAGACTTGACCATCCGCAGAGTCCGCCAAGTCGATCACACGGATCGTATCAGAGAGGGAAGAATATTCCGGGAGAATGTCGGGCAGGATGTTTTTCGAATTCGTTAAAAATTCCTCATTGAACACGACGCCCCGGTCATCCGGGTAAAGAGGGAGGTAACGGATGGAGCCCTCGACTAAATCCTGGAAGAAATGGGTGCCGAAGGAGAGCTCGGGCACATAGTCTTTCCGTTTCCGGGCGATTTCGATGATCATCGCCGTATTGTTGATATCCGAATAGGAAACGCTCACGCCAAGTTTGATGTCTCCCCGACTGCCCCAGCGACCGGGCCCCATGAGAATGAACTGGCGTTTCGGCAGGATTTGATTCAACTTGCTCACGGCCCGGCCCACGGCCAGGAGATCGGATCGGTTCGCCAGTTCTCCATATCTTTGCGGCTCGATGTACACAAGGTGGGTAATGCCCGTAACCGTTCCATTCGTGATATACCGGTTGGCCGTGAAAAGAATTCTGTCGTGCGGCACATCTCTCGGAAGCGCGGGCGGCTGAGAGGCCTTTGCGTAACTTTGCGGCCGGCACTGCAGCAGATGCAGGTTTGTCCCGTCGTGCGCGAACTCGATATCAACGGGGGTGGCCAGCTCGGTTTCGAGAACCTTGAGAATGGAGCGAATTTGCTCCATGAACGGAGTGTGGTTGATGAGTCCGTCGAATGTCAAGACGATGTCGTCCTTCTCAAAATCGGTTCCCAACCGTCCCAGCTGCTCGAGCCGTTCATTGCGGAAGACCGAACCGAGCTGATGGATCAACGGATATTTATCTCCATACATCTTGAGAAGCTGTCCGATCTCTATCGTCTCGAATGCGTTCGTCTTCAAGTTGATGACGTCGATCTTCTTCGGCGAGTAATGTATTTTTTCATCGTTGGTGACATTCACCCGCAAGTTCGGCTGTCCGGGGGCGGCCAGAATCGGATAGTCATCGCTCAATCGGTCCACGGCGCGCGTTCCCAATCCCGGCACCATTCGCACCAATCCATCTTCTCTCCGGATCCGCTGCGACCAACGGAATTCATTACGAGAGAAGGCGACTCCGGCAAATGCCGGGATGAAGTAATGGCCGACTTTTTTCCCGACGACTTCCTGGATGAGGATGCCCATCTCCTCATTGAAATCGATCATGCCATGCTCAATCCGATATTCAATGGGATCAGGGCTGAAGATCGATGCGTAGACTTCCACAATGGCGTCCATGAGGGCCCGCAACCTCTCTTGTTTTGCGCCCTGATTGGCGAGGAACAGGCTTTTGTATTTTCCGGCAAACGAGGTTCCGATGCGGTCCTCCAGGAGGCTTGAGCTCCTGACGATGAGAGGACGCTCGCCAAGATCGTCCAGCGCGACGGAAAGGGCATTCGCGATTTCGGACGGCAGCGAGGAATTCTTGAAGAGATGGACGACATACGGATACTCCTGCCGGACGCGTTCTATATCCTCGTACCTCTGCTCAACGATTTCTTCGAGGTCGTTATGGTTGATGAAATTCATCAGGCCGTCGGAAGTGACATACCAAGTCTTCGGAGTCCGAATCTCCCCGAGGAGCTCGTTATCCGTGGAAAACCTTCTCAAGATCTTGGTCGCGAGGAGAAGCCCCGAGCCTTTGCCGCCGAGTTTTCCCTGGCTCCCTGCCGGGAAGATGACATGGCGCAGCAGATCATGAAAATCGTCAACCTCGAGATACTTTTTGGCGATATTGATGAAGTGCAGATCATCGTTGAGAAGCTTTCGAATGAGCGACACGCGGAATCCTTTTTCCCTCGCTGCCGGCAGGTTCAATCCGTGCGGAGTCAGATGATGGAATCGTTCGATGGCATTGGTGATCTGGGCCAATGTTGAAGCGGGATCTTCCAGAACTTTGACCAGAAAATTGGAGCGGTCTTCCATGATCCACTTCTGAATCGTATCCAAGACTTCCGTCTCGCCCAAGTACTTGTTGGCCATCCTGAATATGTCGTCGGAAATTCCGACGAGGTCGTTGGCGACCTTTGACAGCGACGGCCGATTCAGGCCCTGCAGAACATCATCTTGCTCAGGCATCGAGGCGGGACTGATCTTCTCCAACAGCGTGTTGGCGTCCGGGATCCCGGACCATGACAGATAGTTGAGCATTTTTCTGGTGATGTGCGTCAGGAGCTTCAAGTCCGTCCTTTTCAACAGGTCGAGCACGACCCAACAGGGACCGCTTTGTTCATCACCAACGGTCTGCTTTTCGAACACGACCTTGAGTCTCTCATGGAAAAGCCGACGCTCGAGACGGTCAGCAATCGTATCGATGAGCTTGCGTTCTTCCCTCAGGAATGGGCCTTCGTCGGCCATGGGCCTCTCTTCGGTATAAGAGACGCTTATTTTTCCGACGACTTCGTCCTGGACAGTGATATCGGCGCTTTGAACCCACGGCGTCTCTTTGAAGTTTGGGGACTGAAACGATTGATCGCCGTAGGCGATTCTTGCCTGGCACACATCTGGATACTGCCAGCCTGCCGGAATGGCACGGACGATTCCCTCCAGAATGGCTGAGAGGGACGCATCAGGCGTGCTAAAGAGCCCTTCCACTTCATAAAGACAGTTCAGTTCCTTGGCTCGCTCTTTGAGAGCGTAGAGCAGGTTCTCGACGGATTTGTCCATGATGTTTATGCTGTTTCCTCTAGTCAGATCGGGGCGCGCGAATGACACCCCGGCCGCTTCTTCCGTCCACTTTAACCTGCAAGGGGGTCTGCAACACGACATGACGAACGAACCGAGTCTCCTGATCACCCTTCTGGCGGCTCAGCCATTCCCAGTCGATCGAATATTCACCTGAATGGGGGACACAGAAATAGCAGACCTCGAAACTGCTGAGATTGTGGAAAAAATGTGATCCTTGGCTGAGCTCGAAGTTCATGGCCGGTCCTGTCGCTTCCACGATCACTTTTGCCCCGCAGACCTGTCCCCATTCGACCGGTATCCCACCCCAGGGATCGGAACTTCCCCAACGGCCAAATCCAATGAGCACATACGGCCGTCCTTTGTCAAGGAGTTCTCTATTGATCGTCTCCAATTCCAAAGCGATCCGCGGAGAGTACTGGGCTTCAAACTCTTTTGGTTTAACGTAGACAATGTCCCGGATGGTCTCGATAATTCCGTTCCCCAAAACATTTTCGGACGCTAATAAGACATTCTCCCCTTTGAGCTCTTCTTCAGCGATATCAATTTTGTCGCCAGGCACAACCATCGGCCTGACTTGCAGAAACCCGAAACGATGGGGATCGAACGTTGCTGCAAATTCAATTTCCACCGGAGCCCCAAGAGCCTGTTGAGATATGCTCAAGAGAGTACTGATAACGTCATTCAGGGGAACTCTTTTCAGGCCGAGCAAGCCGGCGAAGTTGAGCACCCTCGGCCCTTCGCAGTCAAGTCCTGTGGAAATCCGATCTCCTTGGACATCATAAACTGAAGCGATGTTGCTCAGCGTGCCATCTGCCTCTGCATCGGAGAGATTCAACCGGACCAAGTACTCGGTCTCTTGAATAGGATCATAGGCCGGAGGTTTTCCCATGTGAACAGCCCAGAATTCGGTTTGAGTTTGTTCCATAAGTTCGCCAGCAGAGGCAACCGGGGTGCTGATGCTAGGATAAGCAGGGGAGTATGTCCAGCATGTCCCGCCATCAACGATCGTTTTCCCTAAACCCAACGCAAGGCTAGCCATGCCATCTTCAGGCCTTGAATGGGCGATGGGATAGAAATTGTACGATTTTGCTATGCCCGATACGTTCGGATAGAAACGATCAGCATGACGCGAACCGACCACCTCTTGGATGATCACGGCCATTTTTTCGTCGTATGGAGAACGCCTGATCGCCTTGAGGTAATCCTTGGCAGATTTTGAAAACGTGGAAGCGTAGACAAGCTTGATGGCTTCCATCAACTTCTGAAAGCGGATATCGGGGCTCGGCTGATTATTGGGGATCATTTTCGTGACATAAACGCCGGCGAAGGGGTGATTCAGCGCATCTTCCAGCATACTGGAAGACCGGATAGCAAGCGGCGTATGGACTTTTTCAATCAGCCGACGCAAGTCGCCGAGGATTTCTGCGGGCAACAGGGCCTTCTGGAAAGCGTGGGCGATGACGTCGTTGGCAGAGTCTGAATAGGCAAGATCGTTCAGGGCATTTCGCTTCAAGAACGCATCGAAGACATCGGTGCGGATGACCGTCAAGGAAGGAATGCTGACTTGAATCTGAGCAGAATCCTGGGCGTTGAATTTCGATTTCAAGACGCCATCGATGAAGGCCAATCCGCTGGCCTTGGCGCCTATGGAGCCCGATCCGATCGAGGTCAAGCGCCGGTCAGGATCAAAAAACTCCCCTTGAAACTCCGGGATGTCTTGCCCGCCCGGTGGCCGTATATTTGGCTTGTTCATGGATAATGCCAGCCCCCATAATCTCTATTATACCCATCCACGATCCCGGCACGCTTGAGCGACTCGATTGACGGAGATGACATAGGCGGCATCTCTCATATTCAGTTTCTTTTTTCTTGAAAGTTCCCGGACCTCGATATAGGCCGACGTCATTTTGGCATCCAGCTTGGCCAGCACCTCGTCTTTCTCCCAGTAATAATTCATGTTGCTCTGGACCTGTTCAAAGTAGCTGCAGGTCACGCCGCCGGCATTCGCCAGGAAGTCCGGAATCCTGAAAATGTCGCGTTCCTCAAGCACGGCGTCAGCCTCAGGTGTGGTCGGCCCATTGGCCCCCTCGGCAATGATCCTCACGCGCTTGCCGATCTTGTTCACGTTCTCGATGGTGATTTGGTTCTCCATAGCTGCCGGGATGAGAATGTCGACATCCTGCTCGATCCAGGCTTCGCCGGGGAGGATCTCATAGCCCAAATCCCGGGCCTTCGCTTTATCAATACCGCCAAAGGCGTCCGTGATCTTCAAGAGCTCTTCGAGACTGATGCCTTGCTTCTTGCGATAGCTACAGGACTTTTTATCACCCTGATCCCAGCATGAAACACAGGTCACGGTCCCGCCGATCTGCTGGTACAGGTCGATCGCATGTTGGGCCACATTGCCGAATCCCTGGACACTGGCTTGAGTATGTTCAGCCTTCAGGTTCAGATCTTTGAGCGCCTCCCTGAGCGTGATGACGACTCCGTAGCCGGTCGCCTCCTTTCGGCCTTGCGAGCCTCCTATGCTGACAGGCTTGCCGGTGATAAAACCGGGATACTTGCCCCCGTAGATCGTCTCGAACTCATCGAGCATCCACAGCATCATTTGAGGGCTCGTCATCACATCGGGAGCCGGAACATCCAACTGGGGACCAACATTCTTTGCAATTTGACGGACCCAGCCGCGGCAGAGCTGCTCATGCTCTCTCGGGCTCAAATTGTGCGGGTCACACACGACACCGCCACTGCTTCCGCCCAGCGGGATATCAACCACCGCACATTTCCACGTCATCCACATCGCGTGCGCACGAACGATATTGATATTTTCCATCGGATGGAAACGGATCCCCCCTTTGCCGGGGCCGCGCGCATCGTTATGCTGAACCCTGAACCCCCTGAATATCTGGACGTTGCCGTCGTCCATGCGAACGGGGATGCTGAAATGGTATTCCCTCATAGGATGACGGAGCAAATCCCGGCTCGCCTTGTCCAAATCAAGAAGGTCAGCCACTCGGTCAAACTGAGCCTGGGCTATGTCAAATGGATTGTACGATTTATCAGCCGCCATATTCCTCCTTCTGATTCTCAGCCCGTTTTCTGAAGTGAAGAATCTGGGAAAAAGGATGATTCGTGAAAGATTCAACAAATGTATAGCAAAATCGGATCGGAAAATCAAGGCATGCCTTTTGCCCTTTCACATCCTCACGGAGACGCGACTCGGGTCTTAAAAATACTTATAGAAAAAGCCCCGCTGGCCAGGCGGATCTTGTGGTCCGACAAGTCGGGTCAATCCTCTTTCTGCTCCGACTTGGGATGGATGATGCGCCGATCAAGAGGCACGGGGTGCTTCGCGGGGGAACCTCATCCCTGAAATCCCGCCACAAAACTAACACTTTTGGTGGACCATTTTTTAGGGATGAGGTCCAGGCGCCAAGGGTTGAAAATCTCACTCTAAAGGTGGTAAATTGATATTGAGCAGGTCAATATCATGAGAAGGAGGTGCGGGAATGCCTGACCGCCGCTTCGAGAGCTTGAATGATATTCTCGCCTTCGCCGTTGAGCGGGAAATCGAGGCGGCCCGGGGCTACGGCCGCATGGCCGCCCAAGCCAAGACGCCGGGCCTGCGGGACCTCCTCCTCGAACTCAAGGGCGAAGAAGAGAAGCACCGCCGCCTCCTGAAGAAAATAAAAGCCGCGCCGCCCGAGGGGACGGCCTCTGCTTCTGTTCCTGATATGGGTCTCAGTGATGCCCTGACGGACTTGCCGCTCGCGGCCGACATGACGTTTCAAGAACTTCTCATTTTCGCGGCCCGGAAGGAGAAGAAAGCCGAAGATCTCTACGCCGGCCTAGCCCGGAGACCGGAACTCGCGGCGCACCGGAAAGTCTTCGAGTTCCTTGCCGGACAGGAACGGACCCACAAGCTCAAGCTCGAAGCCGAATACGAAACGCACGTCCTGACCGAAGATTGACCTGCCTCCCGGATTCTGGCCCAGACCACGCGTGAAAATTTTCTGGCAGAAAATTTACCTTACAGGTGGACCATTTTTCAGAGATGAGATTCGGCGTGGCCCACGGGCGCGACTCTGCATCCGTGCTCGGCCCGGTGCTGCTGGTCCTATTCTGCTCGTTGCGGCTGGCTCGGCCATTATGAATGATCGATGGCCAGGGGGTTCTTCTCGGCAGCGATTTTCAGCCCTCTCCTAGAGCTTGACGAGCAGAGCGAGGTTAATCCGGTTCTCTTGCTTGCGAAGATCTGGGAAAAAACCTGATACCACAGAGCCGGGAGGACCCGTGTTCCCGCCTGGCGGAGT
>JBEKBS010000013.1:0-83227 GCA_050015275.1 Candidatus Aminicenantales bacterium | reverse complement strand
GAATTCCTGGTATTCCCTATTCCCGGCCCGTCTCTGGACGGACGAGAGGAGATTCACATCTGTCAGATTGGGACTTCCTTCAAGGCGCGAGATATAGTCGGCAACGAGGTTGTTGGACAGGGCGTCGCCTCTGACCCGGATCCCGTCGGGGTCATAGATGACCTCTGTCAGCCAGACCCGAGCAGGCAGAGCCGTACTCAGGTCGTTCAGTATCCGCGCGGCCAATTGGCGCTGGCTCATGAGGCCTTCGATGAGATCGATCTTGCGTTCGAGCGCCGCGGCCTGTTCCGGGCCGGATGGAAAAGGAGCGGAGGGATTTGCGATCGCGATCAGGCCCGCGCTCAGGCAGAAGGTGAGAAAAACGCGCCTTTTCATGCGACAACCTCCGTCTACTTTTTGATCGGCTCCAGCTTCAGCTTCCTGGCCCGCTCAAGCGCCTTCGCCGCGTCATCCTTGCGGCCGGCTTTCTCGTAGCAAGCGCTCAGGCTTTGCCAGGCCTCGGCGTTGTCCGGTTTGACCTTGACGGCTTGTTCGAAAGCGGCGATCGCCTCGTTCGTCCGCCCCGTATCCCGGTAGCAGCCGCCCAGGCAGAACCAGGCATAGTCATAGTCCGGCTTAATTTTGACGGCTTCCTTGAAGGCCGAGATGGCGTCGTCAAAGCGCCGGGCTTTTTGATAGCATTCACCCTGGGTGCACCATTGATAGGGCTCGTCCGGCTTCAAGTCTATGGCCTTCTTGGCGGCCGCGATCCCGTCGTCGAGGCGCCCGGCTTTCAGATAGGCGTCTCCCAGGTTGTTCCAGGCGGGGGCCCAGTCGGGCTTCAGCTTGATGGCTTCCTTGTCGGCGGCGATCGCCTCGTCGATGCGGCCGGCTCTCCCGCAGCAATAGCCTAGCCTCATCCACGCCTCGACAATGTCCGGTTTCACTTCGGTGGCGCGCTTGTAGGCCGCGATCTCGTCCTCGGCGCGGCCGGCTTTCCCGTAGCAGAAGCCCAGATTCATCCATCCCCCAATGTAGCCGGGATCCAGCTTGACGGTTTGTTTGTAGGCGGCGATCGCGTCGTCGGTGCGCCCGGTCATCAAGTAGCCTTCACCCACGTTATTCCAGGCCAGTGCGAGGTCAGGTTTTATTTTTATCGCTTTTTCGTTGGCGGCGATCGAATCGGCGGTGCGCCCGGCCTCAATGTAGCGGAGGCCCAGGCTGTACCACGCCCCGGCGCTATTCGGGTCCACTTTGACGGCTTGCTCCAAGGCGGCCGTCGAGTCGCCGGCCCGTCCGGTCTCCCCGTAGCAGAGGCCCAGGCCCAGCCAAGCCGAGGCGTCCTCGGGATCGAGCTTTACAGTTTTTTCATATGCGGCGATGGCGTCGTCGGTCCGCTTGGCCTCCCTGTAGCATATGCCCAGGTTGGCCCATCCCTCGACAAGGTCCGGTTTCGCGGCGACGGCTTTCTTCAGGGCCGCGATCGCGTCGTCGGTGCGCCCGGCCTCGTTGTAGAAAATGCCCAGGTTAGCCCATCCCTCGACAAGGTCCGGCTTCGCGCCGACGGCCTTCTTCTCGGCCGCGATCGCGTCGTCGAGGCGGCCGGCATTTTTATAGGCGCCGCCCAGATTATTCCAGACTTCGGCGTCGTCCGGTTTCAGCTTGACCTCTTTCTCGTAGGCGGCGATCGCGTCGTCGCCGCGCCCGGCGCCCTCGTAGCAGAACCCCAGAATGCGCCACGCCTCGGCGTAGTCCGGCTTCAATTTGACCGCTTTCTCGTAGGCGCCCATCTCGTCCTTGGAACGTCCGGCCCTTCCGTAGCCGCGGCCCAACCTGTACCACGCGGAGGCGTCGCCCGGTTTCAATTTGACCGCTTTCTCATTGTCGGCGATTGCGTTTCCGCTCTGCCTCGCTTCCGGGTGGCCGGCGCCCGGGCCCTTTAGCTTATCAAAAAAACCTCCCGGCAACGGCAGCCGCCAGACCTTGCCTTCTTCGGTGCCGGCGT
The DNA here is from genome assembly GCA_050015275.1 of Candidatus Aminicenantales bacterium. GTDB lineage: Bacteria > Acidobacteriota > Aminicenantia > Aminicenantales > Saccharicenantaceae > DATKJS01. The sequence continues at coordinate 81,243 of JBEKBS010000013.1, read as the reverse complement.
AGAGGTCCGTCGCGCTCACCGCGAGGCAATAGACCGAATTGCCCTCCGGCAACCCCGAATTGACGGCTCTCCAGCTGGCGCTGCTATCCGAAAACAGGAAAACACCCATGTATGACCCGAGAAAGAGGTCCGTCCCGACCGCCGCGAAGGATGAGAGGGAAAAAATAATGAAGTCGGGCAGCCCCGAGCTGACGTCCGACCACTGCCCGCCGTTGTTCGTGGACCGATAAACGCGGCCGCCGGTCCAAGTTCCGGCGAATAGGTCCGTCCCGACCGCCGCAAGGCACAGGATCTCCGGAATTTCCGGCAATCCTTCGTTGACCTGCCGCCAGCTCGCACCGTTGTCCGTAGACAGATAAACGCCGCCCGGCTTCTTGGAAAACGGCACGCCGGCGCCGATAAAGAGGTTCGTCCCGCTTGCGGCGATGCATAATACATGGGTATCGGGCAATCCCGAGTTGGCCGGTGCCCAGCTCGCGCCCCCGTCGTCGGACCGGAAGACGGTGGCTTTCCCATTGGGCCCGGCGGAGGCAAAGAGCTTCATTCCGAGCACCGTGAGGCGCCAGACCGGGCTGTTCGGGGGCAGTCCCGAGTTGGCCGGGGTCCAACTGGCGCCGTTATCCGAAGACAGGAAGACGCCCGCGGCTATCGTGCCGGCGAAAAGCTTCGTCCCGAGCGCCGCCAAGCACTGGACATCGGCCTTTTCGGGCAGCCCTTTGCCTGCTTTTTTCCAGCTCTTGCCCATGTCTGTGGACAGGAATACCCCGCCTTGCCTGGTGCCGGCAAAAAGGTCCTTTCCGCTCACCAATAGCGAAGTGACCCAGCCGCCCCGGGGGTTCCCGGCTTTCACCCATTGGGCGCCGGACGGCTGCGGGAACGAAAGCAAGATTGCCAGCCCGACAAGAAAAATAATGACGCGATTTTTCATTTGTGACACCTCCCCCTGTTCCTGAGTTTGTCGAGTCCCCGGCATGAATGCCGGGGCTTGTTCGGGGTTAACCCTGAGCCTCGCTTCTTGTCCCCGCCTTGAAAGGCGGGGCTTAGCGTCGGCGAACGGGTCAAGGAGCGGAGTGTTCCCGGCTCCGCGAGGCTCTTGCGCGCAGGCACTCGGGCGCTATCGATACATCCCCGACGCTGTCGGATGGGCCGCTTTGTGGTAGAATTGACGTACAGGAAAAATGGGGAAATAGTCATGAAAAAGAAACAGATCGGTTTGGCGGCAGCGATCGTGGCCGCGGCAGGGCTGACGGTTTTCGCGAGCGCAAGCGCTGTCGCGTCAGCCGCGGCCCCTCAGGGCCAGCAAGCCGGCCAGAACATCAGCCGGAGAAACCTGCCTCCCGACTTCATGGGGGTCGCGGGCATCGCCGGCTGGGTCGTTTCCGGCACGCCGCGGACGTTTGCGCGGGACGGCCTTTACGGCTATGTCGACGGCGGCGCCGAGATCTTCCTCCAGTACGGCTTCCAGAGCCTCACGGTCTACGAGCTCGTCCCGGAGAAGCCGGCCGCAAAGGTTAAGGGAATGATCCTCGAGATCTATCGGATGGCTTCCCCGGCGGCGGCTTTCGGCATCTTCTCGACGAGGCGCGAGGGCAACGAAACCGTTCTCCCCGGGATCAAGACGGCCCACTGGATCGGGGAGCAACAGACCAACCTCGTCAAGGGCGACCTCTACATCAACATCCTTTCCTCCGGGTGCACGCAGGACGAGGTCGAGACGTTCGTCTTTTCGCTCGACCGCGCCCTCCCGGCCGCCGAGACTTCCCGGCCGGAGGCTTTTTCCTGCATGCCCGAGTTCAGCCTTATCCCCGGGACCGAGCGGTATATCTGCGGGGACGTGGCGGCGGCCAGCGAATCGCCGCTCCTCGGGGCCGATTTCTGGGGATTCAAGGAGGGGATCACCGAGGCCTACTCGGCCAAGTATGGGCCCGGGCCGTCCAAGCTCATCCTCATCCATTTCAAGCAGCCGCCGGGGAACCTCTTGAACAAAGTCCTGGCCCTTTTCAACGAGTACCTTCTGGACGTGACGACGATGGACGAGATCATGCAGGGGCAGACCGTGATCGGACGCAAGTTCTATTTCGGCTGGAACGGGCCGAACGGCATCCTCGTTCTCGACGAGCCGGACCCGAAGGTGGCCCGGGCGCGCATTCAGGAGGCCCTGGACAAGGCCGCCAAGCGCCTGGAAGAAAAGCCGAAAAAGAAATCCGAAGAAAAGAAATAGGAAAATCGGGAGAGAACAGAGAGAGGAGAAATGATGGGCATCCACATGAGGAAGTTTTCGCTCGGCGTCTGTTTTGTGGTTTTAGCGGTCGGGTTGACGCTCGCGGGCCCCGCCTTCGCGCGACAGGCGCAACAAGCGCAGGGAACGGCCCAGGCGCAGACACCGCAGGCCAAGCCGCAGGAGCCCGAGATGAAGCCCGCGATCATCGAACAGCCCATGGAGGACTTCACGCTCCCGGCCTATCAGGGCGGCACCGTGACGCTCTCGCAACTCAAGGGCAGGAACGTCATGATCATCTTCGTGCGCGGCTACGCGGCCCCGGGCCACTGGTGCACCATCTGCAACTACCGGTACGCGGAGCTCGCCGAGCTCGAAAAAGCCCAGCAGATCCGGAAGAAATACAACGTCGAGGTCCTGGTCGTTTTCCCCTACGGCCGGGACGTCGTCCAATCCTGGCTCGAGGCCCTTCCCGGGCAGCTCGATAAGATCCGGGAGACGAAGAACCCGGCCGACCCGGCCAAGCTCGACGAGGCGGGCAAGCGCCGGATGACCCGGTGGCGCCAGTTCTTCCCCAAGGATCTCAGCCTGAAAAAGGGAGAGATCCTGACTCCGTTCCCGGTCCTCATCGACGCCGACAGGGCCGTCTCGAAGCGGCTCGGCCTCTTCCAGACGGAGTGGACCGGGAGCAAGGTCGACCAGAACATCCCGAGCGTCTTCATCCTGGACAAGAACGGCGTCCTGCTCTTCAAGTACATGGGCCAGAACACCACGGACCGTCCGAGCTACGATTACCTGTTCAAGGTCCTGGACGTCATCAACGGGCTGAAATAAGGTCCGATCGCTTCAGCAGGGCCTCGACGAAGAGGTTTCTGTACAAGTCCGGCCCGTCAATCGGGCGTGGTCAGGGCTTCGTAGCTGAAGTTGCGATAATGCTCGAGGACGTCGAGGATGAGGTCGTCCTTGGTCAGCTTGAGGACCTCGGCGGGGCCCAGGTCCGGCATGAACGCCTCTTCCGTCGTCTTGTAGTCCGACTTCAGATTCTTCCGCCCCTTGGTCATTAGGGCCAGCCGGAGCTCGACCGAGTTCCTGGGGATCGAGATCTTGTAGTGGAACTGCTCGTCTTTGCTGCCGGGGAAAGAAAGGCTGAGGCGGATGTCGCGGCCCTTCGATTTCTGGAACCGGGCTTTCACGCCGTAGGAGGCGATCTCGTCCACGAGCGCCTCGAAGGCGGGCTCGACGATGAACTCGCAGAACTGCTCGAAGTGGATGGACGTTTCCGCCTGGCACTTCTCCAGGATGCGCATGTTCTCGAAATGGTTCTTCAGTTCCGTCTTCCAATCTTTATTACCCATCTTTGTCCAGCCTCGGGGATTTCGCCGGTATCATATCACAAACACGAGGCCCGGAAAATGCGGATTCTTGCGCGAGGCACCCTCGGGGGGGGTGAGGTGCCGGCTGAGGTCAGCAAAAGGGGGGTGATGATTGATTTTAATGAGGGAGCCCTCTCCAGCCGGCCAAAGAGAGCCGCTATCATTATACCAAAGCCGAAAAACAATGCAAGCAAAAAGCACAAGAATAAGCATATTTTTTCTGGGGGGGGGTGCCACGACCGCTCGCTGTGAGGGCTAACGGGCGCAGGGGGTATCAGGAGGAATGGCCCCCGCCGCCGAAGACGCACGGAAGTCCGCGCCGTCAACGCATAAGGTTATCCAGACAATTATTCGCTCAGAAGATCTTCAAGGGCGGGCAGGACGAGATCGAGCGGAATGTCCGACATCAATGGGGCCGCCACAACGCGCGCTTTCCCGAAAGGCCGCCAGGCCGGCAAGCTGTCTTCGCGGAAAAGGGCGAGGACGGACGCCCCGCAGGCCGCGGCGAGGTGCGTCGGCCCGGAGTCGTTGCCGAGATAGTGAGTGGACCCCGCGAGGAGATCCGCCAGCGTTTCGGCCGGAAGACGCGAAACTCGCTTCCAACCGGCGGGGAGCGCCGACGCCTGGAGCGCCGGTTCGAGATCGGCTTCGGCCTCCCCCGTGACGAGAACGCCTTCCAGGCCGAACGAGGCGGCCACGCGGATGACCTCGATGAAACTCGCGAGCGGCCAGCGCTTGGCGCGGCCGCCGCTTCCGGGATGGACGACGAGGCGCTTTTCGTTCTTCACGAGCTGGCGGAGGCCGAGATCATCCAGGCTCTTGCTCCTGAGGCCGCCCGGCAGAGGCAGGCGGGCGCAGTCGCCGAAGAGCTGATCAGGATCCGGCGCGGCCGGATCGAAGGCAGAGGTATCGGTGGCGCCAGCGGCGGAATCCCGGCTTGCAGCAGACGCTTCGACAGCCCCTGCGCTGGAAGCAATGCCAGCGACTCGGGCCCTTATTCCATAAGCGTTCAAAAAGTCGCGGGTCCGGTCAAAGAAAAAACGGCTCATGGGCACGGCGGCACCGCTTTCGTAGGATATGAAAAAGATCTGCTCGATCCCCTGGCGGACCCACCACTCGTCGGCAGGCCAATCGCCGCGCCTGTTCAGCCAGCCCATGGCCGTCTCGAATCCGTCCAGCGGGGAAACTCCCCTCTTCCCGGTCCCACCTTTTGCGTCGGCCCGGAAATCGGGCGAGCCGCCCGCGAATAACGCCGCCATCCGGGCGTCCGCAAAGGAAAGGACCTCGTCCACGAGCCCCGCCCGTTTGAGGAGCGCACCGTATTCCGGACGTCCCGCGAGGCTCAGCGAAAATCCGGGAAGGCTTCTGCGCACGAGGGAGATCGCGGGAAGGGCGACGAGGAGGTCTCCGAGGCCGCCGATGCGGAAGAGGATCGTCCGGGATCTCGTTTTCATTGCAGCGATATGTCCATCATGCCAGCCCGCGTTTGGCGGACCCGGAAGCTAATGCCGGCTGTTTTTTATGAACAGCAGAAAAGGGGGGAATGATTCATTGGTCGGTCGAAGTTTTCTCCAGCCGGCGCAAGAAAACTTGACCGGATTATAGCAAGGCCCCGGCGAAATACAAGGGAATTTTTAGCTTCGGCCGCACCATAGGGAGGACGGAGGAGGGCGCCTGATGATGAAAGCGGGCAAAGGGGCCCCTGAGAAAGACGATGGCCTCAAGACGTCTTTCCTATTGACACGGGGCCCTCCTTATGTGTACACTTCATGTGCACACATCAAAGCGAGGGCTCGATGAAAGCGTCCATTCTTGACCTAAGGAGACGGATGGGAGAGATCCAGAGGGCCCTCGACCGGGGCGAAGCCGTGACGCTCCTCCGCAGGGGCAAAATCATCGCCGTCATCCAGCCGGCGGGCGCGGCGTCATCCGTCACGCCCGTCGCCGGGCACGAGGCGTTCGGGATGTGGAGGGACCGCCCTGACCTCAAGGACGTCGGGGCAGCCATGGATAAGCTCCGGAAGGCCCGCCCCCATGCTTTTTGATACCGATCTCCTTATCTGGATTTTCAGGGGAAACGCGAAGGCCGCCCTCCGCATTGAAGAGAGCGCGGCGCGGCACATGTCCGTCGTCTCGCTCATGGAGCTCATCCAGGGCGCCCGCGACAGGCGCGAGGTCCATCTCATTAAGAAATTTCTCGCCGATTTCGGTTTCCAGACGATGCCCCTGACGGAAAATATTGGGCACAGGGCCGTCATTTACATGGAGCTCCATGCCCCAAAATCGGGCCTGCGGTTGGCGGACGCGCTGATCGCTGCAACCGCCGTCGAAAATGCCCTCGCCCTCCTGTCGGGGGATTTAACGCATTATCGGGCGCTCTCCGACCTCAACCTTATTACATTCCGTCCCTGAAGACGGTCCCGGGCGAGAAGCGACATCCCGTCCCCCCCCTTATCCTAGCTGAGGGACAACTAGGAAGGCTTGGACGTCGCAGACGTTCGTGCCGGTCGGAAGGGTCTTTCCAGCCCCAGCGGTTTTTATCAACGTCTCTCATTTATGCTATAAATAAGATGATGAGAGTTTTTCGCCCGCTCGTAGGTCTCCTCACCCGCTCGCCTGCCCTCCCCCCCGCGTTCATTTCCACTTTCGCCATGGCCCTGCTGGCCGGCCTCGGGCTTCTTCTCGCCCAATCCCCCGCCCCGAAGCACGACGTCTCGGACTTCGAGAAGCGCCTGGCCAAGATCAACGGGCAGATCAGCGAGCTCCGGGGCAAGATCGAGGCCGAGGCCCTCAAGGAATCGTCCATCCTCTCGAGCCTGGCCCGGATCAACCTCAACAAGGCCCTCGTCGAGCGGGAGATCGCGGCCTGGAACGTCCAGATGGAGAAGGCCCGGGCCGAGCTCGCCGGGATCCAGGCGAACGTCCGCGGCCTGACGGCCAACCTCGAAAAGGACAACGCCGCCATCGAAAAAACCCTGGTGACGCTCTACAAGTTCGGCCGGCTGGATTTCTTCCACTTCATGCTCCAGGCCCGGGACTTCGAGGCCTACACCACGGAAAGCAGGCACCTGGCCCTCCTCGCCCGCTACCAGGAGGACGCGGTCGCCGCCTACCTCAAGGCCCTGGCCGAGCTCGGCGAGGCCGAGGGCCGCCTGGCCGCGAAAAAGAAGGACGTCGCCGAGATCCTCCGGGAGACGAATCTCAAGAAGCAGGAGCTCGAGGCGGAGCAGCGGAAGAACTCCGACCTCGTCCAGGAGATCCGGAGGGACCGGCAGACCCACGAGCAGGCCCTCCAGGAGCTCCGCGACAGCGCCGAGCAGCTCCAGGTCATGATGAAGAAGATCGCCGATGAACAATGGGCCCTGCCGTCGGCCTTCGTCCCCCTCTACGAGCGGCGGGGAAAGCTCCCCTGGCCCCTGGAAGGGAGGGTCATCACGTCCTTCGGCCTGCAGCGACATCCGCGCTTCAACACGATCGTCATGAACAACGGCGTCGAGATCGCCCCGGCCAAGGACAAATCCCTCATCCTGGCGGTCCACGCGGGCAAGGTCGTCTTCGCCGACTACTTCCAGGGATACGGGAACCTCCTCATCCTGGACCACGGGATGACCTACTACACCCTCTACGGCCACTGCTCGCAGTTCCTGGTGAACGTCGGGGACATGGTCCGGGCCGACCAGCCCGTCGCCCTGGTCGGGGACTCCGGGTCCCTCAACGGGGAGTGCCTCTACTTCGAGGTCCGCTACAAGACCAAGGCCCTCGATCCCTTGCAATGGCTGAAACGAAGGTGATAGAATGGATGTCCGTTTAAAATGAAGATCCCGAGATACCGCCTGGTCCTGCTGACGGTCTTCATGGCCGCCCTCCTGTTCTTCCTCGTCCAGATGAGGGTCCTCCCCGGGAAGTCCCAGCGCGGCACCTGGCCCAAGGGTTTCCAGCTCGTGGACGTCCTCATGGACCTCATCCGGAACGACTACCTCGAGAAGCGCGACCCGGTCCAGACGGCGGAGGGGACCTACCGGGGCATCGTCAATTCGCTCGACCCGCTCTCGAGCTACCTGAATAAAGACCTCACGGCGAGATATGCCGCCCGGAGCGTCGGGGACACGGGCCCGGGCCTCATCGTTTTCAAAAGATACGGCGCGTTCCCGCTGGTCGTCGGGGTCGTCCCGGGTTCGCCCGGAGAAAAGGCCGAGGTCAAGCTCGGGGACCTGGTGAGCGCCATCGGTCACCGCGGCACGCTGAGCATGAGCCTGACCGAGGTCAACCTCCTCCTCGGCGGGACGGACGAAAAGCCGGTCCAGGTCAAGCTCCTCAGGGGGAACGAATCGCGGGAGCTCTCCCTGCCGCGGGTCCATCTCTTCCCGCGCGCCTGGGCTTTTTCGTCCGCGCTGGGACAGCCGGCGATCTTGAGCATTCATGATCTTTCACGCTCGCTCGTCGCCGATATCCAGAAGAGCGTCCTGCCGGCCCTCAAGGGCAGGAAGAAACCGCTCATTCTCGACCTCCGGGACTGCGCGGGCGGCGACCTCGAGGAGGCACGGGCATTCACCAACCTCTTCCTCAGAGCGGCCACCGTGGGCTCTATCGAGAAGCGGGGCGGGGCCAAAGAGTCCATCGCCTGCCCTGCCGAGGCCGTGTTGGGCGCGGTTCCCGTCGCGGTTTGGGTCAGCCCGGCCACGATAGGCCCGGCGGAGCTCGTCGCCGGGGTCCTCCAGGAAGTCCGGAAAGCCAAGGTCCTCGGCTTGTCCACGCCCGGTGTCGTCGCCAAGACGGAGAGCTTCCTCCTGAAGGACGAAAGCTCGATCATCCTCGTCACGGGAGTCTTTTCCCTGCCGTCGGGGCGCTCGCTCTGGGGCCAGGGAGTGAATCCCGACGTTACCGTCCCGGTTACGGATCAGAGCGACAAGGCGTATCTCGAAAAGACCCTGCCCCTTCTCCCCAAGCTCTGACGGATGATCAACAAACCGCGGCAGAAAAAAGGAAGCGAGCCCTGGCCGGCCTTCAACCTGATCACGGCCATCATGCTGGGCTCCGCGATCGTCTCGGTCGTGACCCTCGACTACATGAACTCGCGCAAGGGCGAGCGGTCCTACCTCTTCGCGGCCCCGGAAGCGAAGCCCGCTGCCGCGCCGGAGGTCAAGGCCCCAGCGGAACCGGTCCTTAAGCCTGGGGCGGCGCCAACGGCGGCCGCGCCCAAGACAGAAGCGCCACCCGCCCTCAAGGAACCGCCGCTGAAAGAAGCCCCGCCCAAGGCCACGAAGCGGGTCCGCGGAGAAGTGGCCCTCATCGTCGACGACATGGGCAACAGCCTCGAGGCGCTCAATGAGATCCTCAGCCTGAAAGAACCCATAACGGTCTCGGTCCTCCCCTATAGCCCATATGCCCAGGAGACGGCCCGCGTCGCCCACGATAACGGCCTCGAGGTCCTTCTCCACCTGCCGCTCGAGTCCCTGAATAACCACGATGCCTCGACCGACACCGAGGGGATGATCATGACCACGATGAGCCCTGACGAGATCGGCCAGTCCTTCGAGACGAGCCTGGCCCGCGTCCCCTTCGCCGACGGCGTCAACAATCACATGGGCTCGAAGTTCACGGCGGACGCGACACTGATGAGGACGCTCCTCGCGCCGTTCAAGGACAAGGGCCTGTTCTTCGTGGACAGCCGGACGACGGCCCAGACCGTGGCCTACGACGAAGCGCTCGGGATGGGCATTCCCGCGCTCAAGAGGGATGTCTTCCTGGACGCGGACGCGGACAGGAGCCGGATCAAGAGCCGGCTCATCGAGCTCTTCAAACTGGCCCAGAAGAAAGGGAAGGCGGTCGGCATCTGCCATCCCTTCCCGGAGACCCTCCAGGTCCTGAGATCGAGCTTCCGCCTGTTCGAGAAATACAGCCTGGAGGCCGTCACGGTCTCGCGCCTCGTGGGCAAGTAAGGCCTCCGATTCCCCTCCTCGCGCAGGCGAAAAATATGAAGGGGTATGCCCTCATGAGGATATTCTTCCCTGTTCATGGAAGCCGGATTTGTTATAAAATCCGGCACGCACAGGCAGTCAATGGCAACGGACACAGGATCTTCCAGGGGGAGGAAACGATCATGAAAATTCGGACCTTCGCGAAAAGGCATTTCTTGCTTTTCTCTCTCTTGTCCATCGCGGGAAGCGCGATTGTCTCCACGCAAGCCGCCGCGGCAGGCGGACCCGGGCCGGAGCCAAAAGCCAACCAGGCCGCGTTCAAGGAATGGCAGGACGCGCATTTCGGCATGTTCATCCACTGGGGGCCGGTCAGCCTGAAGGGCACCGAGCTCAGCTGGTCGCGCGGCGGGGAGAGGCGCGGCATCGAGGGCAAGGGCGAGATCCCGGTCGAGGTCTACGACAACCTCTACAAGCAATTCAACCCGGTCAAGTTCAACGCCGCGGAATGGGTGGCCATCGCCCGGGCGGCCGGCATGAAATACATGATCCTCACGGCCAAGCACTGCGACGGCTTCTGCCTCTGGCCGTCGAAGGTCGACGATTACAACATCGGCCGCTCCCCCTTCAAGCGCGACATCTGCGGCGAGCTGGCGGAGGCCGCCCACCGGGCGGGGATGCCGATCGGCTGGTATTATTCACCGATGGACTGGCGCGACCCGGATTGCCGGACGGACAGGAACGCCGCTTACGTGGCCCGGATGCAGGGGCACCTGCGGGAGCTCCTCGGCAACTACGGGCGGATCGACCGGCTGTGGTTCGACACGGACGGCGGCCCGGCGCCTTGGGATCAAGAAAAGACTTACGGGATCGTCCGGTCCCTTCAGCCCCGGATCATCATCAACAACCGGCTGGACATGGGCACCATGGAGGATTACAAGGTCCAGCGTGTCGGCCCGCAGGCCGATTACGCGACGCCCGAGCAGCGGGTCGGCGAATTCGATCTCGAGAAGCCCTGGGAAACGTGCATGACGCTCGGCACGCAGTGGGCCTGGAAGCCCGACGACAAGATCAAATCCACCGAAGATTGTGTCCGCATCCTCGTCCAGTGCGCGACCGGAGGCGGGAACCTCCTGCTCAACGTCGGCCCCATGCCCAGCGGCGAGATCGAGCCCAGGCAGGTGGAGGTGCTCAAAGGGGTCGGCGCCTGGCTCGAGAAGCACGGGGAGACGATCTATGGCACGCGCGGCGGCCCGGTCAGGAACGGCGCCTGGGGCGGGATGACGCATAAAGGTAACATCGTATTCGTCCATGTCCTCAAGTGGGAGGGGGACACGGTCAGGCTGCCGGCCCTGAAGGCGAAGATCGTCTCGAGCAAGGTCCTGACCGGAGGCGAGGCAAAGGTCGAGCAGGCGGCGGATGGGATCGTCATCCGGATGCCCGCGGACCAGAAGGACAAGCTCGACACGATCGTAAAGCTCGAGCTCGAAAGTCAGGGCCGAGCGAAATGACCGGGTTCCCGGCTCAAAGCTGAGAGGAGGTCACTGTCATGCAAAGATACGGCCAACTCATCCGGGTCAAGCCGGAAAGATTCGAGGAATACAAGGCCTACCATGCCAGGGTCTGGCCGGAGGTCCTGGAAACGATCCGCCGGTGCCACATCCGCAATTACTCGATCTTTCGCTGGCAGGGCTTTCTCTTCGCCTATTTCGAATACCACGGCGCCGATTACGCCGCCGATATGGCCAAGATGGCCGCCGACCCCAAGACGCAGGAGTGGTGGAAGATCATGATGCCCATGCAGGACCCCGTCCCGGGCCTGCCCGAAGGCGACTGGTGGGCGAAAATGGAAGAAGTCTTCCACACGGATTGAGGGGGGTTCGAACGGTGGAACGCACGGCCGGCTGTCTCGCCAAGCTCGACCGGATGATGAAAACGCTTCACCACCGGGAAGCGGACCGCGTCCCGGTCAGCGATTTCTTCTGGGGGAGCTTCCTCGAGCGGTGGCGGAGGGAACTGGGCCTGCCCGCGGGCACGGACATCTATAAATACTACGATCTCGATTGGACGGTCACCGTTCCCAACATGGACCCCCACATCAAGGCGTTCGAGACGCTCGAGGAGACCCGTGATCATGTCACCGTCCGGACGGGGTTCGAGGCCGTGATCCGGAAAAACTTTGCCGATCCGATGCCGGCCTTCCTGAGGTTCGACACGGACACGATCGAGAAGATGAAGGCTTTCCGGTTCGACGATCCCCGGGACGACCGCCGCTATTTCGGCGCGGGCGACAACCAGCTCGCCGGAATGGGCGACGGCTTCACGCGCGACTCCCCCGCCTGGACCGAAACGGTCCGGTCGCTCCACCCCGATATTCCCGTCTACGGGAGCGTCTGCGAGGCCCAGGAGATGCTGTGGCGGGTGATCGGCCTCGAGAACGTCATGCTCTGGATCGGGCTCGACCCCGACGAGGTCGGAAGATTCGTGGCGAGGATCGGCGAGTTCGTCCTGGGGATCGCTAGGGCCCAGATCCGGGCCGCCGGCGGCCTGCTCGACGGCATGGTCATCTGGGGGGATGTCGCCTATCGCAACGACCTCTTTTTCTCGCCGGGCTACTGGCGAAAGCATTTCAAGCCGGTCGTCAAGGCCATCGTGGACGAATGCCACGCCCATGGCCTGCCCGTCATCTATCACGGCTGCGGCAATGTCCGGCGGATCTTCGCCGATTTCATCGAGATCGGGGTGGACGCTTACAACCCGCTCGAGGCCAAAGCCGGGCTGGACGTCGTGGCATTGCGGCGGCAGTACGGGCATAAGATCGCTTTCTGCGGCAACATGGACGTCCTGACCTGGGCCTTGGGGTCGGAGGAGGAGCTCAGGCGCGTCGTCCTCACCAAGCTGAACGCGGCCAAGGGCGGGGGCTTCATCTTCCAATCCGACCACTCCGTGCCCGGCAACGTCTCGGCCCGGAGTTATGAGTATGTCATCAATCTCGTCCGCGAGTACGGCAGGTACCCGCTCCGGCTCGGAGAATACGATCTGCCTGAGATCAGCTGACGCCCGGAAAGGCTTACGGCCCGCGCCTTCCCGTTGACTGTCTCCCCCTTCGGTGTTATCTTTCTCCCAACAGCTGAAAAGGAAGAAGAGGCCATGAAATGTCCTCAATGTCACGCCGATAATCCCGACACGTCCCGCTTTTGCGGCAGCTGCGCCGCGCTGCTCGCCCAGGAGGGGCAGCTCCCGGATTCCCTCACGAAAACACTCGCAACTCCGCTTTCTGTCATATCGAAAGATAAGCTCATCGCCGGGAAATACCGGATCGTCGAGGAGATCGGCCGGGGCGGCATGGGAGTTGTCTACAAAGCTGAGGACCTCAAGCTCAAGCGCATGGTCGCCTTGAAATTTCTCCCGCCGCACCTGATGAACTTGCCCGAACTCAAGGAGAGGTTCCTCATCGAGGCCCAGGCGGCCGCGGCCCTCTCCCATCCGAACATCTGTGTCATCTATGAAGTCGGGGAAGCCGAAGACCGGTCCTTCATCGCCATGGAGTACGTCGAGGGTGAGACACTCCGAGATAAGATCAATAAAGGCCCCTTGAAGACGGAGAACGCGGTCGACATCACAAGTCAGATCGCCGCCGGCCTGGGCGAGGCCCACCGCAAGGGCATCATCCATCGCGACATCAAGAGCGCGAACATCATGGTGACGGACAAGGGCCAGGCCAAGGTCATGGACTTCGGGCTGGCCAAACTGCAAGGTGGGAGTTCGCTGACCAAGAGTCAGACGACGCTGGGGACGGTGGCCTACATGTCCCCGGAGCAAGCCCGCGGAGATGAATTGGACCAACGGACGGACCTCTGGTCGCTCGGCGTCGTCTTCTACGAAATGCTCACGGGCGAGGTCCCGTTCAAAGGCGACAGGGACGTCTCCATCATCTATTCGATCGTCCACGAGGAGCCGAAGCCCCTCAAGGTCCGCAAGCCCCCGGTTCCGGGCGAGCTGCAACAGGTCATCTTCCGGGCGCTCAAGAAGAACCGCGAGGCCCGCTATGGCTCCGCGGACGAAATGCTAAAAGACCTGAGGGCTTATCAGACGAGCCTCCAGCTGGCCGAGTCCGGCGTGGTGAACCTGAAAACGCTCAGCCGACGACTTCGCAAGCCCCGGGTCGCCATTCCGACGTTGGCCGTTCTGGCCGCCCTGGCCTTTTTTGGAACCCGGTTTTTCAAGCACCAATCACATGTCCGCTGGGCCAGGCAGGTGGCGCTCCCCGAGATGGAGAAGCTCATCGAGGGAAATGATTGTTGGCGCAATCTCATACCCGTCTATCGACTCGCGGAAAAGGCGGAAGCCTACATCCCGCTCGATCCTAAGCTGGCCGGGATCTTTTCGAAATGCTCCTTGAGGATCGACATCAAAACCGAACCTCCCGGCGCGAAGGTCTTCATGAAAGAATATTCAACTCCGGCGAGCGAATGGACCTATCTCGGTGTATCCCCTATTGAGAAGGTCAGGCTGCCTATCGGTATCTTCCGCTGGAAGATGGAAAAAGAGGGCTATGAGACGGTCCTGGCCGCGGCGTCCACTTGGGATGGAGATATCTCGGGCCATAATATCATCGTTGGCTACAATCTGGTGAGGGTCCTGGACAAGAAAGGCAGCATCCCGCCGGGCATGGTGCGGGTCACGGGAGCGGAAACACCGGTCGGAAAGTTGGCGGATTTCTATATCGATAAATATGAGGTTACCAACAAGCAATACAAGGAATTCGTCAACGGCAGCGGTTACAGGAACAAGAAATACTGGAAGCAGAAATTCATCAAGGACGGAAAAGATCTGACCTGGGAAGAAGCCGTCAAGGGATTCGTCGACCAGACCAGCCTGCCTGGTCCGGCCGGGTGGCAGGCGGGCGATTATCCTGAGGGACAAGCGGATTATCCTGTGTCGGGGATCAGCTGGTACGAGGCGGCCGCATACGCGGAATTCGCCGGGAAAAGCCTGCCGACGGGAACCCATTGGGGGGTCGCGAGAGGCGAATATACGCCGATCATCGAGTATCCCCAGCTCGGCGGTTTCGCCGTCTTCGCCCCTTTCAGCAATTTCACGGGCAAAGGTCCGGTCCCGGCGGGAAGCCTTCCGGGGGTGACGGCCTACGGGGCTTTTGACATGGCCGGGAACGTGAGGGAATGGTGCTCAAATGAAACCCCAAAAGGGCGCGTCATCAGGGGCGGCGCCTGGGGGGAAAACACCTACATGTTCGACAATATGAGTCAAGCGCCGGCCATGGACCGTTCCGCCAAGAACGGGTTCCGCTGCGCTCTTTATCCCGAGCCGGACAAGATCCCAGGGTTGGCCTTTCAAATGGTCAAGTCCCTGGGCCTTCCCCAAAGCGGCGAAACGGAAGATTACGCCAAGCAAATGCCGGCGGCTGATTCTGTTTTCCAGGTTTACAAGGAACAGTTTTCCTACGATAAAACCGATCTGAAGGCCCGCGTGGAATCGAGGAAAGAAAGCCCCGAATGGACTCTGGAGAAGATCAGCTTCGACGCCGCCTACGGCGGCGAACGCGTCATGGCCTATCTCTTCCTTCCCAGGAACGCCGCGCCGCCCTATCAGACCGTCATCTATATGGGCGGCGACGCTCCCGTGTTTCAGCGGTCGAGCCAAGACATCGAGAACTATTATGAAGTCCCCATGTTCTTCTCTTTTCTCATCAAGAACGGACGGGCCGTCATCTATCCCGTCTATAAGGGATTCTTCGAGCGCGGGAACGATGCCTTGATTTCCGTCATCGAGGGAAATTGGAGTTCCGTGCAGTGGAGAGAAGTCTTCATTCAACAGGTCAAGGACCTTAGAAGATCCATCGACTATCTCGAAACCCGCCCGGATATCGACAGCCGGAAACTGGCCTTAGAAGGGATGAGCTACGGGTCGATGCTCGCGCCCATGATCCTGGCCGTCGAGGAGCGCCTCAAGGCCAGTGTTCTCTTGGCCGGAGGCTTCGGCAATGCGGGACAAGGACGCCCGGAGGTGAACCAAATCAACTATGTGACCCGGGTGAAGTCGCCTACTTTGATGTTGAACGGCAAGTATGACTCGTTTTTCCCGCCGGAGACATCATCAAAGCCGATGTTTGCTCTATTGGGAACTCCGGCCAAGGACAAGGAGCAGAAATTTTACGAAACAGACCATATCCCGCCCGTGAATGAATTCATCAGGGAAACCCTGGCCTGGTTCGATAAGTACCTGGGGCCGGTGAAGAGATAGCCCTGGGGACTTTTTCCATCGAAAAAGAGAAACCGCGCGAGTGACCGGTCCCGGGGGCCGGCACGGTTGCATAATTCCCGCCCGTCCGTTATCATTGAAACGGTTAGAGAGGAGAAATCCCATGAAGAAGACCGCGGCGGTCGTCCTTGTCCTCGGGGCCCTGCCCCTTCTTTTTCAGGCCGGTTGCACGCGCATGACGCCCCAGGAGCTCAAGGCTTCCATCGAAATCACGGATATCGAGACCAAGTGGGTTTCCAAACTTTATCAGCAGTGGCCGCCCCGGTTGATCCTGGTCCCGGTGCTCTCCTTCCAGGTCAAGAACCTCAGCCCGAAGCCCATGAATTATGTCAATTTCAACGCGGTTTTCAATTTCAAGGGTGACCGCGAGAACTTCGGCGACTGCTTCCTGGCCGCGATCCGCGGCAAGTCCGTCGCGCCCGGGGGCAAGAGCGAGGCGATCGCCATGAGAAGCAATTTCGGCGTGGATGGGAAGGACCTCAAGAGCATCAAGGACAACCCGGGCTGGAAGCAGGCCGAGGTCCGGCTGTTCGCCCAGTCCAAGGGCACCCAGCCCGTCCTCATCGGCGTCTATGACGTGTCCCGCTTCATCGATTTCAAGGAGGACGCGGTCGTCGAGCCCAAGAAAGAAGACGTCAAGAAATAGGCCGGAGAGCCAGAGCCATGAGCGTCATCGTTCCCTCGAAAGTGTTCCTGACCCGGGGCCGGGGTCAGCACACGGAAAAGCTGGTCAGCTTCGAGAAGGCCCTCCGGGAGGCGGGGATCGCCCCGTTCAACCTCGTCCGGGTCTCGAGCATCTATCCCCCGCACTGCCGGCTCATCTCAAGGCAGGAAGGGGTCCGGCTCCTCAAACCGGGCCAGATCCTTTTCGTTGTCCTGAGCGAGAGCGCGACGGACGAGGCCGGCCGGCTGGTCTCGGCTTCGATCGGGATGGCCATCCCGAAGGACCCGTCCTGCTACGGCTACCTCGCCGAGCACGAAGGCGGCGGGCCGACCGAAAAGGAGGCCGGGCTCTACACCGAATACCTGGCCGCCGAGATGCTGGCCACGAAGATGGGGGGAAAGCTGAAGGACCCCGAGAAGGGCCGCCGGGCGTACAAGATCTCGAACGGGATCTCTCTCGAGACGCGGAGCATCTCCCGGACGGCGACGGGGGAGAAAGGTCTGTGGACGACGGCCTTGGCGGCCGCTGTCCTTATCTCATAATTTCGGTAATTAGTTGTATGTCACCGAAATATAATCAGTAATCGAGCGGGTTGGGCTTCAGGATCTTGATGTAGCTTTGTGCCTTGAGGGAGGCGATGTAATCTTCGCTTTTCTTCTGGCGCTTTTCGGCCAGGAGCCTCTCCTGGATCTCGGGCCGGGCCTCGTCGAAAGTCCTCAGGTAGCTTTCTTTCCTCTCCTCGAGCTTGAGCAGGTACCAGCCGTTCTTGGCCGCAACCCAGGGGCTGACCTCGCCGGCCTTCAGTTTCTCGACGGCTTCCTCCAAGGTCTTATCGAGCTCGCCCTTCTTGAGCGTCCCCAGGTCGCCCTTGGCTTCCTTGATGGGAGGGTCCGAGAGCGCCGCGGCCACATCCGGGAAGGCCGCTCCGGCCTTGAGCTTGCCGTCCGCTTCCGCCTTGAGGGCTTCGAGGGCTTCGGGCGTGCGGTGCTCCGTGGCCAGGTAGACGGCGCGAAGCTTGTATTCCGTGGGGACCGTGAACTCCTGGGGATGCTGCTTGTAATACCGGACGACCTCCGATTCGTCCAGGACGATGGACCGGTACACCTCAGAGACCATGATCATCTGCTTGAGAAGGGTTTCCTGGTATTGCTTGAGCCACTGTTCGTAGGGGATCCCCTGCTGCTCGACGGCCCGGCGGAGGTCCTCGTCCGAGGTGAAATTGTTCTCCTTCTTGAGGGCCTCGAGGTTATGCTTGAGCTCGTCGCTGACGCTGAGGTTCTTCTCCTTGGCCTGCTGGAGGATGAGGGTCTCCGTGATCATGGCGTCGAGGAGACCGTTCCTGACAAGCTTGTATTGCTTGTCGTATTCCTGTTGCGGCAGATTCTCGGCCTTGAGCTGCTGGATCTGCATCTCGAACATCTGCTTGTACTGGGAGAGCGTGATGATCTCGTCGTTGACGACGGCCACGATCTCCTCGACGACTTGCGGCGCTCCGGCGAGGAGCGCCGCTCCGGCGATCCCCGTGACGATCAAGCACATGAGGGCTTTTTTCATCGGTCCAACCTCTGGTAAGCAAAGAATAGGTTTTCGGGAAAGGTCTTCCAGCTCAGGGTCTCCTTCAGTCCTTGGAGATGGGCGGCCAGCGTATCCTTGATCTTCTGCTCGAGGACCTTGATCCGGATCGCCGGCGCCGCGTCGGCCAAGGCCTGGAGCTGGGGAGGGAACTTCTTGTCCAGCCGGAAAACGTGGTATCCGTATGACGATTCGACGACCTGGCTGAACTTCCCCTCGTCCAGGGCGAAGATCACTTTTTCCATGTCGTAGGGAAGGTCGCCCCGCTTGTAGACCCCCATCACGCCGCCCTTGAAGGCCTCGGGGCCCGAGGATTCCTCCCGGGCCACTCTCCTGAACTCCTCTTCGGGAGCGTTCTCGACCCTCCTGAGGGCCGCGACGGCCCGCTGCTCACTCGGGAGGAGGACCTGGCTCACCTGGACCCTCTCCGAAAGGAGGAAATCCTTTTTGTGTTGGTCGTAGTAGGACTGGACCTCGGCATCGTCGGCCCGGATGTCCTTGATGACCTGATAGGCATACTTGTCGACGAGGAGCCCGTCGAACATGCTGTCCGGCCCGGCGGCGTCCGGCTCAGGGGCGGGCTGGTTGCTGCCCGTCTCGCCGGCCCGCTTGGCCAGGTAGCTCTTTTTTTCGTCCCAGGTCAGGGTCACGTTCCGCTGCCGGGCCGCTTCGAGCAGGATCTTATCATCGACGAACCTGTCGAAAAGGCGGCTCAGGGATTCCGGCGAGAGGCCCTTGGTCTCATTCCCGCCCGCCGTCCTGATGTAAGCCGTCAGGTCGTCGTTCGAGAACTCCTGGGACTCGATCTTGAGGATGGGCCCGCGTTTGAGCTTCGCCTGGACGAAATTGGTGATCTTGGCGACGGGCCCCGCTTTCTCCCCCCCGCGGCCGCAGCCGGACGCAAGGAGGGAGAGGACCGCGAGGAGGATCGGGGCCGTTCTTCGGGCGCTTGTCATTCCGCACATCTTTTTTAATATCAATTCATTATAATCTAACCGGATAACTCCATCAAGACCCGGACGGCTTCGTCGAGGAGCTCCCGCTCCTTCTCCGCCCGGATGCCGAGCGACATCACGCCCTCCGGCGAGAGGGACCCGGAGTATCTCTTGAGGAGGGCCGGGACCCTGGCCCAATCCACGGGAGTCTCGGGCAGGAACCTGAAGACGACCCGGTTCTCGCTCCGGTCGATCGTCCGGATCCGGAGCTTCCGGGCCAGGTTCTTGATCGTCCCGTAGCGGAGGAGGTTCTCGATCGTCTCCGGCACGGGCCCGAACCTGTCCCGGACGTCCTCCCGGATCTTCTCGATCTCCCGGAGGTCGTCGACCGAAGCCAGGCGCTTGTAAAGGTTGAGCCGCAGGTTGATCTGGGGGAGGTAGTCCTCGGGGATGCGGATGTCCACCTTGAGGTTGATCTCGACGTTGGCTTCCTCGACCCGCTCGCCCTTGAGCTCGCGGATCGCCTGGTCGAGGAGCTGCATGTAATAGTCGAAGCCGACGGCCTCCATGGAGCCGTGCTGCCGGTGACCGAGCAGGTTCCCGGCGCCCCGGATCTCCAGGTCCTTGGCGGCCAGGCGGAAGCCGGACCCCAGCTCGCTGAACTCCTTGAGGGCCTTGAGACGCTCCTTGGCGAGCGGCGTCAGCTCCATGTAGGGCGGCACCAGAAAATAGGCGAAGGCCTGGCGGGAGGACCGGCCCACCCGGCCCCGGAGCTGGTAGAGCTGGGCCAGGCCGTAGAGGTCGGCCCGGTCCACGATCAGGGTGTTCGTGAGCGGGATGTCGATGCCGTTCTCGATGATCGTCGTCGAGACCAGGACGTCCGCCCGGTGTTCGACGAACTCCATCATGCGCTTCTCCAGGGCGGAGCTCGTCATCTGGCCGTGGACGGTCACGACCCTCGCCTGGGGCACGAGCTTCCGGACGAGGTCGGCGACCTTGTCGATGTCCTCGATGCGGTTGTGGATGTAGTAGGCCTGGCCGTCCCGGCTGAGCTCCTGACGGATGGCCGTGGCGATGAGCTTGGCGTTGAAGGGCGTCACGACTGTGTGGACGGCCAGCCTGTCCCGGGGCGGCGTCTCGATCAGGCTGATGTCCCGGAGGCCCGAGAGGGACATGTTCAGCGTCCGCGGGATGGGGGTCGCCGTCAGCGTCAGGACGTCGATCGTGGCCTTGAGCTGCTTGATCTTCTCCTTGTGGCCGACGCCGAACCTCTGCTCCTCGTCCACGATGAGCAGGCCGAGGTCCTTGAAGGCGACGTCCTTGGAGAGGAGGCGGTGGGTGCCGATGACGACGTCGACGAACCCGCTCCGGATGTCGTCGGCGACGGCCTTCTGCTCCTTCCCCGACTGCAGCCTCGTCAGGGCCTCGACCCGGACCGGGAAGAGGACCATCCGCTCCCGGAAGGTCGTGAGGTGCTGGCTGGCCAGGACGGTCGTCGGGCAGAGGACGGCGACCTGCTTGCCGTCCATGACCGCTTTGAACGCGGCCCGCATCGCCACCTCGGTCTTGCCGTAGCCGACGTCGCCGCAGAGGAGGCGGTCCATCGGGGACTCGGACTCCATGTCCCGGAGGATCTCCTCGATCGACCGGAGCTGGTCCTCGGTCTCGTCGTAGGCGAAGATCTTCTCGAATTCCTCCTCCCACTCCCCGCCGGGGGTGTAGGCGTAGCCCTTGAGGGCCCGGCGGCGGGCGTAGAGCTCCACGAGCTCCTTGGCGACGGCCTCGACGGCCTTCTTGGCCCTGGCCTTCGTCTTTTCCCAGGTCATCGTCCCCAGCTTGTCGAGCAGGGGCAGGTCGGAGCCGACCTTGGAGAACTTCTGGACGAGGTTCAGGTCCTCGACGGGGACGAGGAGCTTGTCGCCGTCCCGGTAGAAAATCTCGATGAACTCCCGGCCCCGGCCCTCGACCTCCACCCTTTGGAGGCCGCTGAAGATGCCGATGCCGTAGTCCGTGTGGACGACGTGGTCGCCGGCCGTGAGGTCCTGGAACTGGGAGAAGAACGCTTTCCGCGAGGCGCGGCTGACGATGACCTTCTCCTCGGTGAAGACGTCTTTCTCGGCGAAGACGTTGACTTTTTCCTTCGGATAGCTGAACCCCCGGTCAAGGCCGCCGAGGAGGAGGGCGACCTCGGACCGCGGCGGGACGGCCGTGGCCGATTCGGCTTCGAGGACGGGGACCTCGTTTTCCCGCAGCAGCGTCGCCAGGCGGTGCCGCGTCCCCGGGTTCGAAAGGAAGATATAGCAGAGGTCGCCCTCGGCCTGGAGCTTTTTCAGGTACTGGAGGAAGAACGGGATCCTATTGTCGAACCGGGGCACGGACTGGAAGGAGAAGGAAAAGGACCTCTTGCCGGCGGGCGGGGCGAATTCCTCGAACCGGACGGCCTCCTTCCGGACCCGGTCCCAGAGCCTGGGCGGGAAGATCTCATCCGGGGGGAGAGCGAACGTCCCGTTGACCAGGAGGTCCGCGTACTGGTCCTGGAGCTCTTTGAGGCCGTCCTCGAAGCTCTGCTCCACTTCTTCCGGGCGGTCCACGACGTAAACGGCGTCGCGGAGATAGTCGGTGAACGGGACGAACCGGGCCTTTTCGAGGAGGGCGAGGGACGAGAAGCTGGGGGCGAACTCGCCGCGCTCCAGGGCCGCGATCTTGGCGTCCAGGTCGCGACCGGACCCCCGAGCGCGCTTGCGGGCCGCCGCTTTCCAGCCGTCCAGAAAATCGGGGGTGGCCGGGAACTCCCGGAGCCCGGGAACGGTCAGCCGCTCGATCTTTTTCAACGACCTCTGGCTGGAGATATCGAACTCGCGGAGGGACGCGACCTCCGAGCCGGCGAGCTCGATCCGGAAGGGATTGGCCTCCCAGGGCGAGAAAACGTCGACGATGCCGCCGCGCCACGCGTATTCGCCCGGCGAGGCGATCAGGTCTTCCCGCGTGTATCCGTAGCGGGAGAGGGTTGCGAGAATTTCGTCACGGTCGGCGGCGGCGCCGACCTCCAGGTCCAGGAACAGCCGCTTCAAGTCGGCCGGGCCGGGGAACGGCTTCAGGAGTCCGGGCAGGCTGGTGAAGATGATCGAGGGAGGCGTGTGGAACAGCCCGTGGAAAAATCTCATCCGCGAGGAGACAGCGTCCAGGGCGGGAGGCACTTCGAAATACGGATTGTCGGCCAGGGCCGGAAGAGTGGTCAGCCGGAGTGAAGAAGAAAGGCGGGAGAGGAAGAACCGGCACTCTTCCTCGAGCGGGGCCAGGGGCCCCGACGAGGCTCGGACGAAAACGACGGGCCTTCGGACTTCCATGGCCAGGCAGGAGAGGACGTAGGGGCTGGCCGGATCGATGACGCCCTGGACGGAAAGCGGCCGCTCGCCGCCGGCCACGGCCCGGACGAGGTCCTTGAACTCGTCCGTGCGGAACAGGAAATCGAGGCTCACCCGGCTATTATACGGCGCCCGAGTCCGTCCCGTCCACGAACGCTCGAGGGGGCACCGGCGGCTGTCCGGGGAGTCCTCCGGTTATTTATTGCCGCCGCAGAAAAAAGACGCGCTTCGGCGGACCCGCCACGAGCCGTCTTCGGACCGCTCGAGCGAGACCGGCCAGCCGGCCTCCAGCCGACACTGGAACATCTCCGCCGTCAGGCCAGTCCGGACGTCGCGCACCCGCTCCCTCGAGAGGACCTCGGCCACGGGAAAACGTATCCCTCCAAGGGTGACGGCGCGGGGGGTCTCCCCTTCCCGGCTCCCCGAATAGCACTCGACATGTGCCGGTTCCCAACGCTGCCGGGGGTTGTTCGCATCAGGCCGATCGGAGTCCATAACCGCTTCCTTCATTTTCTATTATATCACTCGTCCATCGATCGCGCTCGGCCGGGGCAGACGTTTCCCGCGGCAGCAGGGCCGGATTTCGGACCTCGGGCGGATTGTTGCGAAAGCCGGCGGGAAATCATTATAATGACCCCCGAGTCCGAACATCGATGCGGGAGAACAGAATGAGAAGACTCTCTGTCATGAACATCGCGGCCGCCGTGATCCTCTGCCTGGCCCTGGGCCTGTCCATTCCGGCCGCGGCTCAGGCGCCGGACCGGGCCCTCGACCAGCTCTCCGTGAAGGACGGGAACGTCCATCTCGTCATCTTCAATCCCGAGGTCTTCAACATCCGGGCCCTGGCCACCCTCCGGAAAAACGGGACGCTCAATATCCCCAACCTCACCGTCATCGGCGTCTATCACGTCCGGCAGATCGGGAAGTTCGAGGAGTCGCGGAAGTACGTCGCCGACAACGGCCTCGACTGGTTCAAGTTCCACGAGGTCACCGCGGAGATCAGCGAGCCCGTCCTTTTCCGGAAAAACGCCTGCACGCCCGAATTCGCCGAGATCGTCAAAAAGGCCGACGGGGTCATCTTCTTCGGCGGGCCCGATATCCCGGCGTCCGTCTACAAGAAGAAAACGAGCCTGCTGACGTCGATCGAGGACCCCGCCCGGCACGACCTGGAGGTTTCGGCCGTCTTCCACCTCCTGGGCGGGTCGCAGGACGACGCGTTCACAGCGCTCCTGGATTCGCGGCCCCGGTTCCCGGTCCTCGGCATCTGCCTGGGCTTCCAGACCATGAACGTCGGAACGGGCGGGACCCTGACCCAGGACATCTGGGCCGAGGTTTATGGGAAGACCACGGTCGAGGACGCGATCGCCCTGGGCCCCGAGCGGTGGCACAACAATCCCTACCGGCTGCTTTTCCCCCTGGACAAGCTCATGAGCTACAATTTTCACTCTCTCGAGCTCGGCGAAAAGGGCCTGTTTTGTTCCGCCCTGGGCTTCAAAACGACGGACCACCCGCGGATCCTGAGCTCCCATCACCAGGCGGTTGAGAAGCTCGGGAAGGACCTCGTCCCCATCGCCACGTCGCGGGACGGGAGGATCATCGAGGCGGTCACGCACAAGAAATACCCGTGCGTCCTCGGGGTCCAGTTCCACCCGGAACATCCCCTCCTCTTCGACGCCGAGCCCCGCCACCGGCTAAAGCCCGGAGACCCGTTGACGAGCTATCGGGCCATCCTCGAGGGGACACCGCCGAGCCTTGCCTTCAACAAGGCGATCTGGGAATGGTTCGCGGCCCGGCTCGTCGAGAGCCGGGGGAAATAACGCAAGAAGGAGGCCCCATGAGATATGGCATCTGGACGGCGCTGCTGGTCATCGCCCTCGCGGCCGGCTGCGGGAAATCCGCGAAAGCCCCGGAAGGGATCCTTTTCAAGGACGACGCGACATTCCTCATGGCCCATACCAAGGCCATCATCCTGACCGGCGCGAATAACCTGGCCCAGGTGGCCGTCAACCCCGACCTCCAGGGCCGGGTCATGACGAGCACGGCCGGCGGGCCCGACGGGTTGAGCTTCGGCTGGATCAACCGGGAGCTCATCGCCTCGGGCGCGAAGAATCCCCACATGAACGCCTTCGGCGGCGAGGACCGCTTCTGGCTCGGACCCGAGGGCGGCCAGTTCTCGATCTTTTTCAAGAAGGGCGACCCCTTCGACCTGGACCACTGGTTCACTCCGCCCCCGGTCAATGAGGCGGCTTACGACGTCGTCAAGAGGAAGGCCGACAGCATCCATTTCCGGAAGGTCATGCATCTCGTGAACTATTCGGCCGCGGAGTTCGACCTCGAGCTCAACCGCGAGGTCCGGATCCTCAAGGCGGACGAGGTCCAGGGCCTCGGAGTCCCTGTCCCGGCCGGAGTCAGGATGGTGGCTTATTCATCGGACAACAGGATCACCAACATCGGGACGAAGTCCTGGGCCAAGGAAACGGGGCTGCTCTCTGTCTGGATCCTGGGCATGTTCAATCCCTCGCCTGCGACGACCATCGTCATCCCGTTCAAGACCGGCTCGGAGGCGGACCTCGGTCCTGTCGTCAACGATGCCTACTTCGGCAAGGTGCCTGCGGACCGGCTGATCGTCAGGGAAAAGGAGGGCGTCCTCTTTTTCAGCGGCGACGGGAAATACCGGAGCAAGATCGGGATCTCTCCCAGGCGCGTCAAGCCTTTCGCCGGGAGCTACGACACCGCGAACAATGTCCTGACGGTCATCCACGTCACCATCCCCGAGGGCGTGACGGACTACGTCAATTCGATGTGGAAGATCCAGGACGATCCGTTCGCCGGGGACGTCGTCAATAGCTACAACGATGGCCCTGCGTCGCCGGGGGCGAAACCGCTGGGGCCATTTTACGAGCTGGAGTCGTCATCGCCGGCGGCCGACCTCAGGCCGGGCGAAACGCTCGCCCACGTCCACACGACGATCCACCTCCAGGGGCCGGAGAAGGCGCTCGAGGCGATCGCCCGCTCCGTCTTCGGCGTCGGCCTGAAGGAGATCGAGGCGGCTTTCGCCGGGAAATAGGCCGCACCAACTGAGCAAGCGGATGGCCGGGGGCCGTCCGTTTGAAGTCGTCACCGAAGAAGGCCTCGGCCAGATCCGGACGCCGCTGGATGAGGGGCCTGGGGGGGGCCGGAGAAGATCTCTTCGGCTTCTTCCGTATATTTTCCATCCGGGGCGAAAAGGACGAGCGGGGGCATCACCTCCGGTTTTCCTTCGCCGGCCTCGAATCCGAGCTCGACCAGGAAGAGGTTGGCGGGCCCGCCGGCCCGTGGGTGGACGAACCGGATCCGCCGGATGCGGAGCCCCTGCGCCCCGGCCGCCGCGACAAGATCCTCCCGCCGCCTTTCCGGATAGACGAAACAGGCCCGGCCTTTTCTCTTGAGCCAATCCCCGGTTTTCCCAATCATGTCGGCGATGTCGCCATGGATTTCGTGCTTGGCGACGGACTTTTCGGTCACCCGGCTGAGGAAGCCGGTGGCCTTTCGGATGTAAGGGGGGTTCGCGACGATCAGGTCGAGCTTCCGGCCCGGAGCATAGTTCCGGAAATCCGCATGGACGACGTCGATCCTTTTCCCGAGCCCGTTCAGGGCGACGTTCCGCCTCGCCAAGTCGGCCAGGCCCTCCTGGATCTCGAGCGCGATGATGCGCCGGAACGGCTTGAGGCTCATGAGAAGAGAAATGATCCCGCTGCCGGTCCCGATGTCCAGGATGTCGTCGGTCTCCCTCGTCCTGACAAAATCCGCAAGGAGCGGCGCGTCGACAGAGAACCGGAAACCCCGTTTTTTCTGGAGGACCAGGACCCGGCCCCGGTAGAAGGTGTCGAGCGTCTCGCCGTTACGCGGACGCGGCCCCGCCGTCTTTGTCATCCTCGTCGACGTCCGTCATAACCAGGACCTTTTCCGGCTGGACCTGGGCGTAGCCGCCCCGGATGGGGATCCCCTCCTCGTCACCGCCGCTCCGGAAGCGGACCTTGCCCTTCCCGATCCCGACGAACAGGGGCCGGTGGCCGGGCAGGATCCCGATCTCGCCCTCGAGGCTCGGCAACGCGACAGATTCGACGTCGGCCTCGACGAGCAGGCGGTCGGGCGCGATGACCTTCAGATGGATGGTCGCCGGAGCCTGGTCGCTCATGTCGATCGGAGCTCCTCCGTCTTCTGGATGACGTCGGCGATCGTCCCCATCATGTAGAAGGCCTGCTCGGGCTTGTCGTCATGGAGGCCTTCCGCGATCTCCTTGAACCCCTGGACCGTCTCCTGAACGGAAACGTACCGCCCCGGCCGGCCCGTGAACTCCTCGGCGACGTGGAACGGCTGCGACATGAACCGCTGGATCTTCCGGGCCCGGGCCACGACGACCTTGTCCTCGTCCGAGAGCTCTTCGATCCCGAGGATGGCGATGATGTCCTGGAGGTCCTTGTAGCGCTGGAGGATCTCCTTGACCCGGCGCGCGACACGGTAGTGCTCCTCGCCCACGACCCGCGGGTCCAGGATCCGCGAGAACGACGACAGCGGGTCGACGGCCGGGTAGATGCCCATGTCCGTCAGGGCCCGCGAAAGGTTCGTCGTCGCGTCGAGGTGGGAGAACGTCGTGGCCGGCGCCGGGTCGGTGAAATCGTCGGCCGGCACGTAGACCGCCTGGACCGACGTGATCGACCCCTTCTTGGTCGAGGTGATACGCTCCTCGAGCTCGCCGAGCTCGGAGGCGAGGTTGGGCTGGTAGCCGACGGCCGAGGGCATCCGGCCGAGCAGGGCCGAGACCTCGGACCCCGCCTGGACGAATCGGAAAATGTTGTCGATGAAAAGAAGGATGTCCTGGCCGCCGAGCTCGTCGCGGAAATATTCAGCGACCGAAAGCGCCGATAGCCCGACGCGCAGTCTCGCCCCGGGAGGCTCGGTCATCTGGCCGTAGATCAGGGCCGTCTTGCTGATGACGCCCGAGCTCTTCATCTCCAGCCAGAGGTCGTTCCCCTCGCGCGTCCTCTCCCCGACGCCCGCGAAGACCGAATAGCCGCCGTGCTTCATGGCCACGTTGTGGATGAGCTCCTGGATGATGACGGTCTTCCCGACGCCGGCGCCGCCGAAAAGCCCGATCTTGCCGCCCTTGAGGAACGGCTGGATGAGATCGATGACCTTGATCCCGGTCTCGAACATCTCGAGCTGCGTGCTCTGTTCGTCGAGGGACGGCGGTTCCCGGTGGATCGGATATTTCTTGTTCGTCACGATGGGGCCCAGCTTGTCCACGGGCTCGCCGATGACGTTCATGACCCGGCCCAGGGTGCCCTCGCCGACGGGGACCTCGATGGGCCCGCCTGTGTCGATCGCCGTCATCCCCCTCGAGAGTCCGTCGGTCGGATGCATGGACACGCAGCGGACGCGGTCCTCGCCGATGTGCTGCTCGACCTCGACGACGATATCGACGGGCGTCTTGACGTCGAAGCCCTCGCTCGTGATCCGGAGGGCCGTGTAGATCTCGGGCAGATCTCCGTTCGGAAACTTGACGTCGACGACGGGTCCGATGACCTGGACCACGGTCCCGGTCCTGGTGGCTTTCTTTTCCATCGGTTCTCTCCCTACGCGTTCTCCCTGAGCGCCTCGACGGCGGTCATGATCTCCAGGAGCTCCTTGGTGATCCCGGCCTGCCGGATCTTGTTGAGGACGAGGAGGAGATCCTCGACGAGCTCCTCGGCGTTCTTCGTGGCGTTGTCCATGGCCATCATCCGGGCCGCCTGTTCCGCGGCCTGGGATTCGTGAAGGGCATGGTGGATCTGGCTCTCCACGTAGAGCGGCAGGATGAATTGGACGAGCCGGTCCCCGTTGGGCTCCCAGTCCGGGACCCAGGTCGCCGAGGGCTCGGGGCCCGGGTTCGGCGAAAGGGGCAGGAGCCGCACGCTCATGATCCGGGGGGCGACGATCGACTTGAATTCGTTGTAGATGATGTAGACCGCGTCGGTCCTCTGGAAGGCGTACTGCCTCATCAGGAATTCGGCCAGGTCCCGGATCTCCTCCCGGGTCAGCTTATCGGTCCGGTCGCCGAACGACCGGTCCACGGGCCAGGGGCATTTCCTGAAAAAGTTGGCGGCCTTTTTCCCGAGGAGGACCAGCCGGACGTCCGCGGTCTTGCCCTTCTCCTCGATGAACGAGGCGGCCGTGGCGAGGAGGTTGGAGTTGAAGGCCCCGGCCAGCCCCTTGTCCGACGTGATGACCAGGACCTCCGCCTTCTTCTCGTCCCGCCGGTCGAGAAGCGGGTGCCACCACTCGCACGACCAGTAGGCCAGCCGGTTCATGAGCTCGGGGAACAGGTGCCAGAACGGCCGGGAGGCGAAGATCGTCCGCTGGGCCTTGCGGAACTTGGCCGTCGAGACGGTCTTCATCGCCTGCGTGATCTTCTGGCTGTTCTGGACGCTCCGGATGCGGCGGCGGAGGTCAATCAGGGTGGGCATGTTAGCTGGCCTCCCCCTTGAACTCGGCATTGAACTCTGTGACCGCGGCGCCGATCGCCCCCTCGAGGGCCGTGTCGATCTGCTTCTTCTCCCGGAGGTTGGCCAGGATGTCCGGGTGGAGTTTCTCGAAATGCCCGTAGAGCTTCGTCTCGTACTCCTTGAGCCGGGACACCGGGAACTCGTCCAGGAAGCCGCGGTTCCCGGCGTAGATGATGAGGACCTGCTTCTCGACCGGCAGGGGGGCATATTGGCCCTGTTTCAGGACCTCGGTCAGCCGCTCGCCACGGTCGAGCTGGGCCTGGCTCGTCCGGTCGAGCTCGGTCCCGAACTGGGCGAAGGTCACGAGGTCCCGATACTGGGCCAGGTCCAGGCGGAGCTTGCCGGCGACCTGCTTCATCGCTTTGATCTGGGCGTTTCCGCCGACGCGCGACACGGAAATCCCAATATTGATGGCGGGCCGGACGCCGGCGTTGAAGAGTTCGGGCTGGAGGTAGATCTGCCCGTCCGTGATCGAGATGACGTTGGTCGGGATGTACCCCGAGACATCCCCGGCCTGGGTCTCGATGATGGGCAGGGCCGTCAGGGACCCGCCGCCGAGTTCGTCGTTGAGCTTGGCCGCACGCTCCAGGAGCCGCGAGTGGAGGTAAAAAACGTCGCCGGGATAAGCCTCGCGTCCCGGCGGACGGCGGAGGAGCAGCGAGATCTCCCGGTAGGCGGCGGCGTGCTTGGAGAGGTCGTCGTAAATGACCAGGGCGTGGCGGCCATTGTCCCGGAAGTACTCGCCGATGGCGCAGCCGGAGTAGGGTGCCAGGTACTGGAGGGGAGACGGGTCGCTCGCCGAGGACACGACGACGATCGAGTAGTCCATGGCGCCGAAATCCTCGAGGGTCTTGATGATCTGGGCGACGGTCGAGTTCTTCTGGCCGATGGCCACGTAGATGCAGACGACGCCGGACGACTTCTGATTGAGGATCGTGTCGAGGACGATGGCGGTCTTGCCCGTCTGACGGTCGCCGATGATGAGCTCGCGCTGGCCCCGTCCGATGGGGACGATGGCGTCGATGGCCTTGATCCCGGTCTGGAGAGGCTCCCGGACGGGCACGCGCTCGACAACGCCCGGGGCCAGGCGCTCGACGAACATGCGGGTATCCGTCTTGATGGGCCCCTTGTCGTCGAGCGGCTGGCCGAGGGGATTGACGACCCGGCCGATCATGGCCGGGCCGGCCGGCACGTGCATGATCCGGCGGGTCCGCTTGACCTGGTCCCCCTCCCGGACGAGGTGGCTCTCGCCCAGGAGAACGGCGCCGACGTCCTCCTCTTCAAGATTCAGGGCCAGGCCGAAAAGCCCGCGGGGGAACTCCAGGAGCTCGTTGTACATGACCCGGTCGAGGCCGTAGATGCGGGCGATCCCGTCCCCCACGGAAGTGACGGTCCCGACCTCCCGGATATCGACGCTCGCCTCGTAGCCTTCGATATGCTGCTGGATGATCTTCGTGATCTCGTCGGCTTTGATATTCATGGCGACCTCTAGCCTTGCTGGATATGCTCTCTCATCTGGTTGAGATTCCCCTGGATGGACACGTCATAGACGATGTGCCCCGTGCGCAGGGCGAGCCCCCCGATGATCCCGGGATCGATCTTGAAGACGAGGTCGACGGGCCTCTTTTCCGCGGCCTCGATCGTCTCCCGGAGCCGGCTCTTCTGGGCGTCTGTCAGAGGAATGACGGAGGCGATTTCGAAGGTCAGGATCCCGAGTTTCTCGTTCCACATTTCGGGCAGGACTTCCGCGATGTCCTTGACGAGGTCGAAACGCTTGTGATCGAGGAGAAGCTGGAGCAGTCTGCCTGTTTTCTTGCCGGCCCCGCCCCTGTCCAGGACGTCCTTCAAAATTTTGGTTTTGGCCCCGGCGTTGATGAACGGGTTCATCAGCGCGCGGCGGAGCTCGTCCTGGCGGGCATAAAGATCGAGGAACGCGTTGAGGTCGGCCCGGACGGCCGCGAACTCCCCCTCGTCCTTCACGGCCTGGACGAGGCCCTGGGCGTATCTTTTAACGAGAACCTGATTTTTCATAAAACCGCGAGAGCCTCTCGATGGATTTGTTGATGAGGGCCGCCTGGCCCTCGGCGGTCAGCCTTTTCCGGATCCTCTCCCGGGCCAGGGCCGTCGCCTGCTCCGCGGCGTACGCTCTGAGCTCCCCGGCGCCGGCCCTTACCTGCTCGTCGATCTCCTGGCCGGTGAATTGCCGGACCCGGTCGGACTCCTCGGCGGCCAGCCGGGCGATCCTGTCTTTTTCCATGCGGGCGTCCTCCTCGGCTTCGTTCTTCAACTGCAGGACGTCCCCCTCGAGCCCCGCCAGCCGCGCCTCCGACCCTTCGTATTTTTTCGCGGCTTCGGCGCTCCCCTCGTCGGCCAGTCGGATCGTGTCCCGGATGTCGGCGGACCTTTTTCGGAGCATGGCCGCAAGCGGTTTGCGAAGGACGAACGCCAAGCCACCGAAGAGGATAACGAAATTGACGACCTTCCCGGCAAAATCCATGGCAGTCGACGGCCGTCCCGCCTCCCCAGCGCTCATGAACAAAAGGAGGGGCAGGACGGTGAGAACGACGGCGAAAGGTTTCCGCGGCATCATCAGTTCAGGATCCTCCGCTCGATGTCCTCGGAGAGCTCTTCGGTCGTGGCGTCGAGCTCTTTCTTGAGCGCCTCGACCCGCTGGCCGAGCTCGGCCTTGGCCTTGTCCACCTGGGCCCGGCACTCGACCTGGATCTCCTGGAGGAGCCGGCTCTTTTCCTTCAGAGCTTCGAGTGCGGCCTGCTCACGGATCCCGGCCGCCGCGGCCCGGGCCTCCTTCAGGCCTTCCTCGATCCGCCGGAGGTCCTGTTCATAGGCCGCCAGGGTCTTCTCGGTCTCCGCCTTCGCCTTCTCGATCCGCGAGGCCCGCTCGTCGAGGACGCGCCGGACGGGCTTGAAGAAAACACGCGACAGGACGAGAACGAGGATCCAGACGAGGGCGAACGTGACGAAAACGGTCGCGTTAATGGACAACATCGGATATCTTTCCCAGACGGAAAAGTAAATGAAATTTTAACGCCATCTGGCGAAAAATGCAACTGGCTCAGGCGAACAACCGGAGCTTCTTGACCTCGCCGACGAGGAAGAGGGAGCCGGCGATGAGGACGGGGGTCCGGCCGGCCGATTCATCAAGGGCCAGGCGCACGGCTCTAGCCACGTCCGGCTCCAGCAGGACGCGACCCTCGAATTCGCGGGCTGCCTCAAGGATCTCGGCCGGCAGGGCGGAGCGCTTATAGGGGACCTGGGTCAGGATCACGGTCCGGGCCTGGGGGAAGAGAAGCCTGGCCATCTTCCGGATGTCCTTGTCCTTCATGGCCGCGAAGACCAGGATGACCGGCTTCCTGATCACGTCCTTGATATGGGCGGCCAAGGACCCGGCCCCCTCCTCGTTATGCGCGCCGTCGAGGATGACAAGGGGCCTCCGGGAGACCGTTTCCAGGCGGCCTTCCCAGCGCGCCTCGCGGACGCCACGGAGGATCTTCGACTTCTGGAGCGGCCGCCAGACCCGGCCGAGGACCTCGGCCGCCGCGACGGCGACGGCCGCGTTCTCGCCCTGGTAGCGGCCGGCCAGGGCCGGGGTGAACACGTATTCATCCGCCCCGCTCGCGTACCGGAAGCGGAAACCCCGGGCGGTCCGCCGGCTTTCGAAAGCCGTCCCCGGCCCGAAAACGCGGACAAAAGGGGCCTTGACTTCGCGGGCGCGGCGGCGGATCACCCCGAGAGCGACACCCTTCGGGACGCCGCAGACGACCGGGACACCGGGCTTGACGATGCCGGCCTTCTCAAAAGCGATCTGGCGGAGCGTCGAGCCCAGATGCTTCTCGTGGTCCCTGGAGATCGTCGTGATCACGGAGACAAGAGGATGGACGACGTTCGTGGCGTCGAACCGGCCGCCCATCCCCGTCTCGAGGACCGCGACGTCGACCTTCCGCTCCGCGAAATGGAGGAAGGTGAGGGCGGTCAGGACCTCGAAGAACGTCGGGTGATAGACCAGGCGCCCGGCCGCCATCAGGCCGTCGATCCTCTCCCTGACCCGGTCGAGGAGGACGCAGAATTCCCCGGGCCCGATCCGCTCTCCATTGACCCGGACCCTCTCCTCGACCCTCACGAGATGGGGAGAGGTGTAGAGGCCGGTGCGGAACCCGTGGTTCCGGAGGATGAGGTCGAGCATGGCCGAGACCGAGCCCTTGCCGTTGGTCCCCGCCACGTGGACGGCCGGGAAGCTCCGGTGCGGTTCGCCCAGGGCCGCGAGGAGCATGGTGATGTTTTCGAGGCCGAGCTTGATCCCGAAATGCTGGAGATGGCCGAGATAGTCCCGGCACTCGCCGGGGTTCATTGAGGCCAGTTGAGGAAGAGGCGGAGGGCTTTGATCAGGTAAGGCCTCAGGTTCTTCCGTTCGATGACGTCATCGACCATCCCATGGCTGAGAAGGAATTCCGCCCTCTGGAAGCCTTTGGGGAGCTTTTCCTTGATCGTCTGTTCGATGACGCGAGGGCCGGCGAAGCCGATCAGGGCTTGCGGCTCGGCGATATTGATGTCGCCGAGCATGGCGAAGCTGGCCGTTGTTCCGCCCGTCGTCGGGTCGGCCATGACCGAGATGTACGGGACCTTGGCTTCGCCGAGACGGGCGATGGCCGCGCTCGTCTTGGCCATCTGCATGAGCGAGAGCATCCCCTCCTGCATCCGCATGCCGCCGGAGCAGGAAACGATGATGACGGGGCGGTTCTCCTCGATGGCCCGTTCGCAGGCCCGGGCGATCTTCTCGCCCACGACCGAGGCCACGCTCCCGCCCAGGAAGGTGAATTCCATGGCCAGAACATAGACCGGGATGCCGCCCATCGTCCCCCTGGCCGTGATGATGGCTTCCGCAAGGCCCACCTTCTGCTCGTTCTCGGCGAGCCGGTCGACGTACCGCTTGGTGTCGACGAAATGGAGGGCGTCAACGGAGTGGATGCCGGCGTCCTGGACTTCGTACGTCCCGTCGTCGAACAGCATCCCGAGCCGGTCCTCGGCCGAGATCCGGAAATGGAAATTGCAGGACGGGCAGACGTGGAGGTTGTCGAGGATGTCCTGCTTGTAGAGGATGCGCTGGCAGTTGTTGCAGCGGCTCCAGAGGGTCGTCATGCGCGCCGTCCTTCGATCCTAGCCCTCATTCTTCTTTCCCTGGGCGGCCTTATCCCTGACCCGCTGGGAAAGGTTGTCGATGACCGTGGCCGGGTCGGGCAGCGCTTCTTCGATCTCCTCGTCATCGCGCATCAGCTGCCGGACCGTCTCAATGAAGCGGTCGGGGTCCACCGGCTTCTCGAAATAGTCCGACGCGCCGAACGTGGCGATCGCCTCGTGCCGGTACTGGGGCCCCTTGTAAAGGCCCGTCACGATCACGACGGGCACCTGGCCCCCGGATTCCTGGGTGATCTTCTTCGTCAGGTCGAAGCCGTGGACCTTGGGCAGGATCGCCTCCAGGATGACGAGGTCCGGCCTCTCTGCACGGAATTTTTCGTAGCCGGCCTGGCCGTCCGGAGCGGTGACGACCTGGACCTTCTGCGACCTGACCAGCTTGGTCAGG
Source organism: Candidatus Aminicenantales bacterium (assembly GCA_050015275.1). Taxonomy (GTDB): domain Bacteria; phylum Acidobacteriota; class Aminicenantia; order Aminicenantales; family Saccharicenantaceae; genus DATKJS01. Next base: position 46,799 of record JBEKBS010000013.1, on the reverse strand, counting down.
GAGTCCAAACTCTGGGCATCATAATCGATGATCAATATTTTCTTATCGGCCATGGGTGCACGCTCAATGTAATGTATTGAAAACCTGGGCCCTTGTCAAACTTCCGGCCCGGATGGGGTCGCGCGGAATTCCTCGAACGCCCGGCGGGATCCGGCCTATGGCCTTAGCCTTTTGATAGAGAGGAAGGCGGCCACGGCGGCGAAGACGCCGAACGCAAAAAGGAGGATCTTCTTGGCGCGCATCCCGAGGACCTCAACGATCTCTGAGGGCCCAATTATAAGGACAACGGGAGCCACCGTCAATCCGGAGGGCCCCGCCGAGGGCGGGATGGCCCCAGAGGTCCAAAAGCGGTATCATAGGCGCCGGAGGCGAAAAAGCCGCCGGGACCCTGACCCATGAAGAGATCGCGAAGGCATGCCCTCGGGCAGCATTTTCTGGCCAGCCCGGCCGTCCTCCGGAAGATCGTCGGCGTCATCGGGCCCCGGAAAGAGGACGTTATCGTCGAGATCGGCGCCGGCAGAGGCGTCCTGACGGCCGCCCTGGCGGAAAGGGCCGGGCGGGTCATCGCCATCGAGAAGGACGGGCGGCTTATCCCGGGACTTCGGGAGGCGATGCCGGCCAACGTCGAGGTCATTCATGGCGACGCCCTGACCATCGACTTCAACGAACTTCGCCGCAAGGCCGGAGTCCCGGCGCTCCGTGTCGTGGGAAACATCCCCTATTCGATCTCATCGCCGATCCTCCGCAGGGTCCTCGATGACCGGGACCTTTTCACGGACTGCGTCTTCCTCCTCCAGAAGGAGGTGGCGGCGCGCATCCCGGCCGGGCCGGGATCCAAGAAATACGCGCCCCTGTCCATTCTCCTCCAGAATTATTTCGAGGCCCGGGTCGTCTTCACCGTCGCCCCGGGCTCGTTCTCGCCGCCGCCCAGGGTTCAGTCCGCCCTACTCGCGCTTCGCCTACGGCCCGCCCCGCTCCACGCCGTCACGGGCGAGCCTCTCTACCGCGCGTTCCTCCAAGCGGCCTTCGCCGAGCGGCGGAAGCAGCTCCGGAAGAATCTTGAGAGGCACGCGGACGCCAGCGCCCTCGCCGTCGCCTTCGAGCGCTGCGGCCTCCTGCCGAACGTCCGGGCCGAGCAAGTCCCCCCTGAGACCTTCGCTGCCCTCTTCGACGCCCTCCGGCAGGGAGCCGCCCCGCCTCCTGCCCGATCTGTCCAGTAGCGGGCAGTCCCGGCTCTTGCCCGATTTGTCCAGATGCGGGCAGCACCGTCTCTTGGCGGGGCAGTCCCGCTTCTCAGCGGGGCGGAGTCTCCGGCCGGGTCCCTTATCATCGCTCACCGTAATTATGCTATAATCGCGGCGTGAAAAACGCGAAGAAGGGCAGCGCGAACGGGAAGTCCGCGGCCCGCAGACAGAGCCGGGCCGTCGAGATCGCCGGCCTCGTCCTCCTTTTCTTCACCCTCTTCTCCCTGGTCAGCCTCATCAGCTATGACTCCAAGGACCCGTCGTTCGCCAACGTCCCGCCGCAAGGCCATCACGTCCGCAACTTCGCCGGCCACGCCGGAGCGTATTTCGCCGACGCGCTTTTCTGGCTCCTGGGTTTTGCGGCCTTTCTCCTCCCCTTCATCCTCGGCTACGTAGCGGTCAAGGCCGTCCTGCGGGGCACGGCCGGCGGCCTCCTGCGCCGTCTGGGCTTCGTCTTCCTGTTCTTTCTGATCATCTGTCCGCTGACCGCGCTCCTTTTCCTGAGGATCCCTTTCAGGGGCACGGCCATACAGGCGGGCGGTATCATCGGATATTCCGTCCTGAATTTTCTCGAACGGTACCTGAGCACGGTCGGCTCGTTCATCTTCCTCCTGGCCGCGCTCGGCCTCTTCCTCCTCTTCTCCACCCGCTGGTCGCTCGGGAAAACGCTCCACTTCTTCAAAGGGACGTTCGAATCAACCATCAAGGAGGTCCGGATCCGGGTCACCCGTTACCAGAAGAGCAAGGAGCGGGACAAGATGAGGGAGAAGGTCCTGAAGAAGTACGCCGAGCCAGCCTCGGCCGGCGGGGAGGGCGAACCCGGGGGCAAGCCGGACCCTAAGGCCGAAAAAAAAGCGGAGAAGGAGAGGGAGAAAGAAAAGAAGAGGATGGAGAAGGAGGCCCGGAAAGCCGCCCGGGAGGCCCCCCCGGCGCCCAGGCCCGTGGCTCCCCCTCCGCCCGAAAAGCTCCTGTTCCCCGACCTCGGCAGGAAGGGCGAGTACCACTTCCCGCCGTTCAATCTCCTCGACCCGGGGAAACCGGCGGAGAAGGTCGACAAGGACGAGCTCTACGACAAGAAGCGCCGGATCGAGGAGAAGCTCAAGGAGTTCGGAATCGAGGGCGAGGTCCGCGAGTATCACCCCGGGCCCGTGATCACGACCTACGAGTTCTTCCCGGCGCCGGGAATCAAGGTCAGCCAGGTGGCCAACCTCACCGAGGACCTCTCCCTGGCCCTGGAGGCCGAGTCCGTCCGCATCCAGCGGATCCCGGGCAAGTCGTCCCTGGGCGTCGAGATCCCGAACAACAAGCGGGAGACGATCAAGCTCCGCGACATCATCGAGTCGGAGAAGTTCCTCGAATCGCCGTCCAAGCTGACCTTCGCCCTCGGCAAGGACGTCCACGGCGGGGTCTACATCACGGACCTGGCGGTCATGCCCCACCTCCTCATCGCCGGGTCGACGGGGACGGGCAAGAGCGTCGCCCTCAACGCCCTGATCGCCAGCATCCTTTACAAGTCGACCCCGGAAGAGGTGAAGCTCGTCCTCATCGACCCCAAGCGCCTCGAGTTCACGCTCTACGAGGACGTCCCCCATCTCCTCTGCCCAGTCATCAACGATCCCAAGAAGGCCCACGTCGTGCTCATGGACATCGTCCGGAAGATGGAGGAGCGCTACAAGAAGCTCCAGGGGGTCAAGGTCCGGAACATCGACCAGTACAACCAGCAAATGAAGCAGATCCTGGCCGACAAGAAGGGCAAGCTCACCGACGAGGAGCGGGACGCTTTCCAGCCCCTTCCCTACATCGTCATCATCATCGACGAGCTGGCCGAGCTGATGATGGTGGGGGCCCAGGAGGTCGAGTTCTTCATCGGCCGGCTGGCCCAGCTCGCCCGGGCCGTCGGCATCCATCTGGTCATGGCCACCCAACGGCCGTCGATCGACGTCATCACCGGGACGATCAAGAACAACTTCTCCTGCCGGGTCGCGTTCCGGGTCCCGTCCAAGGTCGATTCCCGGATCATCATCGACACGGGGGGCGCCGACAAGCTCCTCGGCATGGGGGACATGCTCTTCCTGCCGCCGAACTTTCCCCGGCTGATCCGCCTCCATTGCTCCTACATCTCCATCCCCGAGGTCCGGCGCCTGGTCAAGTTCGTCAAGACGCAGGGGACGCCGACCTTCGACGAGAGGATCATCCAGGTCGTCCGCGGCGACGCCGATAAGATCATGGGAGATTTGGACGAAAAGGACGAGCTTTATGACGAGGCCGTCCGTCAGGTGATGGTCTCGGGCCAGGCTTCGGCCTCCCACCTCCAGCGACGGCTGAAGCTGGGCTACGCCCGGGCGGCCCGGATCATCGACCAGATGCAGGATGAGGGGATCATCGGCCCGTCGGAAGGGAGCAAGCCCCGGGAGATCCTCGTCGACCGCAGGGCCTACGTCAAGGAAATGGACAGGGGGAAGGCCAAGAAGGAAGAGCTCTGAGCGGTCCGTGGACCGAGGGGCCGCTCGCGATGCTCGCGCCCGGGGCTGGGCTTGGGGTTCCTCTCCGGAACGTAGTTGGTTAGTCGTTAGGGGTGATAAAAGATTGACTCCGGGAGATGTTGCGGAGCCTTCCGGGCCCTTTTTATAATAAAGGGACCGTGGAGAACGCTAAAAAGGATCTTCCGCTCGACGAAGCCATCCTGGGGTACCGGACCGTCATATCCTTCCGCGTCCGGAAGGCCCTCGGCAGCTCGACCCCGGATTGGGAAGATATCGTCGATGAGATCCTCATGCAGGCCATCGAAAAGGTCAAGACCGGAGCGTTCCGCGGAGACAGCTCAGTCGGCACGTTCCTCTACACCATCACCAGCCGGCGGATCATCGATCACATCCGTCAGAAGACCAAGGTCCTGAGGCACGCGCCGGAGCCGGCCCCCTTCCCCGACCCCCATGTCGAGGCCGAGGGCAGGGAGCGGGCCCGGATGATCGCCACAGCCGTCGAACAGCTCAAGCCCAAGTTCCGGGATGTCCTCTATCTTTATTATTATAAAGAACTTTCGAGGGATGAAGTGGCCCAGGAGTTGGGCATCTCTCCCCGCCGAGTCAGCGAACGGGTGAACTATGCCATCAAGCTCATTAAGAAGACCGTCAGGCCCTGAAATTTTCCGTTTTTCGTCCCGTCCTCACGACTAAAATACCGAGATTCGAAAAGGGACCGGACATGACCAAATGCCGCCATGAGGGCCTGATCGACAGTTACCTCCTGGACAAGCTGAAGCCCGAAGAACAGACCGATTTCGAAGAGCACTATTTCATCTGCCGCTCGTGCTTTTCCAAGATGTCCGAGAGGGACGAGATCATCCAGATCCTCAGGAAGGAGGGCGTCCTGAACGTCCCCCTCACGGATCTCGCCGAGGACGCGCGGGCGACCTCATGGGTCCGAAGGGCATGGGCCTTCCTCACCCCCCGCCGGTGGGTCGTGGCCGGCATTTCGGCCGTAGCGCTCTTTATCGCCGTCTGGCTCCTTCACCCCCGGACCGGGACCATCCCCCCGCCGCTCGTCCTCACTGAGGACGAGACCGTCCGCGGCGGCGCCGTGACTCCCGTCTCGCCGGTCGCCGACGTCCAGGAGGCCCCGGCTTTCCTCGAATGGAAAAGCGCCGGCGACGATCTGGAGTACAAGGTCTCCCTGTCCGGAAGGTCCCCCCTCATGACCACCTCGACCAAGGACACGCGGTGGGTGCTGACCAACGACATCAAGGCCCGGCTGAAGGCCGGCGTGACGTATTCCTGGCAGGTTCAGGCCTTCAAGGCCGACGGCACCCTGACCGCCGTTTCCAAGCGGATCCGTTTCAGGATCGTTCCCAAGTCCTGAGTCCGTCGCTCCCGGCCGGTTCTCCCCAAAACCGCTCCGGCGTCAATCCTCGATCGGGTTGTCGTTCCCTTCGGAGTACAGCCGGCCGCGGCTCTGCTCTTCGAAACCCAGGCAGCACATCAGCCGTCCGCAGAGGCCCGAGATCTTGGTGGGGTTGATGACGATCTGCTGCTTGCGGGCCTTCTGGATCGTCACCGGCTCGAACGTCCGCATGAAGCTCGAACAGCAGAGGCACCGGCCGCAGACGCCGAGGCCACCGATCATCTTGGCCTCGTCGCGGACCCCGACCTGGCGCATCTCGATCCTCATCCGGAGCTCCTTGGCCAGGTCTTTGACCAGTTGCCGGAAATCGATCCTCCCGTCGGCCGTGTAATAGAAGATCCCCTTCTTCTCGCTGAAGAAATAGCGGACCGAGACAAGCTTCATCGGCAGGTCCCTGGACGCGATCCTCTGGAGGCAGAAATCGAAAGCCCGCTGCTCCTTCTCCCTCAGCCACTCGAATTTCCGGACGTCCTCGTCGGAGGCCCGGCGGATGATCTCGACGGCCGTGTGGGCCGCCTTCGGGTTCTTGCACATGAGGCTCGCATCATCGACGACGACGGCCAGGTCGCCGCCGAGCTCGGACTCGATGATGCACCGGTCGCCGTTGCGGAAGGGCTCCCCGCCGGTCTTGGCCCGGAGGAGCCGGCCCGATGTTTCGCTCTGCACGCAGATGATGTCAGGCATGGGTCAGTTCTCCAAAGTTCGAAAAAAACGTCGCCGCCAGGAGGTTCTTGTTGAGGTTCTTCTCGAGCTCCGTCAGGACGAAATCAAGGTCCGCGAGGAGGGCCAGGGCCCGGCGCGCGGGCAGCTTCGCCGCGGCCTCCCGGAGCCCGGATTCGTAATCAGGGTTCAGCAGGAACCGGGGGTCCCCGCCGAGCTCGAGGAGGAGCATGTCCCGGGTGAAGGACGAGAAGATCTCGAGGGTCTGCCCGAAGTCCTCCTGGGCGGACTTGCCCAGGGAGCCGAAGCGCTCCAGGAAGCGGGAGGCGTTCCGGCCGGAGAGCATCATCTCGAAGAGCTTCCAGGCCTCGTCTTTGAGCCCCTGGACTTCGTCCCACTCGAGCTCCAGGGCCCTCTCGAGATTCCCGTCCACGAGGAGGGACAGGACGCGGGCCTGTTCTTTCGGAAGGTCCCGGTCGACCAGGATCTCCTCGATCTCCTCCTTGCTGACGGCTGAAAAGGCCAGGGTCTGGCACCTGGAGAGGATCGTGGGGAGGATCAGGAACGGGCTCGCCGTGACGAGGACGAAGTGGGAAAAGAGCGGCGGCTCCTCGAGGACCTTCAGGAGCGAGTTGGAGGCGTCCGGGCTCATCTTGTCCGCGTCGTCCAGGATGAAAACCCTCTTCCTTCCCATCATCGGCTTCAGGTAGGCCATCTGCTTGATGAACCGGATCTGCTCGATCGAAATGTCCTTGGCTTCCCCTGAAAACTCCATGACGTCGGGGAATCGGCCTTCGTCGATCGCCAGGCACGCGGGACACCGGCCGCACGAATCGCCGGGGGCCGCCGCGCAGTTCAGGGCCTTGGCCAGGGCGAGGGCCATCGGCCTCTTGCCGATGCCCTCGGGGCCGCAGAAAAGGAGCGAGTTCGGGACCCGGTCCCGCTCCAGGGCGAGCTTCAGGATCTTCTTGACCCGGTTGTTGCCCGCGATATCCTTGAAGGCCATGGTCCCTCAGCCGTCCTTTCTTCCGGGCCGGCCGTCGCGCAGGGCTTTCTCCAGGTACTGCCCCGTGTACGAACGGGCCGTCCCCGCGACCTTCTCCGGCGTCCCCTGGGCGACGATGCGGCCCCCCTCCTCGCCTCCCTCCGGGCCCAGGTCAATAATATAGTCGCAATACTTGATGACTTCAAGGTTGTGCTCGATGATGATGACCGTGTTGCCGAGGCCGACGAGCTCCGAGAGGACCTCGAGGAGCTTGCGGACATCGTCGAAATGGAGGCCCGTCGTCGGTTCGTCCAGGAGGTAGAGCGTCCGGCCGGTCGTCCGGCGGCCGAGCTCCTTGGTCAGCTTGATCCTCTGGGCCTCGCCGCCCGAAAGCGTCGGCGCCTGCTGGCCCAGCCGGATGTACCCGAGCCCCACCCTTTTCAGGGTGCCCAGTTTCCTCTTGAGCTGGGGATGGGCTTTAAGGAGCTCGTAGGCGTCGTCGACGGTCATGGCCAGGACGTCGGCGATGTTCCTGCCTTTGTACATGACGGCCAGGGTTTCCTTGTTGTACCGCTTCCCCTCGCACCGGTCGCAGGTGACGAAGACGTCGGGGAGGAAATGCATCTCGATCTTCTTGACGCCCGCCCCCTCGCATTCCTCGCACCGGCCCCCCGGGACGTTGAAGCTGAAGCGGCCGGCGGAATAGCCCCTCATCCGGGCCTCGGGGGTCCGGGCGAAGAGCTCCCGGAGGGCCGTGAAGAGGCCGGTGTAAGTGGCCGGGTTGGAGCGCGGCGTCCGGCCGATGGGCTTCTGGTCGACGGCGATGACCTTGTCGATCTGCTCGACCCCCTCCATGGCCTCGTGGCTGCCGACGCGGTGGCGGGCCTTGTAGATCTTGTTGGTCAGGCCCTTGTACAGGATGTCGTAGACGAGCGTGCTCTTGCCGGAGCCGGAGACCCCGGTCACGGCCGTCATGACCGACAGCGGCAGGCCGACGTCGATCCCTTTCAGATTGTGCTCGCTGGCCCGGCGGACGGTCAGCCATCCCGAAGGCGAGCGCCGGGCAGCCGGGACCGGAACCTTCTTCTCGCCCCGGAGATACTGGGCCGTCAGCGAATCGGGCGAACCCAGGATCGTCGCGAGCGGGCCTTCGGCGACCTTGAATCCCCCGGCCTCGCCCGCGCCGGGCCCCAGGTCCAGGATGAAGTCGGCGGCCCGGATGGTCTGCTCGTCGTGCTCGACGACGACGATGGAGTTCCCGTCGTCGCGGAGGCTCCGGAGGAGGGTGATGAGCCGGCCGTTGTCGCGCTGGTGGAGCCCGATGGTGGGCTCGTCGAGGACGTAGAGCACGCCGCGGAGACGGGCCCCAACCTGGGCCGCCAGCCGGATCCTCTGGGCCTCGCCGCCGGAGAGCGAGGATGTCGTCCGGTTCAGCTGGAGGTAGGACATCCCCAGGTCTTCCATGATGGCCAGGCGGGCCTCGATCTCCTTCAGGATCTTGGAGGCGACGGGCCGGTCGGCGGGAGGGAACTCGAACGTCTTGACCTCGTGGAGGAGGTCCTGGATCGGGAGCTCGCCGATCTCGTGGATGTTCTTGTGGTCGACCTTGACCGAGAGGCTCTCTTTCTTGAGGCGCGCCCCGCCGCACTGCGGGCAGACGTCGTCGGTGAGCTCGATCTCGCCCCACTCGTCCAGGCGCGTCTCGTAGCCCAGGCCGTGGCAGGCGGCGCAGGCCCCGTAGGGACTGTTGAAGGAAAAATTCCGCGGCTCGAGCTCGGGCAGGCTGACCTCGCAATAAGGGCAGAGGAGGCTGAGGGAGAAGAACCTTTCCCGGCCGGCGTCGTCGACGGCCAGGATCTCGCCGTCCGAGACCTCGAGGGCCTTGGCCACGGCTTCCTGGAGCCTGTGCTCCGAGTCGGGCCCGACCTTGACCGTATCCACCAGCACTTCGATCGTGTGCTTCCGGGTCTTTTCGAGGAGGATCTCGTCCTCGAGGTCGCGGAGCTGCCCGTTGACCCGGGCCCGGAGAAAGCCCTTCTTCCTCAGACGCTCGAAAAGCCGCGTATATTCGCCCTTGCGCCCCTTGATCATGGGCGCCAGGATGCGGACCTTTTCGCCGCGGAAAAGCTCCGCGATCTTCTTCAGGATCTCCTCAGCGGTCTGGGAGCTGACGGCCCGCCCGCAGCTCGGGCAGTGGGGCGTCCCGACGCGGGCGAAGAGAAGCCGGAAGAGGTCGGAAACCTCGGTGATGGTCCCGACGGTCGAGCGGGGATTGGTCGAGATCGTCTTCTGGTCGATGGAGATGGACGGCGAGATCCCCTCCACGGACTCGACCTCGGGCTTTTCCATCTGGTCGATAAATTGCCGGGCGTAGGCCGAAAGGCACTCGATGTACCGGCGCTGCCCCTCGGCGAAGAGCGTGTCGAAGGCGAGCGACGACTTGCCCGAGCCCGACGGCCCGGTGACGACGATAAGCCGGTTCCGGGGCAGGCTCACGTCGATATGCTTCAAGTTGTGCTGGGCCGCCCTCTTGATGCGAATTTCGTTCAGCATAACCTATCTATTTTATCACAAGACGGGGCCAGGAGGACGTTTTTTCCCCCCATTCATGTTGACCATCGGCCCCGATTCCGTTAGCATGAAATGAGGCCCATGACGAACGAAGAGAAGATCCTCCGCTCGATCGAGCTCCTCAAGGAGATCGGCTACAGGACCGATTCCATCTGCTCCATCAAGCACCTCGCCGCCCAGGAAGGGAAGTACCGCGAGTATCCCGACGGCGTCCATCCGGCCCTGCGCGAGGCCCTGGGCCAGAAAGGGTTCCACCGGCTCTATTCCCACCAGCGCTCCTGCTGGGACGCCCTGCAGCAGAAGAAGAACGTCGTCGTCGTGACGCCCACGGCCTCGGGCAAGACGCTCTGCTACAACCTGCCCGTCCTCGACGCCATCCTCAAGGAGCCCTCGACGCGCGCCCTCTACCTCTTCCCGACCAAGGCCCTCTCGAACGACCAGCGGGCCGAGCTCGACGACGTCAACGCCCGGCTGCCCGAAGAGATCCGGGTCTTCACCTACGACGGCGACACGCCCCAGGACGCCCGCAAGGCCATCCGGGCCCGCGGCCACATCGTCCTCACCAACCCGGACATGCTCCACTCCGGAATCCTCCCCCACCACACGAAATGGATCAAGCTCTTCGAGAACCTCAAGTACGTCGTCATCGACGAGCTCCACAGCTACCGCGGCATCTTCGGCAGCCACCTGGCCAACGTCCTGCGGCGCCTCCGCCGGATCGCCCGCTTCTACGGCTCCGACCCCCAGTTCATCCTCTCGACGGCCACGATCGCCAACCCGGCCGAGATGGCCGAGAAGATGATCGAGGCCCCGGTCACCCTGATCGACGACAACGGCGCTCCCCGCGGCGAAAAATACTTTATCTTCTACACGCCGCCCGTCGTCAACGCGGCCTTGGGCATCCGCCGCTCCTACGTCAACGAGTCCCGGCGGATCGCCTCGATCTTCCTCAAGAACGGACTGCAGACCATCGTCTTCGCTGGGAGCCGGCTGATCACCGAGGTCCTCCTGACCTATCTCAAGGCCGACATCGAGACGAGCCTCCAGAAGGAGGGCCTCATCCGGGGTTACCGGGGCGGCTACCTTCCGCTCGTGCGGCGCGAGATCGAGAAGGGCATCCGGAGCGGCGAGATCCTCGGCGTCGTCTCGACCAACGCCCTCGAGCTCGGGATCGACATCGGGACCCTGGACGTGGCCGTGCTCGCGGGCTATCCCGGGACGATCGCCAGCACCTGGCAGAGGGCCGGGCGGGCCGGGCGGAAGACCGGGGCCTCCGCCGCGGTCCTGGTCGCGACGAGTTCGCCGCTCGACCAGTTCATCATCCACAACCCGGACTACTTTTTCTCCAAGTCCCCCGAGATGGCCCTCATCAACCCGGACAATCTCTCGATCCTCGTCAGCCACGTCGAGTGCGCCGCCTTCGAGCTCCCGTTCGAGGACGGCGAGAGATTCGGCCGGGCCGACGTCTCGGGCATCCTCCGGTTCCTCGAGGAGGACAAGCTCCTCCACCATTCCCAGGACAAGTGGTTCTACACCTCGGACGCCTACCCGGCCGACGCGGTCAACCTGCGGAGCGTGAGCTCCGACAATTTCGTCGTCGTCGACACGACAGAGAAGACCCGGGTCATCGCCGAGGTCGATTTCACCTCGGCCCTGACCGCCCTCCACCCCAAGGCCATCTACATCTGCGAGGGCGAACAGTACTTCGTCGAGAAGCTGGACTTCGAAGAGCGGAAGGCCTACGTCAAGAAGACCGACATCGATTACTATACCGACGCCATCGACTACACGAAGATCAAGGTCCTCGACGTCTTCGAAAAGAAATCGCTCGGCGAATGCCGCGTCTCCCACGGCGAGGTCCACGTGGCGACCCAGGTCGTCGGCTTCAAGAAGATCAAGTTCCACACCATGGAGAATGTCGGCGCGGGCGACCTCAGCCTGCCCGAGAACGAGATGCATACGACCGCCTGGTGGCTGACCATCCCCTCCTCCCTCCTCCAGGCGATCCCGTTCCCGTCCGAGCAGAGGATCAACGGCCTCTTCGGCCTCTCCTACCTCATCCACCACGTGTCGCCGCTCTTCATGATGTGCGACATCCACGACGTCGGCGTGTCGATCGGAGACAACTCGACGGGCGACACCCTGCCGCCCCGGAACGTCCCGGTCCGGACCCAGGCCCAGGGGGAGATGACGGCGCTCCCCGGCCCGGATTTCGAGCCGAACATCTTCATTTACGATAATTACCCCGGAGGGATCGGCCTCAGCCCGTCGCTCTTCGCCCTCGAGGACCGCCTCCTCGAGCACGCGCTGAAGACCCTCGACGTCTGCCCGTGCCGGGACGGCTGCCCGTCGTGCGTCGGCGCGACCAACGAAAGCGGCCGGGACGCGAAAAGGGTCGCCCGCGAGATCCTCGTCCGCCTCCTCGGCGTCGCGCCCGCCGGAGATGCGCCCGAACGCGTCCACTGAGGAGCCGGAGGCCACGAGGGCGTCGCAGGATCCGGCCCGTCCGTTTGACAGCGAATCCCCGGTGTGCTAATTTTGGATGGATTATCATGAATATCAACATCTTCAAAATCATCTCCGACGCCGACATCGTCGTCATCCTGATCCTCCTTCTCCTCGTCTTTTTCTCCGTCTTCTCCTGGGCCATCATCATTTTCAAGCGCCGGACGATCCGGTCCGCTTTCAAGCAGTCTGATAAGTTCCTGGATTCGTTCCGGAAAAGCAAGAGCTTGAGCGACGTCAACGAGGCGTCCCGGAAGTACAAGGCCAGCCCCCTCGCGGCCATCTTCCAGGCCGGTTACAAGGAGCTCGCCTACCAGAGCAAGTCGTCGGCCGGCGACGGCTGGACCGGCGAGCAGACAGACAGCCTCAACCGGGCCCTTCTCAAGGCCTCGAACTCCGAGGTCTCGCGACTCGAGAAGATGATGTTCTTCCTGGCCACGACCGGGAGCGTCTCCCCCTTCATCGGGCTCTTCGGCACGGTCTGGGGGATCATGATCTCCTTCGAGCGCATCGGGACGCTCCGTTCGGCCAGCCTTCAGGTCGTCGCGCCCGGGATCGCCGAAGCCCTGATCGCCACGGCCGTCGGCCTCTTCGCCGCGGTCCCGGCCGTCATCGCCTACAACTATTTCCTGGGCCGCATCAAGGACCTTATCGCCGACATGGAAGATTTTTCCCTGGAATTCCTGAGCATCGCCGAGAGGCTCCATGGCTCTTAGCACCCAGGGGATGCCGTCCGCCTCGCGGGGCCGGAGGCAGGTCGGCACGTCCATGTCGGAGATCAACATCACTCCGTTTGTCGACGTCATGCTTGTCCTCCTCGTCATCTTCATGGTCACGGCGCCCATGATGCAGTCCGGGATCGGCATCAACCTGCCCCAGGCCGAAACGGATTCCAAGCCGGCCGAAGAGGGGCTGACGCTGACCGTCACCAAAGACCAGTACATCCACATCGGCGAGAACACCTACAATATCAACCTGCTGGAACGCCGCCTGACCGAATATTTCTTCAACAAGCCGAAAAAGGTCGTCTATCTCCAGGCCGACGAGGATCTCCCCTACAAAGTCATCGTCCGCATCATGGACATCACCAAGAAGGCCGGCGTCGAGGTGATCGGGATCATCACCGAGCCCATCGACGTCAAAGACAAAAAGAAATGACCGCGGCAAGCCGGGGCACGCCCAAAGCTTTCCGGAGGGCCTTGCTCTTCTCGGGCCTCCTTCACGGCGGGCTCATCGCCTTCATCGTGGCCTCCCCATCCCTCTCGAAGCCGCCCCAGAAAGGCCTCGTTCAGTACGTGAGCTTCATGGGCTCCGTCGGCGGCGGAGGGACGGGCGGCGGGCCCGGCGGCGGAGAACCCCTCGTTCAGCCTCTGCCCCCTCCGAAAACGAAACAATCGCTCAGCGACCTGACCGTTCCCGGGAATGTCAAGGCCGACGACAAGGCCGGGATGCGTCACCCCGTCGACAAGCCCAAGACAATCAAGAAAGCTCCGGAGAAAAAGGCCGCCATCACCAAGCCGGAGCCGTCGACGTCCGCCGCGGCGGGAGCCGCAAGCCCGCCCGCGGCCGCGACAACCGGCCGGGGCGGCGGGCAGGGCCCCGGCTACGGTCTGCGGTTCGGGACGGGGGCCGGGGGGACGGGCGGCGGCACCGGCGGCGGCACCGGCGGCGGGTCCGGCGAACCTTTCGGTGTCTCCGGGTTTCCGTTCACCTATTACCTGCAGTTCGTGTCCGACAAGATCTCCTCGAGCTGGTTCACCTCTCTCGTCGACCCCGGCGTCAGCGGCCAGTTCCAGACCCAAGTCTATTTCAAGATTTACAGGAACGGCCAGGTCTCGGATCTGAAGGTCGAGGTCTCGAGCGGGGTCCCCGCCTTCGACCTCTCGGCCATGCGGGCGATCCAGACGGCCTCCCCGTTCGCCCCGCTTCCGGCCGAATACGACGGCCAATTCCTCGGCATCCATCTCATCTTCGAGCATTCCCGATGACAACAAAAAAAGCCTTGACCGGATTCCTCTTCCTGACCCTGGCGGCGGGCGTCCTGCGGGCCCAGCAGGAGGTCCTCCTGAAGATCAGCGAGGGCATGCCCATGGTGTCCGTGGCCCTGCCGGCCTTCATTGTCCACTCCGCGTCGCCCCAGGCCCAGGCGGCCGCCCAGGAGATCCAACAGATTCTCTCCGACGACATCAAGTACAGCCGGATCTTCCAGCTCCTGCCTAAGAGCTATTACGACTACGTCGGGCGCCTGACGAACACAGAGAAGATCAACTTCAAGGACTGGGACTCGATCCAGGCCAAGCTCCTCGTCACCGGCGAGGTCCGCGACGACGACGCGGGACGGACGGTCTTCGACGGCAAGATCTATGACGTCAAGAGCGAGCGGTTCATCGTCGGCAAGCGCTACCAGGCTGAGAAGAGCGGCCTCCGTCTCATCGGCCACCGGATGGCCGATGAGCTCATGAAGCTTTACGGCGAAAAGCCGGTCTTTACGACGCGGATCGCTTTCGTCAGCAACCGCGACGGCAACGACGAGATCTACATGATGGACTACGACGGCGCGAACCAGACGCGGATCACCTTCAACAAGGTCAAGGATTACATGCCCGCCTGGTCGCCCGACCAGAGGTCGATCGCCTTCACGTCCTACAAGAGGGGCAACGCCGACCTGTACATCCGGAACATCTACGACGGCAAGGAGACGCTCATCGCCTCCAAGGGGACGAATTATTCGCCCGCCTTCTCCCCCGACGGGAAAAAGATGGCCTTTTGCTCGACCATGAGCGAGGACGGGAACGCCGAGATCTACGTCCTCGACCTCGCGACGATGAAGATCAAGAGGCTGACCTACAACAGCGCCATCGATACGGCCCCGTCCTGGTCGCCCACGGGCCGCGAGATCGCCTTCACGAGCGACCGGACGGGCCAGGGCGCCCCCCAGATCTACATCATGGACGCCGAAGGCTCGAACGTCCGGAAGGTGAGTTTCGGCGGCAATTACCACGACTCGCCCGCCTGGTCCCCGACCGGCGACCGGATCGCCTACGTCTCCCGCGTCGAGAACTTCTTCGATATCTACCTCCTCAACCTCCGGACCAACCAGATCAGCAAGATGACCGAATCCAACGCCCGCAACGAGTCGCCGAGCTGGTCCCCGGACGGCCGCCACCTCGTTTTCACCTCGAACATGTCGGGCTCCATCCAGCTTTATACGATCGACTACGACGCGACCAACCTCCGGCGGCTCACGGACCGCGGGGAGAACAAGCTCGCCAACTGGACGAACTGAGGCCGCCGGCGGGCCGGACGCCGTATTGACACCGCTCATCTCTCATTGTATAAGGAGGAGGGTCGAATACTCCCCGAGGGGAAGTTCGCGCCGAGAGACCACCAGGAGGAGGTTCTATGAAGAAGTTAATCATTCTATCGCTCGCGGTCATCCTCGTTTTCTCATTCACCGTTTCATGCAAGAAGAAACCCAAGGAAGTCCCCCCGCCGCCCCCGCAGGCGAAGGAACAGCCCCAGGTCGAGAAGGTCGCGGAGCCGGTCGTGAAAGAGCCCGTGGTATCCGAGGAGGAGATCTTCCTCCAGAAGTCGCTCGAGCAGATCAACAAGGAAAAGCCGCTGGCCAACATCTATTTCGACTATGACAAGGCCCTCATCCGCGAGGACGCCAAGCCCGTCCTCGAGACGAACGCGGCCTGGCTGAACAAGTTCAAGACGATCAAGATCCTCATCGAAGGCCACTGCGACGAGCGCGGCACGGAAGAATACAACCTCGCTCTGGGCGAGAAGCGGGCCAAAAACACCATGGATTACATGGGAACACTGGGGATCTCCGCGGGCCGGATCAAGATCCTCTCCTACGGCAAGAGCCAGCCGCTCGACCCGGGTCATGACGAGGCCGCCTGGCAGAAGAACCGGCGGGCCCAGTTCATGATCATCGAAAAATAGCCCGTGCTCAAAAAAGCCCTCGGGCCGGTCCTTATGGCTTGCCTCGTCCTGGCCTCGGCCGGGCAGGACAAGACAAAGAAGACCTACGAACTCATCTATCAGGACGTCCAGCTCCTCAAGGACCAGGTCCAGGACCTCCGCGCCCGGCTCGATCGGAGCGCGGAGGAAGTCCGGGCTCTCCGCAACGAGATCAAGGCCCTGGCCGACCTCGTCCGCCAATCGATCGCCGACCAGGCCGGTTTCAAGGACGACGTGAGGGCCGTCCCCTCCCAGTACCAGGACGTGCTCCGGCGGATCGACCAGCTCAGCCTCGATGTCCAGAAGCTCTCCCAGGACCTCGCCGCAGCGCGGGCGTCAGAACCCCGCCCAGCCGTCTCCGGGGAGGCGGCCCGGGGCCAGGCCGCGAAAGAGCCCGCCCCGCAAAAAAAGCCCGAGACAAAACCCGGCCAGGCCGCACCGCCCGCCGGTTCCCCCGCCCAACCGCCTCCCGCTCCGGTCACGAACATCTCGCCGCAGGACGCCTACCGGATGGCCTACAACGATTACCTCAAGGGCAACTACGACTTGGCCGTCGAGAGCTTCAGGCTTTACCGGCAACAGTTCCCGGACAGCCCGCTGGCCGACAATGCCCTCTACTGGATCGGCGAATGCCGTTTCAGCCAGAAGAGATTCGACGAGGCCATCGACGCCTTCAACGAGGTCATCCTGACGTATCCCGAAGGCGACAAGATCGCGGCCGCCCATCTCAAGAAGGGCATCAGCTACATGGAGCTCGGGAAGAAGGAGGAGGCCCTGGCGGCGTTCAAACTTCTCGTGACGAAATACCCCCTCCAGGAAGAGACCAAGATCGCCCTGGACAAAATCAAAGAGTTGACGGAAAAATGAGAGACACCAACAGCTTGAACAAGGTCATCCTCGTCGGCCGGCTCGGCCAAAAGCCCGAGATGAAGTATCTTCCCCAGAAGGAGCGGCAGGTCGCCCGCTTCACCCTGGCTACAAACGAAAGATTCTTCAATACGGCCACCCGGGAGAGCAAGGACCGGACCGAATGGCACAAGATCGTCGTCTGGGGAAAGCAGGCCGAGTTCTGCGAGAAGTACCTGGACAAGGGGAAACTGATTCTCATCGAAGGTAAGCTCCGGACCCGGAGCTGGCAGGACAAGGACGGGAACAAGCGGACGACGACCGAGATCGAAGCCGAGAACATCACCCTCCTCGGAAAGCGGGAAGAGTACGGGGCCGCGGCCGAAACTCGGGAGGCGGAGCCGTCCGATTTCGAACCCCGCGGCGGGGGCCCGGCCGGAGGGGAATTCCCGCCGGACGACGAGCCCGCCACGGGCGGCGGCGACGACGACGTCCCGTTCTAGGGCCGGCGCGCGCCTGATCATCGCAAAGTCGTCGTCGGCAGCCGGCTTGATCACGGCCGTCCCCTCGTGCCCGGGCGACAGCATGGTTTCGCCTATGGAAAAGAAAAAGCGGACCGAAGATGCCTTCCGGGCCGGCATCGTCGAAGACCACCGCCCCTGGGGCATGTTCCGCCGCTACCCGCACCAAGAGGCCGGGAGCATCAAGATCATCACGGTCGACCCGGGCGGCGTCCTCTCGCTCCAGTACCACGACCGGCGGGACGAGTACTGGGTCGTTCTCGACCAGGGCCTCGAGGTCACGGTCGGCGACCGGATCTTCTCTCCCGCCGCCAACGAGGAGATCTTCATCCCCCGCGGGACTCCCCACCGCCTCCGCAACCCCGGACCCGCGCCCGCCCGGGTCATGGAAATCTGGATCGGCCGGTCGGGAGAATCCGATATCGTCCGGCTGAAGGACGATTACGGTAGGGATTGATACAGCCCTTAAAACTGCGGCAAAACGTGAGGGCGGCGATATCAGCTGGGCTTCCGCCGCCGCCCGGGCTCGGAGGGCCGGCTGCCGAGAAAAACTTGGGGGTGCTTCACGAGGATCTCCTCGATGACGTACTCCTCGATCTCCTGGGCGCTCCTGAGCTTCATGACCTCCGCGACGATCTTCTCGGCCGTCTTCACTTCGACCGCCCGGAGGGCCTTCTTGACCCGGGGGATGAAGATGGGGTTCATGCTGAACGTCCTCAGCCCGAAGCCCAGGAGGACGATGGCGGACAGCGGGTCGGCGGCCATCTCGCCGCAGACCGTGACGTCCTTTCCCATCTTCTCGGCGGACTGGATGACCAAGCGGATGAGCCGGAGCACGGCGGGGTGGAAGGGTTTGTAGAGGTAAGAGACGAACTCGTTGGACCGGTCGACCGCCAGGAAATATTGGATGAGGTCGTTCGTTCCGATACTGACGTAATCCACTTCCCGGAGCATCAGGTCGGTCATGGCCGCGGCCGCCGGGACCTCGATCATGACGCCGAGGGGGATCCTCTCGTCGAACTTTTCCTTCTCGCGGCGGAGCTCGGCCTTGACGTCCTCGAGGATGTCCTTGACCTCGATGACCTCCTCGACCTCGGTCACCATGGGGATGAGGATCCGGACGTTCTTCTGCCGGCTGGCCCGGAGGATGGCCCGAAGCTGGATCCGGAAAAGCGGCTTGTTCCTCAAGGAGAACCGCGCCCCCCGCAACCCGAGGGCCGGATTGGGCTCCTGCTCGATGTTGAGCTGGGGCAGGGACTTCTCCCCGCCGATATCGAGGGTCCGGATGTACACCGCGTGGGGGGCCGCATCACGGGCGATCCGGGAGTAGATGGCCAGGTGGTCCTCTTCTCCGGGCAGGGACGTCGTCCTGAGGTAGATGAACTCCGAACGGAATAGTCCCACGCCCTGCGCGCCCAGGGACATGGCCAGATTCACTTCCTCGGGGAGCTCGATGTTGGCCAGGAGGCTCACCCGGACCCGGTCCAGGGTCACCGGCTTGAGGCGGGCGGTCTTTTGGAGCTCCCGGCGGTAATTGTCGTACTTTTCCTTCTTGGCCTGGTATTCGCGCCGGACGGCCGCGGGCGGGTTGATGATGACCTCGCCGCCCGTGCCGTCGACGATCACGAAGTCCCCTTCCCGGACGTGCGACGTGACGTTCCGGAGTCCGAGGACGGCGGGGATATTCATCGACCGGGCCAGGATGGCTGTGTGCGAGGTCCCTCCCCCCATGTCGAGGGCGACGCCGAGGGTGGTCTCGCGCCCGAGCCGGATGGCCGCTTCGGAGGGCAGGAGCTCGTGGGCGATGAGGACGTGCTGGCGGCCGGCCGCCTTTTCTTTCTCCGTCCGGATCTTCACCTCGAGGTTCCTGTAGATCCGGCTCAGGACGTCCGAGACGTCGGATTTCCTCTGGCGGAAATAATCGTCGTTGAGGGATTCGAACAGCTGTTCGTAGCGGTTGTTCGTTTTGGACAGGGCCCATTCGGCCCGGGCCCTTTCTTCCCGGATGATCTTCTCCAGGCCCGAGTTGAGGGACGGGTCTTCCAGGATCAGGAGGTGGGCTTCGAAGATGAACGAGTCCTCTTCGCCCATCTTCTCCTTGATCTTCTCCCGGACCTGGACGATGTCGGCCTTGGTCCTCTCGATGGCCCTCATGAGGCGCTTCAGCTCGCCCTCGACGTCCGAGGCCGGGACGAGCTCCTTCCGCGAGGTGAAAACGACCCGCTTGGGGAGCAGGACCTCGCCCATCGCGATCCCCGGCGAAACGCCGATGCCTCTCAGTCTGACGATGTCCATGTCCCTTTATTCTTTCTCGTCGAACCGGTCGTTGATGAGCTCGGCCAGGGCCGCGAGGGCCGCCGTTTCGTCCTTCCCGGAAACAGCCAGCGTGATCTGGGACCCCTGGGTCGCCGCCAAGGTGAGGATGCCCAGGATGCTCTTGCCGTCGATCTCGTTTCCGTCCTTGATGATCTTCACGGCTGAGCTGAACCGGTTGGCCAGGTTGACGAACTTGACCGCCGCCCGGGCGTGGAGGCCCAGCTTGTTCTTGATCGTGATCTTTTTCTCGAGCATGAGCGGCTATTTCGCGCGGGAGGTCAGCAGGGCGCTGACGAGATGGATATTCTTCTTGCCTTGGTCGACGACCTTCTTGGCGACGTCCTTGAGGGTGTTGCTTCTCTGGAGGGAGACGAACTTGATGAGCATGGGGAGGTTGACCCCGGTGATGATCTCCACCTGGTTTTCCTTGAGGAAGCCGAAGCTCAGGTTGGACGGGGTCCCGCCGAACATGTCGGTGAAGATGATGACCCCGTTTTTCTGGTCCACCCGCTTGAGGCTCTGGCTGATCTTCTTTTTCGAGTCCTCGACGTCGTCATACCAACCGATGGAGATGGCCTCGATGTTGGGGGCCTCGCCGAGGATGATCGTCAGGGCGTTGAGGAGCTCCTCGGCCATCTTGCCGTGACTAACGATGATGCCGCCGATCATGGTCATCGAATCCTGCGCTCGCTTTTCGTCTTTGCCTCTCCGCCGGCCGGCGCTCCGGGGCCGGCTCCGCGTTCAAGCCCCTATTGTATAAAAAGGACGCCTATTTATAAAGGTCCCGGTGATAAATCTTGATGTCCCCGCCCGTTCTCTTCAGGTGCGTCCGGAGCTCCTCGGCGATCACGACGGACCTGTGCTTGCCGCCCGTGCAGCCGATCGACACGGTCAGCGTGCTCTTGCCTTCCTTGACAAAGCGGGGGATCAAGAAGTCCGTGAACCGGACGAGCTCCCGGATGAAGGCCCGGGCGCCCGGCGACCCGAGGACGAAGTCCCGGACACTCCGGGTCTTCCCGTCCCTGTCCCGAAGGCGGTCGACGTAAAACGGGTTGGGCAGGAAGCGGGTGTCGAAGACGAGGTCGGAATCCAGGGGGATCCCGTACTTGTACCCGAAGCTGATGATGACAGTCTGCATCCGGAGCGTCCGGGCCTTCAGGACCTTCTGGCTGACCGCTTCTTTGAGCTGGGAGAGGGTCAGGTTGGACGTGTCGACGACCTCGTCGGCCATCTTCTTGATGGACAGGAGCCTCTTCCTTTCCATACGGACGCCCTCCAGGATGGGCTTCCTCCGGGTCAGCGGGTGGGGCCGCCGGGTCTCGCTGAACCTCTTGACCAGGCATTCGTCGGAAGCGTCAAGGAACACGAGCTTGGCCGGGGCGCTTTTCCGGATGTCCCGGAGGACCCTCGGGAACTCCGTCACGAACCTCGGCTCCCGGATGTCCATGACCAGGGCGACCCGGTCGATCTCGACCTTTTTCTTCAGCCAGAGATCGACGAACTCCGGGATGAGCTTGGCCGGGAGGTTGTCGACGCAGTAATACCCCATGTCCTCCAGGAAGCGGCTGACGACGGTCTTCCCGGACCCGGAAAGCCCGGTGATGATCAGGAACCGGTTGTCCTTCAAGGCATTCTTCATGTTGTCCCTCAGCTGAGGACCCTGTCCAGACGTTTGATGATCTCGGCCGGCGCGTGGTATCCCCGCTTCCGGAGGAGGTGCACCTTGCAGGCCACTTCGATCAACGTGGCCATGTTCCGACCCGGCGCCACCGGGATCGCGAGCTGGGGGACCTTTTCGCCCAGGATGGACTCATCGTCGGCGACCTTGAGGCCCAGACGGTCGACCTCGAAGCCCTTCCGCCATTTCTTCAGCTTGATGATCAGGTCGATCCCCGCGCTGCGGGCCACCGACTTGGGCCCGAAGATCTCGCGGATGTTGATGATCCCGAGCCCCCGGATCTCCATGAAATCCCGGCTCAGGGGCGGGGCCGTACCGCGCAGGGTCCCGTCCGGATCCTTCCGGATCCTGACGACGTCGTCGGAGATGAACTTGTGGCCCCGGGCGATGAGCTCCAGGGCGCTCTCGCTCTTCCCGATCCCGCTGTCGCCGAGGATGAGGGTCCCGACCCCGAAGATCTTCACGAAGCCCGCGGAGATGGTCGCCTGTTCGGCCCGTCCGCCCCGGGCCGGGCGGGTTTTTCTCTCAGCCATGGGCCCTGTCCTCTTCCTCGCGCAGGACCCGGATGGCCTCCCCGGCGTTGGAGGCCTTGAGGAGCTTCGTCGTCAGGGTCCCCGACTTGCGGACGAGCTTGGCGATCGAGGCCAGGAGGCGGAGGTTCGTGTTCGGGTGCTCGAGGGGGGAGACGACCAGAAAAATGACATGGGCTTCCTTGCCGTCGACGGAATCGAAGGCGACGCCTTCGCGCGAAAGCCCGAGGACGAGGACGGGCGCTTTGAGCCCTCCGACCTTGCAGTGCGGGATGGCGACCCCCCCGCCGATGGCCGTCGTGCCCAGCTTTTCCCTTTCGAGGAGCTTTCCGAGGAGGTCCCCGCCGGAGGCGACCGCGGTCCGGCGGGCGAAACGCTCCACCATCTCCCTGAGGACGTCATCCCGGAGCCGGCCCTTGAGGGGCGTCAGGACCAGGTCCTCGGCAAGAAGAGAATGGAGCTTCACGTCCGCCTCTCGCCGGTCATTCCGGCTCCACGAGCCCGTAGTTCCCGTCCTTCCGCCGGTAGAGGACGGCCCAGCGCTCGGACCCGTCCCGACGGAAAACGAGCACCTCCCTGTTCTTGAACTCGAACTGGGCCAAGGCCTCTTCGAGCGATAGGGGCTTGACCGAGAAATTCGGACTGCGGATGACCCGCTTCTCGGGCTCTGCCGCCTCTGGGAGCGGGACGAGCTCCTTCCGCTCCCGGCCGCCCCGGCGCTTCCGCTCCCGCCACTTTTCGCGTTCCTTTTTGATCTTTTTTTCCAGGCTGTCGAGCGCCTGGTTCAGCGAGCTCATCATGTCCCGTGATTCTTCCGTGACGACCAGGCTCGCCCCCTTGGCCTTAACATGGATCTCGGCCCTGCTCCGGATCTTCTGGACTCCCAGGATGATGTTCACGTCCAGAATGTCCCCGCTCAGGTCCTTTAGACGGCTCAGGCGCTTTTCGCAGTAATCCTTGATCTCGGGCGTCAGGACGGCCTGCCGCGCGGTGAAATGGACGTTCATGCTCGTTCCTCCATGATGGACTTCCTCTTCCGGATGTGCGACGGCTCGATCTTGAGCTGCATCCGGTACTTGGCGACCGTCCTCCGGGCGATCTTCAGGTTCTCCCTCGCCAGGAGGTCGCCGATCTCGATGTCGCTCAGGGGGTTCGCCGAGTCCTCCCCCTCGACGAGCTTCTTGATCTTTTCCTTGATCCTGAGAGAGGAGACTTCCTCGCCGTAGTTCCCCGGCAGCGACTTGTGGAAGAAGAACTTCAGGGGGAAAACGCCCTGGGGGGTCAGGATGTATTTATTGGCCACAACGCGCCCGACCGTGGATTCGTGCACGCCGATGTCCTGGGCGATCTCCATCAGGGTCAGGGGCTTGACGCCGTCGAGCCCCTTGTCGAAAAACCCTTGCTGTTTGTTGACGATATATTGGGCGACCTTGTGGATGGTCCGGTCCCTCTGGTCCAGGCTGCGGATGAACCACACGGCCTTCTTCATATTGTCCACCAGGAACCGGTAGGCTTCGGGCTGGTCGTGGGATGACTGGGCCAGGAGCCGCCGGTAATACCGGCTGATCCGGAGCCTGGGAACCCCTTCGTTGTTGAGGGTGACTTTCCATTCGTCGCCCTCCTTGGCGACGCTGATGTCCGGAAAGGCATACGTCGTTTTCTCCTCGTTGTATTTCCGGCCCGGCTTCGGGTCGAGGCCCTTGATCAGGTCGACGTGCTCCTTGATCGCGGACATCGGGATGTTGAGGGCTCTGGAAAGCTGGAGGTAATCAGACTTCTCCAGGAGGGGGAGATGGTGCATGACGATGGCCCGGGCGACGTCGTCGTGAATCTGCAGAGAGTCCATCTGGGCCAGCCACGCCTCGCGGACGTTCAAGCTGCCGACCCCCACCGGGTCGAACATCTTGATCTTCTCCCGGATTCCGTTGATTTTGTCCGGCGTCGTCCCTCGGAGACGGGCCAGTTCCTCGATCGAGGAGCTCAGGTAACCGTCTTCGTTGATATCCCCGATGACGTCGTGGGCGATTTCCAGGTCCTCCTTGTCGAAAAAGGTCAAGCCGGCCTGCCAGTTCAGGTGGTCCCAGAGCGACGGGGTCCGGGACAAGGTGTTTTCGAGGGAGACGGCCTCTTGGTTCTCGTAGAAATGGGGGCGGAACCCGTCGTCGAGGTACTCCTGGAAGCGCGCGTCGAAGCCCTCGGAGTCGCGGGACTCGAAATTCGGGTCCTCCGCAGGGAGCTTGAGCTCGGCCGGGGTCTCGTCGCGGGGTTTTTCGGCGTCGCGTTCCTCGGCCGGCTGGCCGGGCTCCGGGGCTTCCCGCTCTTGGGACTCGCCCTCGATCTCGATCATGGGGTTCTGGGCGAGCTCGGCATCGATGACCTCGATGAGGTCCAGGTTGGTCAGGGGCAGGAGCTTGATGGCCTGCTGGAGCGCCGGGGCCAGGATCAACTTCTGGACCTGGCGCTGGTCGAGCCTTTGCCGGAGTGTCATCGTTGCCGCCTCATCCCTTCATCATCGTCCATCATTAAAGACGAAAGTCGTCTCCCAAATAGCTCTTACGGACGTCCTCCGAGGCCACGATCTCCGCGGGCACGCCCTCCTTGAGGACCTTGCCGCCGCCGAGGATGTAGGCCCGGTCCGTGATCTTCAGCGTCTCCCGGACGGCGTGATCGGTCAGCAGGACGCCGACCCCGCCCTCGCGGAGGTCCCGGATGATCTTCTGGAGGTCGAGGACCGCCAGGGGGTCGATGCCCGTGAACGGCTCGTCGAGGAGGACGAAATCGGGGTCGATGATCATCGCCCGGGCGATCTCGAGCCGGCGCCGCTCCCCTCCCGAGAGCGTCAGCGCCCGGGACCGGGCCAGCTTCGTGAGTCCGTATTCTGCCAGCGCTTCAGCCAGGCGGGCGTTTCTTGACGCCTCGGCGCCGGGCCTCGTTTCGAGGACGGCCAGGAGGT
Source organism: Candidatus Aminicenantales bacterium (assembly GCA_050015275.1). Taxonomy (GTDB): domain Bacteria; phylum Acidobacteriota; class Aminicenantia; order Aminicenantales; family Saccharicenantaceae; genus DATKJS01. The sequence goes on along the minus strand of JBEKBS010000013.1, from coordinate 22,121 downwards.
TATCCTCCACCGTGAGCTTCCGGAACGAAGACGGCTCCTGGGGGAGCAGACAGAGCCCCTTGCGGGCCCGCAGGTACATCGGCAGGTCCGTGATGTCCTCGCCGCGCAGATAAACCCGGCCGCCGTCCTGGGGGACAAGGCCCAGCATCATGGAGAACGTGGTTGTTTTTCCGGCCCCGTTCGGCCCCAGGAGCCCGACGATCTCCCCCCGCCCGACCTCGATCGTGACCTTGTCGACGACCTTCTTTGACCCGAAGCTTTTCTCAAGGTCAACGGCCTTCAGGGAATCCTTCATTGTTCACGATTTGACGACGGTGATCGACCTTCCCTGTCCCTTATTTTCGATCAGGATTTTATCATCGCCCAGGCGAAAAGTCAATTTGTCTCCCCGGGAAGAGCCCTTCCCTTTTTCGACCAGGACAGGGTTTCCGGTGAGGACCACCGTCTCGGCCCCGGGATCGTAAACGGCCTCGCCGCCGCGGCCCTCGTAAAGGCCGTGGGAGACGACGACGGAACCGCCTGCGATGAGGCTCTGGACCTCTTTTTTCCCCTCCATGAGACGGACGGCGACCGTCCCGGCGACGAGCTGGAAGTCCTGGGTCCGGACGAGGCTCCCTCCCCGGAAGGTGGCTATCCGGTCCGCCGGCGAGTAAGCCATCTCCCCCCCGCCGATCTCGATCCTGCTATCTTCGGAAGGACTCCGGCCCCGGAAGGGGAAGCCGGCTGTCACGCCTCCCCGGGCCCGTACTTCTCCCGAGCTTTCAAGGACGTCGAGCTCATTCGCCTGGATGGCCCTGTTGTCCTGCCAGAGCCTGACCTGCCCTTCGAAGCGGAGCCGGTGCTCGTCGCCGAAGGACTTCAGGCTCCGGCACGTAACGAAGAGAGAGGCGTCTTTGGAGAAAAAGCCTACCGGGGCCGCGTCGGGCCGCGGCTTCATGAGGCATCGGACCCCTCCCGAAGCGACGGCGTTCCCCGTGCCCGTCTCGAGGCTGATCGCGGGAGCCTCGGTCCTGGACTCGGCGGATTCCAACCGGGCGGTCCCTCCTTCTCCGGCCTGGACGGTCAGGAGTCCGGGCTTGCCGGAATAAGTTACGCTTTCACCCTGGAGGTCGCGCTCGTCGCCGGTCTTCCCCTCCATGCTCATCCGGACGTCGCCGGACGCCGTCCAGCTCTCGAGCTCGCCTCCACGACCCAGGCTCAGGCGAAGGGCTGCAGCCTCGATGCGGCCTCCCGGCTCCGGCGGCGCCGCCAGCGACATCCGGCAGCCCCCCTCCGCGTCGACGACTGAGACCCGGGAGGAACCCGGGAATGAGAGAACCCGGACCGTCGCGGCTTCGATGGCGCGCCGTCCCGGCCGGCCGGCCGGCCCTCCGAAGACGCATTTCGCGCCCTTCTCAAAGGTCATGGAATCGAACGTGCGCCCGTCATCCGAGAGCTGAAACCGGAGGACCTCCGAGGCCCCATCTCCGTCGGCCGAGGAGAGGCGGGCCCGGCCTTCGGCCCGGCCCGTTTTTTCGCCTCTAGAGTAAACAAGGGAATCGCCAGTGATGCGCGCGGCCCCGGAGGTCGGCGGCCCGGCGCTCGTTTCGAAGAGGAAGCCGCCGGAAAGCCCGATATCGTTCCGTTTCTCGTCATAGACGAACGTCCGCCCCGAACCGGCGAGCCTGTCCGAGGTGAAGGCGCCCCCCTGGTCGGTCCGGTAGAGCCCGGCTGTCTTATCGTATTTGATGGAATCGGACTCGAAGGTGAGGTCCTCGGCGGTGACCTTGACCCGTCCGGAGATCTTGAAAAGGAGCATCTCCTTGTTATAAGCGACCCGGTCGGCGGAGATCCTTGTCTCACGGCCCTCCGCCCGGCCGTGGTCCAGGATCTCGACGGAGCCTTCCAGATGGTTGAGCCCGTCCTCGCCGAGGAAGAAGCGGTCGGCCCGGAGGTCATCCCAGACCTTCCCGTCCTTGTATTCCCGGTGCCGGATGCCCTCCTTCCGGTCGATCGTTCGCGTTTCGGGCGCGGCGTTTTCGGAGACGGCCCGGACGGGATGGGAGCGCCGGGAGATGAGGCGAAAGCCGACCGCGGCCAACAGGACGGCCAAGGAAACGGCGATCCCGAGCCGGGCGAATTTCACCGGGAATGTCGCTCGCGCGCTCATGCGTATCGTCAGACTCTCAGGTCTTCGATGGACAGACTAATTCTCTGTTCGCCCATATACTCTGACATCAGCAACGAGTAGGCCAGGTCGACCCGGCCGCCCCGGCGGAGGACATGCGACCAGTCCGCCTTGTCCCAGCCCACGGCCTCGAAGACCCGGCCGTTCTGCCGGGCCAGGAACTTCAGGTGCTTCCGCTGGAGGATCTGCGGGTCGCTCAGGATCTCCACGTTCTCGGTCAGGAAAAGGGGCTTGGGATTGCCGACGCCGAACGGGAAGAGCAGGGAGAACTGCTCGAGAAAGCGGCCGTCGACGGCGGAAAACGCGAGCGGGGCGTCGATCCGGATCTTCCTCTTCAGGTCCTCCTCGCTGATCCTCGCGTCCGCCAGGGCGTTGAGGGTCTCCTTGAAGGCGTCCATCCGGTCCAAAGGCAGCGTGCAGCCGACGGCCAGGCGGTGCCCGCCGTAACTCAGGAACAGGTGCTTGCACTCGTCCAGGAGGTCGATGAGCGGGACGTCCGAGATGCTCCGTCCGGAGCCGCAGGCCTTGCCGTCTTCGTAGGCGAAAAGGACGACCGGCCGGTGGAAATAGTCCTTGAGCTTCGAGGCCACGATGCCGATGACGCCGCGGTGCCAGGTCTCGCTCCCGAGGACGAGGCACTTGTATTTCCGGGCCAGGGACTTCTCCTCGATCAGGCCCTTGGCCGCCTCGAAGATCTTCTCCTCGGTCCTCTGCCGCTTGGAATTCAGCTCCTCGAGCTGTTGGACAAGGGACAGCGACTCTTCGATGGTGTCGCAGAAAAACAGCCGGACGGCCAGGTCCGTCATTCCCATCCGGCCGGCGGCGTTGATCCGGGGGCCGATGCGGAAGCCGAGGTCGCCCTCGGAGATCTTCCGGTTGCCGAGGCCGCAGGCTTCGATCAGGCTTTTGAGCCCCGTGTTGGCGACGCTCCCCAGCCCTTTCAAGCCGTATTTCACGAACAGCCGGTTCTCGCCCTTGAGGCCGGCCACGTCGGCCACAGTCCCGATGCAGACAAGCTTCATGTAATGGGGCAGGCCCGCCGCCTTCCCCGACTTCTCGAGGAGGGCCTGGATGAGCTTGAACGCGACGCCGACGCCGGCGAGGTCGCGGTCGGGATAACCCGAGTCCTCCAGGACCGGGTCGAGGATGGCCACGGCGGCCGGGAGCGTCTCGCCGGGCCGGTGGTGGTCGGTGATAATGACGTCCACGCCCTTCGCCTTGGCCTGGGCCGTGAACTCGACCGCCTTGATCCCGCAGTCGACGCTGATGACGAGGCCCGTGCCGCGCTCGACGGGGATCTCCACGTGGTGTTCCTTGATGCCGTAGCCGTCTTTGAGCCGCTCGGGAATGAAATACTCGACCTTGGCCCCGAGCGAGGCCAGGGCCTTGAAGAGCATGACGACCGAGAGGACGCCGTCGACGTCATAATCGCCGAAGATCAGGATCTTCTCGCCGTCGGCGATCGCCTTCTGGATCCTTTCCACGGCCTGGGCCATCCCCTTCATCAGGTACGGGTCGTGGAGCCCATCGAGCGTTCCGAAGAGGAAGGACCTGGCCTCGCCGGGTGTCGCGATCTTGCGGTTGACGAGGACCTGGGCGATGGCCGGGGAGAGGCCCAGCTCCGCGGCCAGGGCCTCGGCTTCGGATCTGGCCGGGGTCATGATCCAGACTGAGGAATTCATCTGATTGTCACTGTAGCACATTCATCCGCATTCCACAATTTGCCGCAGGGGACGTCCGGAGTGAAAGTTGACATTCAAACGATTGAAAAATAAAATAGTTAAACCGTGTTCGCCAACCTCCGCGAGAAATTGTTCCGGACCCGCCGGGCGTTCCAGAAGATCGGGCAGCTCTTCCGGAGCGGGAAACAGAGGGAAGAGATCCTGGACGACCTGGCCGAGGCCCTGATCCTGGCCGACGTCGGGGTCGGGACCACCGAAAAGATCATAGAGTCCCTCCGCGCCGAAACCCGGAAGGAGGACTCCGGGCTGGACCTGGAAAAAGCCCTCAAAGCGGAGCTCGAAGCCGTCCTCGCCCGGCACATGAAACCGCCGGCCGCAGGCCAAGGCCCGGCCGTCGTCCTGATGGTCGGCGTCAACGGCGGCGGCAAGACGACCTCGACGGCCAAGCTCGCCCGCTATTATCAGCGCGCCGGCAAAAAGGTGATGATGGCCGCGGCCGACACGTTCCGGGCTGCGGCCCAGGAACAGCTCGTCCTCTGGGGCCGGCGGCTCGGGATCCCCGTCGTCAAAGCCCAGTACGGCGCCGACCCCGCCTCCGTCGTCTTCGACGCCGTCCGGTCGTTCAAGGCCCAGCAAGGCGATGTCCTCCTCGTCGACACGGCCGGACGGATCCATACCCACACGAACCTCATGGTCGAGCTCGAAAAGATCAGGCGCGTGGCCGGCCGGGAGATCGAGGGGGCCCCCCAGGAGACGCTTCTCGTCCTGGACGCGACGGTCGGCCAGAACGCCATCCTCCAGGCCCGGGAATTCCTGAAGTACTCCGGCCTCACCGGGATCTTCCTGACCAAACTCGACGGGACCGCCAAGGGCGGGTCCGTCATCGGGATCGCCGACGAGCTGGCCCTCCCGATCCGCTTCATCGGCGTCGGCGAATCGGAGGACGACCTCCTCGAGTTCTCGCCGCGCGAATTCGTCGAGGCGCTTCTCGCATGAGCAAGGCCACCGATCTTGCTTGCATGGAAATGGCCTACGGGCTCGCCGAAAAGGCCCGGGGCCGGTCGAGCCCCAACCCTCTCGTCGGCTCGGTCATCGTCCGCGACGGGAAGATCGCCGGCTGCGGCTATCACGAGGAGGCGGGCAAACCCCATGCCGAGATCATGGCCCTCCGGCAAGCCGGGCGCCGGGCCAAGGGAGCGACGATCTACATCACCCTCGAGCCGTGCGTCCACTGGGGCCGGACGCCCCCCTGCGCCGACACCCTCCTTGCGGCCGGATTGAAAAGGGCCGTCATCTCGGAATACGACCCGAATCCGATCGTCCACCGGCGGGGCGTCCGGAAGCTGAAGCGGGCGGGCCTCGACGTCAGCGTCGGGCTCCTCCGGGAAAAGAACGCCCGCCTGAACGAGATCTATATCAAGTACATCACCCGAAAGGTCCCCTTCGTGACCCTCAAGGCCGCCATGAGCCTGGACGGCAAGACCGCGTCCCGGACCGGCGATTCCCGCTGGATCTCCGCGGCCGGGACGAGAGATTACGTCCATCTCCTGCGGGGGGAATATGACGCCCTGATGGTCGGCGTCAACACGCTCCTCCGCGACGACCCGCGCCTGACCGTCCGCCATCCGAGCTGGGGCGAAAAGAAACTCACCCGCGTCATCCTCGATTCCGAGCTGCGGTTCCCGCTCTCGGCCAGACTCCTGGGCACTCTCGCGCACGGTCCGATCATCGTCTTCGCCGGGCGCGGGGCGCCCTCTACGAAGGCCGAAGCCTTGAAAAAAAAAGGCGTCGAGGTCGTCGGGCTCGGCAGGTCCCTGAAGGACGGTGGTCTCGAAGCCGTCCTCGTCGAGCTCGGCAGAAGGGAGATCGCGGGCCTCCTCGTCGAGGGCGGGCGCCGGCTCCACACGAGCTTCATCGAGCGCAGGCTCGCCGATAAGATCTTCATCACGCTCTCCCCCAAGCTCGTCGGCGGCCGCGACGCGCCGGGCCTTTGGGAGGGAGAGGGCGTCGAGAAGGTCCGGGCCGCCTTGACCTTGAAAAGCCTCCGGCCGTTCGGCCTCGGGGACGACATCATCCTGGAGGGATATTTCTGATGTTCACGGGGATCATCACTCACCAGGGCCTTTTTTCCGGATACCGCCGCGGCCGTCAGAAGCTCCTCATCGAGGCGCCGGGCCTCACGGACAAGCTCCGTCCCGGCGACAGTGTCTCGGTCGACGGCGTTTGCCTAAGCCTCCTCGGCGCGGAGAAGGGCAGCCTTCGCTTCAACCTGTCCCTGGAGACCATCGACCGGACGACGCTGGGGGTCCTCAAGCATCACGACCGTGTCAACCTGGAGCTTCCGCTTACCCTGGCGTCCCCTCTCAGCGGCCACCTGGTCACGGGCCATGTCGACGCCGTCGGAAAGATCCTCCGGACAGCGGAGAGAAGGCCTGGACGGAGGATCACCGTATCCTTCCCCAAGCGCATCCGCCCCTTCCTTGTCCCACAGGGCTCGGTGGCGGTCAACGGCGTCAGCCTGACGATCGCCTCGCTCGGCCCGTCGTCCATGGACATCGAGCTCATCCCGCTGACCCTGGAGGGGACAAACCTGGGCGGTCTCCGCGCCGGGGCCTCGGTCAATCTCGAGTGTGACATCATCGGAAAATACGTGTATAATTGGCTCGTCAAGGGACAAAAAGCGGGCTGACAAGGGCCCTCTGAACGGGCTTTTATCCCCAACCGAAAGAACCATGGACGGCAAGGACAAGACAATTTCCGTCGAGCAGGCCGTGGCCGAGGTCCAGGCCGGCCGGATGATCATCGTCGTCGACGACGAAGACCGGGAGAACGAGGGCGACCTCACGGTCGCCGCCGAAAAGATCACCCCGGAAATCGTCAACTTCATGACCAAGCACGGCCGGGGGCTCATCTGCCTGCCTCTGACCCGGGAACGCCTGGAAGAGCTCCATCTTCCCCTCATGGTCGCCGACAATACGGCGCGCTACCAGACCGCCTTCACGGTCTCGATCGACGCCAAGCAGGGCGTTACGACGGGGATCTCGGCCTACGACCGGGCGAAAACCATCCTGGCGGCCCTTGACCCGCGGACGAAGCCCGAGGACCTGGCCCGGCCGGGCCACGTCTTTCCCCTCCAAGCCAAGGAGGGCGGCGTCCTCGCCAGGGCCGGCCAGACCGAGGCTGCCGTCGACCTGGCCCGCCTCGCGGGCCTCGCTCCGGCCGGCGTCATCTGCGAGATCATGAACGAGGACGGGTCCATGGCCCGCAGGCCCCAGCTCGACCGCTTCAGCCGGGAGCACGGCATCCCGGTCCTGACCATCGCCGACCTCATCCGCTACCGGATGAACCACGAAACCCTGGTCCGGAAGCTCGAAGAGGCCGACATGCCCACGCGCCACGGCCATTTCCGGCTCTTCCTCTTCGAGGACGTCATCAGCAAGGAACACCACGCCGCCCTGGTCAAGGGCGAGATCCGGGGAGACGAGCCCACGCTCGTCCGGACCCATTCCCAGTGCCTGACTGGCGACACCTTCAGCTCACTCCGTTGCGACTGCGGAGAGCAGCTCCGGCGGTCCATGGAGATGATCGAAAAAGAGGGCAAGGGGATCGTTCTCTATATCCTGAACCAGGAAGGCCGCGGGATCGGGCTGCCGAACAAGGTCCGGGCTTACGCCCTCCAGGACCAGGGCGCGGACACGGTCGAGGCCAACCACCGGCTGGGATTCAAGACCGACCAGCGCGACTACGGCATCGGCGCCCAGGTCCTCGCGGCCCTGGGCGTCCGCAAGATCCGCCTCATCACCAACAATCCCCGGAAATACATCGGCCTGGCCGGCTACGGGCTGGAGATCGTCGAGCGCGTTCCGCTCGAGGTCGAGCCCAACGCCAGCAACCTCAGGTACCTGAAAACAAAAAAAGAGAAAATGGGCCATATCCTGGACCGGGTCTGAGGCCCGGCCCGGACCTGGACCGATGTCAGACATTCCGGCGGGGAAGAATGGCAGAGGAGACCTGGAGACTTTGAGCAAGGACGAACGTCATCCGGCGGGCGCGGCGGCTGAAGCGGCGGCCTTTTCGCCTATTTGCGGCCGGTTCATTCAAAAGCTCGCCGCGACCCCGGACAAGAAAAAAAGGCTGGGCATCCTCAAGGCCTGCGCCAAGGTCAGAGCGCCCTGGGTAGAGGAGCTCTTCTGGGAAGCGCTGGGCGATCCGTGCGAAGGGGTCCGCGGTTATGTCTTCCTGGAGCTTGCCCGAAAACGGACGCTCGACCTCGGCCGAGCCCTCGGCCGGCTCGGCCGTCCCCCGTGGTACGCCAGGAGCGCCGTCCTGAAGCTCCTGGGTGTCCACCGGGCCCAGGCGGCCATCCCTAAGATAGAGAAAGCCCTTGAGGGCACGGCCAACGCCGACATCCGGCGGTCGGCGGCAGAGGCCCTGGGAGAGATCGGCGGAGAAGAGGCGCTCGGCCTGCTGGTCGGGCTGAAGAAGGACCCGAACCCCTACGTGAGGCAGGCCGCCGAAGAGGCCATCCGCAAGGCGAGCGAAGTCCGGTTCATCTGACATCTGTTGGGCCCAAGGCTCGGCAGAGCCAGGCCTATCCGATCTCGGCAAAAAGTGCCTTCCTGATCTGGTCCGGATGTCACCGGGGGACAGGAAAAACGGGAATGCGGAAAAAAAGCCTGACCGCTTGTGGGGAGCGGCCGTTCAGCTGGCCGCTGTCGTGTTCTGGCAGGTGGAACAGCAGGTCGCGCTCAAGTTGCAGCTGTTATTGAAAGTATGGGGGGAAACGGCGGCCATGTTGGCGTGCTTGCAGTTGCACAGGACGGCCTCTTCGGGCCTGCCTCGAAAAAGGATCACTAGCTCAGGGGTCTGCCAGGGTTTTTTCATCGAAGTTCTTCTCATCCGCTTCCTCGCTCCCTTTTCGTCGTTGATAATAAAGCTTTTAGGGCCTTTTGTCAACATTTATTAAGGGCTTTCTCACGCGAATGCGCGAGCTTACAAAAATTGTCAACGGGCGCATCCAGCTCGCCGGTCTCCAGATACGCGTGGGCCGGGCACCAGAGACAAAGGTTGATGATCGGACACCTGGCGCACCTTTCCAGATAGTCCTTCCGGTCCGTTTTCCTGGCCAGGACCGCCGGCACGAAGCTCGTCCAGGCCTCGGCTAGGCTCCCCTTTTTCAGGTCGAAGAAGAGATCGGGATGATAGAGCGAGGCGCAGAGCCGGAAACGGCCGTCGGACCCGACGACGAAATTCCTCTGCCCTGCGTCGCAACGAAAGAGGTGTCGGCAGTCGGACTTTGAGAATTCGGGGACGATGAGCCGGTCGCAGCTTGTCTCCAGCGCCCGGAAACGCTCGCTGTCAGCCTGTTCGATCCCGACCACCTCGGCCGGCTTCAGCCGCTCGGCCTCGATCTCCTTATTGCGTCCGGGATCCCGGTCGAAACGGTAATGGAGGAACGGGTCGAAGCGGAAATAATCCTTGGTCCTCGCCCGGCAGAACTCGGCGATCGCCGGGAGTTCGTGATAATTGGAGCGCATAGCCATGGCCTTGAGCCGGACCTTGACGCCGCTCTCGAGGAGAAGACCGAGCCCTTGTCGGAAAGCCGCGAACGAGCCGGGCACCCGGGTCACCCGCTCGTAGGTCTCTTCTGTCACGCCGTAGACCGTCACTTCGATGTCCCGGGGCGGATATTTTTTGAAAAACCGGATGTGCTCCGAGCCGATGAGCGTCGCGTTCGTGTAAACCGATATCAGAAATCCCAGCCGCCTCAAGGCCAGGTAAACCTCGAAAAAATCCTTCCGGAGGAGGGGCTCCCCGCCCGTGATCAGGCACCAGAGGACGCCGAGGGAGGCGGCTTCGGCTCCGATCCGGCCGACCTCGGCCGCATCGACCTCCCGCCTTTTCGCGGCCCTGTCTCCGGCCGGGACGTTGATATAGCAATGGCGGCAGTTGAGGTTGCAGCGGTCGGTCACTTCGAGATCGAAGCTGAGTGCGGCCCTTCTCTTCCCCATCTTCTCCCAGAGCGGAAGGGCGGGCAGCTCCTTGCGGGAAACGAAGCGCCGGGTCATGACCGGCTCCTCCCGGGTTTCCGGCCGGACGCCCGGCGGGCGGCTCCCAGGGCTTTCGTCAGCAACCCGGACCGCGAGAGCGAGGCGATCACGGCCCGGCCCGGGCGCCGTCCTAAAAGGACGCTTTTGCCCGACCTTTCGATACGGCAGACGGTCCCCAGGATTTGTTCGAGCGATAGCACACCGTCGGCCCCAGGAGTGTTATCTCCCTTCAGCGAGAAAAGGCCCGACCATTCTCCGACGACCCTGTGGACAGCCGCCTTGCCGGTCGCGGGATGGAGGAACGCCACGATGTCTCCCGCCCTCGGGCGCGCTCCCGCGAGCGGCCGCACAGTTACCACGTCACCGTCCTTGATGAAGGGCGACATGCTGAGCCCTCTGGCCCGGAACCGCAGGGGCTTTCCTTTCGCGAGGACCGCCCGCATGAGCCCGGTCAGGGCTTTGCCCGAGAGCGCGAGCTCTCTATCTTTCCTGATGAGCCGGGCGGGTTTCATGTCTCGAGCGCTCATCCTTTCCGGACGATCATCTTCCGCCGGGCGAGCTCCTCGAGGAGCCCGACGACGTCCTCCTCGATGCGTCCGGCCGGCGCGTCGAACTCGGCGGCGAGCTCGTTCACGACGGCTCGTAATGGCCTCAGGCCGTCGAGCCTCTGCCAGATGGCCCGGCCGGTCTCATTCAGGGTGAAGAGCTCGTCCTCGAGGTCCCCGATGCCGGAGACGAGCGGGACGATGATGAGCTCCCCCTCGATCTCTCTGACGACGACGTCTTCCGACGGCCCATAGGCCGAATCCAGGCTGATCGGACTTTCCATGATTCTTCTCCTCAGCATTCCTCGCGGCCTTCGATCCGCGCCGTTTCCCGATCCTTCGGCGAAGCTGTCAGCCGTTCGACCCGGGCCCGCCAGTCCGCCACGGCCCAGGACTTCTCCCCTTCTCTGATGACCCCGATCGAGACCGCCTGGGCATGGGTGATCCCGCAAAGATACTCGACCGGGGTGTCGAGAGTGCCATGCTCCGTCCATGACCTCGCCGGGCACAGCAGGCACAAGGCCTTAAGAAAGCAACGGCCGCAGCGCTCGAGATAGGCCGGATCTGACGCCCGCATCTCCCGGACCTTCGGCAGGAACTCCTCGACGGCGCTTCGCAAAGAACTTTTTTTCAGGTCGAAGACGGTCTCGGGGTGCCGCAGGAGGAGACAAACCTGGAAGCGGCCGTAGGCATCGACGCTGCCCGTGTCGGCGAGGCAGGCGAAGAGGCGGTCGCCGCTTGTCCCGGCGAAACGGGCGACGAATCCCCTGAGTTCGCCCGCATGGCTTTTTCGTAGGCGGGATTCCAGCTCGACGTATTCCCGCGGTCCCATCCTGAGCTCCCGGATCCGGTCGTTTTTAGCTTCATTGTCGCGGCGCGATCTCAGGTCAAAAAGCACGGCGTAGGCAGGACGTCCGGCCGCGCCGGAGATCTCACGGGCCCAGGCCTCGAAGCGGTCCATCTCGCCCTTCGTGTCCGGCACGACAACGCCTTTGAGCACGAACGGGATGCCGTGACCGGAGAGAAGGCCGATGCCCCGCCGGGACGCCTCGTACGCGCCAGGGTTCCCGGTCACTTTTTCCGAGGTCTCGCTTGTCATTCCGTAGACGGAGACTTCCATTTTTTCGAGCGGCGGGACCTTCTTGAGGACCGCGGCGAGCCGCGGCGTGACGAGAGTGGCGTTGGTGAAGATCCTGACCCGGAGGCCCAGCTTCCGGGCGGCCATGTAGGTCTCCTCGAAATCCTCCCGGAGGAGGGGCTCCCCGCCCGTGAACCTGACGCTCAGGCAGCCGAGAGAAGCCGCCTCGGCGAGGATATTCTTGATCTCTGCCGTGGTCGATTCCCGGCGCTTGGCCTCGTCGTCCCCGTCCGGCAGGTTGATCGAACAGTGGACGCAGTCGTTGTTGCACCGCTCGGTGAGCTCGATGTCGAGCCTGGCGAGACGCGGGCGCCCGGCCTTCCAGAAGTCCGCCCGGCCGGACTCAACCTTTCTCGTGAAGGCCTTTGCCGCCGGGCTCATTTAAACATCTCCTCGAGGGCGTCGACGACCGTGCCGCTCTTGTCAAAATGCATATCGTAACAAGGGATCCCGGCCGCGATCTCCCCGGCCAGGGTGAGGACCCGGTTCCACCAGTCCGCCGTCACGAGGGGCCTGACGAACCGCGGCAGGAGGCTTTTGAGAACGGCCTTCGGGTCTTCGACCCGCTCGATGCGGTTCTCCCTGGCCTGCCGGAGGAAAAGGAGGGCCCGGAAGGGGGCCGAACCCGGGGAGACATCGGGGACTTCGCCGTGGCTCCAGGTCCCGTGGATGCGGAACCCTCCGGCGTTTCTCCTGACGATCATCCGGTCATCGCAGAGGATCTCGGCCCTTCCCTTGAGCATTTTGACGATGGTCGATTTCCCGGCCTCCGAAGGTCCGGCGAAGAGAAGGCCGCTGCCGTTCAGGCTGACACCCGCCGCGTGGACGAACGCGCCGCCGACGAACGGCAGGACCCGGGCCAGCAGGATCTGGTCGGAGGCGAGGATCGTCAAGGAATCGAGGCCGCCGCCGCGGAACAGCTCGGCCGAAGGGCTGAAGATCCCGGCCCGGGTATGGTCGTCGTTGAAAACGATGACCCTGTGGATCCTCTTGTCAGCCGGGTCGGGGTAAATGCCCAAGTAGATCCAGGAGCTGCCCTTCCGGAAGATCGCCCATGGCGGCTTGCGGTAGACCTCTTGTCCCAGATCCTCTCCGGCGAGGTCCGGGAGCGAGAAGTGGTGGCGGATCCTGATGATGCTCTCGCCCGGGCCCGAAGTTCTGAAGCGCTCGAGCTTCGGTTGGAAGGTCGAGTCCGTGATCGGCAAGTCCGCCTCGACCCGGATCCTCAGGCCGGCGATCCCGTAGGAGCGGCAATGCGTCCTCTCCCATTCATTCCTGAAGGCCCTCTCCTCCCGGGCGATCGCGCAAAGATAATCGATCCTGGCCGAGTGGTCGCGGTGCTCGAGGTAAGCGTAGACGGGACACCACCGGCAATCATCCCGGAGGTCGCAGGCCCCGCAATTTTCGAAATATTTTTTCCCCGGCTTGATCCTGTCGGCCAGCCCGGGGAGGCGGTCGTCCCAGGCCTCTCGGAAGCTCATCCGGCGGAGGTCGAGGCGCAGGGCCGGGTCCTTGGCGAAGCCGCAGAAGCTCATCCCGCCGTAGGGGTCAATATGGAATTCCCGGCGGCCGGCAAGGCACTCCGCGTAGAGCCCGCCGCCCGAGGCGGACGGGCACGACGAACGCTCTTCGTCGAGGCCGCCCGACGGGCCCTCCGGCCGGTCGATCCTGAGGACATCGGCGGGGGCCAGCCGCTCTTCCCGGATCCCTCTGTTCTTGCCGGAGTCGCCGTCGGCCGCGAGACAGAGCCAGCCCGCCCCGACCCGCCAGGACGGGCTCCAGGATCCGGCCAGCCGGGCCATGGCTTCGTACTCGTCGAGGTTGCTTTTCATCGGGACGATCTGGACGGTGAACCGGGCGTTCGCCTCGCGGAGAAGGTCGATGCCCCTTTTCAGGGCCTCGAAGGAACCGGGATTCCGGGTGACCCGGTCGTGGACCTCGGACGTGGCGCCATAGAGGGCGATAAGCTTCGTGCCCTGCTTCTTCATTAAGCGGGCGATCGCCGGCGTGATCAGGGCCCCGTTCGTGTTCAGGGTGTATGTGGCTGAATGCGTGGTGATGTAGTCGAAGATCTCGGCGAAATCCGGGCGGAGCATGGGCTCGCCGCCGGAAAGGGACCAGCCCCGGCAGCCCATCCGCCGGGCCGCATCGACGATCGTCCGGATCTCCTCGAACGTGAGCTCGCGCTTCCCCTCCGGCGAGCCTGGGGCAAGCCTGAGCCAACAGTGACGGCAGTCGTTGCCGCACCTGTAGGTCAGGTCGATGGCGCCGCTCAGAGGAAGGCGGGGCAGGCGCGGCCTCGGCTCCCGGCTCACGAATCGGCTCATGGCAATGCGCTTTTGTCCATCTCAGGAGACCTCATTTGCGGCGCAGAACCCTACGGTCTCCGGAACAGTCTCCGTCCTCTGGGCATTATGGGCGGAACGGCCGGACCGGTCTATGGTCAGAGCCGGGGATTCCGCAGGTGATTTTGGCTGGGCGGCCATCCCCCAGAGGGGTGAGGTCGGGGCCGGCTTTCTCATCCCTCTTCGCCGCCGCCAGGGCCTTTCCGGGAATCGAGAACGAAAGTCACCGGGCCGTCGTTCACGATGTGGACATCCATGACGGCCTGGAAAACGCCGGTCTCGACCGTGACCCCCATGGCCTCGACGGCGCCCACGAAGTGGTCGAATATCTCCGCAGCCCGGCGGGGCTCCTCGGCGCCGTCGAAGCTCGGCCGCCTGCCCTTGCGGACCGACCCGGCCAGCGTGAACTGGGAGACGGCCAGGACCTCGCCGCCGAGGTCGGCCAGCGACAGGTTCATCTTTCCATCGGCGTCCGGGAAGATGCGAAGTTCGACCGCTTTCCTGGCCAAGAGGCAGGCCTCGTCCTCCGTGTCGCCCTTTTCGACTCCCAGGAGGAGGCAGATCCCCTTCCCGATGCGGCCGACCGTATTCCCCTCGACCTCGACCCGGGCTTCCTTGACCCTCTGCAGCACGATTTTCATCCGGCCTCCTTTCGGGCACGGGGCCGCGCGGCGTGGAGAACAGTCCCGACGAGACTTTTCGCCTCCTTCGGGCTGATGAGCCAGAGGGACAGGATATAGAGGCCGATGCCCAGGGCGATGGCCGCGGCCAATCCCGCCGCCTGACGGGCGAAGGGCGCTGTCGCGACGTCGATAACGGGCCGGAAGAACAGGAGGGCCGCGGCCATCAGGGCTGAGGCGGCCAAGGCCTTGCCGGCCGTGGCGGCGACGGCCCGCCTGTCCATGGGCCCGATCTTTTTCTCGAGCCAAGCGAAGAGGGCGCCGAAGTTGACCACCTGCGACAACGACAGGGCAAGGGCCAGGCCGCCGACACGCAGGCGGCCCATCAGGGCGAACGACAAGCCGACGTTGACGGCCATGACGGCAACTCCCACGATGACGGGAGACCTCATGTCCTTGAGCGAGAAGAAGGCCGGGGCGAGCATTTTCACCCCGGAAACGAAGGGCAGGCCCAAGGCGAAGAACAGGAGGCAGGCCGCGCTCAGGGAGGTCGATTCGCTGTCGAACTTCCCCCGCTCGAAGAGGACCCTGATGATCGGCCGGCTGAGGACGACGAGCCCGGCCGCGGCAGGAAGCGTCACGAACGAGGTCAGTCTGAGGGAAAAACCCAGCGTCCGCTTCATCTCCGGCATGTCCAGGGCCGCGGCGTGTTCTGAAAAGACCGGCAGGAGGGCGGCGGCGAGGGCGATCGAGAAAAGCCCCATGGTCAGCTCCTCGATCCTCGACGAGTAGTAAAGCGCGGCCGTGCTTCCCCGCCCCAAACCGGACGCGATCATCCGGCTCAGGGCGAAGTTGACCTGGTAGACGCCCGCCCCGAGGACCCCCGGCACCATGAGGGCCGCGACGCGGCGGACCGCCGGATGCCTGAAGGACAGGCCGAAGGTGAAGCGCATCCCCTCCTTCCGGAGGAAGGGGACCTGGACGAGGAGCTGCAGGACGCCTCCGGCCAGAACGCCGAGGCAAAAGACGCGGGCCGGCGCTCTCGATCCGCGGGCCAGGCAGGCCGCGGCGGCGATGACGGCCAAATTGAACAGGATCGGCGTCGAGGCCGGGATGAAGAACCGGCGGAAGGAATTGAGGATGGCCGAGGCCAGGGCCGCCAGGCTGATGAAAAAGAGGTACGGGAACATGATCCGGGTCATGGCGATCGTCTGGGCCCACTTGCCTTCGGTCGCCTTGAACCCGTAGGCGATGACCTTGACGAGGCCCGGCGCGAAGACGATGCCCAGGATGGTCGCGAGACCCATGACCAGGGCGAGATCATAGAAAAAGACGTTGCCGAACTTCCAAAGCTCCTTCCGGTCGCCCTTTCCCTTGATCTCCGTGAAGGTCGGAACGAACGCCGCCGTCATGGCCCCTTCGCCCGTCAGGCGGCGGAAGAGATTAGGGATGGTAAAGGCGATGGTGAAGGCGTCGGCGCTGTGGCCCGTGCCCAGGAAATAGGCCTGGAGGAGGTCCCGGACGTAGCCCAGCAGCCTGCTGACGAGCGTCGGCAGGGCCACGGAGGCCGTGGACCGCAGGAGCCGGCTTCTCTGGTCGTCGCGTTCCATCAGGCAGGGCCGCCTCGCTCCAGTGGGGAGGCTGTTTGACTTTGAAACCAGGATATTCTATCATAGACGCCTTTCAAGGAGTCAAACCATGGCCCATCACAAATCCGCCATCCGGCAAGAGCGGCGCAGCATCCGCAGGAAGGCGGTCAACGCCCGGAACACGTCCGCGCTCCGCACCGGCATCAAGAAAGTCCGCGAAGCGACCGAGAATAAAGACCAGGAAACGGCCCGGAAGCTCCTCCCCGGCGTCATTTCGACGATCGACCAGGCCGTCAAGAAAGGCACGATCCACAAGAACACGGGGAGCCGTTACAAATCCCGCCTCAGCCGTCAGGTCGTCGGGCTGGGCGTCAGCCCCGCGAAATAGCCTTCCTCCGGCCCCGCAGCAGACAATACTCCTTCAGGAAGACCTCGAGGGCCGTCTTCGCATCGGTCTCGGTCGTCTTGATCCTGATGTCCACCTTCTGGAGTTTCCTCAGGACGGAGGCGAGCTCTGTCCGTGACAGCCCCTCGACGGCCGAGAAGAACCCCTCATATTTCCTTTCGTAGAGGCCGGAATGGGCCTTCTGGATATAGGGAAAGAACTCTTGGAAAATCTCCTCCCTCGTCTTGCTCCTTTCGCGGAGCCAGGTCTGGGCCGCGAGGACGTTCCTGAAGAAAGTCGTCAGCCGCCCGACGATGAGCTCCGGCTTTTCGCCCTCCGAGAAGAGGTGGCCGAGGATCGTGACCCCCTGTTCGAAGTCCGCGTTCGTCAGAACATCGTCGATCTCGTAGGACTCGTAGCTCCTGAGCCAGGCCGTAGCCTGGTTGACGTCCTCCTCGCTGATCCCCCGCTTGTCGCCGACGAAGGTCGCCAGCTTTTCGAGCTCGTTCGAAAGCAGCCTGAGGTCGGAGCCGACGATCTCGTACAGGCGGGCCTTCGCTCCTTCGGTGAGCGACTTTCCGAGCGTCTGGGCCTTCCGGTCGGCCCAGTTCTTGACGCCCTGCGCATAGAGACGCTTAACCTCCTTGACCAGGACGGAAGACTTCGGCAGGGACGAAAAGAACCGGACAATGGAGTCGTTCTTCCTGACCTTCCCGGGCATGATGACGACGAGGGTGGTCCGGGCCGCCGGTTCGGCGAAGTAGGCGCGGATGATCTTCTGGTCAGCCTCGCTCAGGAACTTCGCCCCTTTCATCTCGTCGCCGCCCGCCTCCCCGCGCTGACCGCCGCCCCTGTCGGAGCCCGGACGCCGCTCAGGGATCGAGACGACGAGGACCCGCCAGGCATGGAAGAGGAAGGGCACGGTCCGGGCGGTGTCGATGACGTCCATCCATTTCGATTCGTCGAGGTAATACCTGTCCAGGCGGAAGTCCTCGTCCGAGGAGGCGGCCAGCATGTCCCGGAGCTGGCCGACGAACTGGTCGGCGAGAAAGGTCTCTTCGCCGTAGAGGAAATAACAGGCCAGAAGGCTGTCCTCGCTGATCTCGGCGTTGAGGAGGGCGCTGTGCACCTCAGAACCCTTCCAGGATGGTGGCGACGAGGCTGCGGGCGAACGCCTCGGCGATCTTGTCGATGGCTTCCGTCTGGACGGACTCGAAGTCCAGGCCCGGCGGGACCTGGTACTGCTCGACGTAAATGAAAGACGGGTTGGAGAAGAGGGGCTTCTCCCCGGTCCTTTCTCTCAGGACGATTTTCGTCTTCACCGTAATGGTGTAGCGGTCGGCCTGGGCCTGTCCCGTGAAGCCGACGGGGGTCGCCGAGAAGGAGACGACCTCGCCCTCGAGGACGGCATCCGCCTTCTCCGGGTTGGCCGTGATGGTCACCTTCCCCCGGGCGACCATCTCGTTGATCACGGCCCGGGTCAGCTTGATGTCCAGCTCGTAGCGGGTCGTCAGGTTCTTGAAGACCGGGATGCTCATGGTCTTGACGGACGGGGGCAGGAAGCTCCCGGTGCCGCGCAAGTGGTAGCCGCAGGCCGCGGCTGTCAGGGCGACGACCGCCAGAAGGATGACAAACGACAACCGATGATGATCCGCCATTAGCCTACGATGTTGACGAGCTTGTCCTTGACGCAGATGACTTTCCGCGGCGGCCGGCCGCCGAGGGCGGCCTGGACCTTCGGCAGGAGCAGGGCCCGCGCCTCCATTTCGGGCCCGGCCAGGCCGGGCTCGGCCTCGAACTTGTCCCTGAGTTTCCCGTTGACTTGGACGACGACCGTGACGAGCTCCTCGCGCGCAAGGTCCGCATCGAACTCGGGCCAGGGCGACCGCATCAGCAGGCCCTTGTGACCCGTTCTCTCCCAGAGCTCCTCGGCCATGTGTGGGGCGAACGGCGACAGGATGGCGACGAGCGTTTCGATCGCCAGGCGCAGGGCCGCTCGACCGCCGGGCGTCCCTCTCAGCCCGTCCTTCTCCTTCTTGACCAGGTTCAGGAACTCCATGATCGAGCTCACGGCCGTGTTCAGGTGGAACCGGATTTCGATGTCCTCGCCGACCTTCCGGATCGTCTGGTGCATTTTCTTGATGACGCGGCCTCCGGCCTCCCCGGCCTCCCGGGCCGTGGGATCCGCTCCCGCGACGGCCTCGAACAGGTCGAGGTTTTCATGGACGAGCGACCAGATCCTGGTCAGGAAACGGAAACAGCCCTCGAGCCCTTCCTCCGCCCAGGCGAACTCCTTTTCCGGGGGCGAAGCGAAGAGGATGAAGACCCTCAGCGCGTCCGCGCCGTATCGGGTCAGGATATCATCCGGGTCGACGATATTGCCCTTGGACTTGGACATGGCCGACCCGTCCTTGGTGACCATCCCCTGGGCCAGGTAATGAGGGAACGGCTCGTCGACCGCCGTGAGGCCGAAGTCCCTTAGGACTTTCGTGAAAAACCTCGAATAGATCAGGTGGAGGATGGCGTGCTCGACGCCGCCGATGTAGAGGTCCACCGGGAGCCAGAATTTCGCCGCGGCCGGGGCGAAGGGGAGGTTCCTTTCGCCCGGCGAGCAATAGCGGAAAAAATACCATGACGAATCGACGAACGTATCCATCGTGTCGGTCTCGCGGCGGGCCGGGAGGCCGCATTTCGGGCAGGTCGTCCGGACGAAGCTCTCGAGCCGTTCGAGCGGCGACCCCTCGGCGCCCGTGATCTCGACGTCGTAGGGGATCTCGACGGGGAGGTCCTCGTAGGGGACACCGACGGTCCCGCATTTTTCGCAGTAAATGATCGGGATCGGGGTCCCCCAATACCGCTGGCGCGAGATGCCCCAGTCGCGGAGGCGGTAGACGGTGCTCCGGCGGCCGAAGCCCTTTTCCTCGGCGTACGCTCCCATCTTCTCCATCGCCTCGGCGGACCGGAGGCCGGAGAACGGGCCGGAGTTGACGAGGACTCCATGATCCTCGAAGACCTCGGCCGGAGCAGCCCCGTGCGGCTTCGTCTCTTCCCCCGGCGGCGCAATGACCGTCCGGATGGGGATGCCGTAGCCCTTGGCGAACTCGAAATCCCTGGCGTCGTGGGCAGGAACGGCCATGATCGCGCCCGTCCCGTAGTCCATGAGGACGTAGTTGGCCAGCCAGATCGGGATGAGCTCACCCGTGAAGGGGTTCAGGGCCCTTTTCCCGGTATCCACGCCGTCCTTCCCGGTCTCGCCGATCTCCCGCTTCAGCCGCATCTCGACGACGGCCCGGGCGACCCAGGCCTTGAGCTTCTCCCCGCCCGGCCCGGCGATGAGGTCGGGGACGGCGGGATGTTCGGGCGAGACCACCAGAAAGGTCGCTCCGTAGATCGTATCCAGTCGGGTCGTGAAGACCTCGATCGTCGTCGGCGACCCTTCGAGTCCGAAATGGACGTGGGCCCCGGTGCTCCGGCCGATCCAGTTCTTCTGCATCTGGAGGACGTGCTCGGGCCATTTCCCGAGGGATTCGTGTCCCGCGAGGAGTTCGTCGGCATAGTCCGTGATCTTCAGGAACCATTGCTCCATCTTTTTCTGGGTGACGACCGTATCACAGCGCCAGCAGCCGCCGGCCACGACCTGCTCGTTGGCCAGGACGGTCCGGCATTGGGGGCACCAGTTGACCCAGCTTTCCTTGCGGAAGGCCAGGCCCCTCTCGAGCATCTTGAGGAAGATCCACTGATTCCAATGATAGTACTCAGGCTGGCAGGAATTGACTTCGCGGTCCCAGTCGTAGCTGAAGCCCATCCTCTTGAGCTGCGTCCGCATATGGTCGATATTGCCGAGGGTCCAGTCCCGGGGATGGATGCCGTGCTTGATGGCCGCGTTCTCGGCCGGCATGCCCAAGGCGTCCCAGCCGATGGGATGGAGAACGCTCTGCCCCTTCATCGTCTTGAACCGGGCGACGACGTCGCCGATTGAGTAGTTCCGGACGTGGCCCATGTGGATGCGACCGGACGGGTAGGGATACATCTCCAGGCAGTAGAACTTGGCCTTGGACGGGTCCTCGATCGCCCGGAAAGCTTTCTCGGCCTCCCAGCGGCGCTGCCACTTTTCCTCGATGGGCTGAAAGTCGTAGGTCTCCTTCATGGTTCGAGCTGTCCTCGGAACGTCGGGTTTCGGGCCTAACGCCGGCCCGAAAAGGCAAAATTCATCTTAGGTTCATCCCCTTGAAAAGTCAAGGAATGCGGATATACTAAGTCCGGCCATGGCGATCCTGGAAGTCAAGAACCTCTCCGCCGGATACGACGGCGGCTTCGTTATCAAGGATATCTCCCTGGCCCTCGAGCCTGGAGAGTTCGTCGCCGTCCTCGGCCGGAACGGTTCTGGGAAAAGCACCCTGATCCGGGCCATGATGGGCCTTCTCGGGAACGTCCGGGGCGAGGTCGTCCTGGACGGCGACGATCTTTTTCGCCTGGGCCGGCGCGAGATCGCCCGGAAGATCGCCTACGTCCCCCAGCTGGCCGAGCCCATCTTCGAGTTCACGGCCCGGGAGGTCGTCCTCATGGGGCGCTATGCCCGCCAGTCCCGGTTCGAGACGCTCTCCGCCGGGGACGCCAACGCCGTCGACGAGGCCGTGTGCCTGACGGAGACGGCTAGCCTGCTGGGGAAAAAAGTGGGCCACCTGAGCGGCGGCGAGCGGCAGCGGGTTTTTATCGCCCGCGCTTTGGCCCAGGACACGCCCATCCTTTTCCTTGACGAGCCCAGCCTCCACCTCGACATCAGCTACCAGGTCGAGATCTACGCCATTCTCAAAGGCCTTCAGAAGGACAAAGCGAAGACGATCTTGGCCGCCGAGCACAACATCAACCTCGCCGCGGCCCACGCCGAACGCCTGGTCCACCTGAAAGACGGGGGGATCGCGGCCCAGGGCGGGCCGGCCGAAACGATCACGGCGAACATGGTCAGGGCCATTTTCGAGGCGGAGGTCGATGTCAAGCCGAACAGCCGCTCCGGCCTCCCGGAGATCTCGCTTGTGACGGGGGGAAAGGGCCGGTGAGCGAGAGATCCCGCCGCGGGTCCGGCGCCTGGATTCCGGCTGCCTTGTCGATCTTCCTTCTCGTGGCCGTTCAATCCGCCGCCGGGAAGCCCCAGTCCGTCCGTGACGACCTCGGCCGCCCCTTCCCGCTGCCCGAGACGACCCCGGCCCGGATCGTCTCGATGGCCCCGAACATCACCGAGATCCTCTTCGCCCTCGGCCTGGGCCGGAACGTCGTGGGGGTCACCAGGTTCTGCGATTACCCGCCCGAGGCCGTATCCATCGCGAAAATAGGCGGGCTCGTCGACCCCAACATCGAGCGCATCCAGGCCCTCGCGCCGGACCTCGTCATCGCCTTCCGGGGAAACCCGCT
This sequence comes from Candidatus Aminicenantales bacterium, assembly GCA_050015275.1. Classification (GTDB taxonomy): domain Bacteria; phylum Acidobacteriota; class Aminicenantia; order Aminicenantales; family Saccharicenantaceae; genus DATKJS01. The sequence goes on along the minus strand of JBEKBS010000013.1, from coordinate 191 downwards.
CCGCATCGTCAACCGCCTGACCGCCCTCAAGCTGCCTGTCTTTGTCCTGGACATCGGGACCGGCCTCGACGCCCTCTACCCTCTCATCGCCAGGATCGGGCTGGTCACCCGGAGGGAAAGGGAAGCCAGGGGGCTCGCGGCCGGCCTCCGGGCCAAGCAGGATGCCGTCGAGACGGCCCTAAGCACGATCA